>NZ_FOFJ01000003.1 GCF_900110885.1 Azotobacter beijerinckii | reverse complement strand
GCTCAAGCGCAGCGTGGAACAGGCACATCGCGAACGGCTTCCCGAGGGCTGGGAGGCGTCCCCCTACCACCTGGCGGTGCAGGTCAGAAGCCGTTACGAGGGGATGCTCGTCGCGCTGGCGGTGGAGCACTGGCCCGCCTGGGCCGACGATTCGGCCAGCACACTGGCACAGCGCCTGTTGGCATTGGCACGACAGATCAAGCCCAGCCAGGTGGCGACCAGTAAGCGCGGCCCCAAGGTGGAAAAGCCCAAGGCCTGGGTCGATGCCGCGACGGCTCGCGCCCATGTCTCCACCGACCGCCTCATCAAGGCCTCGAAAAGTAAAAGACCTTGAAAGGGGTGGCCTTTAGGCCCAAATAATCCGTTGTCGAACTTTGTGTGGTGGTTTGAGCAAAGCCATATTAGGTTGTGTGGGTGATTGCACTTCCCAGTTTTGACTGGCTCAATATGGGCAGCTTCGCCCGCTTCGCCAGACTTTAAGCAAAGTGCGCATTCTAAGTTTGCCTCAAGCCGGATTTCTTGTTTGATTGCGTCAGGAAGATGTGGGCGGCTCGATTTGGGAGAGTTGGGCCAGCTTGCTCTCAGCCATGAGTCGTAGTCTTTAAGCTCTTTTTCTTCAAACTTATAAAGCTCGCCATCTTTTTTGAATCTTAATATTCGAGGATCATTTGATTTAACGGTTTTTCTGGTGAAGTATTCAAGTAGCTCGGGGGAAATGTTTAGGAGAACTGCTGCTTGATAAATGTCGAGATACTTGGTTTCCATGCCAAAATTCGCCAAAAAATTAAATTGAGTAGTAGGTCGATCTGCTCAGTGAATCGTTCCCGGTTTCGTAGACGCGTTCAAGCCTCAAAATCGAGCCCTAGTAAACGTCCGCTTCTGGCCGGTTTCTGCCGGCCACTACCGGCTGTTTTGCACCCTATCGGCTATCTGCGCTGTAATTCGATTGACGCTGATAATTTGGCCGCTCCAGATCATCTCGTAATGGGCGGTCTGGATGATCGATGTAACAGGCCGCGGTGTCATCAACGCCCAACAGACGTTGCCTGGACAACGGACCGAGTTGTAACGCAGGCCCGGGCATGCCTCTCGCTTCGCTTCGCTTCCCAATTGATGAGAGTGCGTGTAATCGTCGGGGGCATATATAGGGTCCGACAGCGGTACCCCTGTAGCGTCCCTCATCCCGGCATCCGTGAAGCGGCAGGTCAGCCCTCTGAAGACAAAGCGGTCGTAATTGAGGCCCTGCACGCTCGACCAGTAGCGCGCTTGGTGATGGCGCACCTCGGCAATCGCCGTGTCCATCCTGTCGGCCAGATACAGCACGCCGAAGCTGCCATTGCTAAAGCGCGAGCCGGCCGGGTTCACATGGGTAAAGGGCGCCGTTGCATACGAGCATCCGGGAATACCGAACGGGATCTCGCCACGGGGAATCAGCTCCAGCCGGCCAATTTCGTTCTGCAACCTTGGATTCGTCATTGCCTGAAGCCGATATAGCGCTTCGAAGTCTGCTTCGTCAGCAACGTCATCGAACAAGGCAATGGGCGGAAACTTGGAGTTGACCAGGCGGTAGGCCTGCAGGCTCTCGCCGCCCAGGGCGGCAAGGCTGCTCAGCATTACCACTGGGCACCCCGCAGCGTATCGATCCGTCGGAACGTCTCGTACAGAGAGATCATGTCGCCCTGTGCCATGACGTCGAGCGGCGCGCGCCCATTGAAGAATTCGTTGTGGTTCTCCATCGAGGGGAAGCCATAGACATTTTCAGGGTTGTCGAACACGAGGCGGAGCGCCGCGTGGATATTCAGCACGATGCTGATGCGCTGCATCTGATCGGAGTCCAGGCTTACCGCCCACTCCGAATCGCGTTGCTTGGCCCGGGTGTAGGTGCTGCGCGAAATGCGCAGGATCCGGCAGGCCTGCTCGCAGGAGGCCTTCCACTTGTCCAAGATGTTCAGCGCCGCACGCAGGCCGGCCACGCATTGGCTTTTCGAAAAGTCCTGAGCCTGGATAGCTACTGTCATAGCGAGCACCTCAACTATGTTCTTCAGATGCAAATTTATCATAAATGCATCTATGGGACAATGTAGCCCCAAGCAACGCCAAGGCGCTCTGAACGCCAACGTGCAATATCATGGTTGATTCCACAACGGCTGCATCTGGCCGCTTTCCGCCTATCGCAACGTGCCCGTTGGAGACGAACGCGGCACCCCGCCAGCGCACACACCCGCCAGATCGGCTCAGGACGAGACTTTATTGCCCTCCCCCCAGGCCACCTGCCTCACCAGGCCGAATCCAGGGAAATGGGAATGCGCAGGGGCTGCTGCGGGCCGTCGTCGAAGCCGCACATCTCGTTGTGCACCACGCACTGCACCAGATGGAAAGGCACCCGCGGCACGAACTCCAGCAGATCCCGCGCCTGGGTCATCGAGCGCAGTTGCAGGGTTCGCCCCTGCTCGTCGAGCAGGGTATGGCGCTGCCCGGCCGAGTACGCCTGCAGCAGGTAGATGCCGCCCTCGATGGCGATCAGTTCGAGCGAGTCGAGCCGTCCGGCGTCGGCCTGGTCGAGCAGTTGTTGCATGTTCATCGCGTACTCCTCAATCAATCGAAGAGGTCCGGCGGCTACCGGGGCAGGCGCTCGCCGTTCCGGGAAAAGAACCTCCCGCTGGCCTCGGGATACCACTTTCCGGGCACTCAGCCGGCCTGCTTGCGGAAGAACAGGGTCACCTGGCCGAGTTCGAAGCCGAACTTGGTCAGGTAGGAGCGGTTGGCCAGGGTCTGCTCGTCGAGCAGGTACATCCAGTCGTCGAAGTGGACCTGGTAGACCTTGCCGTCCACCGGCAGGCTCAGCACATAGCGCCAGCGCAGGGCGTTGCCGGCCACCTCACCGCGCGCCTCGCCGACCACGTCCTCCGCGGTGCCGCGCCAGCGGCCGGGTCCGTCGGGATGGAGGGTCCACACCCGCCGCTGCTTGCTGCCGTCGCTGTAGGTGAAGTCTTCGTCGAGGATCAGCGTCTCGCCCTGCGAACGGCCGTCGATCGCCACATGGAAGCGCTTGACCACCTCGCCCGAGCGTTTCTGGAACATCCCCCAGGCGTCCACCCGCCCGCTGAAGTACTGGCGCAGGTCGAGCGGCGGCTGCTCCGCCCGGTAGTGTTCCACGTCGATCTGGCCGCAGCTTCCCAGGCACAGGCAGAGCGGCAGCAGGAGTTTCTTCAGCATGGCGATGCTCCTCAGGGGGCGGCGACGCCCAGCAGTTGCTCGCGCAGCTCCGGATTGCGCGTGCGCGGGTCGAGCCAGATGGCGAAAAAGGCGCGGGCGAAGGCGCCGTCGCGCACCTCGTGCTGCAACTGCGGGCCGACATAGAAACGTGCGCCCAACCCCGGCAGGAACACCCCGGTGATCCGCGCCCCCGGCTCCACGTCGACGAACGCCAGGTGCATCTGCGCCTGCCATTGCGCCAGTTGCGCCGCGCTCACCGCGCTGCCGGACAGCCGCCGGATCTCCTCGACGCTGGCCTCGACCAGCTCGTCGCGGCTGATCGCGCGGTGATAGGTCAGTTCCAGGGCAAAGGGCGTGTCCGCCGCCAGCGGCCGTCCGGGACTCCACAGTCGCGCGCTGTAGATGCGAAAGCCGAACAGCCGCAGCTCGCCGGCGCCGACCTCGCGCGCCCCCGGCAGGCTTTCCTGCCAGCCGCCCAGGGCGCTGGCGGCGAGCAGGCAGAGTGCCCACAGCCAGCGTCTGCTCTTGCCACGGTGCGACAGCTGCTCGTTCATCGCGTGGTCCCCGTCGGCGGCCGCAGCCGGACCGACCTGTCGATCATCTGCCATAAACCTATACGATAAATTTTATTTGTACAGATTTTAGCGACAATCAGGAGAGGACCGAAGAAGAGCAGCCCGAAGACGGACCTTCGCACTGGGCGCCCCGACAGGCGTTCGCCCTGCGCGGAGTGCCAGGCCATCCGCGGCGCACCGTTGAGTGCGGTGGGCGTGGCAGCGGCCCCCGCCGTGGGCGATCCTGTCCTTTGCGGACAATTTCTTGACATCCTCCATGCTAGGGTCAGGCCGACCGTACAAAAACGGCGCGACCCCGAGGAGCTGAGTCATGAACGGAACACGCGAGCAGCAGACCACCGACTACTTCGACGTTATGCGCGAGCTGGCCGGCAACCAGCCTTTCATCCGGCATCTGGCGGCCACGTTGCCACGCGATCGTCCGGTTGCGCGGCAGCTGGCGGAAATGCCGCTCGATACCGTGATGCGGCTGTACTGCAGATGGGTCGAGCAGACCTACGGCGAAGGCGGCGCAGGGGTACGGCCGGACTCGGCTTCGAGCGCATCGCCCGGCAGGTTCGCACCCTCCCAGGTGTGGGCCGTTGTGCGACGCTGGCTGTTCCCGGCACTGTAGCCGTGAGCGCCGGCCCGCCGGGCGGCGTTACCCAGTCATGGCCGGCACCCACGGCGGCCGGCACCGGGGGCGAATCCCTCGCCGCCCCCGTCGCGCTCCCCACCCAGCCCGGCCCCGCCCTCTATCCAGCAGGCCGCTCCGCGCCCCTCACTCCACCGTCACGCTCTTCGCCAGGTTGCGCGGCTGGTCGACGTCGGTGCCCTTGAGCACCGCGACGTGGTAGGACAGCAGTTGCAGCGGCACGGTGTAGAGGATCGGCGCGAGCTGCGGGTGGATGTGCGGCATCTCCACCAGGCGGGTGCCCTCGCCGTTGTGGATGCCGGCCTCCCTGTCGGCGAAGACGATCAGCTCGCCGCCGCGGGCGCGGACTTCCTGCAGGTTGGACTTGAGCTTCTCCAGCAGCTCGTTGTTCGGCGCCACGGTGACCACCGGCATGCTCGCGTCGACCAGCGCCAGCGGGCCGTGCTTGAGTTCGCCGGCCGGGTAGGCCTCGGCGTGGATGTAGGAGATCTCCTTGAGCTTGAGCGCCCCCTCCATGGCCACCGGGTACTGGGCGCCGCGGCCGAGGAACAGGCTGTGGTGCTTGTCGGCGAAGAATTCGGCGATCTGCTGGACGGTGGCGTCCATCGCCAGCGCTTCGTCGAGACGCGCCGGCAGGCGGCGCAGCTCCTCGACCAGTTCGGCCTCGACCCCGGCGGCGAGGCTGCTGCGCGCCTGGCCGAGGGCCAGGGTCAGGAGCAGCAGGGCGACCAGCTGGGTGGTGAAGGCCTTGGTCGAGGCGACGCCGATTTCCGGGCCGGCCTGGGTCAGCAGGCAGAGGTCGGCCTCGCGCACCAGCGAACTGGTGCCGACGTTGCAGATCGCCAGGCTGGCCAGGTAGCCGAGGGCCTTGGCGGTGCGCAGGGCGGCCAGGGTGTCGGCGGTCTCGCCGGACTGGGAGATGACCACGAACAGGCTGTCCGGCTGCACCACCACCTTGCGGTAGCGGAACTCGCTGGCCACCTCGACCTGGCAGGGAATCCCGGCCAGTCCCTCCAGCCAGTAGCGGGCGACCATGCCGGCGTGGAAGCTGGTGCCGCAGGCGACGATCTGCACGTTCCTCACCCGGCCGAACAGCTCGGCGGCCTGCGGGCCGAAGGCCTCGACCAGCACGTGGTTGGCGGCCAGGCGGCCTTCCAGGGTGCGCCGCACCACGCTCGGCTGCTCGTGGATCTCCTTGAGCATGAAGTGGCGGTACTCGCCCTTGTCGGCGGCTTCGGCGCCGTCGCGGTACTGCACCGCCTCGCGCTGCACGGGATTGCCGTGCACGTCCCAGATGCGCACGCCGTCGCGGCGGATCTCGGCGACGTCGCCCTCTTCCAGGTAGACGAAGCGGTCGGTCACCTGGCGCAGGGCGAGCTGGTCGGAGGCGAGGAAGTTCTCGCCGTGGCCGAGGCCGATCACCAAGGGGCTGCCGCTGCGCGCAGCGAGCAGGCGGTCCGGCTGGGCGGCGCCGATCACCGCCAGGCCGTAGGCGCCGTGCAACTCGGGGATGGCCGCCTGGAGCGCGGCGGTGAGGTCGCCGCTTTCCTGCAGCTTGTGGTGCAGCAGGTGGACGATGACCTCGGTGTCGGTATCCGACTCGAAGCGGTAGCCGAGGCCCTGCAGGCGCTCGCGCAGCTGCAGGTAGTTTTCGATGATGCCGTTGTGCACCACCGCCACCGCATCGCCCGAGAAGTGCGGGTGGGCATTGCGTTCCAGCGGCGCGCCGTGGGTGGCCCAGCGGGTGTGGGCGATGCCGAGGCGCCCGGCCAGCGGCTCGCGCTGCAGGAACTCCTCCAGTTCGGCGATCTTGCCCGAGCGCCGCCGCCGCTGCAGCCCGCCCGCGGCGTCGATCACCGCCAGCCCGGCGCTGTCGTAGCCGCGGTACTCCAGGCGCTTGAGGCCTTCCAGCAGGATCGGGATGATGTTGCGTTCGGCGATGGCGCCAACGATTCCGCACATGGTGGTTCTCCTTAGGTGGGCACGGCGACGCAGACCAGCTCCACGCCATGCGCCGCAATCTGTTCGCGCGCCTCGGGCGGGAGGCGCTCGTCGGTGATCAGGGTATGCACGCTGCTCCAGGGCAGCTCCAGATTGGGAATCCGCCGGCCGACCTTGTCGGACTCGACCATGACCACGACTTCCCGGGCGACCTCGGCCATCACCCTGGACAGGCCGAGCAGTTCGTTGAAGGAGGTGGTGCCGCGCGCCAGGTCGATGCCGTCGGCGCCGACGAACAACTGGTCGAAATCGTAGGAACGCAGCACCTGCTCGGCGATCTGGCCCTGGAAGGATTCCGAATGCGGGTCCCAGGTGCCGCCGGTCATCAGCAGCACCGGCTCGTTCTCCAGCTCGCGCAGGGCGTTGGCGACGTCGAGGGAATTGGTCATCACCACCAGCCCGCGCGTGTGGCCCAGCTCGGGAATCAGCGCCGCAGTGGTGCTGCCGCTGTCGACGACGATCCGCGCATGCTCGCGAATCCGCGCCGCGGCGGCCCGGGCAATCGCCTGCTGACAGGCGGAGGGCGGCCGCAGGCCGTCCTCAGCATCCTGCGGCCGCGGCACCGCGCCGCCGTAGCGGCGCAGCAGCAGGCCGTTCTTCTCCAGGGCGGCGAGGTCCTTGCGGATGGTGACTTCCGAGGTCTCGAAGCGCCGGGACAGCTCGTCGACGCTGACCTCGCCCCGTTCGGCCAGCAGGGCGAGGATGGCGTGGCGGCGTTGTGGGGTGTTTCGCTTCGACATCTATAAGTTTCGATTCGAAATAACAGGTGATCGAATGAAAGCCCAGCGAAGCGTCAGCGTCAAGCGGAAGGTGCCCGGCGGCGGGACGTAACGATGCCAGGCTCCCCCCCAAAAAAAGTCATGCGCCGACGCTTGGATGGAAATCCAGGAGACTTCGTTGTTTTCGAAAGATAAAGAGGTGGACGGCCCTAGAAGACGTGCAGTTATTTGGGCAACTTGCTCAAAAGTTAGGTTCATCGCATACCGGGAAAGGCCACCTTGATCTTGAGAAAGTAAGCGTTGTTCCTTTACTTCTCCCTCTTTATCAACTACCACCCTTACTATGGATGGGATCAATTTTTTCTATTTTTAAAAGCATGTATTCCTTGCAACTATTTGAGTACTAGCTGGCATCTTCTCCAGTCAGATGAAAAAGAGGCAGTACAATGCCAATAAAAAAACTCCCACTCGCTGCAGCAATTACCCTTGCACTTGCAGTTTCACCTGCCTACGCAGCCGAAAAACCCAAGTCCAATCAGTTCTGGTGGCCCGATCAACTCGATCTGAGTCCTCTGCGGGCACACGGAATGGAGTCCAACCCCATGGGCGAGGACTTCGATTACCGCAAGGAATTTCTGACCCTCGATCTGGATGAGGTCAAGAAGGATATCGCCAAGGTCCTGACCGACTCTCAGGAGTGGTGGCCTGCCGACTACGGACACTACGGACCCTTCTTCATCCGCATGGCCTGGCATGCCGCCGGAACCTATCGCATACACGATGGCCGCGGTGGGGCCGGTGGTGGGCAACAACGCTTCGACCCCCTCAACAGCTGGCCGGACAACGCATCCCTGGATAAGGCCCGTCGCCTCCTCTGGCCCGTCAAGCAGAAGTATGGCCGCAAGATTTCCTGGGCCGACCTGATGGCCCTGACCGGCAATGTGGCCCTGGAGTCGATGGGTGTGAAGACCTTCGGCTATGCCGGTGGCCGGGAAGACGACTGGGAGCCGGATTTCGTCTATTGGGGGCCTGAAAGCAAGATGCTCACCGACGAGCGCCGTGATTCCAAAGGCAATCTGCAAGGCCCGCTGGCAGCCGTCGAGATGGGACTGATCTACGTGAACCCGGAGGGTCCTAACGGTGTACCAGACCCCTTGGCTGCAGCCAGAGACATTCGCATGTCTTTTGGCCGTATGGCCATGAACGATGAAGAGATCGTGGCGCTGATTGCCGGGGGCCACACCTTCGGCAAGGCACATGGCGCCCACAAGCCAAAGGAATGCCTGGGACCGGAACCGGCTGCCGCCCCCCTTGAACAGCAGGGACTGGGCTGGAAAAACGGATGCGGCAAGGGCCATTCCGAAGACGCGCTGACGAGCGGCCTGGAGGGCGCCTGGAGCATCACGCCAACCCAGTGGACCACCAACTATCTGGACAACCTGCTGACCTTCAACTGGGTCCAGACCAAGAGCCCCGCCGGGGCAACCCAGTGGATACCTGATACGGATGAAGCCAAAAGTCTGGTCCCGGATGCCCATGTCAAAGACAAGCGACATGCTCCCATCATGTTCACGACCGACATTGCCCTCAAGGAAGATCCGGAGTTTCGCAAAATCATTGAGCGCTTCCGGGCCGACTCCAAGGCATATGAGCAGGCCTTCGCCAAGGCCTGGTTCAAGCTGAATCACCGCGACATGGGGCCACGCGCCCGCTATCTGGGCAAAGAGGTGCCTACCGAAATCCTCGTCTGGCAAGATCCGATCCCGGATGTCGATCACGCACTGGTCTCCGCTGCCGACGTGGAAAAGCTCAAGGCACAGATCCTCGGCAGCGGCTTGACCGTTCCCGAACTGGTGAGAGTTGCCTGGGCCTCTGCGGCCAGCTATCGCGATACGGACATGCGCGGCGGGGCCAACGGGGCGCGTATCCGCCTGGCCCCGCAAAATGGCTGGGAAGTGAATGACCCCGAGGAGCTGAAGAAGGTTTTGGCAGTCCTGGAAAAGATCCAGCAGGACTTCAATAACCATGCTTCTGGCAACAAGAAAATCTCTCTGGCAGACACCATTGTGCTGGGCGGTGCGGCTGCAGTCGAAAAGGCTGCCAAGGACGCAGGACACCCTGTCAGCGTCCCCTTCAAGCCCGGGCGTATGGATGCCTCCATGGAGATGACCGATGCCGAATCCTTTGCCGTACTGGAGCCCAAGGCAGATGCCTTCCGCAACTACTATGGCAAAGACAATGACCTCTCGCCGACCGAGATGCTGGTAGAGCGGGCCGATCTTCTGGGGCTGTCCGTACCTGAGATGACGGTACTGCTGGGCGGTATGCGCTCACTGGATGCCAACTATCATGGTTTGGATCATGGCGTATTAACCAGTCGGCCCGGGACACTGAACAACGATTTCTTCGTCAACCTGCTGGATATGTCCAACAAATGGGTCAAGTCCAGCGAAGCCGAGGAGCTCTATGAAGTGCATGAGCGCAGTACCGGCAGGCAGAAATGGACAGCAACTCCCGTGGACTTGATCTTCGGCTCCAATGCCGAGTTGCGCTCCATCGCGGAAGTTTATGCTGCCAACGATGCGCAAGAAAAGTTTGCCCAGGACTTCGTGGCTGCCTGGGTCAAAGTCATGACCAATGATCGATTTGATTTGAAATAGAACTTCAACACAGCAAGCTGAAACAAATCGGCACCCGGAGGATATGGACACCTTGCCTCCGGGGCCGACTTTTAGTGTCGGCAAATTCGCTCTTCGGTCCTCCATGCCTATTGACGCCTTTCACTGCACATCCACGAAAATACGGGCGCTGCCATTGTCGCTGGCAGGCATCGGCGGCTCGGCGAGAGTCGAGGTACTGAACTACTCGAAGTTCTGAGCGGCGAGCCACCGGCCATCCATGGCCACGCCCGTTCCTCACAGCAGGCCGAAATCCCACGGGTCGTGCTCGCTGTCGTCCTTCAGCACGAAGCGCAGCGACTCGCCCACTATCATGTAGGCGTTGCCGGCGAGGATCTGCCGGGCGGCCAGCACCTCGTACAGCGGCAGCCAGCGGCCCTGGCCGTCGCCGTCGGGCACGCGCAGTTTCAGCGCCGGGCTGGGCAGGTAGTGGCCGTTGCGCACGCGCTGCCAGAGCTTGCGCGCCGGGCGGTAGCTGCTGTCGATCTCGGCGCGGGCGAGGACCTGGTTGAAGTAGGTACGCTTCTTGCGCTCGGGGCGCAGCACGCCGGCCGGGAAATGCTCGATGTTGCGCATCAGGAAGTCGGCGTAGAAGGCGTAGCGCCGGCCGAGCGGGTATTCGGGGCTGTGGGTCAGTTGCGAGCCGAGCGTCTTGAGGCCGGCGAGCATCAGCTGCAGCGGCAGGTATTCGCCCTGCTGCGGATCGAGGCGGATCAGCCGCCCTTCCACCTCCAGATCCAGCGGGGTCGCCAGGCGCTCGTAGAGTGCGCCGAAGGGGCCGGCGGCGTATTCCTCGTCCTCGACGGCGCGCTCGAGGGCATAGGACAGCGCGCTGTGGCCGAACAGGTCGCGCTGCTCGGGATCGGCGCCGCGTTCGAGCAGCGCCTCGGCCAGCGGCAGGTTGCCGGCCAGGGTGGCGAGCATCAGCGGGGTGGCGTCCATCGGCGTGCGGTGGTCGACGCCGTACTGGTCGCACTGGACGAGAATGTCCTTGAAGTTCTTCTTGTGGTAGGCGGCGAGCTGGCGCTCGACGAGGCTGCTGCGGGTGCGCCAGACGGCGCCCTGCCGGACGTTGGCGATCAGCTGCACGGCGGGGTTCCAGCGCAGCGTCTCGCCCAGGTACTCGATGTGCCGCTCCTGCATGTGCCAGAGGGCGAAGTCGAACAGCTGCTGGCGCACCTTGTTGGAGACTTCCTTGGGATCGCGGGCGCGCTCGATCATCGGCCCGGCGGTTTCCCAGTTCCACACCGGCCAGGGCACCTCGCGGGTCTTGAGGATGTCGCGGCGGATCGCCTCGGCCTGTTCCTGCTTGCCCTGCTGCTCCAGGCGGTGCGCCTCGCGTTCCCAGTCCTCGCGGCTGGACTGGCCGGCGGCGATCTCCAGTTTCGCCTCGCCGCCCTGCACCCCCAGCAGTTGCAGCAGCGGATGGCCGTGGTCGCTCTCGATCAGGTAGAGCCGCTCCACCGCGCGGGTCAGCGCGACGTACAGGGCGTTGACGTAGAACTTCCAGACCTCCAGCGACTTGTCCTGCTTGTCGCGGGCGCGGCGGTAGTCCAGTTCGTCCTTCGCCAGGTCGGCGGCGCTGACGCCCTCGCAGATTTCCGCATAGGCCTGGCGCTGGTCGGAGACGAAGCGGTAGAGCACGATGTTGGGGTATTCCAGGCCCTTGGCCTCGTGCACCGAGAACACCAGGGGCGTGCGGAAGTGCTTCTTCGCCTCGGCCTTGTCCTCGTCGCGCAGCACCAGCACGGCGAACCGGGTGGAGGCGCGGGTTTTGGCGTCCAGATCGCGCTTGACCGCGTCCTTGTCGGCCAGCAGGCGCACCTCGCCCGGCTCGCCGGAGGCGGATTCGACCAGGTGGTTGCTCTCGCGGTCGATGGAGCCGAAGCGGGCGTGCTTGATCTTCAAGAGGTCGTTGGCCACCCGGGTGACTTCGCGGGCGTTGCGGTAGTTGACCCGCAGCACCGAGAGGGTCTGCCGCTCGGCCAGCCCCGGATCGCGCCAGAACAGGCCCTTGACTGCGCTCCAGGAAAAGAAGTTGGGGTGGACGATCTGGTTGGAGTCGCCGCAGAGCAGGAACTGGCCGGGCTTTCTGAGGGTTTTCAGCACCAGCGCCAGCTGGGCGTTGGTCAGATCCTGCACCTCGTCGACGACCACGAAGTCGTAGGCCGGCTCGGCCAGCGCCTGCCATTGCTGGGCGATCAGGTTGCTGTCGTACAGGCCGCTATCCGCGAGCCAGGCCTGATAGCGGCGGAACAGCTGGTGGACGGCGCTGCGCTGCTCGGCCGGGAAGATCGACTGGCGGGCGCCGAGGGCCAGGTAGGCGGCCTCGTCGAGCACGCCCTCCGGCTGGCTGCCGATCACCCCGCGGAACTCCTCGAAGCACTGGTGGGCGTCGGTGAAGCGGTACTGCTGGCGGTGCCGCTCGAACCAGGCCTTGAAGGCCTGGAAGTTCACCTCGCGGCCGTCCGGCACCTTGAGGGTTTCGAGAAATTCCCGGTAGGCGAGGAACTGCGGCTCCTGGGCGTCGTTGCGGTAGCCGTTGGCGAAGTAGAGTTCGCGGGCATTGCGCGCCAGCCACGGCGACTGGGTGACGTAGAGCAGCTCGCCCTCGGCCTGGCGCAGCTTTTCCAGGGTCAGGGCGGTCTTGCCGGAACCGGCCGAGCCGACCAGGATCGCCGGCGGCGGCAGGCGGTAGAGGGCCTCCTGGGCGTCGTCGAAGGAGATCACCTTGTCCAGCAGGTGGAACTCCCCGCGGCCCGGATGCAGGTAGCGCACCGGCGTGGCGGCGGCCTCGGCCTGCGCCGCGTCGGCGTCCTCGATCAGCGCCTCGTCGACCTTGGCGCCGCGCAGGAAGCGGGACTTCTCGTAGGTGTGGTTGGGAATGACCTCCAGGGCCAGGCAGACGGTTTCCTCGCGGTAGCGGACGAAGCTCAGCAGCAGGCGACTGGCCTGGTCGAGCTTGATGCGGAAATAGGCCGTCGGCGCCAGTTTCTTCAGGTCGACGCTGCGCCAGTCGTCGCGCTCGATGGCGGCCACGGCCTTCTTCAGGGCGGTTTTCAGCCGGCCGGGTTCGAACCCGGCATAGGTCAGTACGCGCATGCGCGAAAATCCTTCATGTCTATTCCAGGACGGCCAGCCGCCGGTTGATCTCGTCCAGATCGCAGGCCGCGGGATCGAGGGGCTCGTCGAACCATTCGAGGTAATCCTCGTGCTCCGGATGCTGCGGATCGGCGACGGCCTCGAGATAGTTCAGGTAGCCGAAGACGCCGCCGATGTCCTCCGGCGGACAGGCATTGGTGGCAGCCAGGCAGACGTACCGCGGCTGCAGGGGGTCGCCGGCGAGTCGCTTCTCGACGGTGATCTTGTGCTCCCAGGAGTCGCCGAAGTCGTAGGTGTAGTAGAGCGTCCGGCCCCGGCCGAGCGCCTCGAGCAGCCCGACATCGTCCTCCAGAACGCCGTCCCCGTCCGGCCCATAGTGGGTACGGCCGATCCGGAATCCGTACAGATGCGCGTTCTCCCAGCCCATGGCCTGCTGGATGCACTCGTGCAGGTCGACGAGCGTCAGGTCGGCCGGCACCTTCACCTGGCGATGGATCACGGGCTCGAAATCGAGCAGTTCGATGCGCAGGATGAACGCGTTGGGTTTCGCTTGGGTCGTCATGGGTTTTCTCAACGTTTCTTCTGGGGACGCTGCCAGCCTTCGATATTGCGCTGGCGGCCGCGGCCGAGGGCCAGGCTGTCGGCCGGTACGTCCTCGGTGATCACCGAGCCGGCGCCGGTGGTGGCGCGGTCGCCGAGGGTGACCGGGGCGACCAGCGCGCTGTTCGAGCCGACGAACACGTCCTCGCCCATCACCGTCTTGAACTTGTTGGCGCCGTCGTAGTTGCAGGTGATGGTGCCGGCGCCGATGTTGGTCCGCGCACCGATCTCGGCATCGCCCAGGTAGGACAGGTGCCCGGCCTTGGCGCCCTCGCCCAGCACCGCGTTCTTCAGCTCGACGAAGTTGCCGACGTGGGCCCCGGCGCCGAGCACCGCGCCCGGCCGCAGGCGGGCGAAGGGCCCGCAGTCGGCACCCTCGCCCAGCTCGGCGCCGTCCAGGTGGCTGTTGGCCTTGACCTGGGCGCCCCGGCGCAGGGTGCTGTCCTTGATCGTGCAGTTCGGGCCGATCTCCACCCCGTCCTCGATCGTCACCCGGCCTTCGAGGATCACGTTGACGTCGATCAGCACGTCGCGGCCGACGCTGACTTCGCCGCGCAGATCGAAACGCGCCGGGTCGCGCAGGGTCACGCCTTGAGCCATCAGCCGGCGCGCGGCGCGCAACTGGTAGTGGCGCTCCAGCTGGGCGAGCTGGATACGGTCGTTGGCGCCCTGCACTTCCAGGGCGTCCAGCGGCTGCTCGGTGGCGACCGTCAGGCCGTCGGCCACCGCCATGGCGATCACGTCGGTGAGGTAGAACTCGCCCTGGGCGTTGTCGTTGGACAGCCGCCCCAGCCAGTCGGCCAGGCGCGCGCCGGGCACCGCGAGGATGCCGGTGTTGCCCTCGCAGATGGCGCGCTGCTCGGGGGTCGCGTCCTTGTGCTCGACGATGGCGACGACCTGCCCGGCGGCATCGCGGACGATCCGCCCGTAGCCGCTGGGGTCGACCAGGTCCACGGTGAGCAGGGCCAGGCGGTCCGGGCCGACCTGCGCCAGCAGGCGCTGCAGGGTGTCCGCCTCGATCAGCGGCACGTCGCCGTAGAGGATCAGCACCCGCTCGGCCGACAGCGCCGGCAGCGCCTGGGCCACGGCGTGCCCGGTGCCGAGCTGCTCGGCCTGCAGGACGAAGTTCAGGTCGTCCGCCGCCAGCGCCTCGCGCACCCGCTCCGCGCCGTGCCCGATCACCACGTGGATACCCTGCGGCGCCAGCTGGCGGGCCGTGGCGACGACATGGCCGAGCATCGAGTTGCCGGCGACCGGGTGCAGGACTTTCGGCAGGGCGGAACGCATGCGCGTGCCCTGGCCGGCGGCGAGGATGACGATATCGAGGGACATGAAGAAATCCTGGACAGTGACGGTTGAGTGGAAACGCCAGCGGAACCCGGCGCCCGGACAGGGCCGCGGCCGGGCTCCGACTGTGCCCAGTGCGGCCGGCGCTTTCAAGGCACCCGGGCACAAAGCCGCGAGCGCCGCCCGAAACGCGGCGCTGTGCGGCTCAGACAGCGCTCACTGCCGGCAATGCGCCGGCGGCAGCACGTCCTGGGCGGCCTGGCGGGTCATCGCGGCCAGTTCGCCGGCGTTCCTGGCGTTGAACACCCGGCCGCCGGTGATCTGGGCCAGGCAGTTGCCGGCGCCGGTGCCGGCGATGTCGACCACATTGATCTTCAGGTGCGGCTTGCGCCGCGCCAGGTCGCGGGCCACCGCGCAGGGGTCCTGGTGGCAACTCTCCTCGCCGTCGGAAACCACCACCATCACCGACTCGCGGTTGACGCCGTCGAGCATCTGCCCGGCCTTGGCGACGCCGTCGGCCAGCGGCGTGCCCTCCACCGGCTCGATGGAGTTCAGGCGCCCGAGCAGGCCGCCGCGCTGGGCCGGGGCGAAGAAACCCATGCTGCGCGAACTGGGGCAGCGCTCGACCAGCACCAGGCCGGCGCTGACGTCGCTGGGCAGGTTCTGGACCACCGCGGTGGTCGCCTGCTTGGCCGCGGTGATGCGCTTGGGCTCGCGGTAGAGGTGACCGGTGGTGTCGATCCCCGGGTTGCCGCCCAGCAGCAGGCGCGCGGCGATGTCGGTCATGCCCTGCATCATCACTGCCCGGTCGACCTCCTGCTTGGTCGCCAGCAGGCTGATGTCCATCGAGCCCGAGGCGTCGAAGACGATCGCCAGTTCCGGCGCCAGCTCCTTGGGTCGCTCTTCCGGGCAGAGGTTCTTGGCATTGACGATCAACTGCTGCCGGCACTGCTGCTTCAGCTTCTCCTCGACCTCGGCGCGCAAGGCCGGGTTCTGCTTGACCTGCGGGTCCTGGCTGAACAGTTGCTGCAGCGTGGTGCAGTTGCTGCCCGCCGCGGCGATGCGCTTGTGCGCCAGCTCGACCGGGTCCGGCTTGGGCTCGGGTTTCGGCTCCGGTTTGGGTTTGGGTTCGGGCTTCGGCTCGGGCTTCGGCTCGGGCTTGGGTTCCGGTTTCGGCTCGGGTTTGGGCGGTACCACCGGCTCGTGCTTGGGCTTGGGTTCCACCTTCGGCTCGGGTTTGGGCGGCACCACGGCGTCGACCTTGGGCTCCGGTTTCACCACGGGCACCGGCGGCACCACGGGTTCGGGCTCCGGTTTCGCTTCGGGCACCGGCTCGGGCTCGGGCTCCGGCGGGACCTCCGGCGCAGGCGGCGTCTTCTCCTCGGGCTTTTTCGGCTCCTCGGTCGGCTGCGGTTTTTCCTGGACGGCCGGCGGTTCGGTCGCGGCGAGCGGCTCCAGCGGCTCTTCGCGACCGAGCAACCACCACCAGAGGGTGGCCAGCAGGGCCAGCAACAGCGCGAACAGCAACAGCCAGGGCCACCAGCGGCGCTGCACCGCCCCGGCCGCCAGCAGGGGCGCCGCGGCGCCGGCCACCGCTGCCGCCGGGCCGGGGATGCCGGCCGGCAAGGGCGGCGGAGCAGGCGGTGCGCCGCCGCCCCAGAAGGTCACCAGCGGCTGGCCGTTCAGCGCATAGAGGGTCGCGGTGTCCGGGTAGCGGGCGGCCTGGCGCAGCAGCTCGGCCTGGCGCCGGCCGTCCTCGCCCTGCCCGTCGAGACGCTCGGCCAGCTGCGCGATGGAGGCCAGGCGCTCGTCGAGCAGCTGGCGAACCTGCCGCGCCTCCTGCGGCGCCAGCTCCGCGAAGGGCACCGGCTGGCCGCCGAGGTCCGAGTACCACTCGACGATGTCGCCTTCGGCCTGCTTGGGCTTGGCGAACAGGGCCGCGGTGCTCGGCGGCAGGTAACGCCGCAGGATGGCCACCAGTTCCGCGTGGCCGGCCAGGGCATCCGCCGCGCTGCGCGTGGCGCTGGATAAACGGGTGATTCGCTTCATGGTCGCCTTGCTTGCGGGAGCGGTTCAGCGCAGACCCAGGTCGCCTTCGAGGCCGGCGAGCCGGGTGCGCAATTTCTGCAGTTCATATTGTTTCTGCGCCACGGCCGCATTGTTGTCCTGCCGGTTGATGCCGGCCATTTCCTTTTCCAGCGCGGCGATCTCGCCCTGCAGGCGCTGGTTGCCGCGGGTCTTCTGCTTGAGTTCGGCGAGCAGCGCGCTCATCGCCTTGTTGAGCGCGGCGTAATCGCTGCGCTGGCGGTCCAGCTCGCGGCCGACCTCGCTGCGCTCCTTGTCGAGGGCGGCATAGGTGTCGCGGAACAACTGGTTGGTCTTGCGCTCGTCGAGCAGGATCTTCTCCTTCTGCTCGATGCGCTGGGCGTAGCCGCCCTGCGTGTTGCAGCCGAACTTGGTGGCGAAGCCGGCATCGGCGTTGCGCGGATCGCACTCCTGCGGGCTCACCGCGCAGGCGCCGAGCGGCAGGGTGACGGCGAGAAGGGACAGGACTCGGGAAAATCGGTGCATGGTTCAACCCAGGCGAATGGCGGAGCGTTGTTTGTAGAGCTGGTCGATCTCGGCTTCCAGCGAGCCGATCTGCCGCTGCATGCTGTTGATCTCGGCGTTCAGGGTGTCGAGCCGCGCGGCGCTGGCGCTGCTGCGCTCGGCGGCGGCCACCTTGCGCCATTCCTGCTGCTTGGTGCGGGCGTTGGCCAGCTTGTCGCGCAGGAACACCAGGTTGGCGTCGACCTTGGCCAGGCGCTGCTGGGCATGGGCCCTCTGCACCCGCTTGGCGGCGATGTCGCGCTGGATCATCGCGATGCTCTGGCGGTCGTCGGCGATCACCGTGCGCGCGGTACGGCTCAGGTCCTGCAGCTCGAGGTTGTCCTTGCGCACATCGGCGATGGCCACGTCGAGGCGCTGTTCGGCATTGGCGTACTGGCTTCGGCGCTGGTCGAGGTAGTAGTTGGCGCCCATCCCGACGCCGCAGCCGACCACCGCCGCGGTGGCCATGCAGGCGCCCTTGCGGTCCGGGTTGGCCAGCTGGCAGGCCAGCACGCCGACCACCGCGCCGCCGGCGCAGGCCTGCCAGCCGGATTTGCTGAAGAACTGCGCCGAGCTGCTGTTGGCCAGCCGCGGGTCGGTCTGTCCTCCCCCGGGAGCGCCCATGGTCTGGCAGCCCGCCAGCAGCAGGGCGAGGGTCGCCCAAGCGATTCGTTTAGCCGTGAACGAGGCCACCATCATGTCTAGTCTCGCCTTCTCCGATCAGAGGGTTTTGCAGGATTGCAGCCAGTGGGCGCGCGCCACCTTGCCGTTCTTCAGGTAGGTGCGCAGGTTGTTCCAGTGGGTGTCGAGGTAACTGCGCAGGTTGCTCTTGCCCCGCGCGGCCAGCTGTTGCGCGACCAGGCCGACCTGGGGTTCGACGGTCGCCGGGCTGTAGTTCAGGGCGGTGCCAACCACGCTGTCAGCGTAGTAGTTGAGCATGAAATCGAGCACCTTGCGATGGCCGTCCAGCTGCTCCCGGCGCGCCTCGCAGCGGGCCTGGGGCTCCGTGCCGCCGGCGCCGCAGCTGCGACTGTAATTGCCTTCGAGGGTGTCGAGGAAGAGCCCGTCGTCTTTCAGCTTGGTGCAGAGGAAGGCGCCCAGCTGCAGCTCGGAGCGGATCGCCTGGTCGCGCTGTTCGTCGCGCGCCTGGGTGTTGGCGCGCAGGTCGCTGCGCAGTTTCTCCAGCTGCTGCTTGAGCGCATCGTCCTGCACGCCTTCGGCGAGGCTGGCGATCCGGGTCGCCGGGTCCTGGCCGGCCGGGCGCTCGCCGGATTCCGCCGGGGCCTCGGGGCGGGGCACGCCGAGCTTCTTCCAGTCGGCCTCGACCTGCTTGATCCGCTCGCGGGAGGTCAGCGCCGGCGCCACCAAGGCGGGGCGGAAACCGCTGGTCTTCAGGCGGTTCTGCGCGCTGCCGTCGCCGGCGTAGTAAGGCTGCTCCTGGCGCAGCGCGGTGCGCAGCTCGGCCTGCGGGGTCAGGTAGTTGCCGCCGCGCAGGATGTAGCCGCCGGCCTGGCCGTGCTGGCGGTCCAGCTTGTTCAGGTGGAAGGGCTCGAAGAGCATCTCGTCGACGTTGCCGAGCACGTCGTGCAGGCCGAGCGGATTGGGCTTGAGCAGGCCGGCCAGTTGCAGCTTGCCGTTGGCCGATTGCGCGCCGGCGAACCAGGCATAGGCGTTGATCCCCTCCGGCATGGGGAAACGAACGTCGCGGAACTCCGCCTGGGACACCGCCAGGCCGCCGCGTGCGGCGAACTCCCACTCGACCTCGGTGGGCAGGCGCAGGAAGCCGGCCACGCCGTCCTCCCTGGGCAGCTTGTCCGCGGCGTTCTGGCGCAGCCAGAGGTTGTAGCGGTCGGTGAAGGCGACCGCGTCGAACCAGCTCACCCCGGTCTGCGGCAGGCGCAGCTGGGCCGAGGGCTCGGGGCACTGGCCGTCCATTACGGCGTGGTACTGCAGCTCGTTGACCTCGTACTTGGCCAGCAGGTAGTAGCGCCCCGGCGCGGGCTTGGCGACGCTGAAGCTGCCGGCGATGTGGGTCGGCCGCGCCTGCTCGAGGTAGCCCCACTCCTCGCTGTCCTGGCCCAGGGTGATCGCGTAGTCGTCGAGCGGGCTGGCCATCGGCACGCGCACCTGGCGCCAGGCCATGGCGCCGCCGCAGGGCATCGGCAGGATCACGTCGCCGTCCTGCGGCTGCGGGTTGTAGTACTTCGCGTCCCAGGCCGCCGCGGCCGGCAGGCTGGCCAGGGCCACCGCCAGTCCCAGCGCCGCGGCCGGAACGGACCGGCGCCGCTCAGAGATCCCGCAGGCTTTCCGCCGGTTGAATGTGAATCGCACGATACCCTCCTAGCGCCGCCACCAGGCTGGCGATCAGCAACGCACTGGCGAAGGCCAGCAGAATGTGCAGGTTTTCCAGCCGGCAGACGAAGGCGTCGGCGGCCAGGTTGGCGCCCAGGGCCCGGTTGAACACCGTGCTGCCGGCCAGATAGGCCGCATAGCCCACGCCGAAGGCCAGGCAGGTGAGCAGCACCGCCTGCACCACCACGTAGGCGCCGACCGCCGCGCGGCGGAAGCCGAGCAGGCGCAGCAGGGCGAGGTCCCTGCGCTTGCGGTCGATGTTGGCGAGGAAGGCCCCGGCCAGCGAGGCGACGCAGCCGATCGCCGCGGTCCAGGCGATCACCGCGAAGATCAGCCCGAGCACCCGGTCGACGGCCTTCACCGACTCGATCTCGCGCAGCCGGGTGGAGGTCTCGATGCGCTCCCCCTCCAGCCACCCGGCGACCGGCGCGACAGCATCCAGGCCGTTCGCATAGACCCGGGCGCGGGCATAACGTTCGCGCGGCGGCGCCGGCCTGCCGCTGGCGAAGCCGAGCGCGGGCACCGCGAAGCCGTCGCGAAAGTCCTCCATGGCCACCAGGAGGTCCAGCGAGACCAGCAGCGCCGGCCGCGGGAAGGCCGTCTCGGGGAGCACCCCGGCGACCGTCACCTCGCGCTGGCCGCGCTCGCTGTTGCCGTCCAGCTTGCGCAGCACCAGGAGGCGCAGGCGCTCGCCGCCGCTCGCCTCCAGCTTGCGCGCCGCGCTGGCGCTGAGCAGCACCCGGTCGCCGTCCGGCGGCGTAAGGTGCGCGCCCAGCAAGGGGTCGCCGGGACCGCTGGGGATAACTTCGGCATCGGCGACGAAGCGCTGGTTATCCACCATGAGGTCGGCCTGGGCGTTCAGCGAGCGGGTCAGCGGCATGACGAAGCCGACCCCCGGCTGCGCGGCGAGGCGCGCGAACCAGGCGCGGTCCAGGTCGTGGTTGCCGAGCAGGCGGATCTCCAGGTTGCGCGGGTCGTCGAGCAGTTCGCCGCGCAGCTGCGAGACCACCCCGTGCTTGAGGCCGAACAGCAACAGGAGCGGCGCGATCACCGCCACCAGCGAGGCGACGATGCACAGCGACACCTTGCGGTCGTGCCAGAGGTCGCGGGTCGCCAGCGCGGCGAGCAGGCGCCAGCCCGGGCGCGCGTCAGGCCGCATCGCGGAACACCGTGCCGCCGTTGTTCTCGGCATCCGGCACGCCGACCAGCCGGCGGATCGCGCAGGCGCGCAGCAGGCCCCAGTCGTGGCTGACCAAGAGGGTGGCGATGCGCAGGCGTTGGGTGGTCTCGACGATCAGCTCGAACAGCCGGCGCGCCTGCAGCGGGTCCAGCGCGGCGGTGGGCTCGTCGGCCAACAGCAGGTCCGGCTCGTGGGCGATGGCGCGGACGAAGGAGGCCCGCTGGCGCTCGCCGATCGACAGCTGGGCGGGTTTCTTGTGCAACAGCGGCTGCAGCCCCAACTGCTCGATGGCCTCCTCCACCCGCTCGCTGCTCGCCGGCAGGCCGAGCATGCGCCGCGGCAGTTCGATGTTGCGGCGCACGTCGAGAAACGGCAGCAGGCCGCCGCTCTGCGGGACGAAGCCGAGCCGCTGGGCGCGCAGGTCGGCGAGGCGCGCCTGGCGGTCCTCGCGCAGCAGGGCGGCGATGTCGAGCGGCGTGGCGCCCTCCCCGCCGGTCAGCTCGTAGCGGTCGAGGCATTCCGGGCGGAGGATCAGGCCGATCATTTCCAGCAGGGTGCTCTTGCCGCAGCCGCTGGCGCCGGTGATCGCCGCGACCTCGCCGCGCGCCAGCGACAGGCGCGGCAGGAGGATGCGGTAGGTGCCGCGGTGGATGGCGAGGTTTTCGATGTGGAGCATGGGGGGAGTCATGATCGGTGCATGCTCCGGGTGAGCCTCTGGCCCTGGTGTCGGACCGGGGCGCTTTCCCTGCCTGGAGCGGGGTTGTTTTTGGGTGCTGTTTTGGTGCCGAGCCGGGCGCTTTCCTCAGCTGATGCGACAGGTTTCGCCTTGCACGGCGAGTCACTTTCTCTTTGCTTGTGCAAAGAGAAAGTGACCAAAGAGAAAACACACCCGGTCATCCGGCCCCGGCTGCGCCGGGGTTCCCTCGCTCCGGCGCCGCTCCGGGGGCCGCCGTACAAGGGGCATCCATGCCCCTTTACGGCTCTCGCCGCATCCATACGGCTCGCCCCCTCCGCGACGCCTGCGCTCGGCCTTCTGAACGGGACCGGGGAGTTGCCTGCAAGTCTGGCACCACGCTTGAAAAAGCTTTTTGTCCTTCGCGGAGGTGGGGCTTGCACCCATTCCCCCTTCGTCAGGCCGAACGGAATCGCCGCGCAAGGGGTTGAGCCGCATGGATGCGGCGAAAGGCCCGTGGGCCATGGATGGCCCTTCGGGCCGTGCCCCTGGAACGACGATGGAGTGAGGGAACCCGGAGCGAAGCGCAGGGCCTGACGACGGGGGTGGCCTTCTTTTTGGTTACTTTTTCTTGGCCAAGCAAGAAAAAGTGACTCGCCGTGCAAGGCGAAACCTGTCGCCTCAGCCAAGGAAAGCGCCTCGTCCTCACTCCACCGACAAGGCCACCAAAAACCACTCCTCAAGGCAACGCCTCCAACGGCACCGGATACACATGATCCCGCGCATCGCTCCCCTCGGCCAGGGACACCCAGCGGTCGGCGTCGGCGTTGTACTTCTGGTAGTACTTGAGCTTGGTGTTCAGCCGGCGGATGAACTTCTCCTGCTCCAGCCCCTCCATGCCTTTCCAGGTCTCCTCGTCGAGGCTGAGCACCTCGCTGAGGTAGGGCAGGCCCTCCAGATACTCGGCCATCAGGCCCATCTCGGCCAGGGTGGCGGACTTGCCGCCCTTCTGCAGCTGGTTGGGGTCCTTGCCCATGGTCGCGGCCACCGAGCGCAGGCGCTCGAACATCTCGTTGGGCGAGATCAGGCCCTCGTTGGCGGCGTCGGCGATCTTCTTGACCACTTCGCTGAGGTCGCTGAGCTGGGCCTTGGTCAGCAGCACGCGGACCTCGGTGGTCGGCACGTTCTGCTTGACGAAGTCGCGGTCGCCGATCCAGGCATGGAACATCGGCGGCGCGCTGGCCCCGGTGACGTCGCCGAGGTAGGCCAGGCGCATCGCGTGGCCGAGCTTGGCGGTGTCTTCCAGCAGGGCGTCGCCGCCCGGCTTGCCCTTCTTGCCATAGTCGGCGTCGGCGCCGAGGGCGCTGCCGGCGGCCCGCTCGCCGCGGTAGGCGGCCTTGACCTGGCCGGTGATGGCGGCGGCCAGGGCGTCGATCTTGCGGCCGAAGTTATCCACATCGCCGGCATCCACCGGGTAGTACAGCGGCTTGTTGAGGACCGGGTTGTTCGACAGGTCGCGGTACTGCGCCTCGGCCGAGGCATGGTCCTTCGCTCCGCTCGGGGTCTTCAGGTGCAGGCTGTAGATGGCCACGCCGCGATGCTTGGCCTCCAGACGCACCTGGGCGGCGTCGAGGCCGGTGGCGGACAGCGGATCGTCGCCGTTCAGCGCGCCGGCGTCGGTGACCAGCACGAGGTAGCGGGCGCCGAACTGGGTCCAGTCGATGCCGTCCAGGGCCTTCATGACCCCGGCGTAGGCATCCTCGTCGAAGCGGCTGCTGGAGACGGTGGCCGGCTTCAGCGCCGCCATCTTGGCGAGGAAGTCCTCGCCGCCCTGCACCTGGGCCGGATCGACGTACAGCTTGCTGACGTACTCCAGCGCCGGCACTTCCTTGATGTTGGAGCGGTAGGCGACCAGGCCGAACTTGACCTGCTCGAGCAGCTTTTCCTGCTCGATGTGCTGGTAGATCTTCCTGATCGCCTCGCGGGTGCGGTCGATGTACGGCCCCATCGAGATGGTCGAGTCGATGACGAACACCACCGCGGCGCTGAAGCCCTTCAGGGTGTTCACCTCGCCGGCCTTGTCCTGGGCGAGCTGTTCGGCGCTCTTCGGCGCGGCGGCGGTCACCGAGGCGACCTCCAGCTCGCGCACCTGGAAGCCCTTCTCGGTCATGACTTCCCGGGCATTGAGCACCGGCAGCAGGTAGAAGCGCTTGGCCAGATCGACGGCGTAATCCGGTTCGCGGGCGACCACCGCAGGATCGCGGCCCTGGCTGGCCAGGTTGGCACGGATCGGCTTGAGCAGCTTGCCGGGGTCGTCCTGGGCGAAGAGCTTGTCGAGGGTCTCGCGCTGGCGGAAGAACAGCAGCGGCTCGCGCCCGGCCGGGTTGGTCAACGCGAGGGTCATCTGCATCTTCCACTCCACCGAGCAGCCGGCGTCGATCCAGCCGAGGGTCTTGCCGTAGCTGTCCGGGCCGACCTTGAGCCATTCGGCGTCGCCGACCTGCTGCCGCTGGTACACGTAGAAGCGGGTGAAGGCCGGTTGCGGCTTGCCGTCGGCCGCGCCGGCCGTAGCGCCGAGGCGGCAGCTGGGGGTGGTCAGCACGCGTTGGTAGAGGGTCTTCTTGCCGGCCTGCAGCAGGGGCTTGTCGTCGGCCGCCAGCGCCGGACCGGCACAGGCGCCCAGCAGCAGGCCGCCGAGCACCGCCATCTCACGCCACATCGTCTTTCTCCCGCGCGGGTTCATGGTTTCAGGGCCTCCAGGCGCTTCTTGGCTTCCGCGTTGCCGGCGTCGTTGGCCAGCGCGATCTCGTACCAGTAGGCCGCGGTCTCGGCATCGGCGGCCTCGACGCAGCCGCCGGCGGCGAAGCTCTGCGGGTCGTACTCGCGGGCGTAGGCCAAGGCGATGGCGGCATCGCCGGCCTGGGCCTTGTGCGCGTAGAGCCGCTGCACCACCCCGCAGCGCTTGGCCTGCTTGGCGGCGGCGATCGTTTCCAGCACCTGGGCGCTGGACGGACTCGACTTCAAGCAGGCCTGGATGAAGGTCAGGTCGTCGCCGCTCTCCGCCAGCGCGCTGGCGGCACAGGCGCCCGCCTCGCCGGCGGCGGCGGCAACGGCCGGCGTTGCAGCCGGGCCCGTGGCCGCCGCCACGGGCGTCTGCGTCTGCGGACGCAGGACGAAGTACCAGTAGCCGGCCAACCCGACGCCGAGCAGCAGCGCCAGCCCGACAACGAACGGCAGCCAGCGGACGGGTTGGCGCGGCTTGGGTGCCGGCACGGCGCGAAACTCTTCGTCGCGCTCGGCGACCAGCGGACTGTCGTCCGGCGCCGGCTCGACGACCTCCACGACCGGCAGCTCCGGTTCGGGCTCCGCTACGACCGGCGGCGCAGGCGGCCGCTCGTCCGGCTGCGGGTGGCCGACCGCCGGCGAGGACAGGAGATTGCCGACGATGCGCAGCACGCCGCCGTCGCTCTGTCCGGCCGCGCGCAGCTGCAGCCGGTAGACCATCTTCGGGTCGCGGACCAGGGGATCGACCAGCCAGGGGCCGACCGCGCCGAACAGCGCCTCGTCGCGGCGCTCCAGGCCGTCGAGGGCGTGCCAGACCGGCAGGCTGTCCCAGCCGCCACCGGCCTCCAGGTAGAGGCTGTCCTGGTTGCGCAGCACGCTCAGCTCAAGGTCCTCGGTGCCGCCCGGCCAGCCGTGCACGGTCAGCTCGCCATGCCCGGGTTGGCCGCCGGCGGCGGCTGTCAGTTCGATTCTCAGCATGCGTCAGTCTGTCCGTGCCGATTGAAAGGTGGCGAGGATCCGCCCCAGCGCTTCGTTCTGTTCGAGGGAGATTTCCCGGCCGGCGCTGTGCCCGGCATTCTCCTCGGCGATCCGCGCCAGGGCCACCAGCCAGTCGCCGACGTAGCGCCGGGTGTAGTCGAGGGGCTGCTCCGCCAGGCGCGGCAGCTGGCCGCGGGCGATCGGCGGCGGCGCCTGGAACAGCTTGGCGCCGCGCTCGATGCGGCTGTCCGGGCGCAGCTCGAGGGGCTGTTCGATGTAGCCCAGCCAGCCGATGAAGTTGCCGAGCACGGTCTTCGCCGTGAGCACCTGGCGCCCGGCGAGCTGCTCGCGCTTGGTGCCGACCTGCTCGGTGCTGACGATGGCCCGCAGCAGGCGCTGCTCCAGGTCGAGCCGGCTGGCGCCGGTGACCAGTTCGTCGACCAGGGCCTCCACCGCCGGCTTGGCGAAGCCCAGGTAGCTCATCAGCCGCACGTCCTCGGGCAGGTGGCGCAGGTGGCCGATCCACTCGCGCAGCACCGCCTGGGCGAAGCGCGCATCGCTGCCGCGGGACTGTCGCGCCGTTCCCGTCGGGCCGGCGGCGAGCGGCTCGTTGTCGCCGAAGGGGTCGAAGGTGTCGTCGCTATCCAGGTCGAGGCCCAGGTTGAGCGCGCTTCCCGGCGGGGTGCCGCCCGGCAGCAGGTGGCTGCCGGCCGCCGGCGGCGGCGCGTCGTCCTCGTCGCCGGCGCGCAGGTAGAGCGCGCGCAGCAGGTCGTCGGGCAGTTGCATGCGCTGCAGGAGTTCGCCGAGCAGGATGCGCCGCGGCCACAGGGTATCGGAGATCTGCTTGGCGATCCGCCGCTTGCGTTCCAGCTCGCCGGCCCCTTCGGCCTGGAACCAGTGGCCGAGGCGGTTTTCCAGCAGGTGCAGGACCGCGTCCAGCTGTTCGCCGATCCGCCCCTGCTTGACCTCGCGCAGGGCGACCTGGCGCAGGTAGCGGCCGATCCGCCCCATGCCGCCGTCGTTCAGCGCCAGCATGGCGTCCCAGGCCTCTTCGGGGTCGCGGATGTGACGCCGGACCGTCTCGTCCTCGCAGAAGGTCTGGCGCATCAGCGCCAGCGGCTCGCGCGCGGGCTCGTGGATGGTCACTTCCTGGCCGTCCTGGAGGTCGAGGAAGGTCACCTTGAGGCGCGGCTTGCGCACCAGGAAGCTGTTGTCGAACGGCCGACCGCCGGCCCAGTCCTGCAGCCAGGCGTACTGGCCGAAGCGCTCGAGCATGGTCATCTTCATCATGCCGCCGCTGCCCCAGCCGAGGCGCAGCAGGTCCTCGCCCTTGTCCAGGTCGCTGCCGACGCGCATGTCGAACATGGTGATCGCCCACAGCAGGCCGGGCTTGCGCCGCGCCCGCTCGGCCGGCGTCTCGCCCTGGGTCTTGTCGATCCAGCGGCTCAGCACCGGGCCGACGCTGGTGACGTCGGACTGCTTGTTGGACGGCGTGCAGACGATCAGCACGTTCATTTCCTGGCTGTCGGTATAACGCTCGAACAGGTAGGCGACCTTGCCGCGCAGGATGAGCTGCGCCACCGGGTTGCTGTCTTCGCTGTTCACCGCGCGGCGCACGTCGTCCAGCGACTCGACGCCGAGCCGGCCGCGATAGCCGGGGAAGTCGAGCAGGTCGACCTCTTCGAACAGGGGCTCGCTGGTCGGCTCGACCAGCGGGAAGACCAGCTCGGCGGTGAGCGCCGCGAGTTGCGCCAGGGTCAGCTCGACCTCGCCGCGCAGCGCGCCGTCCCGCCAGGGGCGCACGGCGATGCGCCGGTCGCTGTCCCGGCCGAGGCGCTCGAGCATGTCCACGTTCATGATGCTGTCGGCCTGGGACAGCCCGCCCTGCGGCGTGGGCCGCACCAGCGCGGTCAGCGGCGCGAAGACCCGCTCGGCGTGGCCGAGGCTGGCCAGGGCGCGGGCGAAGGTCAGGTAGGCGTCGCTGAGTTCGGGAATCTCGCCCCAGAAGATCGAGAACAGCCGGGCGCGGTCCTCCGGCGCCAGGTTCGGCGCCAGCTCGACCGCGGCCGGCCAGTAATAGCCGCCCAGCGCGCCCAGCGAACCCGGAAAGCTGCCCTGCAGGTAGTCCCACAGCGCCACCACGGCGTCCGCGTCGACGCCCGGCACCGGGGACGGCTGACGGCGCCCGTCGAGGTCGCGGAGCAGCTGGCGGATCGCCGTTTCGTCGAGGCGGTAGCGGACCTTTTCGGTGTTGAAGTCGTTGAAGAAGGAGTTGGCCAGGACCTTGGCCAGCTCGATCTCGGCGAACAGCTTGAGTTCCAGCGGGCACTCGGCGGGCCCCGGCCGGGCGGTACGGCTGAAGCGCGTCACCAGGCCGGTGGCCTCCTTGCCGCCGCCCGGCGGGTTGACGTGGGTGAGAAAGTCCAGGCGGTCGCCGCCCAGGTCGGTCTCCAGCTTGCCGTTGACGCCGGCCGCCAGGCTGGAGATCAGGTAGGACTTGCCGGCCTGGGAGAGGCCGAAGAAGCCCACCGTCATCGGCAGCGCGGACACCGCGCCGAGGCGCCGCGCGGTATTGCGCACGCGGCGCAGGCTGAGGATCAGGTCGTCCGCCTCGTTGTCCAGGCGTGGGGCGAAGCGGCGCACCTCGTCGATCCAGCGGATCGCCTCGCCCGCCCCGCTGTGGACGGCGGACCAGCGTTGCGACAGCTGCTCAGGATTAGTCATTTGCGAAATACGCTTCCACTGTCGAGCCAGTATTGGGATTCGCCCAGCCCGGCATCGGGCAGGGTGTTGAGCTTGAGGCGCACATGGGCGCGGCTGACCGAGCCGCTGTCCGACTCCACGCCGAGCAACTCGAAACGCTCGCTGCCCTCGGCCGGGTTGCGCGAGGACTTGATGCCCAGGCGCACCTTGAGCACCAGTCCCTTGGACGCCATTTCCTCGCGCAGTTTCGGGCTTTCGATGCCGAGAATGTACAGGGGCGCGGCCGACCAGCGCTCGCAGGCCAACTGGCGAAAGCCCAGGCGCATGGTGCCGCGCATGTCGAAGGCGGTGTCCGCCAGGCGGTAGTCGGGGTCGTCCAGATCGATGTCTCGATAGTAGACGTTGCTGTCCTTGAGGACGTTGTTGTTGTCGATCAGCCCCAGGTGCCTGAGCGTCGAGTAGGACTTGAAGGCCGCCACGCGGAAGTAGAAGTTCGGCAGGCGCAGGCTGCGGCTCAGCAGGCAGAGCATGGCGCCGACCGCCGCGGTGGTCTTCGGGTCCTCGATGCGGTCGAGCTTGTTGAACGGGTACCAGCCGCCGGTGCGGTACTGGTTGAGCGACAGGATGCGCCCCGGCGGCAGCGGCAGCAGCTCGCGGAACAGCGCCTGCACGCCGGGCAGGCAGGAGGGCCGGCCGGTGAGCAGGAGCACGTCGCAGGGATAGGCGTGCACCACCTCGCAGAGCGCCTGGATGGTCTTGCCGATGCTCATGCGGTCGCCGATGAAGGCCTCGTGGATGCGCCGCAGGCTGACGTCCAGCGGGGTGGCGAGGATGTCGAAGGGCGCGGCCTCGTTGCCCAGCTGGCGGCGCACGGCGCCGGCGACGTAGTCGAGCACGTCCTCGGTGGGGCGCTCGCCGAGCAGTTCGCCGAAGGTGGCGCTGACCCGGCTGCCCGGCTCCAGCGGGTCGTACTGCTCGTAGGCCTTGAGCAGGCGCAGGCCGATGGGGCCGAACACCTGCAGGGTCAGTTGCTGGCGCAGCACGGCCTCCTGCACCGCCAGCGTTTCGCTGCCGATCAGCCGCGACAGCAGCGCCTCGGGCGTGGCGACGCCGGCCCGGGACAGGGCGTCGCGCAGCGCCGGCAGGACGAACTGGCGGATCACGTCGAGCAGGATGTCGTCGCCGGCGACCTTGAAGCCGTCGCGAAAGCGCTGTTCGGGGCTGATGTAGACGTTGCCGCCGACCCCGTCGTCGAGGCGGTATTCGGTGATCACCAGATCCGTGGTGCCGCCGCCGATGTCGATCGAGGCGATGGTCAGGCGATCCCGGTGCGGCTGGTCCGGCCGCGCCATGGCGGCGAAGAATTCCTCCGAGCGTCCGGCGAAGTTGTTCTGGGTCTCGTTGAACAGGTAGACCACCTGCCCGCAGGTGGCCTCGTCCCACTGCACATGGACTTCGGGGAACCAGGGCCAGGCGCTCTCGCGGCTCTTCGGGTCCTTGAGGTCGACGGAATCGTCCTCGGGATGCCAGCCGAGGCTCTTCCAGACCAGGCCGATGGCCTGCTCCATGCACTTGGCGAAGATCTCGCGTTCCGGCTTGGGCATCGACGGCGGCACGGTGAGGATGATCGAGCGCAGGTGGCGCGGCACCCGCGAGTGGCTCATGCGCAGGCGCTGCGAGGGGCTGTTGATCTGCATCAGCGCCTGGCCGAGGACCTCGGAGAGCATGAAGGTCATCAGCGAGCTGCGCGAATAGTGCGGATGGAACACCGGCATGCGCTCGTCGAACGGCAGGCTGTAGAGCGCCTGGCCCTTCTCGTTGATCAGCCCGGCCACCGGCGCGGCGGTGGCGTGCGGTTCGCTCTCGGTGCGCAGCGCGGCGCAGTTGAAGCGCCAGCCCGGCTCGTAGCCGTCCTCGTCCCACAGGTAGCGCTTGGGACTCGACAGCCCGGTCGAGCCCTCGGTGCCGCGCCGGCGCCCGGCCAGGCGCCCGGCCTCGCGGCCGACGCGGGCGATGGTCGGCCAGAGGAAGGCCTCGCGGCGGCCGCTCTGCACCGAGAAGTGGTCCTTGCCGAACATCGCCTGGGCGAACTCGACGCGGCTCTCGAAGGGCTCCGGATAGACCTGCTCGGGCCGGGTCAGGTCGCGCAGCTCCAGTTCGTAGCGCTTGCTCAGGCCGTCGTTCTCCTGCGGATGGTCCTCGATCAGGATGCCGCAGGTGCGCGAGTTGCCGACGTCCAGCACCATGTCCACCGGGATCGCCTTGTGCACGTCGCTGTCGCGGTTGGAGACCACCTTGAGTTCCGGCACCGGCAGGTGCGTGCCGAGCAGGTGCAACAGGTTGAGGTAGTGCGCCTGGTGGTGGAGCTGCTCGCACTCGGCCTGGATGTCGTCGGGCTGCATGCGCAGCGGCGGCAGCCGCGCCTGCTCGGCGAACACCTCGCGCAGCCAGCCGTCGACCCAGCCGAGGTCGAGGAACCAGCCCATTTCGTCGGCCCGGTGGGCCAGCGCGAAGCTGGCGCCGGCGCGGACGTCGTCGCGGGTCGGCGCCAGGTAGGTGGTGGCCTCGCGGCTGTCGAAGACCTTGGTGTCGAAGGCGAAGGTGATGCGGTGGGTGTTGCCGTCCGGGTCCTCGCCCTCGCCGAGTTCGACGATGCGCACCCGCGACCAGTTGCTCGGGCCGTCGTCGAAACGCCGCGGCGGGCTGCAGCGAAAGAACGGCAGGGGCAGCCAGAGCCCCTTGAGCAGGCGCAGCGAGTCCTCGACGGCCACGGCGAAAGCGGGCGTCACCGCCCTGCCGGGCTCGGCCGGATGGTGGAAGGCGTTGCTGCGCGGATCGAACAGCAGGCGAACCAGCGGGCCGTCGCTGCGCGGCCGGACGAATTCGCCGGCCGGCTCGCGGCGCAGTTCCAGTTTGACGGCGAAATCCAGGAACTGGATGCCGCTGCCCATGATCAGGGTGATCCTGTCTTCGTAATCGGTCTTTTCCGGAAACATGCTGCTGTGCTCGCCTCAGTGGCCGCCCTGGCGGATCGACATGGGGAATTGCTGATCGCCGTAATGGCCGGTGCAGTCCGCCGCGCTGCGCGCATCCGGCTTGCAGGTCACCTCCGGCAGACGATAGCGGCTGCCGTCGCTGCAGGCCGCCTGTCCCTGGCTGGCGATCGACAGGTTGCCGCCCTGCATCGAGGCGTTCACCGCGCCCGAGCATTGCACGCCGTCGTCGCGGCGGATACTGACCCGCCCCTTGCCGTCCTTGAAGTCGTAGCCCAGTTGCAAAGGCTTGCCGGTCTTGGCGTCCTGGATGCCGGCGCCGGCCTGCCAGTTGCCGTCGAGGAAGCCGGTCGAACCGCTGCTGCGCGCCTCGGGCGGGATGCTCATGGGTTTGGCGGCGTCCCCTTTCTTGGACGGTTCATCCTGCTGCCCCTCCTGGCCCTCCGGATTTTTTTCGTCGAGTTGTGGCGGAACCGGCGGCTTCGACAGGTCTTCGGGTTTCGGTTCGGGCTGCGTTTCCGGGACGGGCGGTTGCTCCTCCGCCGCGGACTTGTCCAAGGCGGATTGGTCGGCACCGGCCTCGTCCGCCGCGAGATCGCCCGCCGACGCCTCGTCGGCCGGCAGCTCCTCGACGGCCGTGGCTTCGCCCGGTACCGCCACCTCGTCTCCTTCCACCCCGGTCGCATCGACTCCGGCGACACCGGCATTGCCCAGGGTACCTGTCACCCCCACGGCGCCCTCGCGCAGGTGGACATCCGGCGGAGTCTTTTCTTCGGCCGGCAGACCGGGCAGGTCGATCTTGGACAGCTCGAACGGCAGTTCGACGCTCGGCGCGCAGGCACGCATGAGAAACAGCAGCAACAGCAGGAGCAACGGCAGCAGCAACCACAGCCAGCGCCGCCAGCGGGATTTTTCGGCGACGACAGGTGCCGCCGGCGGTGGCAACGCCGCGACGGCCGCGGTCGGCCCGGCCGCCTGCAGACAGGACAGCGGATCGGGTAGCTGGGGGGCCTCGTGCTGGGTGAATCCCCAGAAGGTGATCACCGGCTTGCCGTCCACCAAATAGACGTGGTTGGCATCGGGGAACTGCAGGGCCTTTTCCAGAAGGCGGCCGAAGACCTGCTTTTCCCGGTTCTGCGCATCGTTGCGCATGCTTTCGCCGGTGGCGCGCAGCTGGGCCTGCATCGCCTCGAGCTGGGCATGGGCCTGCACGCGCTCCTCCGGAGTGGCGGCCGACCAGGGCACCACGTCGCCGTCGACCGGTGCGTACCAATCGATGCGGTCGCCGGTTTCGTTGGACTGCGGGATCGCCAGGCAGTCGGCCGCTTCGCGGCGCATCTTCAGGCGGATGGCTTCGCGCAGTTGCAGCGCCACGCCATGGACCGGCTGGCCGTCGACGCCCAGAGCCCTGAATTCCCGCAGCGTACCCGTACGAAGCAATGCACCTGGCATTCTGGTTATCCTTTTTCCCGGCCGCTCGGTGGAGTTCCGGCCTTGTTGAACGATGTCGACGCTTCCGACGCAGACCCATCCATCGGGCAGGCTTGCTTGCCACGGCTCCGCCTTGTCGCGAAGCTTCCGAGCAAGCCCCCGAGCAAGTCCGTTGCGTGGACGCAGCGAATGGACCCGGCGTTTCGAGGTCGGCCAGCGACTCCCGCAGCCCGGAGCGGGCCGAGCGACGGACCCGGGCGAATCGACACGCCTGTCGCCTGGAAAGCGTGCAGCATCGCTCATTTTCGCCCGGCCGCCACCGTGGAAGCAAACCCGCCCGCCCCACTCCGGACAAGCCCTGCCTGCCCTGAAGAGGGACGAAAAATCGGGATGCGCGAGCGTCTGGATAATGGAGGTCGGCGGAAACGCCGGATCGGTCGACTCTTCGACAACGGAATGCCCGGACCGTGCGAACCCCGCCCGGTCGGAGCGGGACGGCCGCGCGCCGGGAACCCGGCGGCCTGCGGATCGTCGGCCAAGCGCCCCGCCGGAGGGGCCAAGAAAAAAGGGTAGCCTTGGCTACCCTTTCGTCGTCGTGCGAAGCGGTGTCGAACTCAGTGGCGGCCGTACTTCTTGCGCAGCTCGCTGACGGTGCGCAGCTGAGCGGCAGCCTCTGCCAGACGAGCGGAAGCGGAACTGTAGTCGAACTCCGCCCCCTTCTCGCTGAGCGCCTTCTGGGCGGCCTTGACGGCTTCCTGAGCGGCGACCTCGTCCAGATCCTTGGCACGGGTCGCGGTATCGGCGAGGACTTTCACCATGTTCGGCTGCACTTCGAGGAAGCCGCCGGAGATGTAGAAGATTTCCTCGTCGCCGCCCTGCTTGATCACACGCACCGGACCGGGCTTGAGATCGGTCAGCAGCGGCGCGTGACCCGGGAGGATGCCCACATCGCCCATGTGGGCGTGGGCGATGACCATTTCCACCAGGCCCGAGAACAGCTCTTCTTCCGCGCTGACGACGTCGCAATGGACTGACATAGCCATATTCATGCCTCGGTTAGCAGGCGGCGCCACCGAAGTGGCGACCGCCTGGTCGAGCGCCCGCGAGCGGGCGCGCCAGGTTACAGTTTCTTGGCCTTCTCGATGGCTTCGTCGATGCCGCCCACCATGTAGAACGCCTGCTCCGGCAGATGGTCGTAGTCGCCCTTGAGGATGCCGGCGAAGCCGCGGATGGTTTCCTTCAGCGACACGTACTTGCCCGGAGAACCGGTGAAGACTTCGGCCACGAAGAACGGCTGGGACAGGAAGCGCTGGATCTTACGGGCACGGGACACCAGCTGCTTGTCGGCTTCGGACAGTTCGTCCATGCCGAGGATCGCGATGATGTCCTTCAGCTCCTTGTAGCGCTGCAGCACGTACTGCACACCGCGGGCGGTGTCGTAGTGCTCCTGGCCGATCACCAGCGGATCCAGCTGACGGGAGGTGGAGTCCAGCGGATCGACGGCCGGGTAGATACCCAGGGAGGCGATGTCGCGGGACAGTACCACGGTGGCGTCGAGGTGGGCGAAGGTGGTCGCCGGGCTCGGGTCGGTCAGGTCGTCCGCGGGAACGTAGACGGCCTGCACGGAGGTGATCGAGCCGGTCTTGGTGGAGGTGATGCGCTCCTGCAGAACGCCCATTTCCTCGGCCAGAGTCGGCTGGTAACCCACCGCGGACGGCATACGACCCAGCAGCGCGGACACTTCGGTACCGGCCAGGGTGTAACGGTAGATGTTGTCGACGAACAGCAGCACGTCGCGGCCTTCGTCGCGGAACTTCTCGGCCATGGTCAGACCGGTCAGGGCCACGCGCAGACGGTTGCCCGGCGGCTCGTTCATCTGGCCGTAGACCAGGGCCACCTTGTCGAGAACGTTGGAGTCCTTCATCTCGTGATAGAAGTCGTTACCTTCACGAGTACGCTCACCCACACCGGCGAACACGGAGTAACCGCTGTGTTCCATGGCGATGTTGCGGATCAGCTCCATCATGTTCACGGTCTTGCCCACGCCGGCGCCGCCGAACAGGCCAACCTTGCCGCCCTTGGCGAACGGGCAGACCAGGTCGATCACCTTGATGCCGGTTTCCAGCAGGTCGTTGCCGCCAGCCTGGTCCGCGTAGGACGGAGCGGCACGGTGGATGGTCCAGCGCTCTTCCTCGCCGATCGGGCCCGCTTCGTCGATCGGGTTACCGAGAACGTCCATGATCCGGCCGAGAGTGGCCGTGCCAACCGGCACGGAGATACCGGCACCGGTGTTGTTCACGTTCAGGCCACGCTTGAGGCCTTCGGTAGAACCCATGGCGATCGAACGAACGATGCCGTCGCCCAGCTGCTGCTGGACTTCCAGGGTGGTGGCCGCGCCTTCGACTTTCAGCGCGTCATAGACATTCGGCACCTGATCGCGCGGGAATTCCACGTCGATAACGGCGCCGATGATTTGAACGATACGTCCGCTACTCATTACTTGGTTCCTCTAACCTTATGAACCGTTCTTAAACCGCGGCAGCGCCGCCGACGATTTCCGAAATTTCCTGGGTGATCGCCGCCTGACGGGCCTTGTTGTAGACCAGCTGCAGATCGCTGATCAGCTCGCCGGCGTTGTCGGTCGCGTTCTTCATCGCGATCATCCGCGCCGCCTGCTCGGCCGCGCCGTTCTCCACCACGGCCTGGTAGACCTGCGACTCGATGTAGCGAACCAGCAGGGCGTCCAGCAGTTGCTGGGCATCGGGTTCGTACAGATAGTCCCAGGTGCCCTTCTGAACGCCTTCCTCGTCGCCGCTTGCGGCCAGCGGCAGCAGCTGCTCGACGGTGGGCTTCTGGGTCATGGTGTTGATGAACTTGTTCGACGCCAGGTACAGACGGTCCACACGGCCTTCGTGGAAGGCATCCAGCATCACTTTGATGCTGCCGATCAGCTTGTTGATCGAGGGCTCTTCACCCAGGTTGCCGATCGCCGCGACCACATTGCCGCCGTAGCTGCGGAAGAAGCTGGCACCCTTGCTGCCAATCACGCAGAAGTCGGCTTCGACGCCCTTGTCGTGCCACTCCTTCATGTTCTTGATCAGGGCCTTGAACAGGTTGACGTTCAGGCCACCGCACAGACCGCGGTCGGTGGAGACGAGGATGTAACCGACGCGCTTGACCGGGCGCTCAACCATGAACGGGTGCTTGTATTCCGGGTTGGCCTTGGCCAGATGGCCGATAACCTGACGGATCCGCTCCGCATAGGGACGGCTGGCAGCCATGCGCATCTGGGCCTTGCGCATCTTGCTGACCGCCACCTTTTCCATGGCGCTGGTGATCTTCTGCGTGCTCTTGATGCTCGCAATCTTGCTGCGAATCTCTTTTGCGCCTGCCATTTGACACCTTTCGGGTTAGCAGGCGGGAGCCTTGCGGCTCCCGCTGCGGCTTACCAGGACTGGGTGGCCTTGAACTTCTCGATGCCAGCCTTGAGGCCTGCGTCGATTTCGTCGTTGAAGTCACCCTTCTCGTTGATCTTCGCCAGCAGATCTGCTTTCTCACGCTGGAAGTAACCGATCAACGCCTGCTCGAAGGCGCCAATTTTGGCCACTGCGACGTCCTGCAGGAAACCGCGCTCGGCGGCGTACAGGGACAGCGACATTTCGGCGATGGACATCGGCGCATACTGCTTCTGCTTCATCAGCTCGGTAACGCGCTGACCATGCTCGAGCTGCTTGCGGGTAGCTTCGTCGAGGTCCGAAGCGAACTGGGCGAAGGCCGCCAGTTCACGGTACTGAGCCAGCGCGGTACGGATGCCGCCGGACAGCTTCTTGACGATCTTGGTCTGGGCCGCACCACCGACGCGAGATACCGAGATACCGGCGTTGACGGCCGGACGGATACCCGAGTTGAACATGGAGGATTCCAGGAAGATCTGACCGTCGGTGATGGAGATCACGTTGGTCGGAACGAAGGCGGACACGTCGCCGGCCTGGGTTTCGATGATCGGCAGTGCAGTCAGCGAGCCGGTCTGGCCCTTCACTTCGCCCTTGGTGAACTGCTCCACATACTCTTCGGAAACGCGGGAAGCGCGCTCCAGCAGACGGCTGTGGAGATAGAACACGTCGCCCGGGTAGGCTTCGCGACCCGGCGGACGGCGCAGCAGCAGGGAGATCTGGCGGTAGGCGACAGCCTGCTTGGACAGGTCGTCGTAGACGATCAGCGCGTCTTCGCCGCGATCACGGAAGTACTCGCCCATGGTGCAACCGGCGTAGGGCGCCAGGTACTGCAGGGCAGCGGATTCGGAAGCGGACGCTGCCACCACGATGGTGTTGGCCAGCGCGCCGTGCTCTTCCAGCTTGCGCACCACGTTGGCGATGGTCGACTGCTTCTGACCGATGGCCACGTAGACGCACTTGATGCCGCTGTTCTTCTGGTTGATGATGGCATCGATAGCCAGTGCGGTCTTGCCGATCTGGCGGTCGCCGATGATCAGCTCGCGCTGGCCGCGGCCAACCGGGATCATCGCGTCGACCGACTTGTAACCGGTCTGCACCGGCTGGTCGACCGACTTACGCCAGATCACGCCCGGCGCCACTTTCTCGACGGCGTCGGTAAGCTTGGCGTTGATCGGACCTTTGCCGTCGATCGGGTTACCCAGAGCATCGACCACGCGACCCAGCAGTTCCGGACCGACCGGAACTTCGAGGATACGGCCGGTGCACTTGGCGCTCATGCCTTCGCTCAGGCCCAGGTAGTTACCTAGGACCACGGCACCGACGGAATCTTGCTCCAGGTTCAGCGCCATGCCATAGACGCCGCCGGGGAACTCGATCATCTCGCCGTACATCACGTCGGCCAGACCATAGATGCGAACGATACCGTCGGAAACGCTGACGACGGTGCCCTCGTTGCGGGCTTGGGCAGTCACATCGGTATTCGCGATGCGCTGCTTGATGATTTCACTAATCTCAGCAGGATTCAGTTGCTGCATGCCATGACCCTCAAATCAGGATTTCAACGATTCGGCCAACTGGCTCAGTTTGCCGCGGACCGAACCGTCGACAACCACGTCGCCGGCACGGATGACCAAGCCGCCGATCAGAGCAGGATTTACGACCTGCCGGGGGTTGACGGAACGATCTAGCCGCTTCGACAGGGCGGCAGCCAAGGTTTCGAGTTGCTCGGCGGAAAGTTCGAAGGCCGTCTCCAGTTCGACGTCGAGCGTTTTTTCGGCTTCCGCCTTGAACGCTTCGAACAACTCGCGCACGGTCGGCAACACGAACAGGCGATCGTGCTCGCCCATGTTGGCGATGAAGTTGCGGAATGCATCGTCGACATCGTCGGCGAACAGACGCAGCACGGCCTCGACCTTGCTTTCGCGGGTCAGGCGCGGGTTGCGCAGCAGTTCGGCGACTTCGGGAGCTTCAACGACAGCGGCAGCCAGGCTCAACATGCCCGACCAAGCGTCGTTGCTGTTGGCCGCGCTGGCATACTCGAAAGCGGCTTTTGCGTAAGGCCGAGCAAGCGTCTGGTTATTGATCATCGCTTGCCTCGCTTAGAGTTGGGAGGCCAGTTTTTCGACCAGCTTGTTGTGTGCCTTGGTATCCACCTTGGATTCCAGGATCTTCTCCGCGCCCAGGATGGCCAGAGCCGCTACCTGAGTGCGCAGTGCGTCCTTGGCACGGTTCACTTCCTGCTCGATCTCGGCCTTGGCCCCGGCGATCAGACGCTCGCCTTCGGCACGTGCCTGCTCCTTGGCCTCTTCGACGATCGCATTGGCCTGCTTGTTGGCCAGCTCGATGATCTCGGCAGCCTGCTCGCGGGTTTCACGGAGAGTATTGGAAACCTTTTCCTGAGCCAGCTTCAGATCCTGCTGCGCACGGCCTGCAGCATCCAGACCCTCGGCGATTTTCTTCTGGCGTTCCTGCATGGCCTGGGTGAGTGGCGGCCAAACGTACTTCATGCAGAACCAGACGAAAATAGCGAAGGCGATCGTTTGACCAAATAGCGTCAAATTCATGTTCACTGCGATTTACCTCGTGCTATCTCGTTCGGCGTACTTGCCATTTCCACAACGAGGGGGCTCGCCGGGCGAACCCCTTCTGAACCGGGAAATGCTCAAGCAGCAGAGGGAGCGACAACGAAGATGAGGTACATCGCGATACCGACGCCGATCATCGGGACGGCGTCGAGCAGGCCTGCCATCAGGAAGGTCTTGGTTTGCAGCTGGGGAGCCAGCTCGGGTTGACGAGCAGTGGATTCCAGCAGCTTGCCACCCAGCAGGGAGAAGCCAATGCCGGTGCCCAGGGCACCCAGACCGATCATGATAGAGGCGGCGACGTAGACGAGTTCCATAACAGCTCCTGAGGTTCTAACGGTTAGGGTTTTGTGGTTAAGGGATAGTTTCTGGGTCCACTCAGTGGTGGTCTTCGTGGGCAGCGCTCAGGTACACGATGGTCAGCACCATGAAGATGAAGGCCTGCAGCGGGATCACCAGGATGTGGAAGATCGCCCAAGGCACATTCAGGACCCATTGAGCCCAGAACGGCAGCAGGGCAATGAGGATGAACACCACCTCACCGGCATACATGTTACCGAACAGACGCAGGGCGAGGCTCAGCGGCTTGGCCAGCAGGCCGATGATCTCGAGGAACAGGTTGAACGGAACCAGCGCCCAGTGGTTGAACGGGGTGAACGCCAGCTCTTTGGTGAAGCCGCCGACTCCCTTGATCTTGATGCTGTAGAACAGGATCAGAACGAACACGCCGAGAGACAGGCCGAAGGTCCCGTTGGGATCGGCGGTCGGCACGATCTTGAAGTAGGGAGCGCCCAAGAGGTGGGCCAGACCGGGGATGATGTCGACCGGAACCCACTTCAGGCTGTTCATCAGGAACACCCAGACGAAGATGGTCAGCGCCAGAGGAGCGATCAGCGGATTGCGGCCATGGAAGGTGTCGCGAACCGTGCCTTCGACGAATTCGATGCACATCTCGGTGAGATTCTGCAGGAAACCCGGCACTTTGGTGGAGGCACTGAGCGCGGCCTTGCGGAACAGCCACAGGAACAGCACGCCCATGGCGATCGACCAGCCAAGGGTGTCGAGGTTGACGGACCAGAAGCCCATCTGCTTCACCTCTTCCGGCGTATGCGCGATGATCCAGCCCTTTTCCGGGTGTGAGCCGAAGACCAGGTTCTGTAGGTGATGCTGTATATATTCGACTGGAGTGTTCGCCATAAACGCCTCAAATACTCAATGCTTCGGATTGTTCCTCATCAGCAGGAGTGCGCTCGCTCCGGTGCCGAGCACCAGCAGATAACCGCCGAACAGTGCCAGCAGTTCGAGAGGCTGCACCCCCACAAACACCAGCGCGAAGAGCGCCGCTGTCAGAATCAGTTTTCCCATTTCACCGGACCAGAGAGACTGGACCACGGCCTTGACCGAACGCGCGCCGAAATAGCGAAAGGCCTTATGGGCGAAATACAGGTTGGCCAACCAAGCGATCAGGCCACCCAGCAGGGCCGAATACCCTGCGACCAACCCAAAAAACACACCGCACGCCGCAGCGGCGGCAAGTCCTACCAAGGCCTGCACGACCAATACGCGAAACACGGGAAGGCGATGGAAAGGTGTTCGATTGCGTATGTTCACACGGTCCCCGTCGCCCTGGCGGAGCTTTCAACGAGCACGCCGCTTCCAAAATGCGCGGCGAGTATAGGGGGGGTTACAAGCCGGTTCAACCGTCGGGTAGTCTTTTCCGATCGCCCGCTACACGCCGGAATATCAGCGGATATGGGCCAGGACACCCTGCAGTTCGTCCAGAGAGTTGTAGCGGATCACAAGCTGGCCCTTGCCTTTCTGGCCATGCTTGATCTGCACCGGAGAGCCTAAACGCTCAGCCAGCCGCTGTTCCAGACGGGTTATGTCCGGATCGCTCGTGTGGCTTTTCTCGGGTTGCGGTTGCTCGTTCAGCCACTGGCGAACCAGCGCCTCGGTCTGACGGACGGTCAGACCTCGTGCGACAACGTGTCGCGCGCCTTCGACCTGCCGTTCGGCAGGAAGACCGAGCAGTGCACGGGCGTGGCCCATTTCCAGATCGCCATGGGAAAGCAGGGTCTTGATCTCCTCCGGCAGGGCAATCAGTCGCAGCAGATTGCTTATGCTGACCCGCGACTTGCCCACCGCTTCGGCGACCTGCTGCTGGGTCAGCTGGAACTCCTGCTGCAGGCGCTGCAGGGCGATGGCCTCCTCGATCGGGTTGAGGCTCTCGCGCTGGATATTCTCGATCAAGGCCATGGCGATGGCTGCCTCGTCCGGCACATCGCGAACGATGGCCGGAATCTTCGCCAGCCCGGCCTGCTGGCTGGCCCGCCAGCGTCGCTCGCCGGCGATGATCTCGTAGCGCTGACCGTCGACCGGTCGCACCACGATCGGTTGCATCACCCCCTGAGCCAGGATCGACTGCGCCAGTTCCTCCAGCGCCACCGGGTCCATGTCGCGGCGCGGCTGGTACTTGCCGCGCTGGATCAGCTCCAGCGGCAGGTGCTGCAGTTCGTGGCCGTCGACCGGCTCCATCTCCTTCTGCAAGGCGGCCACACCACCGGTACCGCCCAGCAAGGCATCCAGCCCGCGGCCCAGGCCTCGTTTCTTGATCGCCATGGAAGCTCCTTATGCTCGGGTACCGCGTGCAGCCTGACGCTGGCGACGGGACAGTTCGCTGGCCAGCGCCAGATAGGCCTGGGCACCCTTGGATTGCTTGTCGTAGACCAGCGCCGGCATGCCGTGGCTGGGCGCTTCGGCGAGTCGCACGTTGCGCGGGATGACGGTTTCGTAGAGCTTGTCGCCAAAATGCGCCTGGAGTTGATCGGAGACTTCGTTGGTCAGGCTGACGCGCGGATCGTACATGGTGCGCAGCAAGCCCTCGATCTGCAGGCTCGGGTTGAGCGCCTTGCCGATGCGCTGGATCGAGTTGACCAGGTCGCTCAGGCCTTCCAGGGCGTAGTACTCGCACTGCATGGGAATGATCACCCCGTCGGCGGCGGCCAAGGCGTTGATCGTCAGCATCGACAGCGAGGGCGGACAGTCGATGAGGATGTAGTCGTAGTTCTCGCGGATCGGTGCCAAGGCTTCGCGCAGTCGGTGCTCCTTGCCCGACTTGTCGAGCAGGACGACCTCCGCCGCGGTGAGATCGCGGTTGGCCGGCAGCAGCTGATAGCCGCCGTGCTCGGAGAACTGCATGGCTTCGGCGAAGCTACAGTCGCCGGTCAGCACGTCGTAGACCGAATGCTCCAGACTCAGCTTGTCCACACCGCTGCCGGTGGTGGCGTTGCCCTGGGGATCGAGATCGATCAGCAGCACGCGTCTGCGCGTGGCCACCAGCGAGGCGGCCAGGTTGATGCAAGTGGTGGTCTTGGCCACACCGCCCTTCTGGTTGGCGATGGCGAGTACTTTAGCCATGGTCTGCGTCTGTCCGGATCATGGAGTGCGGCGCAGTATCAGCAGATGACGCTGACCCTGACAACCGGGAACCTTGAGCTCATAGGTACGTTCCAGTCGAAAATCGTTCGGCAAAGCCTGCAGCTCGTCGTCTGGCTGCACCCCCTTCATCGCCAGCCAGCGGGTTTCGCCGTCGCCGAGATGGCGGGTCCAGTTGGCGAAATCCGCCAGCGAACTGAACGCCCGCGAACAGATTCCGGAGAACGGCTGCGCGGGGGTGAATGCCTCGACCCGACTGTGAACAACTTCCAGGTTTTGCAATTGCAGTTCCAGTTTCACCTGGGTAAGGAAACGGGTCTTCTTGCCGTTGGAATCCAGCAGGGTGAAGCGCCGCCCGGGAAACAGGATGGCCAGCGGAATCCCCGGCATGCCCCCCCCGCTGCCGACATCCAGCCAGTTATCCCCAGCCTCGGCAACCTGAGGCACCACGCTGAGGCTGTCGAGCAGATGACGCGAGACCATTTCGTCCGGATCGCGTACGGCGGTGAGATTGTAGGCCTTGTTCCACTTGATCAACAGCGCCAGATAGGCGAGCAGCTGCTCCTGCTGGCGATCGGACAGTTCGACGCCCAGCTCGCGGGCGCCACGCGCCAGCTCCTCGGCGTGACGGGAGGCAACGGTGGACATCAGGCGCTCTGCTCCAGATCTCGGCCGGCGCCGCGTTTCTTCAGGTGGATCAGCAGCAGGGAAATCGCCGCCGGGGTGACCCCCGGAATCCGCGACGCCTGGCCGAGGGTCTGCGGGCGGGCCTGGCCGAGCTTGTGCTGGATCTCCTTGGACAGCCCGGAAATCGCCGCGTAGTCAAGGTCGTCGGGCAGACGGGTGCTTTCGCTGGCACGCAAGCGGGCGATCTCGTCCTGCTGACGGTCGATGTAGCCGGCGTACTTGGTGCGGATCTCCAGCTGTTCGGCGACCTGCGGGTCGGCAGCCTCGCCGCCGCTTGCCTCGACCAGGCCCCGGTAGTCGATTTCCGGGCGGGCCAGCAGGTTGAGCAGGTTGTACTCGCGGGTCAGGGCGCTGCCGAAGCGCGCGGCGATGGCCTCGCCCTGCGGCGTACCGGGACGTACCCAGGTGCTCTTCAGGCGCTGCTCTTCGCGCTCGATACCCTCGCGCTTGGCGCAGAACGCCGCCCAGCGGGCGTCGTCGACCAGGCCGAGCGCGCGGCCCCGCTCGGTCAGGCGCAGATCGGCGTTGTCCTCGCGCAGAATCAGCCGGTACTCGGCGCGCGAGGTGAACATCCGGTAGGGCTCCAGGGTGCCGAGGGTGATCAGATCATCGACCAGCACGCCGACGTACGCCTCGTCGCGGCGCGGGCACCAGGCCTCGCGCCCCTGGGCACGCAGCGCGGCGTTGGCACCGGCGAGCAGCCCCTGGGCACCCGCCTCCTCGTAGCCGGTGGTGCCGTTGATCTGCCCGGCGAAGAACAGGCCGCCGATCACCTTGGTCTCCAGGCTGTATTTCAGGTCGCGCGGATCGAAGAAGTCGTACTCGATGGCGTAGCCGGGACGCACGATGTGGGCGTTCTCCAGGCCGCGGATCGAACGGACGATCTGCAGCTGCACGTCGAACGGCAACGAAGTGGAGATCCCGTTGGGGTAGATCTCGTGGGTGGTCAGGCCTTCCGGCTCGAGGAACACCTGGTGGCTGTCCTTGTCGGCGAAGCGATGAATCTTGTCCTCGATCGACGGACAGTAGCGCGGACCGATGCCCTCGATGATCCCGGAGTACATCGGCGAGCGGTCCAGGTTGCCAGCGATGATCTCGTGGGTACGCGCGTTGGTATGGGTGATCCAGCAGCTGACCTGCCGGGGATGCTGTTCGCGCGAACCGAGGAAGGACATCACCGGGGTCGGGGTGTCACCGGGTTGTTCGGTCATCGCCGAGAAATCCACGGAGCGGCCGTCGATGCGCGGCGGCGTACCGGTCTTCAGCCGGCCGACCCGCAGTGGCAGCTCGCGCAATCGACGCGCCAGCGCCAGCGATGGCGGATCGCCAGCCCGGCCGCCCGAGTAGTTTTCCAGGCCGATGTGGATAAGTCCGCCAAGAAAGGTGCCGGCGGTCAGCACCACGTTGTCAGCATGGAATTTCAGCCCCATCTGGGTCACCACACCGCGCACCAGCTCGCCCTCGACGATCAGGTCGTCGCAGGCCTGCTGGAATATCCACAGGTTCGGCTGGTTTTCCAGAATGCGACGGATCTCCGCCTTGTACAGCGCGCGATCAGCCTGGGCACGGGTGGCGCGTACGGCCGGTCCCTTGCGGCCGTTGAGGATGCGGAACTGGATGCCGCCCTTGTCGGTGGCGATCGCCATGGCGCCGCCGAGCGCATCGATTTCCTTGACCAGGTGGCTCTTGCCGATGCCGCCGATGGCCGGGTTGCAGCTCATGTGCCCGAGGGTTTCCACGTTGTGGCTGAGCAGCAAGGTCTTCACACCCATGCGCGCGGCCGCGAGCGCGGCTTCGGTACCGGCATGGCCGCCGCCGATCACGATCACGTCAAAACGGGAAGGGAAGTCCACCACGCACCTCGTGCCTGTTCGCAGGGAAAAAGGGAGGGCGGCAAGTATAGAGAGTTAGGCGGTGCGAATGAAGCACTGCACAAAAAATAACCAGCTGCGTCGTGATGGCGATCAAACCGGCCCCGCCGTGGAAACCCGCCGGATGAAATCTTTCGAAAACGTGTTTTTATGTCGTTTATGCAGGTTGCCCCCTATCGGTGGATAACGGCAAAAGCACCCTGCCTTTGCGGGGAAGCCGTCCGTCTACTTGCCGATGCAGAAGCTGGAGAAGATCCGCCCGAGCAGGTCGTCCGGGGTGAAGGCGCCGGTGATTTCTCCGAGCGCCTGCTGGGCCTGGCGCAGGTCTTCGGCAAGCAGTTCGCCGGCGCCGCAGCCGGTGAGCTGGGCGTGGCCGTGGTCGAGGGAGGCAGCAGCCTGGCGCAGGGCCTCCAGGTGCCGACGACGGGCGCTGAAGCCGCTCTCGATGGTCTGCTCGAAACCCATGCAGGCCTTGAGATGCTCGCGCAGCAGCTCCAGACCTTCGCCGGTACGGGCCGACAGGCCGAGGGTGACGCAGCCGTCGCAGCCCTGCTGCTGGACGACCGGTTCGCCGGACAGGTCGACCTTGTTGCGGATCAGGGTGACCCTGGCCGGTTCCGGGCGCTGGTCGAGGAACTCCGGCCAGAGGGTGAAGGGATCGGCGGCCTCCGGAGCGCTGGCATCCACCACCAGCAGCACCCGGTCGGCCTCGCCGATGGCCTGGAGGGCCCGCTCGACGCCGATTCGCTCGACCTGGTCGGCGGTCTCCCTGAGGCCGGCGGTATCCACTACATGCAGCGGCATGCCGTCGATGTGGATATGTTCGCGCAGCAGGTCCCGGGTGGTGCCGGCGATGTCGGTGACGATCGCCGCCTCACGGCCGGCCAGGGCATTGAGCAGGCTGGACTTGCCGGCATTCGGCCGGCCGGCGATGACCACCGTCATGCCGTCGCGCAGAAGCGCGCCCTGCCCCGCCTCGCGCAGCACCGTGGACAAGTCGGCACGCAGGCCGTCGAGCAACTCGAGCACGCGGCCATCGGCGAGGAAGTCGATCTCCTCCTCGGGAAAGTCGATGGCGGCCTCGACGTAGAGGCGCAGCTCGATCAGCCGTTCGGTCAGCGCATGCACGCGGCGAGAAAACTCGCCCTGCAGCGAGCGCAGCGCGTTGCGCGCCGCCTGCGCCGAACTGGCCTCGATCAGGTCGGCGATAGCCTCGGCCTGGGCCAGATCCAGCTTGTCGTTGAGGAAGGCCTGTTCGCTGAACTCGCCCGGCCGGGCCATCCGTGCGCCCAGCGCCAGGCAGCGGCGCAGCAGCAGGTCGAGGAGCACCGGGCCGCCATGGCCCTGCAGTTCCAGCACGTCCTCGCCGGTGAAGGAGTTCGGGCCGGGAAAGAACAGCGCGACGCCCTCATCGAGTACCTGGCCGTCGCCGTCGCGAAAGGCCCCGTAGTGGGCATGCCGCGGCTGGAGCGGACGTTCGCAGATACCAGCCGCGACGGCGCCGGCCAGCGGGCCGGAGACCCGCACGATGCCGATCCCGCCGCGACCTTGGGCAGTGGCGATGGCGGCAATGGTTTCGCGTGCACTGTGCATGGCGGACTCCGGATAGCAAGACGCCCCACTGAGGGGGCGTCTGTGTCTGGCTGGCAGTGTCGAGGGGTCAGGCCTGCTGCGCAGCCTTCTCGATCTGCCGGGTAATGTACCACTGCTGGCCGATGGACAGGCAGTTGTTGACCACCCAGTACAGCACCAGACCGGCCGGGAACCAGAGGAAGAAGAAGGTGAAGATGATCGGCATCAGCTTCATCACCCGGGCCTGCATGGGGTCCGGCGGCGTCGGGTTGAGCGTCTGCTGGAAGAACATGGTCGCACCCATGATGATCGGCAGGATGAAGTACGGATCCTTGATCGACAGGTCGACGATCCAGCCCAGCCACGGCGCCTGGCGCATCTCCACGCTTTCCAGCAGCACCCAGTAGAGGGCGAGGAACACCGGCATCTGCACCAGGATCGGCAGGCAGCCGCCGAGCGGGTTGATCTTCTCCTTCTTGTACAGCTCCATCATCGCCTGGGACATCTTCTGGCGATCCTCGCCGTGCTGTTCCTTCAGCGCCTGCAGCTTGGGCGCGACCGCACGCATACGGCCCATCGAGCGGTAGCTGGCCGCCGACAGCGGGAAGAAAGCCAGCTTGATGATGATGGTGAGGAAGATGATCGACCAGCCCCAGTTGCCCAGCAGGGCGTGGATGACACCGAGCAGCCAGAAGATCGGCTGGGCGATGAACCACAGGAAGCCGTAGTCGACGGTCAACTCGAGGCCCGGCGAGAGGGCCGCCAGCTGCTTCTGGTTCTTCGGACCGGCATACAGGCGAGAGACGGTTTCGCCGCTGGCGCCGGCCGGGATGTTCAGTACCGGACCGGTGAAGCCGATGATGTAGTTGCCCTGGCTGTCCTTGCGGGTCTGCACCAGATTGCTGTCGTCCTTGGACGGAATCCAGGCGGTCACGAAGTAGTGCTGCAGCCAGGCGATCCAGCCGCCCTGCACGGCTTCGCGCAGATTCTTGTCGTCCATGTTGCCCATGGAGACCTTCTTGTACGGTTCCGCGGCAGTCCCCAGCGCGGCGCCCAGGTAGGTGGCGGTGCCGGTCGCAGTGGTCGAGGACGGGTCGGCGCTGGCATCGCGCTTGAGCTGGCCGAACAGGCTGCCGGCCCAGGGCTGGTCGCTGTGGTTGGCGATCAGGTGACGGACCTCCAGATCGTACGCCCCGCGCTTGAAGGTGAAGCGCTTGGTGTAATCGACGCCGGCCTCGCTGAATTTCAGCTCGACCACTAGGGTGTCCTGTCCGTCGGCCAGCTGGTAGCTGCGCTGCTCGCTGACGTACAGCGGGCGGCCGCTGGCCCGGGCATCCGGGCCGCTGGCGCCGGTCAGGCCGCTCTGCGCCAGATAGAGGCGCTCGCTGCCGTTGTCGAACAGCTGGAAGGGGATCTCCGGATGATCCTGGCGGCGCGGAAACTTGGGCAGCTTGAGCTGGACAATGTCGCCGCCGCGGGGATCGATGGCCACCTCCAGCACATCGGTACGGATCTGGATCAGTTCGGGGCTGGCGGAACTCGCCGCACTGTCCGGCGTTCGGCTCTCGCTGCCGGCGCTGGGAACGTCCGCGCTGGCCGAGGGAGTGGCAGTCCCGGCTTCCGGCAGGGACGGAGCGGCGCTTTGGACGACGGCATTCTGGGGCGGTAGCGGTGCCTGGCCGTAATCCTGGTTCCACTGCAAAACCAGCAGATAGGACACGACTGCCAAGGCGACGAGCAGGATCGAGCGTTTGATATCCATGATTACTCGGCCATCGAGGAGGGTCGGGAGGTTTTGATCGGGGGAACGGGATCGTAGCCACCTGGATTCCAGGGATGGCAACGCCCGAGACGGCGCAGGCTCAACCAGCCGCCGTGCAGCAGGCCATGAGTGGCGATGGCTTCGTGCGCATAGCAGGAACAGCTGGGGTGGAAACGGCAATGGCTGGCCATCAACGGACTGATGGCGTAGCGATAGAACTGGAGCGTGGCGAGGACCAGTTTACGCATGGGAGTTTCCAGCCGCTTCGACACCGCTCTGCGGCTGTGGCCGGTTGCGGGCGAGTCGTTTCCAGAGCTTGCCGAATTGCTGTGTCACTTCGGCGTTTTCCAGTTCGCCGAGGCCCTTGCGTGCGACCACCACGACATCCCAGCCGGCCAGGCTGTCCTGGTTCAGGCGGAAGGAGTCGCGGATCAGGCGCTTCAGGCGATTGCGCCCGACGGAGAGCTTGACGCTCTTCTTGCCGATCACCAGCCCCAGGCGGGGGTGTTCAAGATCGTTGGGGCGCGCAAGGAGCAGGACATGCTTGCCCGGAACCTTGGCGGTCGGGGAGTCGAAGACGGCCTTGAATTGGCGGGGAACCAGCAGGCGCTTTTCCCGACCGAAGTCTCGACTCACCATCCGTTCCGGCTGAATCAGACGGTCAGGCGCTTGCGGCCCTTGGCGCGGCGACGCGACAGGACTTGGCGGCCGTTCTTGGTGGCCATGCGGGCACGGAAACCGTGGGTGCGAGCGCGCTTGAGGGTGCTGGGTTGGAAAGTGCGTTTCATGATGCTCTACCTGGTGGTCACTAACGGGCCGGAAGTGGCCCCCGATTTGAAGAGACCGGCGATTCTAGAGAAAGCCGCAGGACAGGTCAATTTCCAACCAGCGGTGTAACCGGAAAACGCAGGCTCTGCCAAGGTTTTTCTGGGGAACGGTCGCCCAACCTTTCGCGGCTGCTGGGAAAGCCTGTGGAAAACGTCCACAGAAAAAATTAGAGAAAGGAAATCTTTAAAAGATTATTACTGCTGTATTTATTAGCCTTCGAGAAATCTGTGGAAAACTTATTCACGGCCTTGGAACACCTGTTTTGTACGGATGTATAAAGCTGTCGATTTCTGGTGAATTTCTTGTGCAGGACGTGTGGGGAACCTGGGTATAGAAAGAGCAGTTATGCACAGCATAGTTATGCACGGATTTTTACCCAGGGTTGTACACGGCTTTCTCGACAAGTTATCAACAGGTTTTCGAGGGAAGGATTTGAGTGATTTGCGAGCGGTCCATCCTCTGCGGATGCTCATCGCGCCATCTATGTGGATAACTCAATTTCGGGCGGCTACAATGGCAGACTGTTTTTTGCCCGCCGTCTGGGCGGCGAGGGGAGATACGTGTCCGTGGAACTTTGGCAGCAGTGCGTCGAGCTGCTGCGCGACGAGCTGCCCGCCCAGCAATTCAACACCTGGATTCGTCCTCTGCAGGTAGAGGCCGAAGGCGACGAGCTGTTGGTCTATGCCCCCAATCGCTTCGTTCTCGATTGGGTCAACGAGAAGTACTTCAGCCGGCTGCTCGAATTGCTCGGCGAGCGCAGCGAGGACGTCACTCCCTCGGTTTCCTTGCTGATCGGCAGCAAGCGCAGCCCCGTATCGCGCGCCGCGCAGCCAGCTTTGCTGGTGCCGCCGGTGGTTCAGGTATCCGCCTCGCTGGTGGTCGACGAGTCTCCCAGTGCGAAACCCGTGGATGTTCAGCCGGCAGCGAACCCCGCGACGGTGCGCACCGAACGTTCGGTGCAGGTCGAGGGTGCCCTCAAGCACACCAGCTATCTGAATCGCGCCTTTACCTTCGAGAATTTCGTCGAGGGCAAGTCCAATCAGTTGGCGCGTGCCGCCGCCTGGCAGGTGGCGGACAATCCCAAGCATGGCTACAATCCGCTGCTTCTCTATGGCGGCGTCGGTCTGGGCAAGACCCATCTGATGCATGCGGTGGGTAACCACCTGTTGAGGAAGAACCCCAACGCCAAGGTGGTCTACCTGCATTCGGAGCGTTTCGTCGCCGACATGGTGAAGGCGTTGCAGCTCAACGCGATCAACGAGTTCAAGCGTTTCTACCGCTCCGTCGATGCGCTGCTGATCGACGATATCCAGTTCTTCGCCAAGAAGGAGCGCTCCCAGGAAGAGTTCTTCCATACCTTCAACGCCTTGCTCGAGGGTGGCCAGCAGGTGATCCTCACCAGCGACCGCTATCCGAAGGAGATCGAGGGGCTCGAGGAACGCCTGAAATCGCGTTTCGGTTGGGGGCTGACGGTAGCAGTGGAGCCGCCGGAGCTGGAAACCCGGGTGGCGATCCTGATGAAGAAGGCCGAGCAGACCAAGGTCGAGCTGCCCCACGACGCGGCCTTCTTCATTGCCCAGCGCATCCGCTCCAATGTGCGCGAACTGGAAGGTGCGCTGAAACGGGTCATCGCCCACTCGCACTTCACCAACCATCCGATCACCATCGAGCTGATCCGTGAATCGCTGAAGGATCTGTTGGCACTGCAGGACAAGCTGGTCAGTGTCGACAACATCCAGCGTACCGTCGCCGAGTATTACAAGATCAAGATCGCCGATCTGCTCTCCAAGCGCCGTTCGCGTTCGGTGGCCCGCCCGCGGCAGGTCGCCATGGCGCTGTCCAAGGAGTTGACCAACCACAGCCTGCTGGAGATCGGTAACTCCTTTGGCGGTCGCGATCACACCACCGTCCTCCACGCCTGTCGCAAGATTGCCGAACTGCGGGAATCGGATGCGGACATCCGCGAGGACTACAAGAACCTGCTGCGCACTCTGACCACCTGAGCCAGACGAGACGCAACCGATTGGGGACTGGACCATGCATTTCACCATTCAACGCGAAGCCTTGCTGAAACCGCTGCAACTGGTCGCCGGCGTCGTCGAACGCCGGCAGACCCTGCCGGTGCTCTCCAACGTCCTGCTGGTCGTCGAGGGGCAGCAGCTGTCGCTCACCGGCACCGACCTGGAGGTCGAACTGGTCGGCCGGGTTCCCCTCGAGGAGACCGCCGAACCCGGCGAGATCACCGTACCGGCGCGCAAGCTGATGGATATCTGCAAGAGCTTGCCGAACGACACATTGATCGATATCCGCCTCGACGAGCAGAAGCTGCTGATCAAGGCCGGGCGCAGCCGATTTACCCTTTCCACCTTGCCGGCCGGCGATTTCCCCACCGCCGAGGAGGGCCAGGGTTCGCTGACCTTCTCCCTGGTACAGAGCAAGCTGCGTCGGCTGATCGAGCGCACCAGCTTCGCCATGGCCCAACAGGATGTGCGCTACTACCTGAACGGCATGCTGCTGGAAATGAACGGCGGTGTGCTGCGTGCGGTCGCCACCGATGGTCACCGCCTGGCGCTGTGCGCCATGCAGGCCGGCATCGAGCATGCCGACCGTCACCAGGTCATCGTGCCGCGCAAGGGCATCCTAGAGCTGGCGCGCCTGCTCACCGACCAGGACGGCGAAGTCAGCATCGTCCTTGGCCAGCATCACATCCGCGCCACCACCGGCGACTTCACCTTCACCTCCAAGCTGGTCGACGGCAAGTTCCCCGACTACGAGCGCGTACTGCCGCGCGGCGGCGACAAGAAGGTGCTCGGCGACCGCCAGTTGCTGCGCGAGGCCTTCAGCCGCACGGCGATTCTCTCCAACGAGAAGTACCGCGGCATTCGCTTGCAGCTGGCCAGCGGTCTTCTGAAGATCCAGGCCAACAACCCGGAGCAGGAGGAGGCCGAGGAGGAGGTCGCGGTGGACTACAGCGGCGACGCCCTGGAGATCGGTTTCAACGTCAGCTACCTGCTCGACGTGCTGGGCGTGATGAGCACCGAACAGGTGCGCCTGATCCTCTCGGACTCCAACAGCAGCGCCCTGCTGCAGGAGGCCGACAATGACGACTCTGCCTATGTCGTCATGCCGATGCGTCTGTAAGCCTGCCACCGCCCCGCCTCGATGTCCCTCGGCCGCGTGACCGTCACCGCGGTGCGCAATCTGCACCCGGTGACCCTTTCTCCTTCACCCCGCATCAACATCCTCTACGGCGCCAACGGCAGCGGCAAGACCAGCCTGCTGGAGGCGATTCACCTGCTCGGCCTGGCCCGCTCCTTCCGCAGTGCCCGGCTGCTGCCGGTGATCCAGCACGAGCAGCCGACCTGCACGGTATTCGGCCAGGTGCAGGGAAGTGATGGGCGTTTGTGCAATCTCGGCGTGGCCCGTAGTCGGCTTGGCGAGCTACAGATCCGCATCGACGGGCAGAATGTGCGCAGCGCCGCGCAGCTGGCCGAAGCCCTGCCGCTGCAGTTGATCAACCCGGACAGTTTCCGCCTGCTGGAGGGATCGCCCAAAGTACGCCGGCAGTTCCTCGATTGGGGCGTGTTCCACGTGGAACCGCGCTTTCTGCCGGCTTGGCAGCGTCTGCAGACCGCCCTGCGTCAGCGGAACTCATGGCTGCGGCATGGTAGAATTGACGCCGTTTCGCAAGCCGCCTGGGACCGTGAACTGTGCCTGGCGAGCGAGGAAATCGACGGCTATCGACGCGACTACATTCAGGTGCTGAAACCGGTCTTCGAGAGCATTCTGCGCGAACTGGTTGAACTGGACGATCTGACCCTGAGCTACTACCGCGGCTGGGACAGGGAGCGTTCGCTCGGTGAGGTTATTGCTGCTTCCCTCCTGCGCGATCAACAGCTGGGCCATACCCAGGCCGGCCCCCAGCGGGCTGATCTGCGTCTGCGATTGGCCTCGCACAACGCCGCGGATCTTCTTTCACGCGGTCAGCAGAAGCTGGTGGTCTGCGCGCTGAAGATCGCCCAGGGACATCTCGTCGACCGTGCCAGGCGCGGCCAGTGCATCTACCTGGTCGACGACCTGCCCTCCGAACTGGACGAGCAGCATCGCCGCGCCCTTTGCCGGTTGCTCGAAGAACTGCACTGCCAGGTGTTCATCACCTGCGTAGACCTTGAAGCATTGCGTGAAGGCTGGCGCACGGACACGCCAGTTGCCCTGTTCCACGTGGAACAGGGCCGTATCACCCAGACCCACGATCGGGAGTGAAGGTAATGAGCGAAAACCAGACGTACGACTCGTCCAGCATCAAAGTCCTGAAAGGGCTGGATGCCGTACGCAAACGCCCCGGCATGTACATCGGCGATACCGACGATGGCACCGGTCTGCACCACATGGTGTTCGAGGTGGTCGACAACTCGATCGACGAGGCGCTGGCCGGCTACTGCAACGATATCAGCATCACCATTCACACCGACGAATCCATCACCGTGCGCGACAACGGTCGGGGCATTCCGGTCGACCTGCACAAGGAAGAAGGCGTCTCCGCCGCCGAGGTCATCATGACCGTGCTGCATGCCGGTGGAAAGTTCGACGACAACAGCTACAAGGTGTCCGGCGGCCTGCATGGCGTGGGGGTTTCTGTGGTCAACGCACTCTCCGAGGAGCTGATTCTGACCATCCGCCGCGACGGCAAGGTCTGGGAGCAGGTCTACGTGCATGGCGTGCCGCAGGCCCCCCTGGCCGCGGTTGGCAACACCGAGGGCACCGGTACCCAGATCCACTTCAAGCCCTCCCCCGAGACTTTCCACAACATCCACTTTAGCTGGGACATCCTCGCCAAGCGCTTGCGCGAGCTGTCGTTCCTCAACTCCGGGGTCGGCATCGTCCTCAAGGACGAGCGCAGCGGCAAGGAAGAGGAGTTCCGCTACGAGGGCGGTCTCAAGGCCTTCGTCGACTACCTCAACACCCATAAGACCGCGGTCAACCAGGTGTTCCACTTCAACGTGCAGCGCGAGGAAGACGGGGTCGGCGTGGAAGTCGCCCTGCAGTGGAACGACGGTTTCAACGAGAACATCCTCTGCTTCACCAACAACATTCCCCAGCGCGACGGTGGTACTCACCTGGCCGGCTTTCGCTCGGCGCTGACCCGCAACCTGAACGCCTACATCGAGCAGGAGGGGCTGGCCAAGAAGCACAAGGTGGCGACCACCGGCGACGACGCCCGCGAAGGTCTGACTGCGATCATCTCGGTCAAGGTGCCGGACCCCAAGTTCAGCTCGCAGACCAAGGACAAACTGGTCTCCAGCGAGGTGAAGACCGCCGTCGAACAGGAGATGGGCAAGTACTTCGGCGACTTCCTGCTGGAGAACCCCAACGAGGCCAAGGCGGTGGTCGGCAAGATGATCGACGCCGCCCGTGCCCGCGAGGCCGCCCGCAAGGCCCGCGAGATGACCCGTCGCAAGGGCGCGCTGGACATCGCCGGCCTGCCCGGCAAGCTCGCCGACTGCCAGGAGAAGGACCCGGCCCTCTCCGAACTCTACATCGTCGAGGGTGACTCTGCCGGCGGTTCCGCCAAGCAGGGACGCAATCGCCGGACCCAGGCGATCCTGCCGCTCAAGGGCAAGATCCTCAACGTCGAGAAGGCGCGCTTCGACAAGATGCTCTCCTCCCAGGAGGTCGGCACCCTGATCACCGCGCTGGGCTGCGGGATCGGTCGCGAGGAGTACAACATCGACAAGCTGCGCTACCACAACATCATCATCATGACCGATGCCGACGTCGACGGTTCGCACATCCGCACCCTGCTCTTGACCTTCTTCTTCCGCCAGATGCCCGAGCTGATCGAGCGCGGCTACATCTATATCGCCCAGCCGCCGCTCTACAAGGTGAAGAAGGGCAAGCAGGAGCAGTACATCAAGGACGACGAGGCCATGGAGGAATACATGACCCAGTCGGCCCTCGAGGATGCCAGCCTGCACGTCAACGAGAGCGCCCCGGGACTCTCGGGGGCGGCGCTGGAAAAGCTGGTGGGCGACTACCGCGCGGTGATGAAGACCCTCGCCCGCCTGTCGCGGCTCTATCCCCAGGACATCACCGAACACTTCGTCTACCTGCCCCGCGTCGGCCTCGAACAGCTGGCCGACCAAGCCGTCATGCAGGCCTGGCTGGAACGCTTCCAGACCCGTCTGAGGAGCGCCGAAAAATCCGGACTGAGTTATCGGGCCAGCCTGCGCGAGGACCGCGAGCGGCATCTCTGGCTGCCGGAGGTGGAAATGGTCGCCCACGGGCTGTCCAGCTACGTCACCTTCAACCGCGACTTCTTCGCCAGCAATGACTACCGCACCGTCACCGCCCTCGGTGAGCAGCTGAACAGCCTGCTGGAGGACGGCGCCTATGTGCAGCGCGGCGAACGCAAGAAGCCCGTGTCCAGCTTCAAGGAAGCCCTCGCCTGGCTGATGGCGGAAAGCACCAAGCGACACAGCATCCAGCGCTACAAGGGGCTCGGCGAGATGAACCCCGAGCAGCTCTGGGAAACCACCATGGATCCCAGCGTGCGGCGCATGCTCAAGGTCACCATCGAGGACGCCATCGCTACCGACCAGATCTTCAACACCCTGATGGGGGATGCCGTCGAGCCGCGCCGCGAGTTCATCGAAAGCAACGCACTGGCGGTGGCGAATCTGGACGTGTGATGGGAGAGGAAGGCCCGGCAGGTAGTTTGGAGCGCCGGGCCATCGTCCTTGCGGACGTCGGCGATGGTCAGTCCCGGAGCCGTGCTCCCCGGCGCAGCTGCCTGGTTTCGACATTGCGCCGGAAGAGCGGACGCGCTGGAAATAATCGTACGGATAGGGCTTGAGCCGCGGCCGGATCATGCGCAGGGCACGCTCGGCCCTGCTGGTTGCGCGCTTTGATTAAGGCCGAGGCGCGCGATATAAGCGGCGACGCGTACAAGGTGGGTGATCTTCGATCTGCCCGTCGAGGCTGATGGGGAACAGGTCGCCCTGGTCCGGGGGATTGTTCTCGTCGGCTCCACCGGCTGTCAGGTTTAGAGCGGGCTTTTTCTGTTCATGTCGAGATCGGCTCCGGTCGGGGCGAGGGCTGCAGGGGCGATTGTTGCCCGGCGCCGCCAAACCTTTCCATCTGCATCTCCCGCAACCGGCTCAAGGTGCGGCGGAACGGGAAGGCCAGATACCCTTCTGTGTATAACTCCTCCAGCGGCACCGCCGCTTCCAGATACAGCGGCACGCGGCGGTCGTAGCATTCGTCGACCAAGGCGATGAAGCGGCGCACGCTATCGTCCTGGGGGGCGAGGGCGGGCAGCTGGCGGTCGCCGGCGATGACCCGTTCGATGCCGTCCTCAGTGCCGCGGGCGATCTTCGCCGCGCGCGGTTGGCCGCCGAGGCGGGGTACCTCGCCGAGGAGGATGGCGGCGAAGCGGTCGCACAGGGCGATGAAGTCGAAGGCCGACAGCGGCTGCTGGCACAGGTCGGCATAGCGACACCAGAGGATGCGGGTGCTGTGCTGCACGTTGGCGATGCGCCGCTCGCCGAGCGCCAGTGGGGCGGCGGAGGTGGGTTGCCCGGCGTTCAGACGTTCGAATACGCCGCGCAGGGCGCTGGTCTTTGCCGCATCGGCGATCCAGTAGCGCTGGTGTCCGGTGCCGGGATGCAGGCGGTGATCCTGGCCGCCGTCGACAGCGACCACCTGCATGTGCTGCTCGATGGCAGCGATCGCCGGAAGGAAGCGCCCGCGGTTGAAGCCGTCGGCATACAGCTGCTCGGGCGGCTGGTTGGAGGTGGCGACCACCGTCACCCCGGTCTCGAATATCGCCTGCAGTAGTCGACCGAGCAGCATGGCGTCGCCGATGTCGCTGACGAACAGTTCGTCGAAGCACAGTACCCGCACCTCTGCGGCCAACTCGCGTGCCAGCGCTTGCAGCGGGTCGGGGGTTCCGGAGAGCTGGAACAGACGCTGGTGTACCCAGCGCATGAAGTGGTGGAAGTGCTGGCGTCGGGCCGGGACGCGCAGGCTCTGGTAGAAGCGGTCGAGCAGCCAGGTCTTGCCGCGCCCGACCGGCCCCCACAGGTAGACCCCGCGCGGTGGCGACGCCGGCCCGTCCTGGCGGTGCAGGGCCTGGTAACAGTCTTCCAGCCGCTGTGCGGATTGCCACTGCGCGGCATCCGGGACGAAGCCGTGCTGCTCGATGGCCTGGCGGTAGGCTGCCAGCGGCGAGGCGATGTCGATGCGGTTCATGGTGCGGAAGTTTCTCCCGGCCCGAGGCCTGTGTGCTGCCCTCCCCCGCTGCTGGAGAGGACAACGAATGCCGTTAACCCAGCAGGATCCGCAGATCGAGGTGGCTGTCGCGCACCGGTGGGCACCAATAGTAACCGCCGCTGGTCGGCTGGCTGAAGCGGAACAAGGCGTCGACGATGCCGTCCTCCAGGCCGGCCATACGCCGCAGCTGGGCTTCGAAGGCCTCGAGGGAGTGGCCGAAGGCGAGGAACAGCAGGCCGGCCTGCTGGCTGTCGCTCCAGGGCATCGAGCGGCGCAGGACGAAGGCTTCCGGCTCGAAGCTTTCCTGGGCGGTGCGCTTGACGTGGGCCGACTCCGGTGCGTCCTCCAGTTCCTCGTTGTCGCTCTGGCGCCGGCCGATGATGTGGTCCTGCTCGCCTGGCGGCAGGGCTCCGAAGTGGTCGAGATCGTGCACCCAGTGCTGCACGGCGGCGAAGCTGCCACCACGCAGCCCATCGGTTCCCTCGCCGACGAGGGCGGCCGCGACGGCCTTCTCGCCTTCGGGGTTTTCGGTGCCATCCTCGTAGCCGGTCAGGTCGCGGCCTTCCCGGTAGCGGAACGCGTCGGTGCTCTGTACCAGGCGCAGGGCCGAGGCCAGGGAGGCGATCAGTTCGCGGCTGCGATGCAGCAGCTCGCCGCGATCCTCGCCACGCAGCCAGCACCACAGGGCATGCTGGGTCGAGGGGACGTCTACGCCGGCGCCGCTCAGCGCCGGGAATGCGCGCAGGCCGTCGAGGTGGCGGCCCAGCGCCTGCAGCAGCGATGCGCCGAAACCGACGACGATTGTCTCGCCGTCGGCCAGGCGGGCCAGACGGGTCAGGGCATCGGGCAGAGCATCTGCCGATTCGAGGGTGAAGAACAGGTGGCGGGCCTGCGACGGTACGTCGGCAAGGATGCCCGGTTGGGAGGGCTGCATGTGAACTCCTTTCAGTGAAGCGGCGATTTCGAAGGCTCTTTCCCGGTTGCGGGTTACCCGAGCTGTCGGCCCGGGCTCGGCGTTCTCTGCGGGAGCCCGCCGTTTTGTTGTTGCCGGCCATCGTGTTTGGCTTGAGCGACACGCCACCGGCAAGTGGGACAGAGCCGTCCCGAAAGCCCATTGTGCCGGAATCCCTTCCGGCGTCGAAGCAGGGCAAGGCCGATAAGGCGGCACTCCGAACGCGACGACCTTCAGAGCCTGCCGCGGTCCTCCGGCAAAGGCCTGTCCAGCACCGCCCGTGCCCGGCAGTATTCGAGGCGGTAGACGGCGAAGATCTCGGCGATCGCCCCGTCCGCCATGCCCAGTCGGCTCAGGGTCCTCTGCAGGTAGGCGCAGCTCTCCGCGAAGCGGAAGGACTCGCAGAGCAGCTGGCGGTTGAGGGCGAGATCGCCCTCCCCGCTCCCTTCGCCGAGGATCCTTCTCAGGACGGCGTCCATCAGTCCGGTGAGCGCGAGGGCCGTCGGCCGGCGACGGCCCTCGCGCCAGTCGCCAAGCAGGCGTTCCCTCGCCAGGACGTTCGCCCCCTCTCCCGTCCAGAGTCGAGCGAGGCCGCTGCCGTCGGGCTGAGGCTCGGGGCAGCCGCCGAGAGTGGCGAGATGGGCGAGGTAACCCTCCACGGGATTGCTCCACTGCCCGCTCGCGGAATCGAAGGTCGGCAGAAAGGTCTCGAGCAGCACTTCGTCCTGCTCGCCGTTCTGGTTGAGCAGCTCCCAGTGCTGGAGACTGAGGTCGACCACCCGCCAGGCAGCCAGGCGCAGCGCTACGGCGAATACGTCGGCGAGGCGCGACTCGAGCACCAGCTCGCTTTCCAGCAGTGTGTCGGCGTCGATTTCCGGCGTCTGTAGGTGACGGCGCAGTCGCTCGCCGGCGGGCGGGCAACCGAGCTCCGTGGCCAGCGGGCTGTGTGCCAGGCAGCGGAGCTTGTCAAGGCCGGAGTCCAGTTCCGGCAGGAGCTGACAGGCCAGCGTGCGCTCTTCCTCCAGGCGCCGTTGCCAATAGTCCCGGGCGGCCGGATGCTCGAACAGGCCGTCGGCGAGCAGCCGCTGCCATTGCGCATGGGCAGGCCAGTAGGGCGCGGACGCTTCCGACAGTTCGCTCGGGCCGGCCGGTAGCGGCAGGTTGAGCAGTTCCAGCAGCTGGGGCAGTGGGAGGAAGAACAAAGTGCCTTCGACAGCCGCCTCCTGCAGCGGAACAGTTCCACCGGCGGTCATGACAAGGACATCCCGCTCGCGGGCTCCCCGCCGGTTCGGCGGTCGAGGAAGCGCTGGCGACGGCATTGGGCGGTGTAATCCATGGGGGGTTCCGGCTACGTCTGGTCGGGCGAGAGGGCCTATGGGTGGTCTGCCGCGCAGGGTTCCACGTGGAACACGGCTCGGCAGGCAACGGACCTCATCATGAAAAAGCCGGTATATTGGGACCGGCTTTGGGGGGTGCATGCCGGGGATGTTAAACCTTGGCAGGCCCCTCCACCACCGGGTTGTCGGCCAGAACGCCGAGTTCCCGCTGGGTCTGCTCGACCCAGGCGAAGGCCCGCTCGTTGAGGTCGGCGATGGCGCGCGGTCCCTCGCCTTCGGCCTGCAGCGGCGGACCGAAGACCACCCGGACGGTGCCGGGTGTCTTTCCCCAGCCGTCCTTGGGCCAGTAGCGACCGGCATCGTGGGCGACTGGCAGCACCGGCAAGCCGGCATTCACCGCGAGAGCGGCGCCGCCGCGGGAGAACTTGCCGATCTGCCCGACCGGCACGCGGGTGCCTTCGGGGAAGATCAGCACCCAGGCGCCCTGCTCCAGACGCTTATGGCCCTGCTCGGCGAGCTGCTTGAGCGCTGCCTTGGGGTTGCCGCGGTCGATGGCGATCGGCTTGAGCAGGGCGATCGCCCAGCCGAAGAATGGGACGCGCAGCAGCTCGCGCTTGAGCACCTGGCTGAGCGGCTCGAAGTGGGCGGAGAGGAAGAAGGTTTCCCAGGTGCTCTGGTGCTTGGCGAGGATCACGCAGGGCCGCGCCGGAATGTTCTCCAGGCCGTGCAGCTCGTAGCGAATGCCGAGGATGTGCCAGGCCAGCCAGACGGCGCAACGGCACCAGGTCTGCACGACGAAACGGTAGCGGGCGCGGAACGGCAGGAAGGTGGCGACCGCCAGACTGATTAGGCACCAGACGATGGTGCTCAGGGACAGCAGCAGATAGAAAATCGGGATGCGAAGGGATTGCATGGGGCTCAGCCACCGGCCTTGAGAAGATGCTCGACGACGGCCGCCAGGTCATCGAACACCTGGGTGCCGGGCGGCAGGATGTTTTGCAGGGTGCGCTGGCCCTTGCCGGTCTTCACCAGACAGGGGCGGCCGCCGAGCACCAGGCCGGCGTGCAGGTCGCGATGGCTGTCGCCGACCACCGGCACGCCCTTGAGGTCGGGCAGTCGGAAATACTCGGCGATGCTGCGGAACAGGCCGGGCAGCGGCTTGCGGCAGTCGCAGCCATCCTGCGGGCCGTGCGGGCAGTGCACGATCAGATCGACCCGCCCGCCCTGCTCCATCACCAGCCGCTGCAGCTTCAGGTGCATGTCGCTGAGGGCGGTCATATCGAACAGGCCGCGGGCCAGGCCGGACTGGTTGGTGGCGACCGCCACCGTCCAGCCGGCCTTGCTCAGGCGGGCGATCGCCTCGATGGAGCCGGGGATGGGAATCCATTCCTCTGCGGATTTGACGAAGGCGTCGGAGTCTTCGTTGATGACCCCGTCGCGATCGAGCACGATCAGCTTCATCGGTCACTGTCCCAGCATGGAGATGTCGGCGACGCAGAGGAACAGGCCGCGCAGCTGCGCCAGCATGGCGTGGCGGTTGGCGCGGATCGCCGGGTCCTCGGCGTTGACCAGTACCGCCTCGAAGTAGGCGTCGACCGGGTCGCGCAGGCTGGCCAGACGCTCCAGCGCCTCGCGGTAGCGGCGCTCGGCGGCCAGCGGGCGGACCGCGTGCTGGGCCTGTTGCAGTGCCGAGTACAGGGAGAACTCGCAGGCGTTGTCGAAGTAGCGGGCCTCGACGGTGGTCGGCAGCTTGCCCTCGTACTTGCCGAGCAGGTTGGAGACCCGCTTGTTCACCGCGGCCAGCGCCTCGGCTTCCGGCAGCCGGCGGAAGGCTTGCACCGCCTGTACGCGCAGGTCCAGGTCGGATGCCGAGGGCGGCTGCAGGGCGCGTACCGCCAGGTAGCTGGAGACGTCGATGCCCTCGTCCTCGTAGCGCGCACGCAGGCGGTCGAGGATGAACTCGCTGACCTGCTCGGCCAGGCCGGCGGCCTTCACCTTGGCACCGTACTGGGCGACCGCGAAGTGGCTGGCCTCCTCCAGGTCCAGGTCCAGCTGCTTCTCGATGAGGATGCGCAGGATGCCCAGGGCGGCCCGGCGCAGGGCGTAGGGGTCCTTGCTGCCGGTGGGTGGCATGCCGACGCCGAAGATGCCGACCAGGGTGTCGAGCTTGTCGGCCATCGCCACGGCGGCGCCGGTCAGGGTCGATGGCAATACGGCGCCGGCACCGCGCGGCATGTACTGCTCGTCGAGGGCGCGGGCGACATCCTCGGGCTCGCCGTCGTGCAGCGCGTAGTGGTAGCCGGCGACGCCCTGGAGTTCGGGGAATTCGCCGACCATCTCGCTGGCCAGGTCGCTCTTCGACAGGATGCCGGCGCGGATGGCGTGCTCGGGGTTGCCGCCGATGCGCTCGGCGATGAAACCGGCCAGCCGGGAGACCCGCTCGGCCTTGTCCAGCACGCTGCCCAGCTGGGCCTGGAAGACCACGTTGGCCAGGCGCTGGTTGAAGCTTTCCAGGCTCTGCCGCTTGTCCTGGTTGAAGAAGAACTCGGCGTCGGTCAGGCGCGGGCGCACCACCTTCTCGTTGCCGGAGACGATCTGCGCCGGGTCCTTGCTCTCGATGTTGGCTACGGTGATGAAGCGCGGCAGCAACTTGCCGTCGGCGTCCAGCAGGCAGAAGTATTTCTGGTTGTCCTGCATGGTGGAGATCAGCGCTTCCTGGGGCACGGCGAGGAAGCGCTCCTCGAAGGAGCAGACCAGCGGCACCGGCCACTCGACCAGGGCGGTCACCTCGTCGAGCAGCTCCTCGGGGACGATGGCGCTGCCCTGCTGCTGCGCGGCCAGCTCGGCGACGCGCCCGGCGATCAGCTCGCGGCGCTCGGCGAAGTCGGCCAGCACGTAGGCGCTGCGCAGGTCTTCCAGGTAGCTGGTCGGCAGGCTGATGCGCACCGCGTCCGGATGATGGAAGCGGTGGCCCATGGATTCGCGGCCGGCCTTCTGGGCGAGGATCTCGCAGTCGACCACCTGGTTGCCGAACAGCATCACCAGCCACTGGCTCGGGCGGACGAACTCCTCCTTGCGGGCGCCCCAGCGCATGCGCTTGGGAATCGGCAACTCGTCGAGCGCGGTCTGGACGATCGCCGGCAGCAGCGCGGCGGCCGGCTGGCCGGGAAGGCTGCGGCTGTAGCGCAGCTTGGGGCCGCTGCTGTCGATCTCGCTCAGTTCCACGCCGCACTTGCGGGCGAAGCCGAGAGCGGCCTGGGTCGGGTTGCCTTCGGCATCGAAGGCGGCCGCCAGCGGCGGGCCGTCGAGGCTCTGGGTACGATCCGGCTGCTGGATGGCCAACTGCTCGACCAGCACCGCCAGGCGACGCGGCGCGGCGTAGTAGTGGGCAACCCGGTAGGTGAGGCCGGCGCCGACCAGGCCCTTCTCGATGCCGGCGAGGAAGGCGGCGGCGAGGTTCTTCAGGGCTTTCGGCGGCAGCTCTTCGCTGCCCAGTTCGACCAGGAAATCTTGTGCACTCATTCTGCAGCCTCCAGCTTGGCCAGGACTTCGTCACGCAGTTCGGGGGGGGCCATCGGGAAGCCGAGTTTGGCGCGGGCCTGCAGGTAGCTCTGCGCCACGGCGCGGGCCAGGGTGCGCACGCGCAGGATGTAGCGCTGGCGTTCGGTCACCGAGATGGCGCGGCGGGCGTCCAGCAGGTTGAAGGTGTGCGAGGCCTTGAGGACCATCTCGTAGGTCGGCAGCGGCAGTTCCAGCGCGATCAGGCGGTTGGCCTCGGACTCGTAGAAGTCGAATTGTTCGAACAGCTTGGCGACGTTGGCGTGCTCGAAGTTGTAGGTGGACTGCTCCACCTCGTTCTGGTGGAACACGTCGCCGTAGGTGACCTTGCCGAACGGGCCGTCGGTCCACACCAGGTCGTACACCGAATCCACGCCCTGCAGGTACATGGCCAGGCGTTCAAGGCCGTAGGTGATCTCGCCGGTGACTGGGTAGCACTCGATGCCGCCGACCTGCTGGAAGTAGGTGAACTGGGTGACTTCCATGCCGTTCAGCCAGACCTCCCAGCCCAGTCCCCAGGCGCCCAGGGTCGGCGACTCCCAGTTGTCCTCGACGAAGCGCACGTCGTGCACCCGGGTGTCGATGCCGATGCGCCGCAGGGATTCCAGGTAGAGGTCCTGGATGTCGTCCGGGTTGGGCTTCAGGACCACCTGGAACTGGTAGTAGTGCTGCAGGCGGTTGGGGTTCTCGCCGTAGCGACCGTCGGCGGGGCGGCGCGAGGGCTGCACGTAGGCGGCATTCCAGGTTTCCGGGCCGATGGCGCGCAGAAAGGTGGCGGTGTGGAAGGTGCCGGCGCCCACTTCCATATCGTAGGGCTGCAGCACCACGCAACCCTGTTCGGCCCAGTAGTTCTGCAGGGCGAGAATCAGGTCTTGGAAGGTGCGCACGGCAGGCGTAGTCTGGCTCACAAAAATCACCCTGTCCTGAGGCTGCGACGTAAAAGGCTGCGAGTATACCCGATTCCCGGCGGCCTCCACTGTGATGCGAAAGCCCCATGCCACGCTGCTTCTGGTGTTCTGCCGACCCTCTGTACAGGGCCTATCACGACGAGGAATGGGGCGTGCCCCTGCACGATCCGCAGCGCCTGTTCGAGCTTTTGCTGCTGGAGGGTTTCCAGGCCGGATTGTCCTGGTTCACCGTGCTGAAGAAACGCGAGCACTACCGCCGCGTGCTGTTCGGTTTCGATGCGCAGCGCCTGGCGCGGCTGAGCGACGCCGAGATCGAGGCGCTCCTGCAGGACCCCGGCATCATCCGCAACCGCCGCAAGCTCGAGGCCGCCCGGCAGAACGCCCGCGCCTGGTTGACGCTCGAGGAGCCGGTCGACTGGCTGTGGTCGTTCGTCGGCGGTGCCCCGCGGATCAACCGCTTCCGCACGCCGGCCGAGGTGCCGGTGACGACCCCGGAGGCCGAGGCGCTCGGCCGGGCGCTGAAGAAGGCCGGCTTCGCCTTCGTCGGACCGACCATCTGCTATGCCTTCATGCAGGCGGCCGGGATGGTCATGGACCACACTACCGATTGCGACCGCCATGCCGAGCTGGCGGGGTTGTCCGCCGGGCCGGCGCCCGTGCGTCGCCGCTGAGCGGTGTCCCCCGAGCGCTCCGGAAAGCCCCTGTTCCGCCCCTTCCTGTGGGCTGCACTAGACTATGAGCCGTTTTCAAGCTGGGAGTCCGTTTGTGGAAAAGCTCAAGGGGGCGGTGGCCGTCATTTCCCTGCGCCTTTTCGCCCTGCTGCCCTGGCGCGCCGTCGAGGGCGTCGGGGCCGGCCTCGGCTGGCTGCTGGCGCATGTGCCGAACCGTTCGCGCGAGGTGGTACGGGTCAACATCGGCCAGTGTTTCCCCGAGCTCGATGCCCGGGCGCGCGAGTGCCTGGTGCGCCGGAGCTTGCGCGACATCGGCAGGACCCTCACCGAAAGCGCTTGCGCCTGGATCTGGCCGGCGCGCAAGTCCCTCGCCCGGGTGCGCGAGGTGGAAGGCTTGGAGGCGCTCGAGCAGGCACTGGCCTCCGGCAAGGGGGTGGTCGGCATCACCAGCCACTTGGGCAACTGGGAAGTGCTCAACCATTTCTACTGCAGCCGGTGCCGGCCGGTCATCTTCTACCGGCCGCCCAAGCTCCGCGCGGTGGACGAGCTGCTGCAGCGCCAGCGCGTGCAACTCGGCAACCGCATCGCCCCCTCGACCCGCGAAGGTATCCTCAGCGTGCTCCGCGAGGTGCGCCGGGGCGGCGCGGTGGGCATTCCGGTCGACCCCGAGCCGGGCGAGGGCAGCGGCCTCTTCGTGCCTTTCCTCGGTACCCGGGCGCTGACCAGCAAGTTCGTGCCGAACATGCTCGCCAGCGGCAAGGCGGTCGGCGTCTTCCTGCATGCCGTGCGCCTGGCGGACGGCTCGGGCTACCGGGTGATCCTCGAGGCCGCGCCGCCGGCGATGTACAGCCGGGATACGGAAGCCGCCGTGGCGGCGATGAGCGCGGTGCTCGGCAAGTACGTGCGCGCCTATCCCAGCCAGTACATGTGGACCATGAAGCGCTTCAAGAAGCGCCCGCCGGGCGAGCGGGAGTGGTATTAAGGACGCCGCGGGGTACCCGCCGGAGCCCTTTCGCGATCATCCATGTGCCCGGGGTAGCTTGCAGACTCCGGCCCAAGAGCCGATGGAGCGCTCATGTCACGATCATCGATCAGGTCATCGACCCTGCTGTTCGCCGTCCTCGCTCTGGGCAGCGGCTGCAGTCTGACTTCGCCGCCACCGCCGCCGTCGGTCGAGGTCAACCTCCTGGCGGTGAACGATTTCCATGGCCACATCCAGCCCACTGCCTTCACCTACCGGAACGCTTCTGGCGAGCAGCGCAGTCTGAACGCCGGCGGTATCGCGGCCATCAGCGGGTTGCTGGCGCAGATGCGCGCCACGGATCCCGAGCTGCTGTTCGTCGGCGGCGGCGACCTCATCGGCGGCAGCCCGCCGCTCTCGGCCATGTGGGCGGACGAGCCGTCGCTGCAGGCGCTCGATCTGCTGGACCTGCGCCTGTCCTCGGTCGGCAACCACGAACTCGACCAGGGCCGCGACGAACTGCTGCGCCAGGTCCGGGGCGGCTGCCGCTCGCCGCGCCCGGACCAGGCCTGTCGGTTCGAATCCGTCCACCGCGGGATCGGTTTCACCTATATCGCCGCCAATCTGGTCGACCGCCAGACCGGCGCCCGGCTGTTCCCGGCCTACCGCATCGAACGGGTGCGCGGCGCCAAGGTCGCCTTTGTCGGCGCGGTGGTGGAAGACCTCGGCACGCTGATCTCCCCGCGCAGCATGCAGGGATTGCGTACCCTGGACGAGGCGGAGGCGATCAATGCCCAGGTTCCGGCCCTGCTGGCGCAAGGTGTCGATGCCATTGTCGCGGTGGTGCACCAGGGCGGTGCCACGCCTGAATCCCACGGCCAGCCGGACTGTCGCCAACTGAGCGGCCCGATCGTCGACGTTGCCCGGCGCCTGGACCCCAGGATCAAGGTCATGCTGAGCGGACATACCCACCAGGGTTACCTGTGCCGGGTAGGCGACGTGCTGGTGACTCAGGCCGGCTCCTACGGGCGGCTGGTCACGCACCTGACCCTGAGTATCGACCCGGCCCGCCACCGGCTGCTCGACGTCAAGGCCCGCAATCTGCTGGTCGACCCCCGGCGCTACCCGCCCACTGCCGAGGTCGCCGCTCTGCAGCGGGCCGTGGAGCAACGTAGCCAGAAACTGCTCGGCCGCCCGCTGGCGCGTCTGGCGGTGCGCCAGGTGCCGCAGGCCGCCAACAGCGCAGGCGAATCCCCGATGGGCAACCTGATCGCCGATGCCCAACTGGCGGCTACCGCGCATCTGGGCGCCCGGGTGGCGCTGACCAATCCGGGCGGAATCCGTGCCGGCCTGGCGCTGGAGCCCGGCCAGCTCGAGGTCAGCTACGGCCAGGTCGCCAGCGTGCAGCCGTTCAACAACAGCCTGACGATACTCACCCTCAGCTGCGCGAGCTGCTCGAGCAGCAGTGGCAGGCGGACGCTTTCAGGCCGCTGCAGCCGTCGTCATCGCTCAGCTACAGCTGGGACCCCGGACGGCCCGTCGGCCGGCGTGTCGTCGCCGGCAGCCTGATGGTCGATGGCCGGCCGGTGCAGGACACTGCCCGATACCGAGTCACGGTGAATTCCTTCATGGCCGAGGGCGGCGACAAGCTGAGCGTGCTGGCCAGGGCGACCGAGCGCCTGGACACGGGGCTGAACGACCTTGAGGCGCTGATCGACTATCTGCAGGCCAGGGACCGCGCCGGTTCGCCGGCCGGCCACAGCCTGGCCGCCGGGCGCATACGGCGGCTTGAAAGCAGCCCGCCGGAAGAGGCGAGGTGAACTGGCCGGTGGTTTTCAGCGGCTTGCCCAACCCCTCTCCCGGCCGCCCCGGGCCAAGGCGACCCCGGGGCGCTCAGAGGTTGTGAAAAAATCGAATAGCGCCGCGAGAACCTCTCCAACCACCTTCAGAACGGCGTGCTACGTGAAATGCAGGAGAGTTTGCGGACCAAATAGTCTCACTTTTCACGTAGCGCAACGTTTTAGCGGGGGTTTTGAAGGGGGCTCAGCAGCGGCTTGAATTTTTCACAGCCTCTCAGAAGAAGGTCAGCCCCACCTGGAACAGCCGCTCCACGTCGCGGATGTGCTTCTTGTCGACCAGGAAGAGGATCACATGGTCGCCGGACTCGATCAGGGTGTCGTCGTGGGCGATCAGCACCTGCTCGGCGCGGATCACCGCACCGATGGTGGTGCCCTGGGGCAGCTCGATCTCGCCGATCATGCGTCCGACCACCTTGCTCGACTTGGCGTCGCCGTGGGCGATCGCCTCGATGGCTTCCGCCGCGCCGCGGCGCAGCGAGTGCACGCTGACGATGTCGCCGCGGCGCACATGGGTCAGCAGGGTGCCGATGGTGGCCAGCTGCGGGCTGATCGCGATATCGATCTCGCCGCCCTGCACCAGGTCGACGTAGGCCGGGTTGTTGATGATGCTCATCACCTTGCGCGCGCCGAGGCGCTTGGCCAGCAGCGAGGACATGATGTTGGCCTCGTCGTCGTTGGTCAGGGCGAGGAAGATGTCGGCCTCGTTGATGTTCTCCTCGACCAGCAGATCCTTGTCCGAGGCGTTGCCCTGCAGCACGATGCTGCTGTCCAGGGTGTCCGAGAGGTAGCGGCAGCGCGCCGGATTGGACTCGATGATCTTCACCTGGTAGCGGCTCTCGATGGCCTCGGCCAGCCGTTCGCCGATGTGTCCGCCGCCGGCGATGACGATCCGCTTGTTGCTGATCTCGAGACGCCGCAGCTCGCTCATCACCGCGCGGATATGGGTCTTGGCGGCGATGAAGAACACCTCGTCGTCGGCCTCGATCACCGTGTCGCCCTTGGGCAGGATCGCCCGGTTGCGGCGGAAGATCGCCGCCACCCGGGCATCCACGGTCGGCATGTGCTCGCGGATCTGCTTGAGCTGCTGGCCGACCAGCGGACCGCCGTAGTAGGCGCGCACCGCCACCAGCTGGGCCTTGCCGTCGGCGAAGTCGATCACCTGCAGGGCGCCGGGGTATTCGATCAGCCGCTTGATGTGGTTGGTCACCACCTGTTCCGGACTGATCAGCACGTCGACCGGAATCGCCTCGTTGCTGAACAGCCCGGCGCGGGTCAGGTAGGCCGACTCGCGCACCCGGGCGATCCGCGTCGGGGTATGGAACAGGGTGTAGGCGACCTGGCAGGCGACCATGTTGGTCTCGTCGCTGTTGGTCACCGCCACCAGCATGTCGGCATCGTCGGCGCCGGCCTGGCGCAGCACGGTGGGGAAGGAGCCCTTGCCGAGGATGGTGCGGATGTCCAGGCGGTCGCCGAGATCGCGCAGGCGCTCGCTGTCGGTGTCCACCACGGTGATGTCGTTGGCCTCGCTGGCCAGGTGCTCGGCCAGGGTGCCGCCGACCTGGCCGGCGCCAAGAATGATGATCTTCATCGGGTCTGTCCTCAGCCGCGCGGACCGGCGGCGATCTTGATCAACTTGGCATAGTAGAAGCCGTCGTGGCCGTGGGGCTGCGGCAGCAGCTGGCGGCCGTGGCGTTGCGCCAGGCCCGGCTTGGCCCCGGCGAAGCTGGCGGCGACGTCCAGCTCGCGGGCACCGGGGGTGCGGGCGAGAAAGGCGGCAATGGTGTCGCTGTTCTCCGCCGGGAGGACCGAGCAGGTGGCATAGAGCAGGATGCCGCCGACCTCCAGGGTCGGCCAGAGGGCGTCGAGCAGCTCGCCCTGCAGGCCGGCCAGGGCGGGAATGTCCTCGGGCTGGCGGGTCAGCTTGATGTCCGGATGGCGACGGATCACCCCGGTGGCGGAACAGGGCGCGTCGAGCAGGATGCGCTGGAAGCGGCGACCGTCCCACCAGGTTTCGGTGGCCCGCGCGTCGGCGGCGATCAGCCGGGCCGTCAGACCCAGCCGGGCGAAGTTCTCGCGGACCCGTTCGAGACGCCGTTCCTCCAGGTCGACGGCGACCAGCTCGGCCAGCCGCGGCTCGGTTTCCAGCAGGTGACAGGTCTTGCCGCCCGGCGCGCAGCAGGCATCCAGCACGCGCTGGCCGGGCATCAGCTCGAGCAGGGGGGCGGCCAGCTGGGCGGCTTCGTCCTGCACGCTGAAGCGGCCCTCGGCGAAGCCCGGCAGGTTGCGCACGTCGCGCGCCTCGCCGAGCAGGATGCCGTCGCGGCTGAAGCGGCAGGCGCTGGCCGGGATGCCGGCCTCCTCCAGCTCGGTGAGGTAGGCGTCGCGCGCAACCTGCCGGCGGTTGACCCGCAGGGTCAGCGGCGGGTGCTCGTTGTTGGCGGCGCAGATGGCTTCCCAGTGCTCCGGCCAGTGCGCCTTCAGCGCCTGCTGCAACCAGCGCGGATGGGCGGTGCGCGACACCGGATCGCCCTCCAGGCCGGCGAGCAGCGCCGTGCCCTCGCGCTGCACGCGGCGCAGCACGGCGTTCAACAGGCCCTTGGCCCAGGGCTTCTTCAGCACTGCGGCACAGGCCACGGTTTCGCCGATCGCCGCATGGGCGGGGATGCGGGTGTACAGCAGCTGGTACAGGCCGATCAGCAGCAGCGCTTCGACATCCCGGTCGGCAGCTTTGAGCGGCTTCTGCAGCAGTCGTTCGGCGAGCAGGGCCAGGCGCGGCTGCCAGCGGGCGGCGCCGAAGGCGAGTTCCTGGGCCAGCGCGCGGTCGCGCGGTTCGACCTGTTCCAGCTGGGCCGGCAGAGCGGCGAGCGACGCCTTGCCGGCGAGCACCGCCGTCAGCGCGCGGGCGGCGGCCAGGCGCGGATTCAGGCTCATGTCCCCAGCACCTGGCCGACGGCGAACTGCTCGCGGCGGCTGTGGTACAGCTCGGCGAAGGCCAGCGGCTTGCCGCCCGGCAGTTGCAGGCGGGTGAGGCGCAGGGCGCCGCCGCCGCAGGCGACGGTCAGGCCATCGCGGCCGACGGCGAGGAGAGTCCCCGGCGCGCCGCTGCCCGGCTCGACGAATGCAGCGAACACCTTCAGCGGCGTGCCGTTCAGGCTGGTGTGGCTGACCGGCCAGGGATCGAAGGCGCGGATCAGCCGTTCCAGCTCCACGGCCGGACGGTTCCAGTCGAGGCGCGCCTCGTCCTTGTTCAGCTTGTGGGCATAGGTCGCCAGGGCATCGTCCTGCCGCTCGCCTTGAAGCTCGCCGGCGGCCAGCCGGCCGATGGCCTCGACCAGCGCCGCGGCGCCCAGTCCGGCCAGGCGGTCGTGGAGGCTGCCGCCGGTGTCGGCGGGCCGGATCGGGGTGGCGACCTTGAGCAGCATCGGTCCGGTGTCCAGGCCGGCCTCCATGCGCATCACGGTGACCCCGGACTCGCCGTCGCCGGCCTCGATGGCGCGCTGGATCGGCGCCGCGCCGCGCCAGCGCGGCAGCAGCGAGGCGTGGCTGTTGATGCAACCGAGGCGCGGGATGTCCAGCACCGTCTGCGGCAGGATCAGCCCGTAGGCGACCACCACCATCAGGTCGGGATCGAGTGCCGCGAGTTCCGCCTGCGCGGCGGGGTCGCGCAGGGTCAAAGGCTGGTGGACGGGGATGCCGTGCTGCAGGGCGAGCTGCTTCACCGGGCTGGGCATCAGCTTCTGGCCGCGCCCGGCGGGACGGTCCGGTTGGGTGTAGACGGCGATCGGCCGCTGGCCGGCGGCCAGCAGGGCCTCAAGGTGTTCGGCGGCGAATTCGGGCGTGCCGGCGAAGACGATGCGCAAAGGCTGGGTCATGGTCTCTCGCTCAAGAAAGAAAAAGGCTTGCCGCAGCAAGCCTTCGCAGGGAGGGGTACTCAGCCGTGTTGGCGATGCTGCTTCTCCAGCTTCTTGCGGATGCGGTCGCGCTTGAGCGTCGACAGATAGTCGACGAACAGCTTGCCGTTCAGGTGGTCGCACTCGTGCTGGATGCACACCGCCAGCAGGCCTTCGGCGACCAGCTCGAAGGGCTGGCCGTCGCGATCCAGAGCGCGGATGCGAACCTGCAGCGGGCGCTCGACGTTCTCGTAGAAGCCGGGCACCGACAGGCAGCCTTCCTGGTAGGGACCCAGCTCCTCGGTGAGCGGCTCGAATTCCGGGTTGATGAACACCTGCGGCTCGCTCTTGTCCTCGGACAGGTCCATCACCACCAGGCGTTTGTGCACGTTCACCTGGGTCGCCGCCAGACCGATGCCGGGCGCGGCGTACATGGTTTCGAACATGTCGTCGATCAGCTGGCGCAGCTCGTCGTCCACCGACTCGATGGGTTTGGCGACGGCGCGCAGGCGCGGGTCGGGGAATTCGAGGATGTTCAGTATCGCCATATGCGTTTGTGATGCACTTGGGGAATTGTTCAAAACGGCTGCTGCTAAGATGCTGAGCAGCATTGAAAAAACGGCTTTACGCCGCGATCCCGAAGGGAAATCCGGCGGCACTCGGGCGTTTCACGCGAAGGCACATGATAAAGGGATTCACCGCATGAGGAAATCACTACTCGCCCTGCTGCTGCTGGTCGCCGGCGGCTCTCTGGCGCAGGCCGAGGTGCGGCTCCGCGAGGATCATCCGCAGAGCTACACGGTCGCCCGGGGCGATACCCTGTGGGACATTTCCGGCAAGTTCCTTCGTGCGCCCTGGCAGTGGCCGCAGCTCTGGCAGGTCAACCCGCAGATCGAGAATCCCCACCTGATCTATCCGGGCGACGTGCTGAGCCTGGTCTACGTCGACGGCCAGCCGCGCCTGATGCTCAACCGCGGCGCCAGCCGCGGCACCATCAAGCTGTCGCCGCAAATCCGCAGCGCGCCGATGGTCCAGGCCATCCCGACCATTCCGCTGGAGAAGATCGGCAGCTTCCTGCTCAACAACCGGATCGTCGACGACCCCGCGCAGTTCCAGAAGGCGCCCTACGTGGTCGCCGGCAATGCCGAACGGGTGGTCAGCGGTGCCGGCGACCGGGTCTACGCGCGCGGCAACTTTTCCGCCGGCGAGACGGTGTACGGGATCTTCCGCCAGGGCAAGACCTACCTCGACCCGCAGACCCAGAAACCGCTCGGCATCAACGCCGACGACATCGGCACCGGCGAGGTGGTCGCCGAGGAAGGCGACATCGCCACCCTGGTGCTTAAGCGCTCGACCCAGGAAGTGCGCCTCGGCGACCGCCTGTTTCCCACCGAGGAGCGGGCCGTCAACTCCACCTTCGTGCCCAGCGAGCCGGCCGCCCCGGTCGAGGGGGTGATCCTCGACGTGCCGCGCGGGGTGACCCAGGTCGGCGCCTTCGACGTGGTCACCCTGAGCCGCGGCAGCCTGGACGGCCTGGCCGAGGGCAACGTGCTGGCGGTGTACAAGACCGGCGAAACCGTGCGCGACCGCGTCACCGGCGAGTCGGTGAAGATCCCCGACGAGCGCTCCGGCCTCTTGATGGTGTTCCGCACCTACGCGCGGCTCAGCTATGGCCTGGTCCTCACCGCCAGCCGCCAGCTGGCGGTGATGGACAAGGTGCGCAACCCCTGACTCTGCGCTACCCCGCTTCGCCCTCTCCCGCCCTTTCGTTCCATGGATCAAGGATGATCGCCCCATGTCCCTCTCGCCCGCCGAACTCGAGGCGCGCCTGCGCCTGCACGCCCTGCCCGGACTCGGCCCGCGCCGCCATCGCCGTCTGCTCGAGGCCTTTGTCAGCGCCTCGGCGGCGCTCAGCGCGCCGGCCGCCGCCTGGCGCGCGCTGGGGCTGCCGGCCGAGTGTGCCGAGGCGCGGCGCAGCGCCGAGGTCCGCCAGCAGTCCGCGCTCGCCCTCGCCTGGCTGGAGGAGCCGCGGCGGCAGCTGCTGGTGCTCGGCGAACCCGCCTACCCGGCCCTGCTGGCCGAGCTGGACGACGCCCCGCCGCTGCTCTTCGTCGAAGGCGACCCGACGCTTCTGGAGCGGCCGCAACTGGCCATGGTCGGCAGCCGGCGTGCCTCGAAACCCGGGCTGGACACTGCCCGCGCCTTCGCCCGGCATCTTGCCGGCGCCGGCTTCGTGGTCACCAGCGGGCTGGCCCTGGGCATCGACGGCGCCGCCCACCAGGGGGCGCTGGATGCCGGCGGACGGACCGTGGCGGTGCTCGGTACCGGCCTCAAGCGGCTGTATCCGGCGCGCCACGAGCGGTTGGCGGCGGAGATCCTCGCCGGCGGCGGCGCGCTGGTCTCCGAACTGCCGCTGGACTGCCCGCCCCAGGCAAGCAATTTCCCGCGCCGCAACCGGATCATCAGCGGCCTGTCCCTCGGCGTGCTGGTGGTCGAGGCCAGTCCTTCCAGCGGCTCGCTGATCACCGCCCGCCTGGCTGCCGAGCAAGGCCGCGAGGTCTACGCGATTCCCGGCTCGATTCACCATCCCGGCGCCCGCGGCTGCCACCAGCTGATCCGCGACGGCGCGACCTTGGTGGAAAGCGTCGAGCACATCCTCGAGGCGCTGCGCGGCTGGCAGAACCTCGCGCCGGCGCCTCAGCCGTCGGCCCCGGCCGACGAGCGGCATCCGCTGCTGGCCCTGCTCCACGCCGCCCCGCAGACCAGCGAGGAGCTGGCCCTGGCCAGCGGCTGGCCGCTCGCCCGGGTGCTGGCGACGCTCACCGAACTGGAGCTGGACGGTGCGGTGGCCCGCGAAGGCACCCGCTGGCTGGGCCGCGCCGGCTGATGGACTTCGTCGCCGCCGGCGCCTTGGGTACACTGCGCCGACGATTTTTCCGGAGGCAAGCGATGCACGGCAGTTGGCGGGTGCGACAGGTGGTGCGGGTGCTGCGTGCAGGCGGGGTGATCGCCTATCCGACCGAGGCCGTCTGGGGCCTGGGTTGCGACCCGTGGAACGAGGCCGCAGTGCGCCGCCTGCTGGCACTCAAGGCGCGACCGCAGGCGAAGGGCCTGATCCTGGTCGCCGCCGACGTCCGGCAGTTCGACTTCCTGCTCGCCGACCTGCCGGCGGCCTGGCTCGAACGCCTGGCCGCAACCTGGCCGGGGCCGAACACCTGGCTGGTGCCGCACCGGGGCCGCCTGCCGGCGTGGATCACCGGCCGCCACCCGAGCGTCGCCCTGCGCGTCAGCGACCACCCGCTGGTGCGTGCGCTGTGCCGCCTCGCCGGCCCGCTGGTGTCGACCTCGGCCAACCCTGCCGGCCATCCTGCCGCGCGTTCGCGGCTGCGCGTCGAACAGTATTTCCCGCGCCGACTGGACGCCGTGCTCGGCGGCGCCCTGGGCGGGCGGCGCAACCCGAGCCTGATCCGCGACCTGGCCAGCGGCCAGGTGATCCGCCCGGCCTAGCCGCTACGGCAACAGGATGGTCGAGCCAGTGGTCCGGCGCGAGGTCAGCGCCTCCTGGGCGCGGGCGGCCTCGGCGAGGGGGAAGCGCTGGCCGATCTCGACCCGCACCTGGCCGCTGCCGAGCATCGCGAACAGCTCGTCGGCCATCGCCTGCTGGCGTTCCGGGGTGTCGGCGTAGCCGGCCAGGGTCGGGCGGGTGACGAACAGCGAGCCCTTCTGCGCCAGCACCCCGAGGTTGACCCCGCTCACCGGCCCGGAAGCGTTGCCGAAGCTGACCAGCAGGCCGCGCGGGGCGACGCAGTCCAGCGAGGTTTCCCAGGTGTCCTTGCCGACCGAGTCGTAGACCACCGGGCACTTGCGTCCCTCGGTCAGCTCAAGCACCCGCTGCGCGACGTTCTCGCGGCGGTAGTCGATGGTCGCCCAGGCGCCCAGGGCTTTGGCCCGTTCGGCCTTCTCCGGTGAGCCGACGGTGCCGATCAGCTTGAGCCCGAGCGCCTTCGCCCACTGGCAGGCGAGGCTGCCGACGCCGCCGGCCGCGGCGTGGAAGAGGATCGTCTCGCCGCCCTGGAAACGGCCGATCTGGCGCAGCAGGTACTGCACGGTGAGGCCCTTGAGCAGCGTCGCGGCGGCCTGTTCGAAATCGATGTCGTCCGGCAGCCTGACCAGCTTGTCCGCCGGCAGCACGTGCAGCTCGGCGTAGGCGCCCAGCGGGCCGCCGGCATAGGCGACCCGCTCGCCGATCCGCACGCGCTCGACCTGGCTGCCGACCGCCTCGACCACCCCGGCGCCTTCCAGGCCGAGGCCCGACGGTAGCTGCGGTGGCGCATAGAGGCCGCTGCGGTAGTAGGTGTCGATGAAGTTCAGGCCGATCGCCCGGTTGCGCACCCGAACCTCGTGCGGGCCGGGTTCCGGCGGCGTGTAGTCGGCCCATTCGAGGACCTCGGGGCCGCCGTGGCGGCTGATCTGGATGCGCTTGGCCATCTGCTCTGTTCCTCCGGAGGATCGCTGGGGTGCCCGTCTGCGGGCCGCGACGAAGGTGCTATCCATGCGCCAAGCCCTCCGTCCCGTCAACTTCGGCAAGGGATTGCGCGATGCTATGCTAGCGGCCCGTCCGGGCCTCCGGGCCGCCTTGTCCAGTGCCGCTTTCAACATGGGAAACGCCGTGAACGATCAAATCGAGGCCGTGAAGGCCTACCTGCTTGACCTGCAAGACCGCATCTGCGCCGCCCTCGAGGCCGAGGACGGCGGCGCGCGCTTTCGCGAGGAGGCCTGGCTGCGCGAGGGCGGCGGCGGTGGGCGTACCCGGGTGCTGGAGAACGGCGCGCTGATCGAGAAGGGTGGCGTCAACTTCTCCCACGTGTACGGCGCCGGCCTGCCGCCGTCGGCCAGCGCCCACCGGCCGGAGCTGGCCGGGCGGGGCTTCCAGGCCCTCGGCGTGTCCCTGGTGATCCACCCGCGCAACCCTCACGTGCCGACCTCCCACGCCAACGTGCGGCTGTTCGTCGCCGAGAAGGAGGGCGAGGCGCCGGTCTGGTGGTTCGGCGGCGGCTTCGACCTGACCCCCTACTACGCCGTCGAGGAAGACTGCGTGTTCTGGCACCAGGTCGCCCGCGACGCCTGTGCGCCCTTCGGCGCCGACGTCTACCCGCGCTTCAAGGAATGGTGCGACCGCTACTTCCACCTCAAGCACCGCAACGAGCCGCGCGGCATCGGCGGGCTGTTCTTCGACGACCTCAACGCCTGGGATTTCGATACCAGCTTCGCCTTCCTGCGCGCCGTCGGCGATGCCTACCTCCAGGCCTACCTGCCGATCGTGCAGAAGCGCAAGGACACCCCCTACGGCGAGCGCGAGCGCGAGTTCCAGGCCTATCGCCACGGCCGCTACGTGGAGTTCAACCTAGTCTACGACCGCGGCACCCTGTTCGGCCTGCAGTCCGGCGGGCGCACCGAGTCGATCCTCATGTCGCTGCCGGCCGAGGTGCGCTGGGGCTACGACTGGAAACCCGCGCCGGGCACGCCCGAGGCGCGCCTGACCGAGTACTTCCTCACCGACCGCGACTGGCTGGCCGGCCAGCCCTGAACCTCCATCCGTAGGGTGGGTTAGCCGCCATGCGGCGTAACCCACCAAGGATGCCGGCAGGCATCCCGATTGCCGGCCCTGCGGCCGGTCGGTGGGTTACGGCCTGCGGCCTGACCCACCCTACGACAACTACGACAACTCCCGAGGACTCCCATGGACCGCTACGCCGTGTTCGGCAATCCCATCGGCCACAGCAAGTCACCGCAGATCCACCGCCTGTTCGCCGCGCAGACCGGCCAGGTGCTCAGCTACGAGCCCCGGCTGGCACCGCTGGATGATTTCGCCGGGGCGGCCCGGGCTTTCTTCGCCGACGGCCGGGGCGCCAACGTCACCGTGCCCTTCAAGGAGGACGCCTTCCGCCTGGCCGACCGGCTCACCCCCCGCGCCCAACGTGCCGGAGCGGTGAACACCCTGATGAAGCTCGCGGACGGCGCGCTGCTCGGCGACAACACCGACGGCGCCGGGCTGGTGCGCGATCTCCAGCAGGCCGGCCTGACCCTGGCGGGGCTGCGCATCCTGCTGCTCGGTGCCGGCGGCGCGGTGCGCGGGGTGCTCGAGCCGCTGTTGGCGGAGCGCCCGGCGGCGCTGGTGATCGCCAATCGCAGCGAGGACAAGGCCGAGCAACTGGTCGACGAGTTCGCCGAACTCGGCCCGCTGAGCGCCTGTACCTTCGCCGCGCTGCAGGGACCGTTCGACCTGATCGTCAACGGCACCTCGGCAAGCCTGGCCGGCGAGCTGCCGCCGCTGCCCAGCGGGATGATCCAGTCGGGCCGCGGCTTCTGCTACGACATGATGTACGGCCGCGAGGCCACGCCCTTCTGCCACTGGGCCCAGCAGCAGGGCGCGGCGCGGACCCGCGACGGCCTGGGCATGCTGGTCGAGCAGGCCGCCGAATCCTTCCAGCTATGGCGCGGCGTCCGTCCGGAAACCGCCAGCGTGCTGGCCGAGCTGCGCCGCCAGATCTGACGGCTACTTAGTCGTCCCGGCCGCGGGCGACCAGCAGGCCGAGCAGCGCGGCGACGCCCACCCCCGCCGCCAGGCTGGCCCAGGGGTGGGCGCGGACGCAGTTGCAGGCGCACTGGCCGACCTGTTGGCAGTGGCGGGACAGGCTGTGGCAGGTCTCGCTGCCACGCTGGCAGGAGTGCTGCAGCAGGCCTTCGGCGCGTTCCCGAAGCTGCTCGTAGCTGTGCTGGGCGTCGTGCGAGGCGCTGGCCTTGAGATGCTCCAGGGCGTGCATCAGGTCGTGGATCTCCTTCTCGAGCCGTGCCTCGGCCTGGGACGTGCGGTGGGTCTTGAACAGCGACATGGTGCGGCTCCACTCGGTTGGTCATGGATGGGTCGCGGCAGGTTCCGGCGTGCCGCGCTGTCGAGCAAGCATAGTCCAAGGGGCCGGGCGTCCGCCGGTCTTGTCCCACCTTACCGAATTGTAATCACCCCCCTTCGCCGGATATGGCAGTTTTCCGGAACGCCGCCTTGCGCGGCCCTGTTTTTCCGATCGACTGGACATCAACGGCATGCATTGCAAAACCTCGCGGCGGACCTTCGTCAAGGGGCTCGCCGCCGGCGGCCTCCTCGCCGGCTTCGGCCTCTGGCGGGCGCCGGTCTGGGCGCTGGGCGGCCCGGATCGGCCCGCGCTGCTTTCCGGCAGCGACTTCGACCTCGCCATCGGCGAAACCCCGGTGAACCTCACCGGCTCGCCGCGTATCGCCACCACCATCAACGGCTCCCTGCCCGGCCCCACCCTGCGCTGGCGCGAGGGCGACACCGTCACCCTGCGGGTGCGCAACCGCCTGGACGAGGACACCTCGATCCACTGGCACGGCATCCTCCTGCCGGCCAACATGGACGGCGTGCCGGGCCTGAGCTTCGACGGCATCGCCCCCGGCGGCCTCTACGAATACCGCTTCAAGGTGAAGCAGAGCGGCACCTACTGGTACCACGGCCACTCGGGCTTCCAGGAGCAGACCGGCGTGTACGGCGCGCTGATCGTCGATCCGCGCGAGCCCGAGCCCTTCCAGTACGAGCGCGACTACGTGGTGATGCTCAGCGACTGGACCGACGAGAACCCGGCGCGGGTCCTGAAGAAGCTCAAGAAGCAGTCGGGCTACTACAACTTCCACAAGCGTACCGTCGGCGACTTCATCGCCGACGTCGGCGAGCACGGCTGGGCGGCGACCGTCGCCGAGCGCAAGGCCTGGGCGGCGATGCGCATGACCCCCACCGACCTGGCCGACGTCAGCGGCTACACCTACACCTACCTGCTGAACGGCCAGGCCCCCGCCGGCAACTGGACCGGGTTGTTCCGCCCCGGCGAGCGGGTCCGCCTGCGCTTCATCAACGCCTCGGCGATGACCTACTTCGACGTGCGCATCCCCGGCCTGAAGATGACCGTGGTGGCCGCCGACGGGCAGTACGTCGAGCCGGTGAGCGTCGACGAATTCCGCATCGCCGTGGCCGAGACCTACGACGTGATCGTCGAGCCGCAGGACGCCGAGGCCTACACTCTGTTCGCCCAGTCCCTGGACCGCAGCGGCTACGCCCGCGGCACCCTGGCGCGGCGCGAGGGACTGAGCGCGCCGGTACCCGCGCCCGATCCGCGTCCGCGCCTGAGCATGGCCGACATGGGGCACGGCGGCATGGAGCACGGCGCGCACGGGAGCACGGCGCCCGCCGCTCACGAGGGCATGGCAGGTATGGACCATGGCGACATGGCGGACATGGACCACGGCGCCATGAACCACGGCGGCGCGGGCGGCGAGATGCAGGTCCACCCGGCTTCGGAAACCGGCAGTCCGCTGGTCGACATGCAGACCATGATGCCCACGGCCAAGCTGGACGATCCCGGCTTCGGCCTGCGCGACAACGGCCGCCGGGTGCTGACCTACGCCGACCTGCGCAGCGCCTTCGCCGACCCGGACGGCCGCGCGCCGGGCCGCACCCTCGAACTGCACCTGACCGGCCATATGGAGAAGTTCGCCTGGTCGTTCGACGGCATTCCCTTCGCCGACGCCGAGCCGCTGCGCCTGAAGTACGGCGAACGGCTGCGCATCGTCCTGGTCAACGACACCATGATGACCCACCCGATCCACCTCCACGGTATGTGGAGCGACCTGGAGGACGAGCAGGGCAATTTCCTGGTGCGCAAGCACACCCTCGACATGCCGCCCGGCTCGAAGCGCAGCTACCGCGTCACCGCCAACGCCCTGGGCCGCTGGGCCTATCACTGCCACCTGATGTTCCACATGGAGACGGGCATGTTCCGCGAAGTGCGGGTGGAGGAGTGATGGCCGCCCTGCGCAAATTCCCGACGCCCACCTCCCGCGCCGCGGCCCTTGCCGCCGCGCTGGTCGCCGCGCCTCTGTCCGCGCTGGGCGCCGACGAGCACGCCGGCCACGCGCGGCACCCGGCGGCGCCGGCCGAGCCCATGGCACATGGTGCGATGGACCATGGCGAGATGGGGCACGGCGACGAAGCGTCGGACGATATGGAGATGCAACACGGCCAGGGGGGGCATGGCGGGATGCGGATGGATCACGGCACGCATGGCGGCACGGGCCACGCCCAGCGCTCGTCGGCCGTCTCCCGGCCGCCGAACGTCCCGGCCCTTACCGACGCCGACCGCGCCGCGGCTTTCCCGGTGCTATCCGCCCATTCGCCCCACGGCCGGTCCCTCAACAGCTTCCTGCTCTTCGACAAGCTCGAATACCAGGATGCCGACGACGGCAGCGCCCTGGTCTGGGACGCTAAAGGCTGGATCGGCGGCAATGTCGACCGGCTCTGGGTGCGTTCGGAGGGCGAGCGTACCAACGGGCGCACCGAGCGGGCCGAGTTCCAGGCGCTCTGGGGGCACGCCATCGGTCCCTGGTGGGATCTGGTCGGCGGCCTGCGCCAGGACTTCAAGCCCGGCTCGCCGCAGACCTGGGGCGGCTTCGGTATCCAGGGCATGCCCTTCTACGGCCTCGAGACGGAAGTCACCGCCTACCTCGGCGAGGGCGGTCAGAGTTCCCTGCGCTTGGAGGGCGACTACAGCCTCCTGCTCACCAACCGGCTGATCCTCCAGCCGACGACCGAGATCAATCTCTACGGCCGCAACGACCGCGAACGCGGCGTCGGCTCCGGCCTGGGCGACGTCGAGGCGGGGCTCAGGCTGCGCTACGAGTTCACCCGCCAGTTCGCCCCCTACCTCGGCGTCACCTGGAACCGCTTGTACGGCGAAAGCGGCGACCTGGCCCGCGCCAAAGGCGAGGACGACGAGGAGACCCGTTTCGTCGCCGGCATCCGACTGTGGTTCTGAGACGTGCGGCGAAGAAGGCGGCGGGGAGGATTGATTTGTTCCGCCGGGAGACTCTAACGTGATGTGACCAGTGCGGAGTTGCACTGGAATAACGGAGGGCGGGCATCCGATTCCGTCCTCGTCAGCGTTGAGGAAGCCATATGAAGAAGATCCTGGTTCCGTTGTTCGCCCTCGGCGGTGCGCTGGTCCTGCAGCCGGTGCTGGCCGCGGACGGCGGCGAACTGTACAAGACCAAGGGCTGCTCGGTCTGCCACGCTATCGACACCAAGCTGGTCGGCCCTTCCTACAAGGACGTCGCCGCCAAGTACGCCGGCCAGGCCGATGCGGCCGCCCTGCTCGCCGCCAAGATCAAGAGCGGCGGCTCGGGCACCTGGGGGCAGATCCCGATGCCGCCGAACGCGGTCACCGACGAGGAGGCCAAGGCTCTCGCCGCGTGGGTCCTGACCCAGAAGTAAGCGCTCCGGGGCGCCGGCCTGCCCGGCGTCCTTTCCTCCGCCCTCCCCCTCTCCCGTCGCCGTCAGCTCACCGGCGCGTCCTCGCTCCCGACTTCCAGCTGCCCGGCCAGGGCGATCCGGTTGCGGCCGCTACGCTTGGCCCGGTACAGCGCCTCGTCGGCGAGCTTGAGAACCGCGCTCGGTGAAGCGGCGCAGCTCGGCCAGTGGGCGACCCCGGCCGACAGGGTGACGCAGCCGCCGGTGGGACTTTTCGTCTGGCCGCTCAGGGCCCGCAGGCGCTCGGCGACCTGCGCCGCCGCCTCCAGGCCGGCCTCCGGCAGCAGCAGGATGAACTCCTCGCCGCCGCCCCGGCAGACCAGGTCGCCGCTGCGGGACACGCTGCGCATCAGCCGGCTGACGTGCTGCAGCACCCGGTCGCCAACGTCATGGCCGTAGGTGTCGTTGACCTGCTTGAAGTGGTCGATGTCCACGGCGATCGCCGCGAAGGGCCGGTTCTGCTCCTGCCAGCGCTCCAGGGCGAGCTGCAGGCCCCGGCGGTTGGCCAGGCCGGTCAGCGGGTCGGTGACGTTTTCCTGGTTGAGCTGGCCGAGCTTGCGGTGCAGCAGGGACAGGCCGCCGAGCATGGCGAGCCTGAGCTGCTCGGCCTCGAAATACCAGGAGCGTACCTGACGGATCTCTGTCCGGGCGGCCGCGTGCTCCCAGTGCCGGGCGGTGACGGCCAGCTGGCGCAGCGGCCGGGCGATCAGCTGCGACAGCCACCAGATGGCCGCCAGCACCGGGATGAAGAATGGCAGCGCATTGAGCAGGATATCCAGCATCAGCCCGTCCAGCGCCTTCAGCGTGGCCGCGGTGGGCCGCTGGGCGACCACGCCCCAGCCGCTGCTGGGCACCGGGGCATAGCCGGCGAGCATGTCGATGCCGCTCGCGTCGCGCAGCCGCCGGCTGCCCTCCTCGCCCCGCAGCACGGCCTCGACCGCCGCGTTGCCGGCGGCGACCCCGCCGGTTCGCGACGGGTCCTGGTGATGGAGCAGATGCCGGTTGCCGTCCACCACATACAGCTGCGAACCGTCCTGGTAATAGTGGTTGCCGAGCAGCGCCTGCAGGCTGCCGTCGCTTTCCCCCAAGTGGATGGCGCCGCCGACATAGCCCAGGTAGCGGCCGTCCGGAGCGAAGATCGGCTGCGACAGGAAGACCAGCAGATGCCCGCGCAGGCCGACATAGGGCGTGCTGATCAGGGGCGCTCGCGCGGCCAGCGCCCGCTGGGCGCCCTCGGTCCGCAGCACGCTGTCGACCAGCCCTGGGCGCCAGGGCGCGACAGCCTTTACCCGGCCCTTGGCGCAGACGATGAAGACCCCGTTGAAGGTGCCGGTCTGCTCCTTCAGGCGCGTGACCTCGGCGTCGAGCCGCTCCACCTGGCCGAGCATCTCCGGCAGCAGGGCGGCGCTGTAGGCGAGCTGCCGCTGCGCCGCCTTGAGGAAGTTGTCGGTACTGTGCGCCAGCTTGGCGGCATAGGCGCGGTTGGCCTCCAGCGTCTGGCCCATCAGCTGGCTGCGCAGGGTCTGGTAGCTGGCATGGAAACTGATGGCGAAGGTCAGCAGAGTGGCGGCGATCGTCAGCAGCAGGATCAATCGGCGCAGATCGACTCGGTGCATAAGGCCCCTGGCGGAAAAATGGCCACCGGCAAGCCCCGTTCCCGGACCCCGGTGGAATGCTGGCGCCGATCCTTGGCCCTGGAGCGCTCGTCCGAGCGCGACGGCCCCTCTCGAGGCACGTCACCGCATCGTTCGCCACGCGCAGAAACGGCGCCACCATCCCGGGGAAGTACGACCGAAAACTGCACAGAGTGTGATATCAGAATGTCATCGCCGAAAGGCCTTTACGACCATGATCCATCCGTCGGCCGACGACCGGCCAGGCCGCCAAAGGGCCGCCGCTACTGCAGGCGCACCGCCAGGCGGGCCACATGGGCGCCCTGGAAGCGGGCCAGGATCAGCTCTTTCTCGCTCGGCCGGCGCGAGCCGTCCGCGCCGGCGATGGTCGCCGCGCCGTAGGGCGAGCCGCCGCGCACCTCGCCGACGTCGCTGAGTTCCGGCAGCGCATAGGGCAGGCCGACGATCAGCATGCCGTGGTGCGCCAGGGTATGCCAGAAGGACGTGATGGTGGTTTCCGAACCGCCGCCGGTGCCGGTGCTGGTGAACACGCTGGCGAACTTGCCGATCAGCGCGCCGCCGACCCACAGCCCGCCGGTCTGGTCGAGGAAGCTGCGCATCTGCCCGGCCATGTTGCCGAAGCGCGTCGGCGTGCCGAACAGGATGGCGTCGTAGTCGGCCAGCTCCTTCGGCTCGGCCACCGGCGCGCTCTGGTCGAGCTTGGCGCCGGCCTTGCGCGCCAGCTCTTCGGGCATGGTCTCGGGCACCCGCTTGAGGGTCACCTCCACCCCCGGCACGCTGCGCGCGCCCTCGGCCACCGCTTCGGCCATGCGCTCGATATGGCCGTACATGGAATAGTAGAGGACGAGGATCTTCTTCATGATGGCGCCTCCTGGCTGGATCAGACAGGTATAGCAGTACACCGGCGCCGTTGCGGAAAGGTGACCGGGCTGCGGCGCGCCCGGCAGCGCCGGACTCGCTATCATGGGCGCCACGTTTTCCGGGAGATCGACATGCTCAACGGCCTCTGGCTGGGTTTTTTCCTGATCGCCGCGCTGACCGCCTTCGGCCGCTGGCTGCTGGGCGGCGAACCGGCGGTGTTCGCGGCGATGGTCGAGAGCCTGTTCGGCATGGCCCGGCTGGCGGTGGAGGTGATGGTCCTGCTGTTCGGCACCCTCACCCTCTGGCTGGGTTTTCTGCGCATCGCCGAAAAGGCCGGGCTGGTGGAGCTGCTGGCGCGCCTGCTCGGCCCGCTGTTCCGCCGGCTGATGCCCGAGGTGCCGCCCGGCCATCCGGCGCTCGGGCTGATCACCCTCAACTTCGCCGCCAACGGCCTGGGCCTGGACAACGCCGCCACGCCGATCGGCCTCAAGGCGATGCGCGCCCTGCAGGAGCTCAACCCCAGCGCGACCACCGCGAGCAACGCGCAGATTCTCTTCCTGGTGCTCAACGCCTCCTCGCTGACCCTGCTGCCGGTGTCGATCTTCATGTATCGCGCCCAGCAGGGCGCCGACGATCCGACCCTGGTGTTCCTGCCGATCCTCCTGGCGACCAGCGCCTCGACCCTCGCCGGGCTGCTCGGCGTCGCCGTCATGCAGCGCCTGCGGCTCTGGGACCCGGTGGTGCTCGCCTACCTGCTGCCCGGCGCGCTGCTGCTCGGCGCCTTCATGGCGCTGCTCGCCGGGCTCTCGGCGACGGCGCTGGCGGCGCTGTCCTCGTTGCTCGGCAACCTGGTGCTGTTCAGCCTGATCCTGCTGTTCCTGGTGATGGGGGCGCTGCGCCGGGTGGCGGTCTACGAACACTTCGTCGAAGGCGCCAAGGAGGGCTTCGAGGTGGCGAAGAACCTCCTGCCCTACCTGGTCGCCATGCTCTGCGCGGTGGGCGTGCTGCGCGCCTCCGGGGCGCTCGACTACGTGCTGGAGGGCCTGCGCTGGCTGGCCGGGGTGGCCGGCTGGGACGTGCGCTTCGTCGACGCCCTGCCCACCGCGCTGGTCAAGCCGTTCTCCGGCAGCGCGGCGCGCGCCCTGCTGATCGAGACCATGCAGAGCCACGGGGTGGACAGCTTCCCCGCGCTGGTCGCCGCCACCGTGCAGGGCAGCACCGAAACCACCTTCTACGTGCTCGCCGTGTACTTCGGCGCGGTCGGCATCCAGCGCGCCCGCCACGCGGTGGGCTGCGCCCTGCTAGCGGACCTCTGCGGCGTGCTGGCGTCGATCGGGGTGTGCTACTGGTTCTTCGGCTGAGGCGGGCGCTTGGCGGGGCGCTGCCGGGCAGCCCGGCGTCGCCCCTTTTTACGGTGTGGTGTCACGAACGACGCCTCGGCGGCGACTGGCAGAGCGGGCAGCCCGCCTGGTGGCGGGCCGAGTTATCGGGAACAGGTTTTTCCGTGGTTGCGGTGAACAGCGGCACTGTCGGAACGAGCGAGTTCTGCAGCGGAACAGGGCCGATAACAATGCTGATCCTATGGAAAGAGGCTCGAAAATAAATCTGTCCCCTTTTTTCCCGATGACTCAGTAAATCTCAACGTGTGGTCGCAGCCCATGGCTTCGACTTTTGCATCTACGGCCTTGAACATAGACTCCAGCAACGAGTCGGAGATTGGAAATGCATCCTGCGCAAGCTTTCGCTGTTGCAGTTTCCAAGTCTTCTTACGATCTCGATTAGTCGCGTCCATCAGCTTTTTCTCCTTGTTGCCCAACGATTAAGCTAAGGGGCGGCGGAACGCCGTCCCAGCGAACGAAGTGAGCGATTTGAGCGCATTGTTAGGTTTCATTGCACGCCCCGCTTTGAACCAATGTGTTTTGCCCCGATATCTATTAAGAAAAACGCAGAGATCGGTAGCGATAGCCAAAATAGGATCGGGCTCCAGAACATACCGAAGCCTAGCCATGGTAGTAGATCAACGCCACCAACTGAGCATGGGGCGAGATTTTTAATGTTTCCTTGGCAGTTGAAGTAGTGATAGGAAAAAACTCCCAGCTTCCAGAAGGTGAAAAGCAGAGCTGGGGGAATCACTGCCAATGTGTATTTAGTCATCCATGTCATTTTGGAACCTAACGCCGTGGTCAGTGGGCCAGTGTAGTGGAGCTTTTTTTATGGTAAAAAGAGCGAAGCGATACCATAAAAAATGCGGAGCGTAACTGGCTCCACTGCACCACCTTGTTAGCTGAATACATCATCACCAAACCTCTCATAATCATCTAAAAACGCCTGGAATTGTTTAGACTTTATTACCTTTTCAGGATTTTCTTGAATGTACTTATCGAAACTATCTAGATGTTTCTGGGGTATGCTTTGATGCAACTCGATAACTTCGTCAGCCTTTTCGAATATGTAACTTGCGAAGCCATCTGGCCATCTATATTCCCTAGGCGAAAGAACTCCTGAATTAATCGCAATCCGGCTGGACCTCATCGGTTTTACATTTTTAGCTTTGATCACACCAAGAAGCATAAATGACGGAAGTTTAGTAAAAATGTACTGATCCGTGCTATTTCCAACTATGTCCATGCTCATTATTCTTAGAAAATATCGATTGATACTTGGCGGCAGATCGTGGCTATCTGTTGATTCAATTTTTTCCAATGGAAACAAATGTTGCTCATATTGATTTAGGTTATCAGATTCACCAACCAAATATTTCCTAAGGTGCTCCTGAGCAGCATCAAGTAGCACCTTGCGCTCTTCATCATTCTCGTCATTTGGATTTTTACTTCTAATATAGGTCAGCGTTCTCCAGCTAAGTGAAGCACAAAACTTAGACATCCAATTACCGTAGTTCGCTACCGACTTTCCTTCATTCACGAATGGATAAAAAACCTTGTTTGCAAACTCACGCTCCCACCCAGAGAACAGTTGCTCACAATCACCACAAAGCCAATGCTCTTTAGCTATATCTTGTGCTCGTTTGTGGACTTCATTTTTCTCACGAATATATCCAGTAACAGAGGTCTTCTTTATCCATTTTCCTACAAATTTCGGAATGAAATGACTTTCTTTCAAATCGTCATTTTCCATAGAAAGGGTTGAAACCACCGGCTTTCAGCCGGTTAGCTTTAGCCTCCGGAGGCGGATACGGAGGGCTGAGGGGTGGAATACCGATACGGGAGTCACACGGTCTACCAGATCGAATATCACTTCGTGTGGGTGACGAAGTATCGCTACAAGGTGCTGAGTGGTGAGGTGGCGGAGCGAGTGCGGGAGTTGGTGCGGCAAACGTGTGAGGCGTTTGAGATCCGGATAGTGAAGGGCGTGGTGAGCAAGGACCACGTGCACATCTTGGTGAGTAGCCCGCCGGGTTTGGCGCCGAGCGAGATCATGAGGCGGATCAAGGGTCGAACGGCGAGCCGGTTGTTTGAGGAGTTTCCGCATCTGAAGAAACGCTATTGGGGGCAGCATTTCTGGGCGCGGGGGTATTTTTGTGCGACGGTGGGGCAGATGACGGAAGAGATGATCAAGCAGTATCTGGAGCACCATTTCGAGCCGAACCCGAACGACAACTTCAAGATGGAGCCGGACTGAAGCGACGCGTCGTTCAGCCGACGCGTATCCGGACTTTCAGTCCGTTACTCACTAACCCACCGACTTCAGTCGGTGGTTGTTTAGTACACAGCACTCTGATTGCAGCTAACGTATAGCTAAGGGGCGCGCCGAAGGCGCGTCCCAGCGACCGAAGGGAGCGAACTTGAGCGTAGGGTTAGCCAGCATTTTCTGGCCAATCATCGCCGGCCGAGCGAGCCGCCCAGTCATAGTAGATTTCGGTTCCATACGGTTCATTGAGTATTTCTTCTCCTCCCTGAACAAGCTTCAGATTTTGTAGATTCATTTTTTCGCTGAGCACTGCCAGTACATCATGGATGCCACCGTTCCGTGCGCTCTGCAAAAGCTCGGCGAGCTGATTGCGTTGTTCTTGTGTGAGGGGGGCTACGAGCGCGTTGAACTTGGAGTTTGTCGCCTGCTCAGGCCATAAATCGCCTTCTCTTACGCGACGCGCAAGAACACATTCATTCCGTTCAACAAGTGTGTCAATCAGGGCTTGGTATTTCGCGAGTGCGGAGGGTGTGGTCATGATGATGGCTAACGTTTGGTTAAGGGGCCGGCTTTAGCCGGTCCCAGTGAGCGAAGCGAGCGGTTTGAACCAGTTGTTAGGCATGTGGTTATTCAATAAGGTGGCTCTCCAGTTCTTTTTCCACAGCAATACTTCTGTTGTGATACTCCTTTAGCCAGATGAATTTACTCAGAACTCTTGCTATTTTTTCATGCTCTTTCGATTCGCTTTCGGCCCGTTCTAGATTGCCTCTTATCTCATCTAGCTTTCTTTTGAGAGCTTCGGAGTGACGTTGAATGAATTTTTTTGTTACCGATTTTTGCGCTATAAGCCCGATGGGGTTGATAAGCGCTGCGCGTGCGACGGCTGCGCTTTTTAAACTCGATGAGGATAGGGTATACCCGATATAGTCTAAAAATAAGTGCCCATCCTTAGGGTCACTTTGAATCAAGGATCTTCCGCCGTACATTAGCTCTGATAAATACTCAATTTTTTCGATGAGTTTATTGTTTTCACTAATGCTGGGGTGCAAGACAATCCTTGGGTTTTTCGCAATCTCGCTTTCTGCTAGATATGCCTCAATTACTCCCTCTCCTACGGCGAAATTGTCTTTAATATATGCGTACTTTGAGGAGATTCCGCCCCTTAGAAAAATACCCTTTTCTGAAAAGCAGTTGAAAATTACTGTCTGAAGCCTCATGCATATAATAAATAATGCATTTGCCGAGTGCATAAACCTAAGATCTTCGCTGATTGATTCGTCAATTTCTTTTGGTTTGTATGTAATTATGATTGAGTCGGAAACAAAGCAGCTGTCGATGTCATAGTATTTGTATAGATCGAACTCGTCGTTCTTATATCGTTCTTTGACTTCTGTGCGGTTGGAGAAGTCCAGTATTTTTCTGTTGGTTTCCATGAACTCGACGAAGTCTTTGGCGTCTTCATCAGAGCATATAGAGCCATTTGCATCTCTGTAGCCAAGCATGTCTACAAATAAAGTCCATTGAAATAACTTCAAGGTTACCTCGTCAATGTTTGTGCCTAACGTAACGGAGCTAAACACCGCTCGCGCGCTTTTTGCGAGTGTGTGTTTGAGCGACTAGTTAGCCGACAATACACTCCGTCCCGCGCAGCGGGCTGTAAATGGGGTAGGCGCTCAAGCGCAATGAAAATCGAAAAATTTGCCTCTCCCCAGCACGGGGCTCCGGCGTGTGCATTAACTTCGTTATGCTCCGCCGGAGCCCCGTGCTGGGTATAGCCGATTTTTCGGTTTTTTCGGCGATTGATTCCACATCATTTACGTTTCCCTACGCCCGATGGTGGATATTGTTGGTTAACGTGCAGCTTGCTGGCGGAGCGTCCCTCTCGAAGCGTTTGTTAGCTGTTTCAGGTCATAAAGCAAAAGCAAGAGCTGCTAACACGGCCTTGAATGCACTGGCAGCTTTATCAATCGCTTCTGCTGTCTTTGCTAGATCGTTAATTGCATTCTGTGCAGCTTGTTTGGCTTTGTCCAATGCATCTTTAGCTTCTTTGTATTTCGCAACCTGCTCCTCCCATTCTTTGCCTTGAGCCTGATGAAGTGCGTCAAACATATCTTGCAGCCTGTTGCTTAGTTTTCTGCTGGGATTTAGCTCCTTTAATTTTTTTAGCTCAGTGATATTTTCTGCAATTAACGAGGACAAAAGATTTTGTGGCCATGATATTCTCTCCTATTTACCGGTCAGCACTTTAATGTGGGTTTGCAGTTCTTCTACCTGTTTAGCGAATGCCTTGATGTCGTCGGCAGTGTAGGTGTCATCTTCGATAACTTTTAGAAGTTGATCGTTTGCTTTAGATAATTTAGATACTAAACCATTACCCTGGCTAGATAAGGCGCTAATTTCAGCCTTTGCCTGCTGCGCAAGAACATAGGAATTGTATGCAAACTCTCTTTCTTGGTAAGAAAGATCTTTTTGTTTGAGTACATCGCCCGAGAGTTCACTCACCGCGTCAGCGCTTGTGCAATATATATCTATAACACCAATTTTACTTGTTGCAGCCTTTCGCTTTGATTCTTCAATGCACAAAGAATCCTCGACTAAGGTAAGATCATTCCTTAATAATCCAGCTAGGTTTCCGACATCCTTAGAGTACGCCTCGACAATTGGCTTTATGTGTTTCTTCTTTTTGCTTTCTACAAACCATGTGCTGGCAATGCCTATCACGCCTAATACAGCGCTTTTCTTATTATCATCAATTTTGTATGCTGCATCCTGAGTTTGTTTGGCAGCTTCAAACTGCGTCATAAAATTAGTTGCCGCCTTGCCGCCTTGCCGCCTTGGCGATTGCCTCACCTTGGTCATTTGTTGCCAGCTTATTTAGAATATCACCATACGATTGGAGTGCCTTTAGTGTGGCTATTTGAGTGGCGATTCCAGATTCACTTAACCCACCATCTAGATCGAAATCTTTAGGTGGTGCTTCGTTTCGCATTATTAGCCTTCTTCTTTCCAATTCAATGACTTTGTCTCGCGTAGTTTTGAATTGATCTTGAGTTGTCTTTGCTACAGACTCAGTCGCGGTTGCAAATTGTGCTACCTGTTGTTTTTGAATTGGGGTCAAACCGCAACCAGTTAAGAATAAGGCGATAATTAAGGGATACGCACCTTTTTGAAACATTTTGTTTCTCCTTTCGTTGAAGAGCAATAAAACCTTAGATTGTGATGTTTGTATGTGCAGCTAACGATTAAGCTAACAGGCAGGCAAAAGCGTAGCTTTTGGCTGTCCAGCGAACGAAGTGAGCGATAGTTGAGCGCATTGTTAACCGTGTATGCAGCCTGTGTCGTCTTTTGTGAGATTCAAATGATAACGAACAAGCCTGACCGCTAGGATCAAAGCTGGTGTGAGTGTGAGCATGGGGATGATGGTAGGGATCCACGGCAAAATACTCAAAGTTCCTATTACTGTTCCTGTAATGGGGATGGATTTGTGAAGCTTCTTGTCGTAGGCCCATGCCACTCCCATGGCAATGAGAATTGCCCATGCAGCTAATCCTATTGTCCATGAGAATACTGCCAAAATACTGCCGATTCTTGATGAGTATGGCCAGCCAAAGCCAAAAGCAGCGGGAGCTACTGTAAATATTGCAGTCAAGCTGAATGAAAATAAAACTGTGAGGAACGTATTGAGGAGTTTCAGGATTGTGTGCTTCTTCATGGCGGCTAACGTTTAGGTTAAGGGGCGGCCGCGGTACGCGGGCGTCCCAGTGAGCGAAGCGAACGACTTGAACCGAATGTTAGGCATTGAAGCCAAAGCGGATGCACGAATAGCCAGCGATTCACGCCAAACAGCCAAACCCGCCACCGTACCAGGCACGCTACTGCCACATCCTTGCGGCGAACGGAAGCAGCCACCGGGTGATTTTGCCGCAGGCTCGAAGCCGGGCAGAACCCATGGGGCAGGAAGGAAGTGAGAACAGAAGATGATCTTTGGCTTCCTTGCCTGCACCAACTACAAAGCTAATTATGCCTAACGTAACGGAGCTAAACACCGCTCGCGCGCTTTTTGCGAGTGTGTGTTTGAGCGACTAGTTAGCCGACAATACACTCCGTCCCGCGCAGCGGGCTGTAAATGGGGTAGGCGCTCAAGCGCAATGAAAATCGAAAAATTTGCCTCTCCCCCAGCACGGGGCTCCGGCGTGTGCATTAACTTCGTTATGCTCCGCCGGAGCCCCGTGCTGGGTATAGCTGATTTTTTCGGTTTTTTCGGCGATTGATTCCACATCATTTACGTTTCCCTACGCCCGATGGTGGATATTGTTGGTTAACTACTATTCGACACCAAATGGTGTGAACAAACACACCATTTGGTGCATAACTACCCGAACGGGCGTGGAGGATAACATTCCTAGTCATTTTCACTATCCCTGTCTAGACCGAGGGTTTCGCGGCCATGGCGACCGTTTCGGGGCGTTATACACCATGGCCGATAGGCCCCCAACTTATCCCCATCAAGACTCCCCAGCCAACCCCTTCACCACTTCCCCGCACCCCACCATCGACAACCCGCTCTTCTCCATGAACGCCCCGATCCCCGGCAGGGCGGTGCGGGCCTTGGGGTGGATGTCGTGGAACAGCAGGATGCCGCGGCGCCAGAGCAACATCAGAGTGATCAGCCGGTCCTGCATGGCGGCGGGTGGCAGTTTGGCGTTCCAGTCCTGGGAGTCGATGTTCCACAGCACCACGCGGCCGTCGCGGGCTTTCAGGTAGGCGATCTGCTCCGCATTGCGCTGCCCGTAGGGCGGGCGGAACCAGGCGCCGCCGGCCGGGCCGGCGGGCTGGACGCGGGCGATCAGCCGGGCGGTCTTGTCCAGCGAGTCCTGCCAGCCGGCCAGTTTCTGGTGCGGCACGTGGCTGTAGCCGTGGGAGGCCAGGCACTGGCCTTGGTAGCGTTCGCCCAGCGCGGCGGCGGACTCCTTGCCCAGGCGCCGTTCGAGGTTTTCGCCGAGGACGAAGAAGAAGGCGCCGGAGCCGCGCTCGCGCAGCCAGTGCAGCAGCCGCTCGGTCTCGTCGTTGCCCGAGGGGCCGTCGTCGAAGCTCAGGGCGAACTGCCGGTCGGGCAGTTCGAAGCCGGTCAGCTCGCTGTCGTCCAGCCGGGCGATCTCGCTGGTGATGCGCGGAAACAGCGAGGCCAGGCGCACCTGTTCGTAGAGGTAGGTGGTGTGGAAGCCTTCGGCGGCCTGCCGCCAGGTCTGGATCGCCGTGTCCTCGGCGGCCCGGCCGGCCAGCAGCGCCAGCGCCGGCCAGTCCGCGGCCGGCGGGCAGGCCGCCGCGCCGTCGCAGCCGCGGCTCGCCGCCCGGTAGTTGGCCAGCAGGCGCCGGCGCGTCTCCTCCAGCCAGCGGGCGACGCCCTCGGCGTTGGGCGTCTTCACCCCGGTGAAGGCCTGGATGGCCGCCGCGTCGGCCAGCGGCGTGCGCTCGATGATCCGCACCAGGGCGAGAATCTCCTGGCGCGAGGCCCGGTCGAAGCGCTGCGGGCTGTCGAGGGGTTCCGGCCAGAGCGTGCGGTCGTAGCTGGCGAGTTTCTCCGGTCCCGCCGCCGGCACGCCGGCGGCCAGCAGCGAAAGCAGGGCGCCGGCCAGCCAGGCCTGGCCCGCGAGTGTTGCGCGCGAACGCTTCATGTCCTTCCCTCCGCTCAGCGGCCGAGTTTTTCGTTCATCCGGGCGATGGCCTTGTCGTACACCGGGTTGGCCTTGTAGTTCTGCGCCCACAGGAAGTTCTGCAGCGCCTGCTCGAACTTGTTCTGCGCCTCGAAGATCCGCGCGATGTTGTAGTGCGAGCTGGCCAGCACGGTGTCGCGGGTGGTGCCGCGCGCGAGGGCGATTGCCTGGCGGTTGGCCCAGACGGCGTCGGCGAACTGGTTCTGCCGCTGGTAGGCCAGGCCCAGGTTGCTGAAGGCCTGGGCGTAGGTGGGATCGTTCTTCAGCGCTTCCTTGTAGTAGAACACCGCGTCGTCGTATTTCTTCGCGTGGTAGAGCGTCTCGCCCTGCTTGTTCTGCTCCTGCGCGAGCTTCGCGGTGCGGCGGATGTCGTGGGCCTTGGCGATGGGCTCGACGAGCGCACTGCCATTGAACAGCTCGATCTCGGCCAGGCCGTTGTCGCCGCTTTCCGCCGCCTCCAGCACCACCTTGAAGCGCGACACCGGCAGCGGCGCCTCGAGGGCGAACGACTGCGCGCTCTGCCCCGGCTTGAGGTCGTAGAAGCGCTTGTCCTCGTCGTTGATCAGCACGCCGACGCGGCGGACCGTGCTGCCGGCCGGCAGGGTCAGGGCGAAGCGGTCGACGGTCTGCGGCGCGGCGAAGTTCAGCGCCACCCATTCGCCGACGCCGGCGCCGGACACGCCCTCGGCCCAGGCGGTGGCGGGGTTGCCGTCGATCGCGTTGTGCGGCGCGAACTGGCTGTTGATGCCGCTGAAGCCGTCGATCCGCGAGGAGGCGCTCACCCAGCTCGGCGCTTGGTACTGGGAGACGCCGCTGCCTTCGCTGGCGTCTTTCACGGCGACTTCCAGCGCCCGCCAGGTGTTGTCGTAGTCCGGACGGCTGGTGGTGAAGGTCAGGCGGTAGTTGCTGGCCGAGCCGCCGGCGATCTGTTCGACGATCCGCTTGAACTGCCCGGAATCCTTGTCGTAGAAGCTGCCCGCCAGGGCGTCGGCCATCCAGCGGTACTGGTCGAGGTTGGGGCCGACCACGTTGAGCACGGCGCCGAGTGTCTTCAGGTCGGCGAGCACCGCCTGAGTGGTCAGCGGGGTGACGGCGTCGGCGCTGTGGAAGGAGGCGTCGGTGATCAGCACGAACACCTTGCGCCGCGCCGGGTCGTGGCTCAGCGCGGTGACGCCGTAGCGCAGGGCCTCCAGGGCATTTTCCGGCTCGTCGCCGCCGCCGTCGGCGCGCAGGGCCGCCACCGCGGTCTTGAAGTCGCCGGCCGAGGCGGTGAAGTCCACCTTGTGGCGCAGCTCGTCGCCGAAGGAGATCAGCGCGAAGCGGTAGTCGAAGCCGGAGGTCTGGACGATGTTGGCGAATTCCAGGGTGCGCTGGATCAGCCCGTCGATCTCCTCGGCCATGCTGCCGGTGTCGTCGAAGACGAAGACGAAGTCCACGCCGCGCGCGTCCGCCGCCTCCGGGGTCAGGCTCTCGACGCCGAGGATCGCGGCTTCGCGCAGATCTTCGGTGACGCTGAACTGCTCCCGGGTCAGCCCCGGAATCGGCGCGCCGGTCTTGGCGTCGCGGACGTTCACGTCGACCGCGATGGTCGGGAAGCGGCTGGCGACCGGCTGGATGAGGACGTCCGCCGTGCCGGCGGCCTGGGCGACGCCGGCGGCGAGCAGGGCCAGGCCGAAGACGGATCGGTGGAAGGTGCGAAGCGTGGACATGACGGCTCCTTGTCGGGACGAAAGGCGAAGGGTCGGTGCTGGGAGGCCGCCCGGGAACAGGGGCGGCAGGCCGGAATTATCCGGCCTCGGCGCGGGAGAGGTTGCCGGGCAGCCGGCAGATTTGTGCGCCGCGTCTCAGCCGTGCTGGCGGAGATGGACCACCAGGGCGCTGTCCATGGTCTTGGCGTGCAGGGCGAACCAGGCCGGCAGGCTGTCGTTCAGCCAGGCGCGGGCCATCTGCGCGCGGCCGGCGGCGGCGCGCTGGCAGAAGCGGTCCATGTCGCCGAGGATGCGCTGGTGGTTGGCGCGGTGCTCGCCGAAGGCGGGATAGCCGGAGGCCTGCATCTTCGCCTCCTCGTCGGCGAAGTGGTGGCTGGTGTGCTCGAACAGCGCCTTGAATGCTTCCGCGAACTCCGGCCCCGTGGCATTCGCCGCGGCCAGGCAGAGTTCGAGGAATTCGCGGTGGGTGTGGTCGATCGCCTCGTCGCCCAGGGCGTAGCTGTCCTGGAAGCGCTCGAGCATCTCTTGGGGGGTTGGCATGCCTGATGGTCCTCCTGTGGCGGGGCGCCCGCAGGATACGGCAAGCCCGCCGCCGGCGCACGATGGCCTCCGTACCGTGCCTTTGCGGCAACCCGCCAAATACGAACTAACTATATAAATTATTGATTTTAAAAAGCTCTGAAAAAAGCCTTCTGACTTTGGTGAAATACGCCTGCCCGGGTTTCCCGATGAAACGGCCGGCTTTTGCCGATGCCGGGGATGTCGGCGAGCACAACGGGCGGGGATACGGGCGAAGGTCAAGCACCTTGATCGAGCGGCGGTTCGGCTGCACCAGGGGACATTCCCACGGCCGGGCGCAGAACGCCGCATCGCCGACGATACCGTTTGCGCTATCGAATCTGTGAATGACGTGTCGACACCTGTTCACGGACGCGGGAGACGTGCGCCTGCGAGGCGGAAGACACCCCGCGATTGACGTGTGAACCCGCATTCCGGCTCTGGGCGAGCGGGGCAAGAGCCGGAATGCGGGATTATTTCGGAACACTCTCGAAGCAACCGGAACAGGAAGGCCTTGCGCCGTCCGGCGCGTGCCGTGGCTTTGGACGCGCGTGTAGCGTTGTATACAAATAGACATAACCATGCGGTCTGTAGATTTATTTACGACAACCATTCAAGCATGAACTAACTTTATTAAGTTATTGATTTTTAGTATTTTTTTATAAAAATATGCGCTGTGGCATGGGTATTGCCATACGCAGTGCGGCATTCGAGCTGGGCGGTAGCTGAGAATATAAAAAATGCGTATGTCCGCTGATCCGGACCGGACGCAGTGGAAGGCTTCTTTTGATTTGCTGGCTGTATCGTATCGAGCGACATGATCTAGAAAATGCATTGAATGCGGCGACTTTTGACATATTTTGACGCAGTTTTTCTGCCGCTTCGCGATGCAGGTACATGGATCGCTGTGATTCAGGTCAAGAAACGATTTCTTTTCGCCTTGACAGTATCGGTTCCAATTTTCAAATCGACACATAACTGTCATTTTCGCCGCCCCCCGGCGAGCCTCCCCAGGCTCGGGTGGATCGGGCCCATGGAAAACTCACACTAATAATTCATCAGGAGCAATGGAACCCATGAACAAGTCCACTCTGACCTTGGCCGTGACGGCAGCCATGTTGGGTCAGACTCTGTCGCAGCAGGCGGGCGCTGCGGGCTTCTTCGAAGACAGCAAGGCTACGCTCAGTGCGCGTAACTTTTATTTCAACCAGGACATCCGCAACGAGGATCGTGGCGGCTCCGAGGAATGGGGCCAGGGCTTCCTCCTCGACTATCAGTCCGGCTTCACCGGTGGCCCCGTCGGTTTCGGCGTCGACCTGCTGAGCGGGTACGGCGTGCGTCTGGACGGTGGCGGCGATGCCGACAAGCCCGCCGCCGGGGTCGATCGCGTTCCGGGGCAACTCTTCCCGTTGAAAGGCAACGGGAAGGCTCAGGAGGATTTCGCCTGGCTGGGCGTGACCGGCAAGATGCGCATCTCCAAGACCGTGGCCCAGGTGGGTACCCTGAGGCCCCGCCTGCCGGTGGTGATCGCCAACGACGGTCGCTTGCTGCCGCAGACCTACCAGGGCGGGCAGATCACCTCCAACGAGCTGAAGGACTTCACCTTCACCGTCGGTAAGCTGGAGCACTCCAAGGAGCGTAACTCCAGCAACACCGACAGCCTGTCGATCGAGGGTTCGAACAACCCCGCGACCGGCCAGTTCAGCAACAAGTTCTACTACAGCGGCGTCGACTACCGGGTCAACAAGGACCTGACGCTGCAGTACTACTACGGCAACCTGCGCGACTTCTACACCCAGCACTTCTTCGGCCTGCTGCACAACTGGCAGCTGCCGGTGGGTTCGCTGAAGAGCGACCTGCGCTACTTCGAAAGCAACTCCGACGGCAAGAACGGCAGCGCTTCCGGACGCGCCGAGGGCTACCGCGCCAACGGCTACTGGAGCTCCGGTAGCTCCAATCGCTACGAGGTGAACAACCACCTGTGGAGTGCGATGTTCACCTACAGCCTGGCTGGCCACTCGCTGGGCGCTGGCTACCAGCAGATCACCGGCAACAGCGACTTCCCCCACCTCAACCAGGGCGGGGGCCGGGTGCTCTACCTGATCACCGACGCCCAGGTGCACAAGTTCCACAATTCCGGCGAGAGCACCTGGGTGGCCAAGTACGCCTACGACTTCGCCCAGATCGGCGTGCCGGGCCTGAAGGCCGGCCTGAACTACTTCAGCGGCGACAGCATCAGCGACGCCGGCAAAGACAACAAGGAGTGGGAACGCGACTTCCGCCTGGACTACGCGCTGCAGAAGGGCGCGCTCAAGGGGCTCAGCTTCACCTGGATGAGCGCCGCCTGGCGTGGCAACGACGTGGGCCAGCGAGACATCGACGAGAACCGTCTGAGCGTCAACTACAGCATTCCGCTGCTCTGACCGCTTCCCCAGCGAAATCGCAGGGAGGCGATTTCACCCGGCGGTCCGCCCGGCATCACGCCGGGCCCCGCGCGAGGACGGCCTGCCGTCCCGATCTCCCGCCTACATCTCTTCCTCTTCGACCAACTCGATCCCGCTCGCCTCGATGGCGTAGGCGGCGTCCGCCAGCGCGTTGCTGACCTTTTCCAGCCGGAGCCTGCCGTCCACCCATAGCGGGGCGGAGAGATCCTCCAGGCGAATGCCCTTCGGATAGCGGACCAGGACGATCTGGTTCGGCGGCGGCGGCGGCAGGTGGATGCAGGCGCCGGGATAGGGCACCAGGAAAAAGGTGGTGCTGCGCCCCTTGCCGTCGCTCTCCAGCGGCACCGGATAGCCGCCCAGGCGGATCTCCCGGCCGTTCAGTTCCGCGACCGTCTTGGTCGAGTACATCACTGCCGGCAGGTTTTTGCTCTTCTGTTTGAGACCGCCCTTGGCGGTGAAGTCGCCATCGGCCTCCGGAGTGTCGTGGCTGATGTCCGGCATCTCCTCCAAGGCCTGGCGGTCCTCGGCGGGCATCATGTCCAGCCAGTCCAGTTCCGGCGGTTCGGCGTGCGAGAAAGGGCTGGCGAAAAGCAGGGTGAAGAGGAACGGTAGTCGGCGCATGGGATCGAATCGGCGATGGATGGGGGGACAGCGAACGGCATGATGGCATCGAGCGGAGTGCCGATAAAGAGCGCTGCTGAGGGGCTGCCGACGAAACGCATGACATCCTTGCCCGGCGACATTGAAAAGCAGCGGCGTTTGGCTATACCGCATTAAAATGGCTTGTTGGTGTCAGTCCCCCCACGCAACTTTCGAACTTTCGGCGAGTCATGCGCATGAAAACCCGTTTCCCGATATTTGGTCTATTGCTGGCCTGCGCATGCGTTGCCGTCATGCCCAGCGCCCAGGCTACCGACAAGAGCCTCTCGGCCGGAACCCCGGTCGCTCTGGAGCTAGCCTCGGCCAGTGCCCTGGTGGTCGATCTGAACAGCGGTCAGGAGCTGTTCGCCAGCCACCCGGACGTGGTGGTGCCGATCGCCTCGATCAGCAAGCTGATGACCGCCGTGGTGACCCTGGATGCCGCCCAGTCGCTCGACGAGGTCATCCCGGTGCTCATCTACGACACCCGCGAGCTGCGTGGCGTCTACTCGCGGGTGCGGGTCAACAGCCGCATCAGCCGCAAGGAGATGCTGCGCCTGGCCCTGATGTCCTCGGAAAACCGCGCCGCGTCGAGCCTCGCGCACAACTACCCGGGCGGCCATGCGCGCTTCGTCGCGGCGATGAACGCCAAGGCTCGCGCGCTGGGGATGCGCAGCACCCGCTTCGTCGAGCCGACCGGCCTGTCGGAGCTGAACGTCTCCACCGCCCGCGACCTGGTGCGCCTGCTCAGGGCCGCGCGGCAGTACCCGCTGATCCGCGAGCTGAGCACCACGCCGACCCAGAGTGCGCGCTTCCAAGAGCCGAACTACGTGCAGAACTTCAACAACACCAACCCCCTGGTGCGCAACCCCGACTGGCGCATCGAGGTCACCAAGACCGGCTTCATCAACGAGGCGGGCCACTGCCTGGCGCTGCTCGCGATGGTGCAGAACCGTCCGGTGGCCATGGTCCTGCTGAACACTCTCGGCAAGCAGTCCCACGTCGGCGACGCCACTCGCGTGCGGCGCTGGCTGGAAACCGGCAAGAGCACCCCGATTCCCCCGGTCGCCAAGCGCCACAAGCAGCAGATGCTCCTGGAGTGGGGGCAGACCGAGGCCACCGCTCAGGACTTGCGCAGATAGCCGACGATGACCAGCAGGAGGATGGCGCCGATCACCGCGCCGACGAAGCCGGCCGGCTGTCCGGCGTGGTAGATGCCCAGCGCCTGGCCGCCGTAGGTGGCCACCACCGAGCCGCCGATGCCGAGCAGGATGGTCATGATCCAGCCCATCGGCTGATCGCCCGGCTTGAGGAAACGCGCGACCACGCCGATCAGCAGACCGATGAGGATGGTACCGAGGATGCCCATGGCAAGTGTTCCCGCAGGGTGAGCTTGCCTCCAGCCTAGTCGCCGCACGGCGCGGCGACAACGCAGGCTGGCTCAGGACCGTAGGGTGGGTTAGGCCGTAGGCCGTAACCCACCGACCGGCCGCAAGGCCGGCACTCGCGATGCCTGGCGGCATCGTTGGTGGGTTATGCCGCCAGGCGGCTAACCCACCCTACGAGCGCGGGGCCTCAGCCCTCGATCAGCGCCTCGACTTCGCGGATGCGCGCCTCGAGCGTTGCCCGGTCCTGGCAGCGCAGGGTGGCGTGGCCGACCTTGCGGCCGGCCTTGAAGGCCTTGCCGTAGTGGTGCAGGTGGCAGTCGGCGACGGCGACCACCTTGTCCACCGGCGGCACCGCGCCGATGAAGTTGAGCATCGCGCTCTCGCCGACCTTGGCGGTCGAGCCCAGCGGCAGGCCGGCCACCGCGCGCAGGTGGTTCTCGAACTGGCTGCACTCGGCGCCTTCGATGGTCCAGTGCCCGGAGTTGTGCACCCTGGGGGCGATCTCGTTGGCCTTGAGGCCGCCGTCCACCTCGAAGAACTCGAAGGCCAGCACGCCGACGTAGTCGAGCTTCTCCAGCACGCGGCCGACGTAGTCCTCGGCCAGCGCCTGCAGCGGGTGTTCGCTGCTGGCCACCGACAGGCGCAGGATGCCGGCCTCGTGGGTGTTGTGCACCAGCGGGTAGAAGCGCGTCTCGCCGTCGCGGCCGCGCACGGCGACCAGCGACACCTCGCCGGTGAAGGGCACGAAGCCTTCGAGGATGCACGGCACGCTGCCCAGTTCGGCGAAGGCGCCGGCGACGTCCTCGGGCTTGCGCAGGATCTTCTGGCCCTTGCCGTCGTAGCCCAGGGTGCGGGTCTTGAGCACCGCCGGCAGGCCGATCTCGGCCGCGGCGGCATCGAGGTCGGCCTGCGAGTGGATGTTGGCGAATTCCGGGGTGGGAATGCCCAGGCTCCTGAACAGGCTCTTCTCGAACCAGCGGTCGCGGGCGATGCGCAGCGACTCGGCGGAGGGATAGACGGGAACGAACTGGGAAAGGAAGGCCACGGTCTCGGCCGGCACGCTCTCGAACTCGAAGGTGACCAGATCGACCTCGTCGGCCAGCTGGCGCAGGTGGTCCTGGTCGCCGTAGTCGGCGCGGATGTGCTCGCCGAGGGCGGCGGCGCAGGCATCCGGCGCCGGGTCGAGGAAGGCGAAGTTCATGCCCAGCGGAGTGCCCGCCAGGGCCAGCATGCGGCCCAGCTGGCCGCCACCGATCACGCCGATCTTCATGTCTAGGCCCCCTTGCTCACGCTTCGCGCGGGTCCGGATTGTCGAGCACGGTGCGGGTCTGCTCGTCGCGAAAGCGCTTGAGCGCCGCGTGGAACTGCGGGTGACTGGCGCCGAGGATGCTCGCGGCGAGCAGCGCGGCGTTGACCGCGCCGGCCTTGCCGATGGCCAGGGTGGCGACCGGTACGCCGGCCGGCATCTGCACGATGGAGAGCAGCGAATCGACCCCGGAAAGCATCGACGACTGCACCGGCACGCCGAGTACCGGCAGGTGGGTCTTGGCCGCGCACATGCCCGGCAGGTGGGCGGCGCCGCCGGCCCCCGCGATGATCACCCGGATGCCGCGGGACTCGGCCTGTTCGGCGTACTGGAAGAGCAGATCCGGGGTGCGGTGGGCGGAAACCACCTTGACCTCGTTGGGGATGCCCAGCTTGTCCAGCATCTCCACGGTGTGACTGAGGGTGCTCCAGTCGGACTTGGAACCCATGATCACGCCTACCAGTGCGCTCATCGTCGTGCCTCTTCGTTGGCGCCCGCAGGCGCGTCAAAAAACAACAAGCCACGCTGGCAGGGCGTGGCTTGGCGGGGGGTGCGAGCCGCCTCGGGCTGCGAGGGGGCGCGTTATCAAGCGACGAAGTATACCCCAAAGCCGGGCGCGGGAGTGCAAGCGCATGGGCCTTCCGTCCGGGCTACCATGAGCGTTCCACACACCCGAGATCAGACCATGTCCGCGACCGATCGACTCATGATCCTCTACAGCGGCGGCACCATCGGCATGCAGGCCAGCGCGCAGGGGATGGTGCCGGCCGCCGGCTTCGATGTCCGCCTGCGTGCCCGGCTGGCCAGCGAGCCGCAACGCGAGGTGCCGGCGTGGCACTACCGCGAGCTGCTGCCGCCGATCGACAGCGCCAACATGACTCAGCGCCACTGGCTGGCCCTGTGCGACGCGATCGTCGCCGCGGTGGAGGAAGACGGCTGCGACGCCGTGCTGTTGCTGCACGGTACCGACACCCTGGCCTACAGCGCCGCGGCGCTGAGCTTCCTGCTGCTCGGCCTGGGCGTGCCGGTGGTGCTGACCGGCGCCATGCGGCCGGCGGACGCTCCGGGCAGCGACGCCTGGGACAACCTGTTCGGCGCCCTGGACGCCCTCGCCCAAGGCGTGGCGCCCGGCGTGCACCTCTACTTCGGCGGCCGCCTGCTGCACGGCGCCCGCGCCGGCAAGCTGGGCAGCGCGACCCTCGAGGCTTTTGCCGAACTGCCGCGCCAGCGCCACGGCGAACGCGTCGCCGCCCTGCCCGCCGAACTCGACTACCGGCGGATTCGCCGCCCGGTGAACCTCGCCGTGCTGCCGCTGTTCCCCGGCCTGCAGGCGGCGCAGCTGCGCGCCCTGCTCGGCAGCGGCGTGCAGGGCCTGGTGCTGGAGTGCTACGGCAGCGGCACCGGCCCTTCGGACGACACCGAACTGCTCGAGGTGCTGCGCGAGGCCCGCCGGCGCGGCACGGTGCTGCTCGCCATCAGCCAGTGTCCCCACGGCCATGTGGCATTCGGCGTCTATGCCGCCGGCAACGCCCTGCGCGATGCCGGACTGGTCGGCGGCGACGGCATGACCCGCGAGGCCGCGCTCGGCAAGCTGTTCGCCCTGCTCGGCGCCGGTCTCTCGGCGGACGAGGCGGAGTACTGGCTGGCGCGGGATCTGTGCGGCGAGTGCGCCGACTAGCGGAGTGCGCGTGTTTAGTAAAACCCGCAGCTCAGCACCTCGATCTCGGCCAGCTGCTGCCCCGCGGCGTCGTGGAGTTCGCCCTGGATCTGGGTGCCCTGGGCCCAGACCTTCAGCCGGTAGCGTTGTCCGGCGGCGAAGTCGGGGTAGCGCAGGCGCAGCAGGCAGGCAAGCGGCAGCGTATTGCGGCCCATCGTATTGCCGTAGTAATAGCGGTAAATCGTCTCCAGATCGTGGGCGCCGGGGGCGACCTGGAAATAGCGGCCGTCGTCCAGCCGCTGGCCGTCCAGCCGCTCGGCCATCAGCAGACTGGTCACCTCGCGGGCCTCCAGCTCGACCCAGGCCATCTTCGGGTCCGGGTCGGGCAGCGGGCCGGCGCAGGCGGACAGCAGCAGGAGGATGGTCAGCCAGGACAGTCGTGGGTGCATGGGTAGCCTCGCGGGAAGGCGGCGAGGCGTCAGGCTCCGCTGCTGCAGCCGCTCTCCCGACCGCTCGCCACCACCTGGCGACGGTCGTCGTAGAGCTTGGCCCAGGGCCGGAAACCGACTTCGCCAACCTCCAGACTATACCGCCGGCCGGCGGTGAAGTCCTTGTAGCTCAGGCGAATCAGGCAGTTGCGCTCGTAGGGCGCGCTGCCCGGGCCGATGTTGCTGCCCGACACCTCGAAGCGGTAGCGCATGCCCAGCTCGTGGGCGCCGGGGCTGACCTGGAAGAAGCGATGGTCGTCCAGCACCTTCTTGTCCAGCTCGGCGGCGCGCAGCGAGTGGGGTACCTGCGGATTCAGCTCGATCCAGGCCTTGCCGGGGTCGTGCCGCGGCATCAGCATATTGCAGCCGCCAAGTGCCAGCAGACAGGGAAGCAGGGGGATAATGCGCATGAGGAGGCTCCGGGTGGTCGTGGTTGTGGAACGGGTGGGGACTGGACACGCCGGACCGGCTCGCGCCGCATCGAAGCCCGGGATTATCCGTCGGCTGCCTGTACACTCCCTGCCTGGGCGAGCGAGCCGCTCGCGGTCCTTCCCTTGAACACCTTCAGGCCCACTGGGTTCGCCGGATGAAATTTTTCAGCTCACTCGACAACCTTACCCTGCGCGGGGTTCCCCTGTTGCTAGCCGTTTGTCTGAACGGCTGTTCCGGTTTCGACTATTACCGCCACCTGGCCGCCGGTCAGTTCGAGCTGTTGCGCCGCCGCGAACCGGTCGCCGCGGTGGTCGCCGATCCGGCCCGCGACCCCGCGCTGCGCCAGCGTCTTGCCCATGCCCAGGAAGCCCGCGCCTTCGCCAGCGCGCGACTCGGCCTGCCGGACAACGACAGCTACCGCCTCTACGCCGACCTCGGCCGGCCCCATGTGGTCTGGAACGTCTTCGCCACCGGGGAGTTCTCGGTGGACGCGCTCAGCCACTGCTTCCCGATCGCCGGCTGCGTGGCCTACCGCGGCTACTACCAGCCCGGCCGGGCGCGCGGCGCGGCGGCGCTGCTGCGCCAGGAGGGGCTGGACACCTTCATCGGCCCGGTGGAGGCCTACTCCACCCTCGGCTGGTTCGCCGATCCGATCCTCGCCGGCATGCTGCGCCACGGCGACGATGCCCTGGCCGCGCTGATCTTCCACGAACTGGCGCACCAGCGGCTCTACGTGCCGGACGACAGCGCTTTCAACGAGTCCTTCGCCAGCTTCGTCGAGCGCGAAGGCTTGCGCCAGTGGCATGCCAGCCGCGGCCTGCCGCCGCCGGACGAACGCCGCGCGCGGCGGGACGAGCAGTTCACCCGCCTGGTCCTGGAGACCCGCGAGCGCCTGCGCGCGCTCTACGCCAGCGGCCTGCCGGCGAGCGAGATGCGCCGGCGCAAGGCGGCCGAGTTCGACGCGCTGCGCCGGCGCTACTGGACGCTGCGCGATGGCGAGTGGCAGGGCGAACGGCGCTACGATGCCTGGATCGAGGGACCGCTGAACAACGCCAAGCTGCTGCCGTTCGGCCTGTACGACGGCTGGGTGCCGGCCTTCGCGGAAATATTCCGCCGCGCCGGCGAAGATTGGCCACGCTTTTATGTCGAAACCGAGCGCCTGGCGCATCTGCCCGCCGCCGCGCGCGAACGGCATCTGGCGGCGCTGCAGGAAGCCGCGTCGCCCGCCATCGTCACCCAGGAGGACAACCGATGAACAGAAGCTGCCTTGCCCTCTCGCTCTGCCTGCTGAGCGCCCCGCTGCTGGCGGCGACCAAGTCGTGCGAGAAGCTCAAGGAGGAGATCGAGGTGAAGGTCCAGGCCGCCGGCGTGGCTTCCTATACCCTGGAGATCGTGCCCAACGCGGACGTCACCGACCGCAACCTGGTGGTCGGCAGCTGCGCCGGCGGCAGCAAGAAGATCATCTACCAGCGCAACGACGGCGTCCGCCGGAGCGACACCGCCGCCCCGGCCCCCGCACCGAAGCCGGCCAAGGACTGAATAGCCCGCCCGGTCGGTTCCGGGCGGCCCTGCGGCTGGCGCCGCCTCAGTCCTCGTGATCCTCGGCCAGGTGCGGCTCCTTCAGCGGCAGGTAGTTCTCGGCCAGGTACTGGTCCTTCAGGCGCACGTAGTTGTCGGCGCTGTAGCGGAAGAAGCCGCGCTCCTGGTCGTTCAGCGGGCGGGCCTGCTTGACCGGGCTGCCGACGTACAGGTAGCCGCTCTCCAGGGTCTTGCCCGGCGGCACCAGGCTGCCGGCGCCGATGATCACCTCGTCCTCGACCACCGCGCCGTCCAGCACGATGGCGCCCATGCCGACCAGCACGCGGTTGCCGATCCGGCAGCCGTGCAGGGTCACCTTATGGCCGACGGTGACGTCGTCGCCGATTTCCAGGGGAAAGCCGTTCGGCTTGTACGCGCTGGCATGGGTGATGTGCAGTACGCTGCCGTCCTGGATGCTGGTCCGCGCGCCGATGCGGATGCGGTGCATGTCGCCGCGGATCGCCACCTGCGGCCAGACCGAACTGTCGTCGCCGATCGCCACGTCGCCGAGCACCACGGCGGAGGGATCGACGAAGACCCGTTCGCCCAGCGTCGGGGTGAGGCCCTGGAAGGTTCTGATGGTCATGCTGAAGACTCCAAGTGGGGTTCCGTATCGTCCCGAAGAGTCACCGTCGGCGCAATAGCGCGGCTTGCCGCTCAGAAGTCGACGGTCGCCGACAGCGTCGCGGTGCGCGCCGCCCCCCAGGACACCCGGTTGCTGGTGCCGCCGCTGGAGATGAAGTACTTCTTGTCGGTCAGGTTGTCGACGTTCAGCTGCAGCTCGGTCTGCTTGCCGATCAGGTTCGGCAGCGTCCAGGTGGCGAAGGCGTCGTAGGTGGTGTAACCGGCCAGCTCGAAGCTGTTCGCCGAGTCGCCCTCGCGCGAGCCGACGTAGCGGGCGCCGCCGCCGAGCCGGAAGGCGCCGGGCAGGACGCTCTGCGGCAGGTCGTAGGAGAGGAACAGCCCGGCGACGTTGTGGGCGACGTTGAGCAGTTCGTTGCCCTTGTTGGCCGGCGTGTCCTTAAGCACCTTGGTATCGGTGTAGGCGTAGTTGGCGACCAGGTTCCAGCGCTCGCCCAGCTGCCCGTTGAGGCTGGCCTCCAGGCCCCGCGAGCGGGCCTCGCCGATCGCCCGGCTGACCTGCTCGCCGTTGACGGTCTCGGTGGTCTGGATGTTTTCCTTGCGGATGTCGAACAGCGTGACCAGACCCGACAGCCAGCCGTTGTCGTAGCGCAGGCCGACTTCGTACTGGCGGCCCTCCTCCGGGGCGCTGCCGCCGTCCACCTGCGTGCCGGAGGCGATGACGTTCGGCTTGTAGGACTCGCTGTAGTTGGCGTACAGGGAGAATTCGTCGTCCAGCTTGTAGACCAGGCCGACGAAGGGCAGGTTCTTGCTTTTGTCCAGGTCGGTACCGGTCTGCGAGGGAATGCCCGCCCTGTCCTGCTGGCGGAAGCGCTGGTGGCGCAGGCCCAGGGAGAGGATCCAGCGCTCGCCGATATGGATGTTGTCCTTGACGTAGGCGGACTGCATGCGCACCCGCGAGCGCTGCTCGCTGTTGCTGGGGTTGACCACCTCGGCCTGCTCCAGGTCGCCATAGTGCGGCGAGTCGGGGTCGAAGCCCCAGGTGTTGGGGCCCTGGTAGAAGAAGCCGTTCGACTCGTCGTGACGCTCGTGGTCGGCGCCCAGGGCCAGTTCGTGGCGCAGGCCGCCCAGCTCCAGGTCGTTGAGCCAGTCGAGGGAGGCATAGTTGCGGGTCCGCTCGACGTCCGGATTGCTGCGAAAGCGCCGGCGCAGCTCGCCGGTCGCCGGGTTGTAGGCGTTCGGATCGGCCTGGTAGTCGCTGTAGGCGTTCTTGTTCCAGCCATAGTTGACGCGCAGTCGCGAGGTCGGCGAGAAGCGGTATTCCATGGCCAGGCTGGCGTACTGGCGCTGGCCGTCGATCCGCGTCCAGTGCTCGTCGAGCCGGTGTTCGCGGTCGCCGACCGCATGGCCGTTGTAGAAGAAGGCGCCGCGGTCGAGCACCGAGGTGTAGTCGGAGTGCTCGTAGGACAGGGTGGCCGAGAATGCCTCGCTCTCGAAGGCCAGCGACGGTGCGACCAGCTTGTCGCGGTTGACGCCGTAGTTGCGCCAGTAGTCCTCGTCCTTGTGCTGGCCGATCAGGCGAAAGGCGAAGCCGCTCTCGCCCAGGGGGCCCGACACATCGAAATAACCGCTGCCGCCGCCTTGGTCGCTGAGCTGTCCGCCCAGGGTGCTGCGCCACTGGTAGGTCGGCTTCTTGCTGATGACGTTGATCACCCCGCCGGGTTCCTGCATGCCGTAGAGCAGGGAGGCCGGGCCCTTGAGCACCTCGACCCGCTCGGTGGTGACGCTGTTGAAGTTGCGCCCTTCGCTGGTACGGATGCCGTCGCGCAGGACCCCGCCGTCGCTGCCGTTGCCGAAGCCGCGCTTGACCAGCGAATCCTGGGTGCCGCCGAAGCTGTTGCCGATGGTGATGCCGGGGACGAACTTGATGGTTTCTTCCAGATCGCTCACCGCGAAGTCGTCCAGCACCTGCCGGTTGACGCTGTAGGCGGTCTGCGTCTGCTCGAGGAACGGCGTCTCGAACTTGTCGCCGATGGCGCTCTCCGCGGCCCGGTAGCTGCTGTCCTCGGCGACCTCGCTGACGCTGATCGCGTCCAGCGCCATGCTGCCGCCGGTTTCCGCCAGGGGCTGCACCTCGTAGTGGCCGGTCCGGGTCGGCACGGCCTGCAGCCCGCTGCCGCCGAGCAGGATGCGCAGGGCCTGCTCGACCTCGTACTGGCCCTCGAGCGGCTGGCTCTGCTTGCCGGCGGTGAGCGCGGCATCGCCGGCCAGGTAGATGCCGGCCTGGGCGGCGAACTGATTGAGCCGCTCGGCCAGCGGGCCGGCGGGAATGGCGTAGCGCTGTCTCTGGGTCTGCTCGGCGGCCTGGCTGGCGCTGCCGTAAAGCAGGGCGGGCGCGCCGGACAGGGCGAGGGGAATGGCCAGGGTCAGCGGGACGAGGGGGACGCTGGGGCGGCGGGCTGGGCGTGGTGACATGGGGTTTCCTTCACTGCGTTTCGGTCGGCAGAAAGCCGTTGTCACCAACCAATTCGGATGAGCGGAGAAAACCGGAAGCAAAAATGAGAATTTTTATTGTTTTATCCGGGCGACGGCCGTCGACGGCGGAGGGGGCTGCGCCGCGTTCCTCGAAAAGGGCGGCAATCGCGCAAGGGCAAGGCCGCTGGCAGGCGCGACGGGCACCGCTCACTGGCGGGCGTCGATGCTCGTCCACCAGGGCAGTGGGCGCTGGATGCGGATCGGCAGGGCGCTTTCCAGCATGGCCAGGACCTGCTCGCTGTCGTGCAGCGGATAGGTGCCCATGACGCGCAGGCCGGCGACTTCCGGGGCGACTCCGAGGTAGCCTTGGTGGTGGCGGGACAGTTCCTCGACGAACTCCGCCAGGGGGATGTCGCCGGCCACCAGGATGCCCTGGGTCCAGGCCTGGCGGGCCGCCAGCACCGGTTCGCGAGTGCCGATTCCCCGCCGGTCGAAGCGCAGCTGCTCGCCGGCCCGGACGATGCGCGTGGCGCCGCTGTCGACGGCGCGGACCTCCACCGCCCCCTCGAAGAGCGCCAGTCGGGTGAAGCCGTCCTGCTGGGTCACGCTGAAGCGCGTACCCAGCGCCCGCAGGCTGCCCTGTTCGGTATCGACGACGAAGGGCCGAGTTTCCGCGGCGGTCTCGATCAGCACTTCCCCGGCGAACAGGCGCAGGCGCCGCCGCTCGGGCCGGTAGTCGGCGTCCAGAGCCGTGGCGCCGTTGAGCCAGAGGTGGGTGCCGTCGGCGAGGACGAAATCGCGCACTTCCCCGGTCGCCGTGCGGTAGTCGGCTTGCCAGGCCATCAGCAGCTGCGGCAGGGGCGTGGCACGCCAGCCGAGCCAGCCGAGCAGGGCGCTCCCCGACAGCACGCCCAGGGTGCGCAGCGCCTGGCGGCGGGAGGTATCCGTGCGGCGTGCCGCGCGCAGGGTCCGCGCGGCCGTGTCGCCCTCGCCCTGCAAGGCGGCGAAGCGCCGGCTGACGCGCTCCACGTATTGCCAGGCCTGACGGTGCGCGGCGCTCTGACCGTGCCAGCGCCGCCAGGCCGCGCCGACGGCTTCGTCGTGCGGATCGGCGCTCAGCCGGGCGTACCACTCGGCGGCTTGTTGCAAGCTGGCGTGGTCGGGTTTCTGTGCGGACAAGGGGTCAGACGAGCGCTTCATCGAGTTCGGCCTCGAGCAGCAGGCACTGGTACATCGCCTGGGCCATGTACTTGGTCACGGTGCGCTCGGACACCCCCAGGCGCTCGCCGATGGCCTTGTAGCCGAGGCCCTCGAGCTGGGCCAGGAGGAAGGCCTCGGCGACCTTCTCCGGCAGGCGGGAGAGCATCCCATGCACCTGCTGCAGGGCTTCCAGCACCAGGGCCCGGTGCTCCTCCGAGGGCGCCACGGCCTCGGGGCGGCCGGCCAGCACCTCCAGCCAGGCCTGCTCGACCTGCCGGCGCCGCCAGAAATCCACGCAGACGTTGCGGGACATGCTGCGCAGGTAGGCTTGCGCGTGGCTGTCGCTGTCGAAGCGGTGCGGCTTGAGCAGCAGGCGCAGGAATACCTCGTGGGCCAGGTCGGCGGAGTCGCAGGCGTTGCCCAGCCTCCGGTACAGCCAGGCGCGTATCCAGCCATGGTGCTCGGCGTAGTAGAGCGCTACCTGTTGCCGATAGGTCGTGTCGAGGGTCGACATGGCCGCTTACCGTCCGCTTGTCTGTGGCATGCAAATAAGATGAATTCTCATTCTACGCATGACCAGCACCCGCAAGCAATCTACATGCCGATATACGGTTCGACCTTCGGCCATGGCTGCCGCCGCAGGGCCCGCTCCCGCCGCCCTGATCCCGTGTCTTTCGATCGCCCCCCTAGCCATTTGCCGAGCTGCGTTGTCGGGCATTTCTCATTAACATGGAGATTGTCCATCTCGACTCAGGGTCAACTGCCGTGACTGCCAGCAATCCACTCCTGCAAGCCTTCGACCTGCCCCCCTATTCCGCCATTCGCCCCGAGCACGTCGAGCCGGCCGTCGACCAGATCCTCGCCGACAACCGCGCAGCCATCGCCCGGCTGCTCGCCGAGCAGGGCGGCACGCCGAGCTGGAACGGCCTGGTGCTGGCGCTGGACGAGCTGGGCGAGCGCCTCGGCCGCGCCTGGGGTCCGGTCAGCCACCTCAACGCGGTGCGCAACGGCCCCGAGCTGCGCAGCGCCTACGAGGCCTGCCTGCCCAAGCTGTCCGCCTACTGGACCGAGATAGGGCAGAACCGCGCTCTCTGCGACGCCTACAAGGCCTTGGCCGCCAGCCCCGAGGCGGCGGGCTTCGACGTGGCGCAGAAGACCATCCTCGAACACGCCCTGCGCGACTTCCACCTGTCCGGCATCGACTTGCCGGAGGCCGAGCAGCAGCGCTACGGCGCGATCCAGATGCGCCTCTCCGAGCTGACCAGCCGCTTCTCCAACCAGTTGCTCGACGCCACCCAGGCTTGGACCAAGCATGTCACCGAGGAAGCCGCCCTGGCCGGGCTGACCGACTCGGCCAAGGCGCAGATGGCCCAGGCCGCCAGGGCCAAGGAACTCGACGGCTGGCTGATCAGCCTGGAGTTCCCCAGCTACTACGCGGTGATGACCTACGCCGACGACCGCGCCCTGCGCGAGGAGCTCTACGCCGCCTACTGCACCCGCGCCTCCGAGCTGGGGCCGAACGCCGGGCAGTTCGACAACGGCCCGCTGATGGCGGAGATCCTCGACCTGCGCCAGGAACTGGCCCAGTTGCTCGGCTACCCCAACTACGCCGAGCTGTCGCTGGCGACCAAGATGGCCGAGTCCGGCGAGCAGGTGCTGCACTTCCTGCGCGACCTGGCGGTGCGCAGCAAGCCCTTCGCCGAGCGGGACCTGGCCGAGCTGCGCGCCTTCGCCGCCGAGCAGGGTTGCAGCGATCCGAAGAGCTGGGACGTCGGCTACTACAGCGAGAAGCTGCGCCAGGCGCGCTACAGCATTTCCCAGGAGCAGCTGCGCGCCTACTTCCCGATCGACAAGGTGCTCACCGGGCTGTTCGCCATTGTCCAGCGCCTCTACGGTATCGAGATCCGCGAACTCAAGGACTTCGACACCTGGCACCCGGACGTGCGCCTGTTCGAGATCCTCGAGAACGGCGCGCACGTCGGGCGCTTCTTCTTCGACCTCTACGCCCGCGCCAACAAGCGCGGCGGCGCCTGGATGGACGGCGCCCGCGACAAGCGCCGCAACGTCGCCGGAGCGCTGGTCAGCCCGGTGGCCAACCTGGTGTGCAACTTCACCCCGGCGGTGGAAGGCAAGCCCGCGCTGCTCACCCACGACGAAGTGACCACCCTGTTCCACGAGTTCGGCCACGGCCTGCACCACCTGCTGACCCGCGTCGAGCACGCCGGCGCCTCGGGGATCAACGGCGTGGCCTGGGACGCGGTGGAGCTGCCCAGCCAGTTCATGGAGAACTGGTGCTGGGAGCCGGAAGGCCTGGCGCTGATCTCCGGCCACTACGAGAGCGGCGCGGTACTGCCCGCCGACCTGCAGGAGAAGATGCTGGCGGCGAAGAACTTCCAGTCCGGGATGGTCATGGTCCGCCAGCTGGAGTTCTCGCTGTTCGACTTCGCACTGCACATCCACCACGGCGACGGGCGCAGCGTGCTCGAGGTGCTGGAGAGCATCCGCGACGAGGTTTCGGTGATGCGTCCGCCGGCCTACAACCGCTTCCCCAACAGCTTCTCGCACATCTTCGCCGGCGGTTACGCGGCCGGTTACTACAGCTACAAGTGGGCGGAAGTGCTCTCCGCCGACGCCTTCTCCCGCTTCGAGGAGGAAGGCGTGCTAAACCCCGCCACCGGCAGCGCTTTCCGCGAGGCGATCCTGGCCCGGGGCGGTTCGCAGGAGCCCTTGGTGCTGTTCGTCGACTTCCGCGGCCGAGAGCCGTCGATCGACGCCCTGCTTCGTCACCTTGGCCTGAGCGCGGCGGCCTGAGAGGAAATCATGAGCGGACACAAGAAACAGTTCATCGCCGGCGCCGTGTGCCCGGCCTGCGAAACCATGGACACCGTGCGGATGTGGAACGTCGACGGCGTGCCGCACCGCGAATGCGTGACCTGCTCCTTCGCCGACACCCTCAACGCCGAGGGCCTGTCGGTGCCTCTGGAGTTGGGCACCCGGGTGAACAAGAGCGAGGCGGCGCCAGCGGTTCCCGGCCCCGCCGCACCCAAGGTGCACGCGGCGCAGTTCTTCCCCAATCCGAAGCTGAAGAAGCCCGACGCCTGAGCAATCGCGGCAATCGACGAGGCGGCGCCCTTTCCGCCGCCTCGTCGCCCAGGCCCCGGCGGTCTGGCGGAGGGCCGATGGAATCCCCATGAGCGAATACCAGTACTACGAATTCGCGGCCATCGACAGGCCGCTGACCCCGCAGCAACAGGCCGAGCTGCGCAGCCGCTCGACCCGCGCGACCATCACCGCCTCGAGCTTCATCAACGAATACCACTGGGGCGACCTCAAGGGCGATCCGCTGGACTGGATGCGGCGCTATTTCGACGCCCACGTGTATTACGCCAACTGGGGTTCGTGCTGCCTGTTGCTGCGCCTGCCGCGCGCGACTCTGGAACAAGCCGTTCTGGACGCCTTCGTCCTGCCCGCCGAACGCGGCAGCGCCTTCTCGGCCAGCGCCACGGACGAGCACTGGATTCTCGACTGGAGCGACTGGGACGAGGAAGGCAGCGGCGACTGCGAGCGCTTCTGGGACGAGGAATCGCAGCACTGGATGGCCCGCCTGCTGCCGCTGCGCGACGAACTGCTGCGCGGCGATACCCGGCCGCTCTACCTGGGCTGGCTGGCGCGGCTGTGCGGGGGCGAACTGGACGACGCGGCCGTGGAGCCGCCGTTGCCCGCCGGGCTGCAGACGCTCAGCGGTGCCCAGCAGGCTCTGGTCGAATACCTGCAGATCGACCCGGACTGGCTGGCGGCCGCCGCCGGGGCCAGCGAACCCCTGCCGGCGTCCGACGAAACGGCGCCGGCCCTGGACGCCTGGCTGGATGCGCAAACGCCGGAAACGCTGCGCGCCGCATTGCGCCTGCTGCTGGAGGGGCGCGGCGCGCAAGCCGAGCGCGAGGCGCGGCGGCGCTTTCTGGACTGGCAGCGCAGCCGGCAGCCCGTCGTCGCCGCGCCTACGCGCCGGCGCGTGGCGGACATCGCCGTGCTGCGCCAGGCTGCCGCCCAGCGCCGCCTGGAACGCGAGCGGCAGGCCCGCGACGCCGAAGAGGCCCGGCAACGCGCCGAACGCCGGCAGCATCTTGCGCAACTGGCGGAACAGGCCGATGTGGTCTGGACCGACATCGACAGAACCCTGCAGCGCGGCACGGGTGCCGCCTACGACCGGGCCCTGCAGAGTCTCCGGGCGTTGTCCGAAGCCCTGGCCCAGGCCGGCCGGGAGCGCGAGTTCCGCCTCGGCCTCGATCGCCTGCAGCAGAGCCACGGTCGGCGCGGCGCCTGGGTCAAGCGGCTGATCGCTGCCGGGTGGGTGGAAAAATAGTCCTGCCGCGCCGGTCGAGAAACGCCCCTACCGTCGCCAGGCCTGACCTACAAGCCGCGTTCCCCCTCGAGCGTCGGGGCGATCTCGGCCGGCACAGCTGCGGACGACGCCGTCAGACCGCCCGCACCTCGAACGCATGGCAGCCCCAGGCCGGCAGGTCGAGGTAGAGGCCGTGGGCGGCGAGGTCGCTGCCGTCGCGCTCGTAGAGCGCGGGACCCAGCCGGTCGCGCAGCCGCCAGCTGCGCCCGGCGAGGTCATTCCACGGCAACCTGACGTAACCCTGGCTCGGGTGGTCGGCGTAGTTCACCGCGACCAGCCGGCGCTGGTCGTCCGCGCCGCTCCAGGCGAAGACGATCAGCGCGTCGTGGCTGGGGTTGCCCGCCCAGGCGGGATCGGCGTCGAGCAGTTGCCAGTGACCGTCGCGCATGACCGGCTCCTTGAGGCAGTCGAGCAGGGCGTCGTAGAAGACGGCGAGCGCGGCGTCCGGCGTCTCGGCCGGGCCGCGGGCGAGGTGGGGCGGGATGCGCACCCTTCTGCCCTCGCGCTGCCCCTGGTGGAAGAAGCGCAGGCCGGGGCTCAGGAAGGTGATCGCGGCGGCCGCGCGGTGCCGGTCCGCGGCGAAGGTGGCGGCGGCGCGCGGTTCGTCGTGGTTCTCGAGAAAGCGCGCGAGGCGGTCCTGGAAGTCGAGCCCGGCGCGCAGGTGGTCGCGCACCGGGCCGGCCTGGCCGGCCACTAGGCGGTCGTAGAGGCGCTTGTCGTAGGTGTAGTCGAAGCCCTGCTGCTGCAGCGTCCACTCCAGGTCCCAGTAGACCTCGGCGAGGAACAGGAAGCCCGGCCGCTCGGCGTGGATCGCCGCGCTGGCCCGCGGCCAGAAGGGCGCGGCGGCGATGCCCCAGGTGCGCGCGAAGACTTCCGGCAACAGCAGCATCGCCATGTCGCAGCGCACGCCGTCGCACTGCCCGGCGATCCGCCGCAGCTCGCCGAGCATGGCTTCCTGCAGCGCCGGCTGGCCGTAGTTCAGTTGCAGGGTGTCGGACCAGCCGGCGAAGTAGGGGTCGCGGCCGTAGGCGAGGATGCGGCTGCCGCCGACCGTTTCGAGGCGCCGGTAGTTGTGCGGCTCGGCCGCCAGTTGCTCCTCCGTGCCGGCGACGAAGAACTCCGGGTGTTCCTCGACCCAGCGATGGTCCGGCGCCAGGTGGTTCGGCACGAAGTCGAGGATCAGGCGCAGGCCGCGCGCCTGCAGGCGTTCGCGCAGGCGGGCGAGGGCCGCGTCGCCGCCGAAGTCGGCATGCACCCGGTAATCCTGGATGGCGAAGCAGGAGCCGCAGACGTCGGATTCCCGGAAGTCTGCCAGGACCCGGCGGTATTCGGCCCGCCACTCGGGATTCGACGCCGACACGCGGCGGGCGGCCTCGCCAGTCTGCCAGACGCCGAGCAGCCAGAGCAGGTCGAAGCCGTCCGCGGCGAGGCGGTCGAGTTCCGCCTCGCCGAGGTCGTCGAGGGTCGCCGGACGGCCCCGCGCGGCGGCCAGCTCGGCCAGGCGGACCCGGGTGTTGAGCTGGAGCAGCGCGGGATAGCGGGGTGTGGGCATGGCGGCCTCCTATTTCTGTCCCTTGCCGCCCGCCTGCTCGCGGGTCATGCGCTCGGCGATGCGCTCCCGTGGCGTCAGCAGCAGGTCGCTGGCCTGGATGCGCCCGAACAGGTCCAGCAGGCGGGCGACGAGGCCGGTCCAGCCGGTCTGGTGGCTGGCGCCGAGGCCGGCGCCGGTGTCGCCGTGGAAGTATTCGTAGAAGAGGATCAGGTCGCGCCAGTGCGGGTCGTCCTGGAATTTCGCGCTGTTCCCGTAGACCGGACGGCGCCCGCTGGCGTCGCGCAGGAACAGGTCGGCGAGCCGCCGGGAGATCTCCCGGGCCACCTCGAAGAGCGTCATCTGCGTGCCGGAGCCGGTAGGGCACTCGACGGTGAGGTCGTCGCCGTAGAAGTAGTAGAGGTTCAAGAGGCCGCGGATGATCAGGGCGTTGACCGGCATCCACACCGGCCCCCGCCAGTTCGAGTTGCCGCCGAACATCCCCGAGTCCGACTCGGCCGGCAGGTAGGCGACGCGGTGCTCCTGATCGCCGACCCGGAACGCGAAGGGGTGCTCCAGGTGGTAGCGCGACAGCGAGCGGATGCCGTGGGGACCGAGGAATTCGTTCTCGTCGAGCAGGTAGCCGAGGACCCGCACCAGCCGTTCCCGGGACAGCGGGGAGAGCAGGCGGCGGCCGTTCAGGCCGATGTAGCCCTCGGTCGTCGGGGCGACCTTGGCCACCACTTCGGGATGGCGTTCGCGGAACAGCCGGATCAGCTCCAGCAGCCGCGGGTGGCGGTCGGCAACGTCCGCCTCGAAGGTCGTGCAGGCGCACAGCGGCAGCAGCCCGACCATGGAGCGGACCTTCAGGCGCATGGCCGAGCCGTCGGGCAGGCGCAGCACGTCGTAGAAGAAGCCGTCCGCCTCGTCCCACATCTCGTCGTGGTGCTCGCCGATGCGGTCCATGGCGTAGGCGATCCACATGAAGTGCTGGAGGAAGTTGAAGGCGTACTCCTCGTACTGCGCATCGCGGTCGGCGAGGATCAGCGCCATCTCCAGCATGTTCTGGCAGTAGAAGGCCATCCAGGCGGTGCCGTCGGCCTGCTCCAGGGTGCCGCCGGTGGGCAACGGCGCGCTGCGGTCGAAGACGCCGATGTTGTCGAGGCCGAGGAAGCCGCCGGCGAAGACGTTGCGGCCCTGCGGGTCCTTGCGGTTCAGCCACCAGTTGAAGTTGAGCCGCAGGCCCTGGAAGCAGCGCTCGAGGAAGTCGAGGTCCTCGCGGCCGAGGTCCCGCTCCACCCGGAAAAGATACAGTGCGGCCCAGGCGTGGACGGGCGGGTTGACGTCGCCGAAGTTCCATTCGTAGGCCGGGATCTGTCCGTTCGGGTGGCAGTAGAGGCTCTTGAGCATCAGCGCCAGCTGTTCCTTGGCGAAGTCGAAGTCGACCAGCGCCAGGGACAGGGTGTGGAAGGCCAGGTCCCTGGCGGCGTACCAGGGGTATTCCCACTTGTCTGGCATGGAGATGACGTCGCCGTTGAACATGTGGAACCACTCGGCGTTGCGCACCTGCCGCGTGCCGCCGGCCAGCGGATGCGCCTGGTGCTCCTTGAGCCAGGTGTCCACGTCGAACAGGTAGTACTGCTTCGACCAGAGCATGCCGGCGAGCGCCTGGCGGTGGACGCGGCGCTCGTCCTCGTCCAGCGGATCGGGGACGATTCGCGCGTAGAACTCGTTGGCCTCGGCGCGGCGCGCGGCGAAGGCGTTCTCGAAGCCTTCGCCGAACGGCTTGCCCGAGGACTCGCCGGCGGACAGCCGCAGGTGGACCACCGAGCAGCCGCCGGCCGGCACCTCGAGCACATAGCGGGCGGCGGCCTTGGTGCCGCTTCGTTCCGGGTTGACGGCCGCCTCCTCGCCGGCGATCAGGTAGCGGTGGAAGGCGTCCTTGACCCAGGGCGAGGCGCTCGGCTGGCCCCACAGGCGCTCGGCGTTGCTCTCGTTCTCGGTGAACAGCAGTTCCGGCGTCCCCTCGCAGAAAAGCCGGTAGTCGCCCAGCTCCGGATGCGTGGCATGGATCGCCCCGCCCGCCGCGCGCAGCGCAGGCTTCGTCTGGCCTGCCTTCCACGACCAGGTGTTGCGGAACCACAGGCTCGGCAACAGTTGCAGCCGCGCGGCCTCGGGCCCGCGGTTGTGCACGGCGATGCGGATCAGGATGTCCTCGGGACCCGCCTTGGCGTATTCGAGGAAAACGTCGAAATACCGGTTGTCGTCGAACACGCCGGTATCGAGCAGCTCGTACTCGGGCTCCTGGCGCGAGCGGCTCCGGTTGGTGTCCACCAGGTCGCTGTAGGGGTAGGCCCGCTGCGGGTACTTGTAGAGGTACTTCATGTACGCGTGGGTGGGCGTCGAGTCGAGGTAGAAGTAGCACTCCTTGACGTCCTCGCCGTGGTTGCCCTCGCGGTTGGTCAGCCCGAACAGGCGCTCCTTGAGGATCGGGTCGCGCTCGTTCCACAGGGCCAGAGCGAAGCACAGGCGCTGCCGGTCGTCGGATATCCCGCCGAGCCCGTCCTCGCCCCAGCGGTAGGCCCGCGAGCGGGCCTGGTCGTGGCTGAAGTAGTCCCAGGCGTTGCCGTCCTCGCTGTAGTCCTCGCGGACCGTCCCCCATTGCCGCTCGCTCAGGTAGGGACCCCATTTCTTCCAGGGAATGCCGGCTTCGCGGGCCTCGTTCAGGCGCTTCTGCTCCGTCACGTCGACGAAGCGGGGCGGTTCGGCCGACGCCTGGCGTCCCGGCTTGCGGCGGGCCGGGCCCGTTGAATCCGATGTGCTCGACATGCTTGCTCGCTCCTGTCCGGTGCCGCGTCGGCGGCCGGCTGAGTTCTGAATCTAGACAGCCGTGAGCGGAACGCCAGCGATCCCGGACTGGCCGGCGGGGTGGGCGCCGCCGGCCGAGCGCAACGGAAGTGCGCGGCGCTTTGGCGAGGAGCCGAATGCTACTTACAATGCCCCTTTGCGGGCGCCGGCCGGGCGCATCGCCGGACCGACAGCGGAGTTTTTCCCGAATGATGACGATGAGCGACGGCTGGCAACTGGTCTGCGGCGACCTCGCGGCCGAGGCCGTCCGACCCCTGCTCGGCGCGGCGGCGCGGATCGAGGTCCTGCACGACGACCTGGCGGTCGGCCCGCTGCTGGATGTCGACGAGCCGCCCTGCGCGGTGCGGGCGGCCTTCTGGGAAGGTGTCTGGCCGCCCGGTTCGCCGCCGCCGGCCTTCGCCGTGCAGCTCGCCGAAGAGGCCGAATGGCTGGCCGCCCTGGCTCGCCAGGCCGAGCCGGTGACGCTCTGGCACGGCGACAGCGCGTCCGAGCAGCTGCTGCTCGCGCGCCTCGCCGCGCTGCTCGGCGAGGCACCGCTGGAGCTGCGCGAAATCGCCTGCGGTACGGGCGACAGCGGGGTACGCCGGCGCCGCGCGGTCGCCCTGTGTTCGCCGCAGCAGCTGCGCGACTGCCAGCGCCAGGCCCGGCCGCTCTCCGCCGAGCGCCGTGCCGAACTGGCCGGGCAGTGGCGCCGGGCGGTGGCGGAAAACGGCGGGGTGCGCCGCTGGCGGGACGGAGTCTTCCATTCCGAGGACTACCGGCTGGTCGACGGCATGCTGCTGTGCCTGTGCAGCCGCGACTGGCAGCCGCTGCCACCGCTGCTGTCCCAGGCGATGCGCTGCTGCAGCGGCTTCTTCGCCACCGACCTGTTCCTCGCCTGGCGCCTGCGCGAGCTGGCCCGCCAGGGCCGCGTCGGCTTCGCCGAGGCGCCCGAGGCCGACTTCGCCGGCCAGCGCGTGCGCCGGCTGGCCGATTAGTTTTCCCGCCCGGTGCCGCCGGGCAGGAAATAACTTCCCGCGAACTTCCATTTATTCTTGTTCGGCATTCGTCGAAAGTCGTTCTGTAAGGAAAGATGTAAGTCGGCGGGCACGGTAGGAATACCGAACATTGCTCATGTGTAAAAAAATGTAAGTCCCCCGAGCCGTTCGCCCCGGCCTGCACTCGGCAGGAAAATCCTTCCCGGCCCTCGCCCGTCGCCGTGGAAGGCCCGGCCGGTCGGGATTGTGGCCAAGCGCCATGAGTCGGGCAGGCGACCGTCGCAACGGGCGAAGGCCGTGCCGTTCGTTGCATTCGGTTTCATTTAAGTTGTGTAGCCGACTATTCAGTTTCACTTAAGTTATGAGCGCTACCCCTTCAGTTTTATTTAAGCCGAAGGGGTCAGACTTATTTAATCGAAGGCACCCCGAGTGTCCCGCGCCCGCCCTGTGCCGAACCCGTCGTTCCGGCTCGTCACAGCAGGGGCGCAACCCAGCCTTGCTACTTTTCCGCTACCCAGGGAGGTTATGCCATGAACCGTTGCATCTCCGGACAGAGCCCGTCGCAGGGAACGACCGAGGCCCGCACCGAGTCCGAAAACGCCGAGGTGGCGCTGAAGAACATCGTCGAGGGCTTCCACCGCTTCCGCACCGAGATCTTTCCCCAGCAGAAGGAGTTCTACCGCGCCCTGGCCAGCGCCCAGCGCCCGCGGGCGATGTTCATCACCTGCGCCGACTCGCGCATCGTCCCCGAGCTGATCACCCAGAGTTCCCCCGGCGACCTGTTCGTCACCCGTAACGTCGGCAACGTGGTGCCGCCCTACGGACAGATCAACGGCGGCGTCTCCACCGCCATCGAATACGCGGTGGCCGCGCTCGGCGTGCACCACATCATCGTCTGCGGCCATTCCGACTGCGGCGCGATGAAGGCGGTGATGGACCCGCCGAGCATGGAGAGCATGCCCACCGTCAAGGCCTGGCTGCGCCATGCCGAGGTGGCCAAGATCGTGATGCAGGAGAACCGCTGCAGCTGCGCCGGCCGCGAGCCGCTGGAGGTGCTCACCGAGGAGAACGTGGTCGCCCAGCTCGACCACCTGCGCACCCATCCCTCGGTGGCGGCGCGCCTGGCCAGCGGCCAGCTGTTCATCCACGGCTGGGTCTATTCCATCGAGACCTCCGAGATCAAGGCCTACGATGCCGAGCAGGGTGGCTTCCGCCTCCTGGACGGCGAAGGTCCCGTGCCCATGGCTACCCCGCGCCCGCGCTTCCACCAGCGCTAGCGCCGCCGCACGTCCGCCGGGCCGATCTTTGCCGATCGGCCTCGTTTTTTATCTCGTCCGCTCCCCGGTGCTGGGCCGTCGCCCCGCGCCGCGGGCGAGTCATGTCCCGCCTTTTACCCGGAAGGAGCCCCCATGAACCTTGAAACCCTGAAATCCACCCTGCCACGGGACGCGATGGCCTCCGTGGTGGTCTTCCTGGTCGCCCTGCCGCTGTGCATGGGCGTCGCCATCGCCTCCGGCATGCCGCCGGCCAAGGGCCTGATCACCGGCATCATCGGCGGACTGGTGGTCGGCGCCCTGGCCGGCGCGCCGCTGCAGGTCAGTGGCCCGGCCGCGGGCCTCGCGGTGCTGGTCTTCGAGCTGGTGCGCCAGCACGGCATCGCCATGCTCGGGCCGATCCTCCTGGTCGCCGGCCTGATCCAGCTGCTCGCCGGGCGCCTGCGCCTGGGCTGCTGGTTCCGCGTCACCGCGCCGGCAGTGGTCTACGGCATGCTGGCGGGGATCGGCATCCTGATCATCCTGTCGCAACTGCACGTGATGCTCGACGCCTCGCCGCAGGCCTCCGGGCTGAACAACCTGCAGGCCTTCCCGGCGGCGCTGGTCGATGCCCTGCCGTTCGGCGCCGGCGACGGCTGGGGCGCCGGGCTGCTCGGCCTCATGACCATCGGCAGCATGTGGCTGTGGGACAAGCGCAAGCCGGCCAGGCTGCGCTTTCTGCCCGGCGCGCTGATCGGCGTGAGCCTGGCGACCCTGGTCAGCCTGGCCCTGTCGATGGACGTGCGGCGGGTCGAGGTGCCGGCCAACCTGGGCGATGCCATCGATTGGGTGCAGCCGGCCGACCTGCTGCATCTGCTGACCGACCCGACCCTCTTGATCGCGGCGCTGACCCTGGCCTTCATCGCCAGCGCCGAGACCCTGCTCTCCGCCGCCGCGGTGGACCGCATGCACCAGGGCCCGCGCGCCGACTTCGACCGCGAGCTGACCTCCCAGGGCGTCGGCAACCTGCTCTGCGGCCTGCTCGGCGCCCTGCCGATGACCGGGGTGATCGTGCGCAGCTCGGCCAACGTGCAGGCCGGCGCCGTCACCCGGATGTCCGCGATCCTCCACGGCCTCTGGCTGCTGGCCTTCGTCCTGCTGCTGACCGCGGTGCTGCAGAGCATTCCGGTGGCCAGCCTGGCCGGGGTGCTGGTCTACACAGGGGTCAAGCTGGTCGACCTCAAGGCCCTGCGCGGCCTGGGCCGCTACGGCCGGATGCCGATGTTCGTCTACGGCGCCACGGCGCTGGCGATCGTCTTCACCGACCTGTTGACCGGGGTGATGATCGGTTTCGCCCTGACCCTGGCCAAGCTCGCCTGGCGCGCCTCGCGGCTGAAGATCAGCCTGGTCTACGACGAGGACGGGCGCAGCGCGGAACTGCGCATGGTCGGCTCGGCGACCTTCCTCAAGGTGCCGGAACTGTCCCGCGTGCTGGCCTCGGTGCGTCCGGGTACCCAGTTGCACGTGCCGCTCGAGCACCTCAACTACATCGACCACGCCTGCATGGAGCTGCTCGACGAGTGGCGTGCCGCCAGCGCGGCCACCGGCTCCGAGCTGGTGCTCGAAGCCCGCGCGGTGAAGCGCCGTCTGGAAGGCCGGGTGCGTACTACGGTGGGCATCGGCAGCGCGGCCTGAGGGGCTGCGCCTGCCCTCGTGGGAGACCGTAGGGCGGGTGAACCCCGCCGCTTTCGGTGCAGGCCCTTGCCACGTCCGGCGGGTTGCACCCGCCCTACCCGTCCGCCCGGCTCAGCTGCAATTCCACCCCGAACTGCCGCGACAGGCACGGCCAGGCCTGCCAGGCGGCGACGGTCGTCGGGCTGTTCAGGCGGTTGCGGGAGGACTCCAGGGACACCTGCTCGAGCAGCGTGTTGCCGAGCAGGCCGTTGACGGCCAGCTGCACGGCCTCGTCGAGCTGGTTGGCGAAGGATTCGCCGATCAGCCGGTGGGCGACCAGGTTGGCCACCGTGGTATCCAGGGGAATCAGCGGCTGGCCGAGGAAGGCGATGTAGCGGTCGTTGATTTCCTCGACCAGGCGATGCGCCAGGTAGGCCTCGTCGAGCAGGCCGGCGAGGCCTTCCTGCCCCTCCACGAGGTCCGGTGGGCTGAGGAAGAAGTGCTCGGCGACCTTCAGCACCGGGCCGATCTGTGCCTCGATGCCCGTCTCGCAGGCGACCGCGTGGGCGGCTTCGAGCAGTTCCGGCACCTGCTCCAGATAACCCTCGACGAAGTGGGTAAGCACCCCCAGGCTGTCCCCGTCGGGCAGGCAGATGGCGGGGTGCAGGTGTTGCATTCGGGATTCCAGCTGGCGGGCGAGCGTGCCGTGACGGGCTTCGTGCTGGCGGGCGCGCTCGATCAGCTGGCGCAAGGCGGGAATATTCACGGGCGGACTCCTTGGACTCGCGGTGGTGCAGCCTCCCTGGCCACGCAGCTGGAAAAATGTCTGCCTAGCTTAGACGTCCGTACTGCTCGCCGCTATTGGCAAATCGCCGTGATTCGCCGCCGAACGCCGCCCCGGACGGCCGCGGACGCAAAAAGCTCTCGCTGTGCCGGCGCTGTCTATACTCGACTCGAAACACGCTTACCGGAGTGAAGCCCGACTGCGCCGCAGACCGGGGTTCTGCGGTAGCGGGTCGCGGGAAAGGGAGCGCAGGCGGTTGCCCGGCGGTTTCCGGCGGCCCGTCCAGGCCGGCAGTTCTGGCCAGCAGCGCCCTCGGTCGACGGTTTTCCAGCGGGATGACAAGAACGACAAGGGGAACCCGCAATGATGCGACATCCACGACTCGGGATGGGTCTTCTGGCGTGCTCGGCCCTGTCCCAGGCACAGGCCGCCTGGGATGTGAACATGCGGCAGGGGGTCACGGAAGTCAGCCGCTCCGTCTTCGATCTGCACATGACCATCTTCTGGATCTGTGTGGTCATCGGTGTGCTGGTGTTCGGCGCGATGTTCTGGTCGATGTTCGCCCATCGCCGCTCGCGGCACCCGCAGCCCGCCCACTTCCACGAGAACACCAGGGTCGAGCTGCTGTGGACGGTGGTCCCGCTGGTGATCCTGATCGCCATGGCCGTCCCGGCGACCCGCACCCTGCTGCACATCTACGACCCCTCCGATCCCGACCTCGACATCCAGATCACCGGCCACCAGTGGAAGTGGCACTACAAGTACCTGGGCGAGGACGTGGAGTTCTTCAGCAACCTGGCCACCGACCGCGAGGCGATCGGCAACCGGGCGCCCAAGGGCGACCACTACCTGCTGGAGGTCGACCAGCCGCTGGTGATCCCGGCCGGCGCCAAGGTGCGCTTCCTGGTCGGCGCGGCGGACGTCATCCACTCCTGGTGGGTGCCGGAGCTGGCGGTGAAGAAGGACGCGATCCCCGGCTTCATCAACGAGGCCTGGACCCGCGCCCCCGAGCCCGGTCTCTACCGCGGCCAGTGCACCGAGCTGTGCGGCAAGGACCACGGTTTCATGCCGATCGTGGTGGAGGTCAAGGCCCCCGCCGACTACGCCGCCTGGCTGGCCGGCAAGAAGGCCGCTGCCGCCGAGAGCAAGGCGCAGGCCGGCAAGGTCTGGACTCTCGAGGAACTGGTCGCCCACGGCGAGCAGGTCTACAAGACCGCCTGCGCGGCCTGCCACCAGCCGACCGGCGAGGGGCTGCCGCCGGTGTTCCCGGCCCTCAAGGGCTCGAAGATCGCCACCGGACCGAAGGAAGGCCACATCGAGCGGGTCGTCAACGGCAAGCCGGGCACCGCCATGGCCGCCTTCGGCAAGCAGCTCTCCGAGGTCGACCTGGCCGCGGTGATCAGCTACGAGCGCAACGCCTTCGGCAACGCCCTCGGCGACATGGTCACCCCGCAGGACATTCTCGCCTTCAAGCAGGCCGCAGAAGCCGGCCAGGGCATGCAGCCCGGCCAACCCCAACCCCAGCCCCAATAGAGGAGAGGCCACGATGAGCGCAGTGATCGATCATGGACATGGCGACCATCCGCACGGCCCGGCCCCGGGGCTGATGCGCTGGGTGCTGACCACCAACCACAAGGACATCGGCACCCTGTACCTGTGGTTCAGCTTCTGCGCCTTCCTCCTCGGCGGCTCCTTCGCCATGGTGATCCGCGCCGAGCTGTTCCAGCCGGGGCTGCAGATCGTCGAGCCGGCGTTCTTCAACCAGATGACCACCATGCACGGCCTGATCATGGTCTTCGGCGCGGTGATGCCGGCCTTCGTCGGCCTGGCCAACTGGATGATCCCGCTGATGATCGGCGCGCCGGACATGGCCCTGCCGCGGATGAACAACTTCAGCTTCTGGCTCTTGCCGGCGGCCTTCGGCCTTTTGGTCAGCACCCTGTTCATGGAGGGCGGCGGGCCGAACTTCGGCTGGACCTTCTATGCGCCGCTGTCCACCACCTACGCGCCGCAGAGCGTGACCTTCTTCATCTTCGCCATCCACCTGATGGGCATCAGCTCGATCATGGGTGCGATCAACGTGATCGCCACCGTGCTCAACCTGCGCGCGCCGGGGATGACCCTGATGAAGATGCCGTTGTTCGTCTGGACCTGGCTGATCACCGCCTTCCTCTTGATCGCGGTGATGCCGGTGCTGGCCGGGGTGGTGACCATGATGCTGATGGACATCCACTTCGGCACCAGCTTCTTCAGCGCCGCCGGCGGCGGCGATCCGGTGCTCTTCCAGCACGTCTTCTGGTTCTTCGGCCACCCCGAGGTGTACATCATGATCCTGCCCGCCTTCGGCGCGGTCAGCGCGATCATCCCGACCTTCAGCCGCAAGCCGCTATTCGGCTACACCTCGATGGTCTACGCCACCGGCGCCATCGCCTTCCTGTCGTTCATCGTCTGGGCGCACCACATGTTCGTGGTCGGCATCCCGGTGGCCGGCGAACTGTTCTTCATGTACGCCACCATGCTGATCGCCGTGCCCACCGGGGTGAAGGTGTTCAACTGGGTCAGCACCATGTGGCGCGGCTCGCTGACCTTCGAGGCGCCGATGCTGTTCGCCGTGGCCTTCGTCATCCTCTTCACCATCGGCGGCTTCTCCGGGCTGATGCTGGCCATCGCCCCGGCGGACTTCCAGTACCACGACACCTACTTCGTGGTGGCGCACTTCCACTACGTGCTGGTGCCGGGGGCGATCTTCGGCATCTTCGCCTCGGCCTACTACTGGCTGCCCAAGTGGACCGGCCATATGTACGACGAGCGCCTGGCCAAGCTGCACTTCTGGCTGTCCTTCGTCGGCATGAACCTGGCCTTCTTCCCCATGCACTTCGTCGGGCTGGCCGGCATGCCGCGGCGGATTCCCGACTACAACCTGATGTTCGCCGACTTCAACCGGGTCTCCAGCCTCGGCGCCTTCCTGTTCGGTGCCACCCAGCTGCTGTTCCTCTACATCGTCGTCAAGTGCATCCGCGGCGGCGAGCCGGCCCCGGCCAAGCCCTGGGACGGCGCCCATGGCCTGGAGTGGTCGGTGCCCTCCCCTGCCCCGTACCACACCTTCAGCACCCCGCCGGAGGTCGAGTGATGGCGCGCCTGCCCATGCCCCGTCGGGAGGCGCCATGAGCGCCGACCTGCCCACTGCCCGGCTGATCCGCCGCCTGCTGCTGGTGGTGGTGGCGATGTTCGCCTTCGGCTTCGCCCTGGTGCCGCTGTACGACGTGATGTGCCAGGCCTTCGGCATCAACGGCAAGACCGCCGGCGCCTGGCAGGGCGCGCAGGCGGTGGACGCGTCGCGCCAGGTGCGGGTGCAGTTCCTCGCCAGCAACGCCGCCGGCATGAGCTGGGAATTCCGCCCCGAGCAGGACGAGCTGGAGGTGCACCCCGGCGCCAGCAGCCAGATGCTGTTCGTCGCCTACAACCCCAGCGGCGTGCCGATGACCGCCCAGGCCATCCCCAGCATCGCGCCGGCCCGGGCGGCGGCCTGGTTCCACAAGACCGAGTGCTTCTGCTTCACCCAGCAGGTCCTGCAGCCGGGCGAGCGCATCGAGATGCCGGTGCGCTTCATCGTCGACCGCGACCTGCCGGCCGACGTGCACCACCTGACCCTCGGCTACACGCTGTTCGACGTCACGGAGCGCCAGGGGCCGGTGGCCCGCGGCGCCCAATAAGGAGAACACCCATGTCGACCCACGAGCAGTATTACGTCCCCGCCCAGAGCAAGTGGCCGATCGTCGCCAGCCTCGGCCTGCTGACCACCTTCTACGGCCTTGGCAGCTGGTTCAACGACCTCAAGGCCGGCCGCGACAGCCTGAGCGGCCCGCTGATCCTCTTCGTCGGCGCCCTGCTGCTGGCCTGGATGCTGTTCGGCTGGTTCGGCAACGTCATCCGCGAGAACCGCGCCGGACTCTACAGCGCGCAGATGGACCGCTCGTTCCGCTGGGGCATGAGCTGGTTCATCTTCTCCGAGGTGATGTTCTTCCTGGCCTTCTTCGGTGCGCTCTTCTACGTGCGTACCTTCGCCGGCCCCTGGCTCGCCGGCGAGGGCGACAAGGGCGTCAGCCACCTGCTCTGGCCGGACTTCGCCTTCGCCTGGCCGCTGCTGGCCAATCCCGATCCCAAGCTGTTCCCGCCGCCTGCCGGGACCATCAGTGCCTGGTCGCTGCCGCTGCTCAACACCGTGCTGCTGGTGTCCTCCAGCTTCACCGTGACCTTCGCCCACCACGCCCTCAAGGACGGCAACCGCTCGCGCCTGAAGGGCTGGCTGGCGCTGACCATCCTGCTCGGGGTGTGCTTTCTGATCCTGCAGGCCGAGGAGTACGGGCACGCCTACCACGAACTGGGGCTGACCCTCGGTTCGGGCGTCTACGGCGCTACCTTCTTCCTGCTCACCGGCTTCCACGGCGCCCACGTGACCCTCGGCTCGATCATTCTTGCGGTGATGCTGGTGCGCGTGCTGCTCGGCCACTTCACCCCCGAGGAACACTTCGGCTTCGAGGCGGCGAGCTGGTACTGGCACTTCGTCGACGTGGTGTGGATCGGGCTGTTCGTCTTCGTCTACGTGCTGTGAACAGGGGATGGGATAGCCGTAGGGCGGGTGAAACCCGCCGACTCCGGTGCAGGCCCCTGCCACGCCTGGCGGGTTGCACTGTAGGCACTTCGGTGGAAAACGCGGGTGCGGCTTTCCACCCTACGAAACCGTAGGGCGGGTGAAACCCGCCGATTCCGGTGCAGGCCTGTGCCACGCCTGGCGGGCTGCAGCCGCCCTACCAGGTCACCCGGGACACCAACTGGCCGCTGTAGAAGCCCCAGGCGACCAGTGCCAGGGTCAGCGCGGCCAGGCCGACCCGCAGGTACAGCGCCTGCAGCAGCCGGCGGCTGTGGCCGGCGTCCCGGACCAGGAAGAACAGGCCGCCGAACAGGCTGGCCGCAGTCGCCAGGAGCGACAGGAGAATCGCCGCCTTGAGCATGGATGGCTCCGGGAGGTAAGGGGGATGGGGTGCAGTATAGTCCGTCGCTGAAAGCGCCTGGCCGAGGGTTGCGGCGCCACTTCCGGCCCGGCTGGGGGCCGAGCCTGCTGGTCGCGCTGCTCGTGCCGGCGTTGCTCTGGCTGGGTTTCTGGCAACTGTCGCGGGCCGAGGAGAAGACCGCCCTGCTCGCCCGGTTCGAGGCCCGTCGCCAGGCCGCGCCGCTCGCCCTGGCGGAACTGGAAGCCGCGGGTGCGCCGGCCTTCCAGCGGGTGCGCCTGCACGGCCGGTTCGACGCGCAGCACGGCCTGCTGCTGGACAACCGCACCCGCAACGTCCGACCCGGCGTCGAGCTGCTGCAACCCTTCCGGGACGACGGCGGCCAGTGGCTGCTGGTCAACCGCGGCTGGCTGCCCTGGCCCGACCGCCGCACGGCGCCGGTCTTCGCCACCCCGGACGAGCCCCTGGCGCTGACCGCCTGGGTCTACCGCCCGCCCGGCGCTCCCTTCCTGCTCGGGGACAGCCCCGGCGCCGGCTGGCCGCGACTGGTCAACCGGATCGACGCCGCCGCCTTCTGGACCGAGCTGGGCCGCGCCGGCCTGCCCGTCGAACTGCGCCTGGAGCCCGGTCCTGCGGCCTACGCGACGGACTGGCCGGCGCTCGCCATGGGCCCGGAGCGGCACCGGGGCTACGCCCTGCAGTGGTTCTCCCTGGCCGCTGCCCTGCTCGTCCTGTTCATCTGCTTCGGTATTCACAGCGCACGGGAGACCCGTCATGCCCTTACTCGCCACCCCGACTGAATGCCTGCCGCCGCGCCGGCGCGGTCGCCTGCAACTGCTGGCGCTCTTCGCCGTGGCCTTCGGCCCCATGCTGCTCGCCGGTGCGATGTACCACTGGCGCTTCTGGGTGCCGGAAGGACGCACCTACCACGGCACCTTGATCGGCACCGGTCAGCACCGCGCCGAGCTGGGCGTCGTGCCGGCCGGAGACGGCGAGCCGCGCTGGGAGCTGCTGGTCACCGCCCCGGCGGAGTGCGCCGCGGACTGCCGGCAGCTGGTCTACCTGGCCCGGCAGATCAACATCGGCCTCGGCCGCGAGGCCGATCGCGGCGCCCATGCCCTGGCCGTGGGCCAGCCGCCGAGCGCCACGGAGACGGAGCGGCTGGAGCGCGAATACCCGCGGCTCGGCCGCTACCGCCTGGAGCGCGCGACCTACGAACGGGCCGCGCCGGGACTGTCCGGCGCGCAGCTGTGGATCGTCGACCCGCTCGGCAACCTGGTGCTGCGCTACGACGCCGGCGCCGACGGCAAGGGCGTGCTGGAGGACCTGCGGCTGCTGCTCAAGCTGTCGAAGATCGGCTGAGCGCCCTGGTAGGAGCGAGCGGGCTCGCGATCCGTCGCTGCGCAAGAGCCTCGCCAGCACGCGGGCTTCTGCGGGGGATGGCCGATGAAAAAGCGGTTCGACGACTGGGAGATCGCCATGGACACACGTCGCAAGCCGGGCTTTCGCCTGGCCCTGTTCGCCACCCTGCTGGCCTTCGCGGTGGTGCTGCTCGGTGCCTACACCCGGCTGACCCACGCCGGGCTCGGCTGCCCGGACTGGCCGGGCTGCTACGGCTTTCTCGCCGTGCCGAGCGGCGAGGCGCAGCTGGCCCACGCCGAGCGGCACTTCCCCGATGCGCCGGTGGAGGCGCAGAAGGGCTGGAACGAGATGATCCACCGCTACTGCGCCGGCGGCCTGGGCCTGCTGATCCTTGCCCTGGCGCTGCAGGCGCTGCGCCGCCGGGCGGACCCCGGACAGCCGCTCGGTCTGCCGCTGGGGCTGCTCGGGGTGGTGGTCGCCCAGGCGCTGTTCGGCATGTGGACGGTGACCCTCAAGCTCTGGCCGCAGGTGGTGGTCGCCCACCTGCTCGGCGGCATGACCACCCTCGCCCTGCTCTTTCTGCTCGGCCTGCGCCTCTCCGGCAGCGTCCCCGCCCTCCCCTCCCCGGCGCCGGGGCTGCGCGCCCTGGCCGGCGCCGCGCTGGCGCTGGTCGTCGGGCAGATCGCCCTGGGCGGCTGGGTCAGCAGCAACTACGCGGCGGTGGCCTGTCTCGACCTGCCGACCTGCCACGGCCGGTGGTGGCCGGAAGAAGCGGACTTCGCCAACGCCTTCCACCTGACCCAGGCGATCGGCCCCAACTACCTGGGCGGCATGCTCGACGGCCCGGCGCGCACCGCCATCCACCTGAGCCACCGCCTCGGCGCCCTGGCCGTCGCCCTGACGCTCGTGGCGCTGGCCTGGCGGCTGTGGCGCCACGGCCTCGGCCGGTTCGCCGCCCTGCTGCTCACCGCGCTGCTGCTGCAGGTCGGGCTGGGCGTCGGCAACGTGTTGTGGCGGCTGCCGCTGCCGTTGGCGGTCGCCCACAACGGCGGCGCCGCCCTGCTGCTGCTGAGCCTGGTGCTGGCCAACTACCGGCTGCGCATGCGGCCGGTGCGCGATTTCGATGGCGCCCATGCTCCGGCGTGGGCGCCCCGGACAGGACGCTCCGCGCCTGCAGACCTGGGGTGAGGAACGCGGAGCGTCCGGGTTGTGTTCCCACGCGGGAGCGTGGGAACGATCCATCGCAGGACAAGAACGACAACAAGGAGAAACGACCATGGCCATCCTACTCGCCACCCGCGGCAACCGGGCCAGCTGGCGCGACTACCTGGAGCTGACCAAGCCCAAGGTGGTGGTGCTGATGCTGATCACCTCGCTGGTCGGCATGTTCCTCGCTTCCCGCGCCGGCGTGCCCTGGACGGTGCTGGTCTTCGGCAACCTCGGCATCGGTCTCTGCGCCGGCGCGGCGGCGGCGGTCAACCATGTGGTCGACCGGCGCATCGACGCGCTGATGGCGCGCACCCGCCGCCGGCCGCTGGCCGAGGGCCGTGTCGCGCCGGCCGCGGCGCTGGGCTTCGCGCTGGCGCTGGCCGTCGCCGGGATGACCCTGCTGCTGGCCTTCACCAACCCGCTGGCGGCCTGGCTGACCCTCGCCTCGCTGCTCGGCTACGCGGTGATCTACACCGGCTTTCTCAAGCGCGCCACGCCGCAGAACATCGTCATCGGCGGCCTGGCCGGCGCCGCCCCGCCGCTGCTCGGCTGGGTCGCGGTGAGCGGCCAGCTGTCCGCCGAACCGCTGCTGCTGGTGCTGATCGTCTTCACCTGGACCCCGCCGCACTTCTGGGCGCTGGCCATCCATCGCAAGGCCGAATACGCCAAGGCCGAGATCCCCATGCTGCCGGTGACCCACGGCGAGGCCTACACCAAGCTGCACATCCTGCTCTACACCCTGGCGCTGCTGGCGGTGACCCTCCTGCCCTATGCCATCCACATGAGCGGCCCGCTCTATCTCGCGTCTGCCCTGATCCTCGGCGGGCGCTTCCTGCACTGGGCCTGGGCGCTGTACCGGGACAGCAAGCCCCATGCAGCGATCGGCACCTTCAAATACAGCATCAAGTACCTGTTCCTGCTGTTCATCGCCCTGCTGGTGGATCACTATTTGCCGTTGACGCTCTGACCTGCCCAGGATTGCCCCTATGACCCGTCTCCAGAAGACCGTCCTCATCCTCGTCGCCGTGATCGCCGCGGTGATCGGTCTGACCTTCTCCAAGGTGCTGCACGGCTCGCGCCAGGCCGACCCGGCGCAACTGCTGGAGGCCGGCATCGTCCTGCTGCCGCAGGCCCGCCGCCTGCCGCCGGTCAGCCTCACCGACCAGAACGGCCAGGCCGTCCGGGTGGACGGCCTGGCCGGCCAGTGGACCCTGGTGTTCTTCGGCTACACCTTCTGCCCGGACGTTTGCCCGACCACCCTCGCCCAGTTGCGCCAGCTCGACGACCGGCTGCCGGCGGCGGCCCGCGAGCGCCTGCGGGTGGCGATGGTCAGCGTCGATCCGCAGCGCGACACCCCGGCGCAGCTCAAGCAGTACCTGGCCTTCTTCGACCCGGCCTACCTCGGCCTGACCGGCGAGCTGGCGGACATCCAGCAACTGGCCAACGCCCTCGGCATCCCCTTCATCCCCGGCGATACCGGTCGCGAGGACTACACGGTGGACCACAGCGGCAACCTCGCCCTGCTCGGCCCGGACGGCACCCAGCGCGGCTTCGTCCGCGCCCCGCTGAACGTCGCCAAGCTGGCCGAGCGCCTGCCGCAGCTGGTCGGGCAGCCCTGAGGCTGGCCGGCCGAGGGGGGTAGGAGCCGGCTTGCTGGCGACCAGCCCAGAGCATCGCCGGCAAGCGGGCTCCCACGGCAGGGCGTACCGGGATCGCAGGGCTTTTCCAACGTCGACGAGAGGAGAAAGACGATGCGCGCCATGCTGCTCGAAGCGCTCGGCCAACCCCTGGTGCTGCGCGAGTTGCCCGATCCGCAGCCGGGGCCGGGCGAGCTGCGCGTACGGGTGAGTGCCTGCGGGGTGTGCCGCACCGACCTGCACGTGGTCGACGGCGAGCTGCCGGCAGTAACTCCGCCGGTGATCCCCGGCCACGAGATCGTCGGCCGGGTGGACGCCCTCGGGCCGGGCGTCGAGGGTTTCGCGCTCGGCCAGCGGGTCGGCATTCCCTGGCTGGGGCACACCTGCGGGCAGTGCTGGTACTGCCGGCACGCGGCGGAAAACCTCTGCGACGCGCCGCAGTTCACCGGCTACACCCGCCCCGGCGGCTACGCCGAGCGAGTGGTGGCCGACGCCCGCTTCGCCTTCGCCCTGGGCGAGGCCGGCGACGACGTGGCTCTGGCGCCCTTGCTCTGCGCCGGGCTGATCGGCTGGCGCTCGCTGGTCAAGGCCGGCGACGCCAGGCGCCTCGGTCTCTACGGCTTCGGCGCGGCGGCGCACATCGTCATGCAGGTGGCGCGCTGGCAGGGCCGCGCGGTATACGCCTTCAGCCGGCCGGGCGATACCGCCGCCCAGGACTTCGCCCGCTCGCTCGGCGCGGTCTGGGCCGGCGGCTCGGACCAGCTGCCGCCCGAGCCGCTGGACGCGGCGATCCTCTACGCGCCGGCCGGCGAGCTGGTGCCGGCGGCCCTGCGCGCGCTGCGCAAGGGCGGCCGGGTGGTCTGCGCCGGCATCCACATGAGCGACATCCCGAGCTTTCCCTACGCCATCCTCTGGGGGGAGCGCGAAGTGGTGTCGGTGGCCAACCTGACCCGCCAGGACGGCCTCGACTTCTTCGCCGTCGCCGCCCAGGCCGGCATCCGCACGGAGACCCACCGCTATGCCCTGGAGGACGCCAACCGGGCGCTCGACGACCTGCGCCACGGGCGTTTCCAGGGCGCGGCGGTGCTGGTGCCTTGAGGGGAGGAAGGGGTTTTCCGCACTGTAGGAGCCAGCTGGTTCCTACGGGACCGGCTGCGTAGGGCGGGTTAGCCGCGATGCGGCGTAACCCGCCAAGGATGCTGACGGCCGGTCGGTGGGTCACGGCCGGCGGCCCAACCCTCCCTACGGAGCGGCCCGCCTCAGGGCTTGGCGGGCGCGCCGCTCTGGCGCGGCACGCTCAGCGCCGGGGCCTTGGGCATCAGCGCGCGGGCGTTGCTCAGGGCGGTGGCGGCGGCGCTCATGTCGCCGCGCGCCAGGGCCTGCTCGCCGCGTTTCAGCCAGGCTTCGGAGAGGCGGCGCTGGTAGTCCTCCAGGGCGGTGCCGGGCTGTTCGAGCTGCAGGCGCTTGAAGCTGGCGGTGGCGGCGGCCAGGTCGCCGTCGCTCAGTTGCCGTTCCAGCTCCTGGCTGATGCTCGGCGTCGGCGGCGGCGGGGTGGGAGCGGGCTCCGTCGACCCACGCTGGCAAGCGGCGAGCAACAGCGGCAGCAACAGCGGGGGCAGGTAGCGAAGGAGCGACGCGGGCATGACGGGGTTCTCTGGCCGTTTTCCGCCCACTCTACACCTGCCGCCGGCCCATCAGGAAGCAGACCTTGGCACTGTGGCGAAGTTCAGCCGGCGCGCCGCGGCAGGGCGAGGCTGGCGAGGAACAGCGCGGCCGCCGAGACCACGATCGACGGGCCGGCCGGGGTGTCCTGGAACCACGACAGCGACAGCCCGGCGCAGACCGCGAGCATCCCCAGAACGCTGGCGCCGGCGGCCATCTGCTCGGGGGTGCGGGCGTGGCGCTGGGCGGCCGCGGCGGGGATGATCAACAGCGAGGTGATCAGCAGCACGCCGACGATTTTCATCGCCACCGCGATCACCAGGGCGATCAGCAGCATCAGCGCCAGGCGGATGCCGGCCACCGGCAGGCCCTCGACCCGCGCCAGCTCCTCGTGCACGGTGATCGCCAGCAGCGGTCGCCACAGCGGCACCAGCAGCAGCAGGACCAGCGCGCTGCCGCCGAGAATCCAGGCGAGGTCCACCGGGCCGACCGCCAGCAGGTCGCCGAACAGGTAGCCCATCAGGTCGATGCGCACATCGCGCATGAAGCTCAGCACCACCAGGCCGAGGGACAGGGTGCTCGGCGCGAGGATGCCGAGCAGGGTGTCCGAGGCCAGCGCCTGGCGCTGCTGCAGGGCCACCAGCAGCACGGCGAGCAGCAGACAGCCGGCGATCACCGCCAGGGTCGGGCTGACGTCGAGCAACAGGCCGACGGCCACGCCGAGCAGCGCGGCGTGGGACAGGGTGTCGCCGAAGTAGGCCATGCGCCGCCAGACCACGAAAGAGCCCAGCGGCCCGGCGACCAGCGCCAGGGCGAGTCCGGCAAGCAGGGCGTTGAGCAGGAAATCAGCCATGGTTGCAGTCGGGACCGTGTACGTGGGGTTTCTTCAGTACCACGCTGCCGTGCAGGTCGTGGGCGTGGTCGTGATGGTGCTGGTAGAGCGCCAGGCTGCGCGCCGCCTGGCCGAACAGGGCGACGAAGGCCGGGTCGCCGCTGACCTGCTCGGGGTGCCCGGAACAGCAGACGTGATGGTTCAGGCAGACCACCTGGTCGGTGGTGCTCATCACCACGTTGAGGTCGTGGGAAACCATCAGCACGCCGCAGCCGTGGCGCTCGCGCAGCCGGGTGATCAGCCGGTACAGCTCGGCCTGGCCGGCCACGTCGACGCCCTGCACCGGCTCGTCGAGCACCAGCAGTTCGGGCTTGCGCAGCAGCGCACGGGCCAGCAGCACGCGCTGCAGCTCGCCGCCGGAAATGGTCTGCAGCGGGCTGTCGACGACCTGCGCCGCGCCCACCTCGACGAGCGCGGCCAGGGCCGCGGCGCGGTCGACGCCGGGCACCAGGCGCAGGAAGCGCAGCACCGACAGCGGCAGGCTGGGATTGACCTGCAGCTTCTGCGGCATGTAGCCGATGCGCAGCCTCGGGCGGCGCCAGACGGTGCCTGCATCGGGCGTCAGCAGGCCGAGCACGACGCGTACCAAGGTGGTCTTGCCGGCGCCATTGGGACCGATCAGGGTGACGATCTCGCCGGGCTGCACGCAGAGGTGCACGTCGTGCAGCATCTCGCGGCCGGCGAAGGCGACGCGCACGCCGTCGAGGCGGATCAGGCTGTCGCTCATCGCGCGTCCTGGCAGCGGGCGCAGAGGCCGACCACCTCCACGGTCTGTCCCTCGACCCGGAAACCCAGGCCCCGGGCGCTGTCGAGGATGCTGTCGCTGATCGCCGAGCGCTCCAGCTCGATGGCCGCGTGGCACTGCCGGCAGATGAAGAACTGGCCCTGGTGGGCGTGGGCCGGGTGGTCGCAGCCGACGAAGGCGTTGAGCGAGGCGATGCGGTGCACCAGGCCGTGCTCGAGGAGGAAGTCCAGCGCCCGGTAGACGGTCGGCGGCGCCGCCCGGCGGCCGTCCTGCTCGCTCAGCACGGCGAGGATGTCGTAGGCGCCGAGCGGTTTGTGGCTCTGCCAGACCAGCTCCAGCACGCGCCGGCGCAGGGCGGTCAGGCGCAGGCCCTGGCGGGCGCAGAGCGTTTCGGCCTCGGCCAGGGCTTGCTCGATGCAGTGACGGTGGTCGTGGGGCTGACAGGCCAGGGGCGGGATGGTCATGGGCGACGTCCGGTCATGGGGACGTTATTCTATTACACTTTAGACCCGGGGGGATGCCCGCCATGTTCCGTCCACTCGCCGCCCTGCTGCTCGCCGGCTGCCTGGCTCCGGCGCAGGCCGACGTGCGCCTGCTGACCAGCGTCAAGCCCCTGCAGCTGATCGCCGCCGCCGTGCAGGACGGCGCCGGCGCTCCCGCCGTGCTGCTGCCGCCCGGCGCCTCGCCGCACCACTACGCGCTGCGCCCCTCGGACGTGCGCGCGCTGCGCGAGGCGACGTTGTTCTACTGGATCGGCCCGGACCTGGAAACCTTCCTGCCCAAGGTGCTGGAGGGCCGCAGCCAGCCGAGCCTGGCCGTGCAGGCGCTGCCCGGCCTGCAGCTGCGCCACTTCGCCGGCGAAACCGCGGCCGGCGGGGACGAGCACGACCACGCCCACCGCCCCGGCAGCCTGGATGCCCATCTCTGGCTGCTGCCGGCCAACGCCCGGCTGATCGCCGCGCGAATGGCCGCCGACTTGGCCGCCGCCGACCCGGACAACGCCGCGCGCTACCAGGCCAACCTCGCCGCTTTCGAGACGCGCCTGGACGACCTCGACCGGCGCCTCAAGGCGCGTCTGGAACGGCTCGCCGGCAAGCCCTACTTCGTCTTCCACGAGGCCTACGACTACTTCGAGGCGGCCTACGGCCTCGAGCATGCCGGGGTGTTCAGCGTCTCGCCGGACGTGCCGCCCGGCGCCCGCCAGGTCGCCGGGATGCGCCAGCGCCTGCAGGACGCCGGCCCGGCCTGCGTGTTCAGCGAGCCGCCCCTGCAGCCGCGCCTGGCGCAGACCCTGAGCGCCGGCCTGCCGGTGCGCCTGGCCGAACTCGATCCGCTGGGCAGCGCCGTTCCGCTCGGGCCGCAGGGCTACGAGCAACTGCTGGAACGTCTCGGCGAGGGGCTGGCGGGCTGCCTGGAGGCGCAGTAGGCGTTTCCGTCCTCGCGGCGATGGCGCACTATCGCAGGGTCCGCCGGGGCTGCGGACCCGGTGGAAGCGGTCCCGACCGCGCCGGAACCGCAGGACTACTCTAGAGTCCCACGAAAACGGCAGGCCGGTGCTGCCGGCGGCGAGGAGGCAACATGCAGCGCTACAGGATCTTTCACCGCACCCACTACCGCTTTTCCAAGTCCGTCGAGCTGGGGCCGCACGCCCTGCTGCTGCGTCCGCGGGAGAGCCACGAGCTGCGCATCGAGTCCTCGACCCTGAAGATCGTCCCGCCGGCCACCCTGAACTGGCACCGCGACGTGGAGGACAACTGCGTGGCGATCGCCACTTTCAAGGTCCACACCGACCAGTTGCTGATCGAGAGCGAGGCGGTCATCCAGCAGTACAACGAGAAGCCCCTCGATTTTCTCGTGGCCGACTACGCGGTGAACTACCCCTTCGTCTACCGCCCCGAGGAGCGGGCCGTCCTCTCGCCCTACATGGATTTCGCCCGGCAGGCGGACCGCGATCGGCTCGCCGAATGGCTCGGCAAGCTCTGGCAGCCGGGCGAGCCGATCCAGACCTATGCCCTGCTGCAGCGGATCAACGAGCAGATCCCCCGGACGCTGGCCTACCGGATGCGCGAAGAACCCGGCGTGCAGAGCGCGGGGGAAACCCTTGCGCTCGGCATGGGTTCCTGCCGCGACTTCGCCAACCTGTTCATGGAGGCGGCCCGGCTGCTCGGCCTGCCGGCGCGTTTCGTCAGCGGCTATCTGCATGTCGAGCCGGCGGGGCTGCATGGCGGCTCGACCCATGCCTGGGCCGAGGTGTATCTGCCGGGCGCCGGCTGGAAGGGCTTCGATCCCACCCACGGGGAACTGGTGGGAGCCAACCATATCGCCGTGGCTGTGGCGCACCTGCCCGCATCGGTGCCGCCGGTCGCCGGCTCCTACCTCGGCCCGCCGAACGCCGGCCGCCTCGAGGTCGGCGTCTGGGTGACCGGGCTGAACTGAAGGGCGGCGTGCGTCCGGACCAGCGGCTAAGGTGAAAGGACCCGTCAGCCAAGGGAGGTCCGGGCGCATGGCGAAACGCGGCGAATCCGCGCCGCCGGGAGCCGGCGGCATTCCCCTGCAGGCCGCTTCCGAGGACATCTGGGCGCAGAAGTACCGGCTGGCCGAACCCGACGGCACGCCGGTCGATACCGACATCGACGCCACCTGGCGACGGGTCGCCCGCGCCTTGGCCGAGGTCGAGCGCGAAGAGCTGCGCGAGCACTGGTACGAGCGCTTCCTCTGGGCGCTGCGCAACGGCGCCATCCCCGCCGGGCGGATCGTCGCCAACGCCGGCGCCCAGGACCGCAAGCCGGCCACCGCGACGATCAACTGCACCGTCTCCGGAACCCTGCGCGACTCGATGGACGACATTCTCGCCAAGGTCCACGAGGCCGGGCTGACGCTGAAGGCGGGCAGTGGTATTGGCTACGAGTTCTCCACCCTGCGCCCGCGCGGCGCCTTCGTCTCCGGCGCCGGCGCGCGCACCAGCGGGCCGCTGTCGTTCATGGATATCTTCGACAAGATGTGCTTCACGGTCAGCTCGGCGGGCGGGCGGCGCGGCGCGCAGATGGCCACCTTCGATGTGGCCCACCCGGACGTGCGCGAGTTCATCCGCGCCAAGCGCGAGGACGGTCGGCTGCGCCAGTTCAACCTGAGCCTGCTGATCACCGACGACTTCATGCAGGCGGTGGAGAGCGACGCCGAGTGGCCGCTGGCGTTCCCGGCGCATCCCCGCGAGGCCGAGGCGCTGGACTTCGACGACCCGCAGCAGGTGCTCTGGCGCGACTGGCCGCTCCACGAGGGCTACCGCGTGCGCGACGACGGCCGGGTGGCCTGCAAGGTCTACGGCAAGGTCCGCGCCCGCCACCTGTGGGACATGCTGATGGCCTCCACCTACGACTTCGCCGAGCCGGGCTTCATCCTCATCGACCGGGTCAACCAGCTGAATAACAACTGGTGGTGCGAGGAGATCCGCGCGACCAATCCGTGCGTGATCGGCGATACCCGGCTGGCAACGCACTACGGCCTGGTGCCCATCGGCGAACTCGAGCGCCGCGGCGTCGCGCTGGAGGTAGCGGTGGACCGCCGCTGCCTGCCCGAGAACGCCCGCGGCGTCGTCCGCCGCCCGGCCAAACCGGCCTTCCTCAGCGCTTGCCGCGCCCCGGTCTGGCGGGTGGTCACCGCGGACGGCTACGAGATTCGGGCGACTGCATGGCACGACTTCTACAGCGAGCGTGGCAAACTGAATCTGTGCGACCTCAAGGTCGGCGACCGGTTGTTGATCCAGTCCGGCAAGGGCCTGTTCGGGCAGGAAGGCCGAGAGGAACTGGGCATCCTGCTCGGCCTGATCGCCGGCGATGGGCACTTCACCCATCGCGGCAAGGGCCAGCGGGCCGCCATCGTCAGCCTGTGGGGCGAGGAGCGGGCGCTCGGCGAGCCGGTGGCGGCCTGGGTGAATGCGCTGACCGCCGGTCTCGGCGGCCGTCGCCGGGTGTCGGCCGTCGCCGTTCCCCAGCGCAATCAGGTGTTCGTCCGCTCGATTCTGCTGGCCCGCCTGCTGGAGCATTACGGCTTCACCGCCGCGACCAAGCTGCGCGTGCCCGAAGTGGTCTGGCGCGGCAGCGAGGCCTGCGTGCGCGGCTACCTGCGGGCGCTGTTCCAGTGCGATGGCACGGTCAATGTGTCCAGTGCCCGGCAGAGCTGCTCGGTGCGCCTGGCCTCCAGCTGCGAGGCGCTGCTCAAAGAAGTCCAGCAACTGCTGGCCAACTTCGGCATCTACTGCTGCGTTCGCCAGCGCCGCCCGCCTACTAGAAGGCGCCGCTTGCCGGACGGCAGGGGCGGGCAGCGGGAATACGCCTGCCGGGCCGACTTCGAGCTGATCGTCGACGGCGAGTCGCGCGAGCGCTTCATGGCCGAGATCGGCTTTTTGCTGCCGAACAAGACCGAGCGCTACCGGGCCTGGGCGCAGGGCCGGCCCCTGCGCAAGACCCAGCGCTTCAGCTCGCCGATCGCCGCCATCGAATACGCCGGCATCGAGCCGGTCTACGACACCACCCAGCCCGATGGCCACGCGGTGATCTTCAACGGCCTGGTCACCGGACAGTGCGGCGAACAACCGCTTCCCCCCTACGGCGCCTGCCTGCTCGGCTCGGTCAACCTGACCGCCTTCGTCGAGGAGCCGTTTTCCGCCAAGGCGCGCTTCGACTGGGAGCGTTTCCGCGAGGTGGTGCGGATCTTCACCCGCCTGCTGGACAACGTGGTGGAGATCAACGGCCTGCCGCTGGCGGCGCAGCGCCGCGAGATTCTCGACAAGCGCCGCCACGGCATGGGTTTTCTCGGCCTCGGCTCGGCGCTGGCCCTGCTCAGGCTGCGCTACGGCAGCGCCGAGGCCTGCGTGTTCACCGAGGAGGTGGCTCGCGAGATGGCGCTGGTCGGCTGGCAGGTGGCGCTGGAGCTGGCCAAGGAGAAGGGCCCGGCGCCGCTGCTGGCGCAGGACTTCGAGGTCACCGCGAAGATGCTCCGCCAGCGCCCGGAGATGGCCGCCGACGGCTACAGGGTCGGCGACCGGGTGCCCGGCCGCGTGCTGCACGCGCGCTACTCGCGCTATATGCAGCGCCTGGCCGAGGTCGCCCCCGAACTGGTCGCCGCGCTGGCCGAGCAGGGCGCGCGTTTCACCCATCACAGCTCCATCGCGCCGACCGGCACCATCAGCCTGAGCTTAGCCAACAACGCCTCCAACGGCATCGAGCCGAGCTTCGCCCACCACTACGCGCGCAACCTGATCCGCCCCGGTCGCAAGGCCAAGGAGCAGGTCGAGGTGTTCAGCTACGAGCTGCTCGCCTACCGCGCCCTCATCGACCCGCAGGCGCAGCCGGACAGCATTGATCCGGCGCACCGGCTGCCGGACTGGTTCGTCGGTGCCGACGACATCGGCCCGACCCAGCACGTGGACATCCAGGCGGCGGCGCAGAAGTGGGTGGACTCGTCGATCTCCAAGACCGCCAACGTGCCCACCGACTACCCCTTCGAGGCGTTCAAGGACATCTACCGCTACGCCTGGCGCCAGGGCCTCAAGGGCTGCACCACCTTCCGCTTCAACCCGGCGGCCTTCCAGGGCGTGCTGGTCCGCGAGGCCGACCTGGAAAACACCCTGTACCGCTTCGAGCTGGAGGACGGCAGCGTGGTCGAACTCCGGGGCAACGAACTGGTGGAGTACGACGGCGAGGTGAACACCGCCGCCAACCTGTTCGACGCGCTGAAGGAAGGCTATTACGGCAAGTATTGAGCGCCTACGCCGGGCCGGTTCATCCGTAGGGGGGTGCAACCCGCCATTGGGCGTCAGATCCTCGCCACGTCCGGCGGGTTGCACCAGCCCTACGAAAAAACCTTTGCAGACAACGGGTTGCAAGTTTCTGGAGGAAAGGGAAGAGCCATGACCGTCAAGATCGGGCAGCGCATCAAGAGCTTCCAGGTGGTCGACGAAAGCCTGCGGCCCGCCGAAACCGACGCCGGGCAGTTGCCGCCCGTGCAGCTGGACGAAACCCTGCAGCGCCCGGAAATGCTGGTCGGCGCCACCTACAAGATCAAGTCGCCGCTGTTCGAGCACGCCCTCTACGTGACCATCAACGACATCCTGCTCAACGCCGGCACCCGCTTCGAACAGCGCCGGCCCTTCGAGATCTTCATCAACTCCAAGGGCATGGAGCACTTCCAGTGGATCGTCGCGCTCACCCGGATCATGTCCGCGGTATTCCGCAAGGGCGGCGACTGCACCTTCCTGGTCGAGGAACTCAAGGCGGTGTTCGACCCGCGCGGCGGCTACCTGAAGAAGGGCGGCATCTACATGCCCTCCATCGTCGCCGAGATCGGCGCGGTGCTGGAGCGTCACCTGATCGCCATCGGCCTGCTGCGCGGCCACGCGCCGGACGAAGCCCAGCGGCGCTACCTGGCCGAAAAACGCGCCGCCTACGAAGCCAGCCAGGGCGCCGCAGCCCTGGAGCCCGGCGAAGGCTTCCCGCCCGGCGCTCAGCGCTGCGGGCAGTGCCATACCCAGGCGGTGGTGCAGTTGGAGGGCTGCACCACCTGCCTGAATTGCGGGCATTCGAAGTGTGGATGAAACGATCCCGGCGGTAGGCTGGGCGACATTCTGCTCGTGCAGCGTGGCGAACGCGGGAAGCCTTCAAGGGCGGTCCAGCGGACTCAACACGCCCAGCCCGCCCCGGTTGAGCACGTGGGTGTAGATCATGGTGGTCTTCACGTCCGCATGACCCAACAACTCCTGGACCGTGCGGATGTCCTGCCCGCTTTCCAGCAGATGGGTGGCGAAGCAGTGGCGCAAGGTATGCGGCGTGGCCGGCTTGACGATTCCCGTTTCCCGCACGGCGGCCTTGAAGGCCCGCTGCACGCGCTTCTCGTCCATATGGTGACGGCGCTTGACGCCGGAACGAGGATCGACCGAGCGGCCGGGAGCCGGAAAAACGTACTGCCACCCCCATTCCTTCGCGGCGTTCGGATACTTGCGCGCCAAGGCAAAGGGTAGATAGACCTCACCGAAGCCCTCGGCAAGATCGCGCTCGTGCAGGGCCTTTACGCAATCGAGATGCCGTTTCAACGGCTGGGCCAGCCGGGCCGGCAGCAAGGTGACGCGGTCCTTCATGCCCTTGCCGTCCCGGACCAGAATCTCGCTGCGGGCAAAATCCATATCCTTCACCCGCAGGCGCACCGCCTCCATGAGGCGCATGCCGGAGCCGTACAGCAACCCCGTAGCTCCCCCTCGAAACAGGCCAGCAGCCGCTGCGTCTCCTCGCGGGACAGGACGACCGGCAAACGCTCGGGCCGCTTGGCGCGTACCACGTCGTTCAGCCAGGGAAGATCGATGGCCAGGACATGCTTGTAGAGAAACAACAGGGCCGCCAGCGCCTGATTCTGCGTGGATGCCGCGACATTCAAATCCACAGCAAGATGCGACAGGAATCGCTCTACTTCGGGAGCGCCCATTTCCGCCGGATGACGTAACTTGTGATAACGAATAAAATCCCGTACCCACTTGATATAGACTGTTTCAGTACGGATCGAATAATGGCGAATACGGATTTGCTCGCGCAGCCGGTCCAGCAATCTGGGCTTGCCGTCCATGGTGTATAACTCCCTGAAAAGACACCAGCCTCCTGCTGGAGGCCGCAGGTTACAAGGGAGCCGCCAGCAGCGGCAAGGGAGTGTTATGCACCAAATGGTGTGTTTGTTCACACCATTTGGTGTCGAATAGTAGTTAACCAACAATATCCACCATCGGGCGTAGGGAAACGTAAATGATGTGGAATCAATCGCCGAAAAAACCGAAAAAATCAGCTATACCCAGCACGGGGCTCCGGCGGAGCATAACGAAGTTAATGCACACGCCGGAGCCCCGTGCTGGGGGAGAGGCAAATTTTTCGATTTTCATTGCGCTTGAGCGCCTACCCCATTTACAGCCCGCTGCGCGGGACGGAGTGTATTGTCGGCTAACTAGTCGCTCAAACACACACTCGCAAAAAGCGCGCGAGCGGTGTTTAGCTCCGTTACGTTAGGCCGCCCCGGTTCACAAGAGGAGCATATATGCCAATCACTCTCACGTTCGATATCGAAAATGCATCTATTGCTGATACGAATGATCGCACCAGAATAATCGCGTGCTTTCAACGCTTCGGTTGGGAGCACATAGGGGGTTCTGCTTGGCGCTATCCAGCACTAGGCACCGAAAACGTTTCCGAAGATTGGTTTAACCACGTTATACCGGCACTCGCATATTTCCGCAGCATTGTGTGCCACGGAAACCTCGATGTGTACAACTTCACGATTGATGCCCACTCTGAGGCAGGGCATCGCGGGCGAGCAAATCCCCCACTGGGGGAGCCTATTCAACAGGCTTCTGATATAACTCTCTATCAGGCCAACCCTACATATGACAGGGTGCTTTCCGAGCAACGTCTTCGTGGTTTTGTCCAGGCCTGTGCAGATCAGCTTGCCTAACAATTCCGTCGAGAGGGACGTCCTAAAGCTGCGCTTTGGGTTCCCTCCGCCTACGGCTCCGGCCGCCCCTCACGTCAAACGTTATGCATAAAGGACCAACGGTGGAACTCGAAAATCTTGAGCTGGAAGTAAAGAGATCCAGATACTTTGTTCTCGCAGCAGCGGTCACCCCAGCGCTTCTATATTTGCTTTGGTTTGTTGCAGTCAACGATCAAAAGCTTTCAACGGACGCCGCCCGCTAGGGAACCTTTGGAGACTTTGTAGGCGGGTTAATCAACCCCCTAATTGCATTCTTTGCCTTCTACTGGCTGACAAAATCAGTACTAATACAAAAAACAGAACTATCCGAAACTAAAACCGCGCTACAAGAAACCCAAAGAGCACAAGAAGCCCAGGCGCGCATCGCTTTAAAAACCGCACAATTACAATCACTCAACATTAGATTGAGCGCAGTAAATCACAAAATCTCACACGAAAGAGATTACATGCGCTACATACTCTCTGAGTATCAGCGCCTTGGCGGCTCCTACACAATAATGACAAGAGACGGAACCGCAGAAAAAGGCGAAGCAGTCTTAAGCAAAACGCATGCAGCAATAAGCACTCTCATGCAGGAGCAAGAAAAGCTAATTGAAATGGTCGAAACTTTGGAGTAACTGCATAACAATGCGCTCAACTGCCGCTCACTTCGTTCGCTGGACAGCCAAAAGCTGCGCTTTTGTCTGCCCGTTAGCTTAATCGTTAGGCCACTACAAATTTCACTGAGGTATGCCCATGAACTTTCCACCATTGATAGCAGAGCTGCATGAGCGTGAGTTTGATTACGCCGACGGAGAAGGCATGGACTTCGAGCCGTTTCAATCTTTTTTGCCGCCTGAGGAAGTTCAAGACTGGTTCAAGGCGTGGACCGGAAACAAGGAAGCTGACGGTAGCAAGTTCCTCGTCTTCGGAAAAGATGGTTCAGGCGGCTTCGCCGCAATATGGCTTGCCAATGAATCGGCTACGGTGCTTGATCAGCCTGTTGTTTTCATGGGCTCCGAGGGAGAGACCGGCGTGGTCGCAAAAAACTTCGATGACTATCTGTGGCTGCTAGCTAGCGGACATGGTCCATACGAGGCTGTTGCTTACCCCGATGACTCAAAAGCAAAGAGCCAAATCTTCGCTGAGTTCGCAAGAGCGCACTCAGGATCAACAGCACGCGCCCCCTCTGAGTTGCTGGCGGCGGCGAACTCAGCCTATCCTGCGTTCAAGAATTGGGTTGAATCGCAATGTCGCTAAATCAGGGCCGTGGCCTAACTGGGCGGTCAAGCGGACGCCAACAAGGGCCATGCCTTCGGCATTCTCATGGCCCTTGTTGGTACCCTGCGCACCTTCGGTGCTCCGGCGCCGCTTACCTTGGGCGTTAGAGGAAACAAAATTGACACTCCGAAATCGTTTTCTTGATGCAATGATCAACGGAAATATTGGCAATGGCTTAGTAGTGACTAGGCAAGAGCTAATTCAGCACTTCAATAATGACAATGAGCTAACGACAGGCTGCTTTTTGTCAAACTCTGAAATCAATACTGGAGCGCCGCACAGCCCTACATACGACCACTTCACTATGCGAATCACTGTCGGTACATATCGGATCCACCCCCAAGCATTGCTTGACCGCATGCGCGAGCGTGGCATCCTCTAACAATGCGCTTAACGCCGCTCACTTCGTTCGCTGGACGTCCAAAAGCTGCGCTTTTGGACGCCCGTTAGCTTAATCGTTAGGCACGCATGAAAAACATTCAGGTCTTTGACAGTGCTATAAATGCTGTTTATGACATTTTCTCAGCCACGGACGAAGAGTTTGCGTTGATATTTCCTGATGGTGAGGACGTAGCATTCATTGATGAGGTGTATGGGCGTGAGAGCACTCACGAGCTTAACCTAGTCTTTGAACGCATATGGGCACGTCGGGTCCCGAAAAAGGAAGCAATGGGAATTCATGGCATACTTTTCTACGAGCTAGATGAGAAAAAGGAATTTTACCCGACACGCCGCGATGAAGAGGCTAGGAATCCCGATGGTAGTCGTTTACGTTAGCAACCGGTGGCAGCGAGCCTAACAATGCGCTCAACTTCGCTCACTTCGTTCGCTGGACAGTCAAACGCTACGCGTTTGCCTGCCCGTTAGCTTAATTGTTAGGCATAATTAGCTTTGTAGTTGGTGCAGGCAAGGAAGCTCGAAAATCATCATTCTGTTTCCACTTCCTTCCTGCCCCATGGGTTCTGCCCGGCTTCGAGTCTGCGGCACAATCACCCGGTGGCTGCTTCCGTTCGCCGCGAGGATGTGGCGGTAGCGTGCCTGGTGCGGTGGCAGGTTTGGCTGTTTGGCGTGAATCGCAGGCTATTCGTGCATCCGCTTTGGCTTCAATGCCTAACATTCGGTATATGGACTCTCCCCACAAGTGGTGAGCAATGCTGTTTCAACCCTGTCGTCAGTGCGGTTGCATTCGTATATCCGGCCTTCCATGGGCGTTGCCGCCCGGGCCATTCTGTAGTTCACGCAACGGGGGCCAAGCGCTCAATCGATCACCAGGATCAGCATTTTTATCGGCCTTGTTCCGCTGCAGGACTCGCCTGTTCCGACAGTGTCGCTGTTCACCACAACCACGGGAAAACCTGCTGCCGATTACGCAGGTCCGCCGTCAGGCGGGCCGGCTGCTCTGCCAGTTGCCGCGGAGGAGCCGACCGTGAAACCACACCGCCCAGCAGATCTGAACCAGCTTGTTGGGCTTGTCCCCCGTCGATAGGGCGGTCGCCGAGAGGCATGGGCACGCTCGCCGATCCCTCCGGTGGGGCGCGCAGGCTTGCTCCACGCCTTCCCGCCGGATGACGCGCATTACGACAGCGGATAGAATTCCGCGCCTGCTCGATACGAGCTGTTCCAGCACGCATCGAATAATGGCGCATACGGATTTGCTCGCATGGCCGGCTCGCTAACTTGTGCTCGTCCATGGGGAAACGCTCTGAAAGGACGTTCGTGTCGGCAGACGAGGATTTTGTACCTCATGGTGGACTTATTCAGATCATGGGTTATCGAAGAACGGTTGAGCAATAAGTTATTCACCTTCAGTACATCGTTTTATCGACTGACGCACTACACGAACCAAGGAGTGCAGTATGAGTAAAAGATTTGTGATCCTCTCCATAGCCACCGTACTTTGGCTGACTGGCTGCGCATCCAATCCTTGGAGCGATATACCTCCCCAGGAGGCCGACGAATGGAAAGGCATAGGGGTTGCCGCCCAGAGTGCGAACCTGTTTCGGCAGAGCGGTTTCACGCCGACCGATATCAAGCCTTGGGTTCAATCCGGTATTCAAAGCCCCGACACCATCATGAGCTGGCATCGCGAAGGTTTCACTCCGCAAGAAACCGCCAAATGGCAAGCCAAGGGATTCACGCTTCCCAGGGCGATAGAACTGAGAAAGCAGGGATTGACTGTCCAGTAATTACATAAACATGAGTCGATCTGGTGTAGGCGCCTGACTTGGTATTCAAGTCGTTCGCCTCGCTAACCCGGACGTCCGTAGGCTACGCTTACGGCGCCCTTTGGCCGATGTCGAGCGGAGTATTCCAATGAAAGCCCTGCCAGAAGATGTTCGACCCTACAAGAGAACGCCGATATTCACGGAGGCAACGGTACCTCCCGGACTTCTGAAGCAGCACACGACGAAAGAGGGCGCCTGGGCGAAAATCGTGGTATTGGAAGGCCGGCTCCTTTATCGGATATTGGTGCCGGAAGTGAGCGAAATCCTCCTGACGCCCGATCAGTACGGTGTCGTCGAACCCCAGGTGCCGTATGAAGTAAGCCCGGATGGTCCGGTCAGATTTTTTGTCGAGTTCTGTCGGGTGCCAAGGGAGTAGAGGCAACGATTCGGTTAGGCAACCGCTCTGGAAAGACTTCGCATTGATAATGCGTCATGGCCAATGCGAGAGGATTTAAAGCGAGCGGGCCTTCTACTTTCTATATTGACGATTGTAAACATCGGGCTACGCTGGAACGGTATCGTGGCTTAGGGTGTGCGGAATTGCAGAGGCTTTCTCATGTCGAGGAGCGCCTGGGCGACCATCTTCATGGACAGGAAAGCACAGGGATTTTGAATCCGGGGACTTTGAACAGGCCACAACTTGCGGTTCGCTTCGACAGCTACAGCTTTTCCATACGCTGGTGTAATCGTACATTACAACTATTCATTATGGTGTTTTATGGCATTTCAGCAATCCGACTACCACATTTCAGTGATGTCGCGAGACGAGCTACAGATAGCCGTGGATTGGGCAAATACCGAAGGGTGGAATCCGGGGTTGGACGATGCCGCTTCTTTTTATGCGGCAGATCCCCAAGGCTTTCTGATCGGAAGGCTCGACAATCGGCCGATTGCAACCATTTCGGCCGTCAAGTATGGCGACTCGTTCGGGTTTGTCGGTTTATATATTGTCGAGAAGAGTCATCGCCAGAAGGGATATGGCATTCAGATTTGGAACAGGGCGCTCGAATACTTGAAGGGGCGAAATGTCGGGTTGGATGGCGTGGTGGCCCAGCAGGAAAACTATAAGAAGTCCGGTTTCAAGCTGGCGCATAGAAACATAAGGTTTGCCGGGCTGTCGAGAAAGTCATCCCCTGTCTCGGCAAACATGGTCAGCCTGTCGTCCCTCGATTTCGGGGACTTATGCGGTTACGACCGGCAGTTCTTTCCGGAGCGGAGGGAGTGCTTCCTCAAGGCCTGGATCAACCAGCCCGATTGTCATGCTCTGGGGATCGTCGAAAACGGCAAGCTTTCAGGGTATGGCGTCATTCGTGCCTGCCGGACGGGATACAAGATAGGTCCCCTGAATGCCGAAGATAAGGACCTGGCCATCGAGCTGTTCAATGCCTTGACCTCCAGGGTCCCTCCAGGCTCCGCCCTTTATCTGGATACGCCCGAGCCCAACGCCCGGGCGATCGACGTTGCCCGGCTCAACGGGATGGAGCCGTCCTTCGAAACGGCACGAATGTACACCGGCTCGTTCCCGGATATTGCTCTCGATAAGGTTTTCGGCATTACCACCTTCGAGCTGGGCTAGTTTCGCGTCCGTCTTTCCGTTGCGCCCGAAAATACCATGGTGCTCCCTGTTGGGCATTTCGTCGGCCGGCGAGATCCCGGCACCCCGGGCTCCGCTGCCGCTCCCCGTCGCGGGCTACTCCGCACGGCTATTCTCTGAAGCGGGGGAGGGACTGTTGTCCTTCCGTTACTTCCGTACCGGCGGAGATCGCCCATGGAAAGGTTCGTGCAGACCAACGGCATCCAGTTGCACTGTCTGGATCACCCCGGCGGCGAGCCGCCGCTGGTGCTGATGCCCGGCCTGACCGCCAATGCCCACATCTTCGACGGTCTGCTCGAGGCCGGTTTGAGTCCGGCGCTGCGGGTGCTGGCCCTCGATCTGCGCGGGCGCGGGCTGAGCGACAAGCCGGAGCGCGGCTACGGCATGGCCGAGCATGCCGCCGACGTGGTGGGCCTGCTGGAGGCGCTGGGCCTGGAGCGGATGGTGCTGGGCGGGCATTCGTTCGGCGGTCTGCTGGCCCTCTACATGGCGGCGCACTATCCCGAGCGGGTCGCCCGGCTGGTGGTGCTCGATGCGGCCGGCTCCTTCCATCCGCAGGCGCGTGCGCTGATCCAGCCCTCCCTGGATCGTCTGGGCACGGTGCATCCTTCCTGGGAGGCGTACCTCGCCTCGATCAAGCGGCTGCCGTTCTACGCGGGCTGGTGGGACCCGACCATCGAAAGCGCCTACCGGGCCGACGTGGAAACCCGCGCCGACGGCACGCTCAGGCCGCGCTCGCGCCCCGAGGCGATCGGCGAGGCGCTGGACAGGCTGCTCGCCGAGGACTGGCCGGGCCATCTGGCTGCCGTCCGTCAGCCGATGCTGCTGGTCAATGCCCCGGGCGCCTACGGGCCGCCGGGCACGCCGCCGGTGCTGCCGCGCGAACAGGCGCTGGAGACGGTCGCGGCGGTCGCCGACGGGTGCTACGTCGAGGTTCCGGGCAACCACATGACCATGCTCTTCGGGGAAGGGGCGCAGCGGACGGTGGCGGCGATTCTAGACTTCGTGCGTCCATAGCCGGGCGGCGGTGCCTGCGTTGCGTAGGGAGGGTTAGCCGCCAGGCGGCGTAACCCGCCAAGGATGCCGGCAGGCATCCCCATTGCCGGCCTCGCGGCCGGTCGGTGGGTACGGCCTGCGGCCTAACCCACCCTACGCGAGGCCGGGGGGGTTACGACGGGAATTACAGGGCGAAGGGCAGGGCGACCTGGACGTGGCGGCGCGCCTGCAGGCGGCGGCGGAACACTTCGGGGTCGTGGATCAGCACCTGCTGGCCGGCGAAGGCCTGGGCGGCGATCAGCCGGGACAGCCAGAAGCGCAGGCAGGCGATGCGCAGCATGGCCGGCCAGAGTTCGGCCTCGGCGGCGCGGAACGGGCGCTTGGCCGAATAGGCGGCGAGCATGGCCTGGGTGAGCTGCGGATCGAGGGTGCCGTCGTCCTTCGAGCACCAGTCGTTCGCGGCGATCGCCAGGTCGTAGAGCATCGGTCCGCAGAAGGCGTTGTAGAAGTCGATCACTCCGGTCAGGTGCGGGCCGTCGAACAGCACGTTGTCGCGGAACAGGTCGGCGTGCAGGTTGGCCGAGGGCAGGGCGAGCAGGCGGGCCTTCAGCCGGGCGACCTCGGCCAGAGCCTCGCGCAGCAGCGGCAGTTGCTCGTCCGGCAGCAGCAGGGCGAGTTCCGGACCCTTTTCCTGCATCCACTCCAGGCCGCGGTCGCTGGGCCGCGGCAGCGGTTGCTTGCTGGTCGCCAGGTGCAGGCGAGCGAGCAGGGTGCCGACTTCGCGACAGTGCTGCGCGTTGGGCTCCTGTACGTGTTTGCCGGGCAGCCGCGGCTGCAGCAGCGCCGGCTTCTCGGCCAGCGCGCGCAGGGCCTGGCCTTCGGTCGTGCGCAGCGCGTAGGGCACCGGCAGATCGGCCGCGTGCAGCACGTCGAGCAGTTCGATGAAGAACGGCAGGTCGTCCGCCGCCCCGCGTTCGATCAGGGTCAGAACGTATTCGCCCTGCTCCAGGCTGACGAAGAAGTTGCTGTTTTCGCTGCCTTCGGCAATGCCTTGGAAATCCAGCAGCCGGCCGAGCCCGTAGGGCGCGACGAAGGTTTCCAGCTCGTGGCGTTCGAGAGGGGTAAAAACCGACATGTTCAGAGGGGCTCGCTTACCATTTGAAGATTTCCCAAGCGGGGATACGCATGGTCGGCTGGTCGGAGCGCACGAAGTTGGCGTCGTTGCCGTCGGCGCGCACCAGGAAATAGGGTTTGCCGAATTTGGGGGTGACCTTGATGGCATAGAGGAAACCGTTGACGCGGTATTCCTCGATGGTCTTGTCGCCTTCCTGGCGGATGGTCACGTCCGGCTCGCCGGACGGCGGCTCCTGCTGGGCGAAGGCGCCGACCGCGCCGAACGCCAGCAGAGCGGCCAGCAGCAGGCGAGGGAAGGTGTGCATGATAACCTTGTCCTTTCGTCGTCAAGTCTTGTCATTCTAGCGCCGCACCCGCGGAAAAGGTTGATTCTTCGTCATGATCCAGCCCCCCCTCGTCCTGGTGGACGGCTCCTCCTACCTGTACCGCGCTTTCCACGCCCTGCCGCCGCTGCACACCTCCGCCGGCCTGCCCACCGGGGCGGTGAAGGGCGTGCTGAACATGCTGCTGAGCCTGCGCCGACAGTACCCGGACAGCCCCTTCGCGGTGGTGTTCGACGCCAAGGGGCCGACCTTCCGCGACGAACTGTTCGAGCACTACAAGTCGCACCGCCCGCCGATGCCGGACGACCTGCGCGTGCAGATCGAGCCGCTGCATGCCTGCGTGCGAGCCCTCGGCCTGCCGCTCTTGTGCATCGAGGGAGTTGAGGCCGACGACGTGATCGGCACCCTGGCGCGTTCCAGCGCCGCCGCCGACCGCCCGGTGGTGATCTCCACCGGCGACAAGGACATGGCGCAACTGGTCGACGGCCACATCACCCTGGTCAACACCATGACCGGCAGCGTGCTGGACCGCGCCGGGGTGGTGGAGAAGTTCGGCGTCGGCCCGGAGCTGATCGTCGACTTCCTCGCGCTGATGGGTGACAAGGTCGACAACATCCCCGGCGTGCCGGGGGTCGGCGAGAAGACCGCGCTGGGCCTGCTGCAGGGCCTGGGCGGCGGCCTCGACGTGATCTACGCCCACCTCGAGCAGGTGCCGGGGCTGCCGATCCGCGGCGCCAAGTCGCTGCCGGCCAAGCTCGAGGAGCACCGCGAGATGGCCTACCTGTCCTACCAGCTGGCGACCATCAAGACCGACGTGGCGCTGGATCTCCAGCTCGACCAGCTGCACCCGGGCGCGGCGGATCGCGAGGCGCTGATCCCGCTGTACCGCGAGCTGGAATTCAAGAACTGGCTGGACGAGCTGCTGCGCGAGAGCAAGGCGGCCGGCGAGGACGGCGCCGCCGACCCGGCAGCGCCGCCGACCCGCTACGAAACCCTGCTGGAGCCGGCGCAGTTCGACGCCTGGCTGGAGAAGCTCGAGGCGGCCGAGCTGTTCGCCTTCGACACCGAGACCACCGGCCTCGACGCCCAGCAGGCCGAGCTGGTCGGCGTGTCCTTCGCGATCGCGCCGTTCGAGGCGGCCTACGTGCCGCTGGCGCACAGCTACATGGGCGTGCCCGCGCAGCTGGATCGCGCCGCGGTGCTCGCCGCGCTCAAGCCGCTGCTCGAAGACCCGGCCAGGGCCAAGGTCGGCCAGCACGCCAAGTACGACATGAACATCCTCGCCCGCTACGGCATCGAGGTGCGCGGCGTGGCCTTCGACACCATGCTCGAATCCTACGTGCTGGACTCCACCGCGACCCGCCACGACATGGACAGCCTGGCGCTCAAGTACCTCGGCCAGAGCACCATCCACTTCGAGGACATCGCCGGCAAGGGTGCCAAGCAGCTGACCTTCGACCAGATCGCCCTCGAGCAGGCCGGCCCCTACGCCGCCGAGGACGCCGACGTGACCCTGCGCCTGCACCAGTGCCTGTGGGAAAAGCTCGAGGCCGTCCCGTCGCTGGCCAGGGTGCTGCGTGAGATCGAGATGCCGCTGGTGCCGGTGCTGGCGCGCATCGAGCGCCACGGCGCGCTGGTCGACGCGAAACTGCTCGGCCAGCAGAGCGTCGAGCTGGGCGAGAAGATGCAGCAGCTCGAGCGCCAGGCCTTCGAGCTGGCCGGCGAGGAGTTCAACCTCGCCTCGCCCAAGCAGCTCGGTGCGATCCTCTACGACAAGCTCGGCCTGCCGATCCTCTCCAAGACCGCCAAGGGGCAGGCCTCCACCGCGGAAAGCGTGCTCGCCGAACTGGCCGAGCAGGGCTACGCGCTGCCGCAGGTGCTCATGGATTACCGCAGCGTCAGCAAGCTCAAAAGCACCTACACCGACAAGTTGCCCGAGCAGATCAACCCGCGCACCGGGCGCATCCACACCAGCTACCACCAGGCGGTGACCGCTACCGGGCGGCTGTCTTCCTCGGACCCCAACCTGCAGAACATCCCGATCAGAACGGCGGAAGGGCGGCGTATCCGCCAGGCCTTCGTCGCCGCGCCGGGCTACAAGCTAGTGGCCGCCGACTACTCGCAGATCGAGCTGCGCATCATGGCCCACCTCGCCCAGGACGACGGCCTGCTCGACGCCTTCCGCCACGACCGCGACGTGCACCGCGCCACCGCCGCCGAGGTGTTCGGCGTCGAGCTGGAGCAGGTCAGCCACGAGCAGCGGCGCAGCGCCAAGGCGATCAACTTCGGCCTGATCTACGGGATGAGCGCCTTCGGCCTGGCCAAGCAGATCGGCGTCGACCGCAAGCAGGCGCAGGCCTACATCGACCGCTACTTCGCCCGCTACCCCGGCGTGCTCGCCTATATGGAGCGCACCCGCGCGCAGGCCGCGGAGCAGGGCTATGTCGAGACCCTGTTCGGCCGTCGCCTGTACCTGCCGGAGATCCAGTCGAAGAACGGCGCCCTGCGCAAGGCCGCCGAACGCACGGCGATCAACGCGCCGATGCAGGGCAGCGCAGCGGACATCATCAAACGCGCGATGGTGGCGGTGGACGCCTGGCTGCAGGAATCCGGGCTGGATGCGCGAATGATCCTCCAGGTGCACGACGAACTGGTGCTGGAGGTGCGCGAGGATCAGGTCGAGGCGCTCAGGGCCGGCCTGCTGCCGCTGATGAGCGGCGCCGCGGCGCTGGACGTGCCGCTGCTGGTCGAGGCGGGGGTGGGCGACAACTGGGACGAGGCGCACTGACGGCGGGAGGCGGCGGTCTTCCCGGCGCGAGGGCGGGGTTCCCCCGTGGGCCGTTGCAGGTTCAGCCGGAAATGTTTCTCGGCGGGGCTGAACTTTTGGAGCGATCGTGCAGTCAGACCCGTACGACTGGCTGAACGGCCTTTCGATGCTCCTTGTTGTGTCAAGTGTTGGCAGATATTCGGCACCCCCTCCAGGGGACCGAGGTTGAACCCCGAACTTCATCCTCCCCCATACGAAGTTCGGGGTTTTTTTGGTTCTTCGCGGGCCGTGGGCGCATGCGGACCGACCCTCGGGGACGCGGGCCTGCAACCAGGCTCCCCGCTCTTACCGGCCCGACGCGCTTGCGGATCGACCGGCCCTCAGCTTTCCAGCCAGACCTCCTTCACCCAGTGCCACACCGAGTCCCAGCTCTCGTCGGTCGGCTCGCCGCTGTCGCCGCTCCACAGCAGCACCTCGCCCTCGATGTCCACCACGTAGTAGTCGCGGCCGGCCTGGCACAGCGGCACCAGATCGCGCGGTACGCCCTGGTCCCAGGCGACCGCAGCGACTTCCGGCAGGTAGGTGTGCGACTGGGGATCGCAGGCGGTCACCGGTTCCAGGCTGCCATAGACCACATCGCTGACTTTGAGCAGGAACTCGCGCAGCTCGAAGGGGAGATTGATCAGCAACTGCTCCTCGATCTCCACCAGCAGATCGTCGTCGGGCAGCTCCAGGGGCACCGGCACGGGTTCGTTCAGCTCGCGCAATTGTTCGATGACGTCTTCCACGGCTCGTTCTTCCTCAGGCAGTCGGTGGGCGCTTTATACCCGAGTCCCGTCGGTGGAGGTCGGCCAGACATCGGGTCGCAGGCGTGCATACTGGCAAGTTGGCAGGCACTTTGCGAGCATAGCCGGCCCGGTGCGGTCCCCCCTGGATGTCGAACACTGCAAGGATCGTCTATGCCCAGTATTTCCCCGGAACACCAGGCAGCGGAATGGAAGCGGCTGCTCGAACAATTTCCCGTGGCGGTCGCCACGCGGGTCAGGGAACTGGCCACTGCCCACCAGGCCGTGCTGGCCGGGTACTTCTACGCGCAGATGCTGCAGGACGAGGAGGCCATGCTCTTTCTCACCCACGAGCAGGTGAAGAGCCGCCTCCAGGGCACCTTGCAGCAATGGATCGCCATGCTGTTCGCCGCCCGCCCCGACGAGGCCGAGCTGTTGCCGCTGATCGCCCAGCAGCAGCGGATCGGCGAGATCCATGCGCGCATCAACATCCCCATCCATCTGGTGCTGCGCGGCGCACGGCACCTGCGCGAGCGGCTGTTCGCGCTGCTCTGCCAGCAGCCGGTCGATGCCGAGCACAAGCTCCTCGGCCAGCGCCTGATCGGCGAAACCATCGACCTGGCCATGGAGATCATGAGCCGTGCCTTCTCCGACGCCCACGACCGCAACTCGCGCAGCGAGGAAGGCTACCGACTGTTCTCGGTGGCGCAGAACATCGGCGTCGAGCAGGAGCGCCAGCGCGGCGCCCTGCTCGACTGGGAAAACCAGCTGATGTTCGACCTCGCGGTCGGTCATTCCCTCGCGCAACTGCCCCGGCTGTCCGGCTCGGAGTTCGGCCTGTGGTTCCGCCACAAGGGCGCCCACGCCTTCCAGGGCTCCCGGGAAACCGAGCTGATCCTGCAGGGCATGCAACACATCGACGGGGTGCTGCTGCCGCTGTTCGAACAGGCCGCGGCACAGATGGATGCGGACCGGCGCCTGCACAACCTGCGCACGCTGCGCGAACAGGCCAAGGGCATCGTCTTCCACCTGGACAACCTGTTCGAGCAGGCCAATGTGCTGGAAAGCGGCCGCGACGTGCTGACGCGCATGCTCAACCGCAAGTTTCTGCCGGTGATCCTGGCCAAGGAAGTGGCTTACGCGCGGCAGAACGAGCGCACCTTCGCCGTGCTGGCCATCGACATCGACCACTTCAAGCAGATCAACGACGCGTTCGGCCACGAAGCCGGCGATCTGGTCCTGCAGCAGCTCGCCACCCTGCTCAGCAACCACTGCCGCGGCGGCGACTACGTGTTCCGCATGGGCGGCGAGGAGTTTCTCGTGCTGCTGGTCGACATCAACGCGAACAGCGCGCTCGGCGTGGCCGAGAAGCTGCGCCGGCAGGCCGAGCAGGAGCGCTTCCGTCTGCCGGGCGAGCACGATCTGCAGCTGACCGTGAGCGTCGGCGTGGCCTTGCACGACGGCCACCCGGACTACCAGCGCCTGCTGCGCTGCGCCGACCGTGCGCTGTACGAGGCCAAGCATGGCGGACGCAACCGGGTGGTGCTGTCCGGCGGTGCGTGAGGCCGGAAAGGGAAAAAAAGAACCCCGGGCATGCCCGGGGTTCTTTTGTCGGAGTCCGGCTCAGCCGTTCTGACGGATGCCGGCGACCAGCCAGGGCTGGTTCTCGCCCTGGCGGCGCTCCATGCGCCAGCTCTCGCTGAAGGCCTCGCCCGGCTCGAAGCGGGAGTTCTTCGACACGCCGCTGAAGGTCAGGGTGGCGACGGTCTTGTCGGCCAGATCGTCCACGCCGTCCAGTTGCACCTGCAGGTTGTCGATGTAGGTGGACTGGAGGCCCTCGCCCTGGTCGGTGCGCTCCTTGCGGATGAAGTCGAGCATCTGCGGAGTGACGAACTCGGCGATCTTGTTCATCTCGTTGGCGTCCCAGTGCTGCTGCAGGGCCATGAAGTGCTGGCGGGCGGCATCCAGGAAACGCTGCTCGTTGAACCAGGCCGGCGCCTGGATCGGAGCGCGGCGTTGGGCGGCGGCCGATGCACCGGCAGCGACGGGGCGCGGCTGGGCCGGCGTCTGCCGCTGCTGCGGCGCGTGGCCGGCCATGGCCGGATGCAGCTTGCGCCGGCGGGCGGCGATCAGGCGGTACACCAGGAAGGCGATCAGCGCGAGGATCAGGATGTCGAGCAGTTGGATGCCGTCGAAGCCGTCGCCCATGAACATCGAGGCGAGCAGGCCGCCGGCGGCGATGCCGGCCAGCGGGCCGAGCCAGCGCGACGCGCCGCTGGCCGGACGAGCGGGGCCCGGGGCGCTGGCGGTGTTGCCGGCCGGCGATTGCGGCTGGGTCTGGTGGATCTGGGTGGTCTGGTGGCTCGGCGCGCTGCCGGACGACTTGCCGCCGCCGAAACGCTTGGCGTTGGCGTCGAGGCTGAGCGTCATAGCCACGCAACATGCCATGAAAAGGCTGAGAAAACGTCGCATGTAGGGGTCTCGTGGTTGATTTCACGCATTTCATCTTGCCCAGCAGTGCCGGGGCCTGTCATCCATTATTTCCCAACGTGCAAATAATGGATGACAGGCCATCGGTTCTGCCGACGAAAAATGTTTCGGGCTTTTGCTCCCGGCTCAGGGGCGCAGCAGGCAGGCCAGCGGCAGGCTGTGCAGGCGCCGGCGCAGGTAGGCGCGCAGCGCGGCCTCGTCCTCCCGGTCGCGGCGCAGCCAGTGGGCGAACGTGCACAGATAGACGGCGCTGAGCGCGCCCTCCTCGCCGATGCGGGCGAGATGGACGCCGTTCCGCCCGGCGGCCTCGCGCCACCACTGCACGGTGCGGCTGATGCGCATCAGCCCCCGCACCTGCAGATGGAGGTGGCCGGGCTCGAGCTTGTAGCGCAGCATCTGCCCGGTCAGCGTGCGGTGCGGGGCGAGTGCGCCCAGCCAGGCGACCAGCAGCTCCTCCAGGCGTCCGGCGGGCGTCAGTGCGGGCAGGTCGGCTCCTCTGGCTCGGGCCAGCAGGGCCGCGTCGGCGCGGTCGAACCAGGCTTCCACCAGGGCGTCCTTGTCCCGGTAGTGGCGGGCGATATCCTCCAGCCCGACGCCCAGCGCGGCGGCCACGTCGAACAGCCGCAGGCGTTCCCAGCCGCTGCGCTCGGCGACCTGCAGGGCGGTATCGAGGATCTGCGCGGAACTGGCCATGGACTCACCTCCGCCTTTCAGTATGGCCGCTCCCGGGCCGGATGCCGGGAGCGGCGACCGGTGGCGGAAGCCTTTGAAGCGGGGCTGGGCGGCGTTTCCGGATGCCCTGCGGCGATCAGGCCGATCCGGCGGAGCCCCGCCCTACACCGCCTCCAGCTTGGCGTAGCCGAGCATCAGCCACTTGCTGCCTTCGCTCTCGAAGTTCACCTGCACCCGTGCCTGGGCGCCGGCACCTTCGAAGTTGAGGATGGTGCCCTCGCCGAACAGCGCGTGGCGCACGCGCTGGCCGAGGGAGAACGGAGTGTCCGGCACCGCGGCGCCGGCGAACATCGCGTTGTGGCCCGGGCGGGTAGCGGTGGGGCGGCTGACGCTGTTGGACAGGCGCACCTCGCGGACCAGCGCCGGAGGCAGTTCGCGGACGAAGCGCGAGATCTTGTTGTAGGTCTCGCTGCCGTACAGCCGGCGGGTCTCGGCGTAGGTCACCACCAGGCGCTGCATGGCGCGGGTGATGCCGACGTAGGCCAGGCGGCGCTCCTCTTCCAGGCGGCCGGGCTCCTCCAGGCTCATCTTGTGGGGGAACAGCCCTTCCTCCATGCCGACCAGGAACACCAGCGGAAACTCCAGGCCCTTGGCGCTGTGCAGGGTCATCAGCTGCACGCTGTCCTCGAAGTCGCCGGCCTGCTGCTCGCCGGCCTCCAGCGAGGCATGGTCGAGGAAGGCCGCCAGCGGCGACTGCCGGCCCTCGTCCTCGGCGTGCTCGAAGGTGCGGGCGGCGCTGACCAGTTCCTCGAGGTTCTCCACCCGCGCCTGGGCCTTCTCGCCTTTCTCCGCGCCGTGATAGGCGCGCAGTCCGGACTCTTCGACCACCACCTGGGCGATCAGCGGCAGCGGCAGCTGCTCGACCTTCAGCGCCAGGGTATCGATCAGCTCGACGAAGGCGTTCAGCGCGGAGGCGGCGCGGCCGCTGACCTGCTTGCTGCCGACCGCCTGGTGCAGCGCGCCCCATAGCGAGAGGTTGGCCTCGCGGGCCAACTGGCGCAGGGTTTCGACGGTCTTCTCGCCGATCCCCCGGGCCGGCAGGTTGATGATCCGCTCCAGCGCCGCGTCGTTGTCGCGCTGGTGGATCAGCCGCAGGTAGGCCACGGCGTTCTTGATCTCGGCGCGCTCGAAGAAGCGCTGGCCGCCGTAGATGCGGTAGGGGATCTTCTCCCGCAGCAGCGCCTCCTCGAGCACCCGCGACTGGGCGTTGGAACGGTAGAGGAGGGCGATCTCGCCGTGCGCCAGGCCGTCCTTGAGCGCCTGGCGGATGCTGTCGACCACGTAGCGCGCCTCGTCGTACTCGTTGAAGGCGGCGTAGAGGCCGATCGGCTCGCCGTCCGCGCCCTCGGTCCACAGCTCCTTGCCGAGCCGGCCCTGGTTGTTGGCGATCAGCGCGTTGGCGGCCTTGAGGATGCTGCCGGTGGAGCGGTAGTTCTGCTCCAAGCGGATGGTTTCGGCGGCGGGGAAGTCGCTGGAGAACTGCCGGATGTTCTCGATCCGCGCGCCGCGCCAGCCGTAGATCGACTGGTCGTCGTCGCCCACCGCCATCAGGCTGGCGCCGCCCTGCGCCAGCAGGCGCAGCCAGGCGTACTGCACGGCGTTGGTGTCCTGGAACTCGTCGACCAGCACATGCCGGAAGCGCCGCTGGTAGTGTTCCAGCAGGCCCGGCCGGTCGCGCCAGAGGTCGAGGGCGCGCAGCAGCAGTTCGGCGAAGTCGATCACCCCGGCGCGCGCGCAGGCCGCCTCGTAGGCTTCGTAGATGTGCAGCTGGGTCTTGAGGTAGAGGTCGCCGCTCGGCTGGATGTGCCGCGGGCGCAGGCCCTCGTCCTTCTGCGCGTTGATGAACCACTGCGCCTGGCGCGCCGGCCAGCGCTGCTCGTCGAGGCCCAGCTCGCGGATCACCCGCTTGACCAGCCGCTGCTGGTCGTCGGAGTCGAGGATCTGGAAGTTCTCGGCCAGACCCGCTTCCTGCCAGTGGGCGCGCAGCAGGCGGTGGGCCAGGCCGTGGAAGGTGCCGACCCACATGCCCGTCGGGCTGTGGCCGAGCAGCTGCTCGATGCGCGTGCGCATCTCGGCGGCGGCCTTGTTGGTGAAGGTCACCGCGAGAATCGAATGGGGCGAGGCGTGCTCCACCTCGATCAGCCAGGCGATGCGGTGCACCAGCACGCGGGTCTTGCCCGAGCCGGCACCGGCCAGCACCAGATGGGGGCCGAGCGGCGCGGCCACGGCCTGGCGCTGGGCGGCGTTGAGGGTACTTAACAGAAAGGAGAGGTCGTCGCGCATCGCGGCATTCTAGCGGCGGCTGCCAAGACGGGGCAAACTCGGGGGGTGCCTTGCCGACGATTACACCGAGGGAGCCTGCCTGATCGCTCACCTTGGGACTGGATTCGCATCACCAATAATGATGGATATGAACTTTCTTTTCTCTCCCGATACCGTTTCGCCGGCCATTGAGCCGGAGAGCATCCGGGAGCGTTACGGTGTGCAGATGGAGGCGGCCCTGAACCGCCGGCTGTACCGTGCCGCTCCCCTGCCCATCGCGCTGATGCTGAGCGGTGGCCTGAGCTGCATGGCGCTGCTCTGGGAGCCGCACGAGCCGTCCACGCTGGCCTGGCTGTCGGGCTGGCTGGTCCTGCTGATCGGCCTGAGCCTGTGGCGCACCCGGGCCTTCCACCGTGCCCCGGTCGAGCGCCAGGCCGATGCGGGCTGGCGGCGCAGCTTTCTGCTCGGCGCCGCGGTTTCGGGGGCGACCCTGACCCAGGTCGGCATCTTCCTCATGCCGCTGGCCACGCCGCTGCAGCAGGCGCTGATCCACGGCCTGCTGGCGGCGGCGACGATCTGCGCCAGCATGGCCTATGCTGCCAGCCTGGGCGCCTTCCTCGCCTTCGCCCTGCCCGCCCTGCTGCCGTCCAGCCTGTATCTGCTCGGTCTCGACCAGCGCTTGTTGCAGGGCTGGGGCGTCCTCGGCCTGATCCTGTTGGCGGCCCTGGTGCTCAGCGCCTGGCAGATCAACCGGGCGACCCGGCGTAGCCTGCTGCAGCGTTTCCAGAACCGTTCGCTGCTGGAGTTCGAGAAGCAGGCGCGGCGCGCCACCGCCCGGCTGAACGACGAGCTGGCCCGCGAGGTGGAGCTGCGCCGGCGGGTCGAGAAGGCTTTGCGCCGCGCCCAGCGGGCGCTGGAGGAGCGGGTCAGCGAGCGCACCCGGGCGCTCACCGCCAGCGAGCAGGCGCGCCGCGAGGAAAAGGCGCTGCGCCGCTACCTGGCCAGCCACGACCCGATGACCGGCCTGGCCAACCGCAGCCTGCTGCTGCGCCGCCTGAAGATCCTGACCAGACGGCCGCAGCCTCCTGGCCGCGAACTGGTGTTGCTGCACATCAACCTGGATCGCTTCAAGCTGCTCAACGAAAGCCTCGGCCACCAGGCGGCCGACGAGATCGTCTGCGAGCTGGCCCGGCGCCTCGGCAGCACGCTGCGCCAGGCCGACACCGTCGCGCGGATCGCGGTCGACGAATTCGTCGTGCTCCTGGAAAGCGACAAGAGCCTGGAGGAGCTCGAACAGCTCGGGCGTCGCCTGCTCGCCCTGCTGCGCCACGGCGTGCAGGTGGGCGAGCACGAGGTGGTGGTCAGCGCCTCGCTGGGGATCGGCCTGCTGTCCGCGGCCGGCGGCGACCCGACGACGCTGCTCTGTCAGGCGGCCATGGCGATGCGTCATGCCAAGCAGTTCGGCAGCAATACCGTGCAGTTCTACCGCGACAGCCTGCAGGGCGGCAGCCGCGAACGCCTGCTGCTCGAGGCGCAGCTGGACAAGGCGCTGGTGCGCGGCGAGCTGGAGGTGTTCTACCAGCCGAAGCTGAATGTCGCGGCGAATCGCCTGCAGGGCGCCGAGGCCCTGGTGCGCTGGCGCCATCCGCAGCGCGGCCTGGTATCGCCGGCCAGTTTCATTCCCCTGGCCGAGGAAACCGGGCAGATCGACGCCATCGGCGCCTTCGTCCTGCGCGAGGCCTGCGCCCAGGCGCGTGCCTGGCAGCAGTCGGGCGTTGCCGAGCTGCGCGTGGCGGTGAACATTTCGATGGGCCAGCTGCGCCAGGACGATTTCGTCGAGCAGGTCGGCGCCGTGCTGGCCAAGACCGGCCTACCGGCGCACCTGCTGGAACTGGAGCTGACCGAAAGCCAGCTGTCGGACGACGTCGAGAGCCTGGCCAGGGTGTTCCTGCGCCTGCGCGCGCTGGGCGTGCGCCTGGCGATCGACGATTTCGGCACCGGCTATTCGTCGCTCGGCTACCTCAAGCACCTGCCGGTCGACGTGGTGAAGATCGACCGGACCTTCATCCACAGCCTGGACGGCTCCGGCCGCGGCGGCGATGCGGCGATCACCCGGGCGATCATCGCCATGGCCCACAACCTGGGCCTGGAGGTGGTCGCCGAGGGCGTCGAGGCGCCGGCGCAGCTGGAGTTCCTGCGCGAGCACGGCTGCGACGAGATCCAGGGCTATCTGATCGGCCGGCCGGTGGAGGCGGCGATCCTGGCCAACCGGCTGCGCGGGCAGGCCGCGCAGCAGGCCTGTGCGATGAGCGACTGACTCAGCCGCGGGTGGTGGCGCCGTCCAGCTCGCGCATCAGCAGGGCGTACTCCAGCTCCACGCCCTCCGGCACCGGCAGGTAGACGGTATGGCCGTCGCCCGGGGCCACCTCGGCGCGCTCGCCGTGCTTGTTCTCTAGGGCCTCCAGGCGGAAGTTCAGGTTGCCCTGCGGAGTCATCAGCTCCAGGCGGTCGCCGAGGGCGAAGCGGTTCTTCACCTGCACCTCGGCCAGGCCGTTGCGGCGCTCGCCGGTCAGCTCGCCGACGAACTGCTGGCGCTCGGACAGCGAGTAGCCGTGGGCGTAGTTCTGGTACTCGTCGTGCACGTGGCGGCGCAGGAAGCCCTCGGTGTAGCCGCGGTGGGCCAGCGACTCCAGGGTGTCCATCAACGACTTGTCGAACGGCCGGCCGGCCGCCGCGTCGTTGATCGCCTTGCGGTAGACCTGGGCGGTGCGCGCCACGTAGTAGTGGCTCTTGGTGCGCCCCTCGATCTTCAGCGAATGCACCCCCATCTGCACCAGCCGCTCGACGTGCTGCACGGCGCGCAGGTCCTTGGAGTTCATAATGTAGGTGCCGTGCTCGTCCTCGAAGGCTTCCATGTACTCGCCCGGCCGCTTGCTTTCCTCGAGCAGCATCAGTCGCTCGGTGGGCGCACCGTTGCCGAGGGTCGGCTCGCTCGATTGCACCGGGATCGGCGCCTGGACGTGGACGATGTTGCCCAGCTCGTCTTCCTTGCCTTCATGGGCCTTGTATTCCCAGCGGCAGGCGTTGGTGCAGCTGCCCTGGTTGGGGTCGCGGTGGTTGATGTAGCCGGACAGCAGGCAGCGCCCGGAATAGGCCATGCACAGCGCACCGTGGACGAACACCTCGAGCTCCATCCCCGGCACCCGCTCGCGCATCTCGCCGATCTCCTCCAGCGACAGCTCGCGGGAGAGGATCGTCCGGGTCAGTCCCTGGCGGCGCCAGAATTCCACGCTGGCCCAGTTCACCGCGTTGGCCTGTACCGAGAGGTGGATGGCCATCGCCGGGAAGTGCTCGCGCACCAGCATGATCAGCCCCGGGTCGGACATGATCAGCGCATCCGGCTGCATGTCGATCACCGGCTGCAGGTCCTTGAGGAAGGTCTTCAGCTTGGCGTTGTGCGGGGCGATGTTGACCACCACGTAGAACTGCTTGCCCTGGGCATGGGCCTCCGCGATGCCGAGCGCCAGGTGGGCATGATCGAACTCGTTGTTGCGCACCCGCAGGCTGTAGCGCGGCTGCCCGGCGTACACCGCGTCGGCGCCGTAGGCGAAGGCGTAGCGCATGGACTTGAGGGTGCCGGCGGGGGACAGCAGTTCGGGACGGAAGGCGGAAGCGGTCATGGCGCAGCGACTCGCGGGGCAGCAAAAGGGCGGAGGATTCTACTGCGCTTTGCCGGGGCGTGCGCCTTTTCCGACAGGTGCGGAGCACGGCCACGGTGCCCCTGTTTTGCATACGGTATGGTTCATGCTAATGCACAAGAACTCCTGTCTTTCATGGGCTTCTGAGGGGTATCGAGGGGAGAATGGGTATCCAAAGGTATGAAATCGCCGGCCGTGTATTGATCCGGATCGACTGAATAATTACTTTTTATTTCAACGTGTGGTGGGGTCCGGAACAAGCGGCGGGCCCTGCCATCGACGGACTCCCGAAAGGCCGGTGCCCTCCGCTTCCTCGACGAGCCAGGCGCGGATCGGCAGAAGCGGCAGAGAGCCTGAAACGTTCCTCGGAGGAACCCCATGAAAAAGTTCGGCATCCTGGCCCTGACCCTCAGCCTGTCGAGCCTCGGCAGCGTGCATGCCGCCGAGGTCGCCAAGGAGGGCGAAGAGCAGACCACCGGCAAGTCGCTGGGCGGGATGAACGGCATGATGGTCGGCGCGATCGGCGGCCCGATCGGCATGCTGATCGGTGCCGGCGTCGGCGCCCTGTTCGGCGGCTCCGCCCAGGAGGCCGCGGGCCTCAGCGAGCGCACCGACGAGGTCGAGGGCGAGGACGGCGAGCGGAAGGTGCTGCGCTCCCCTCATTGATCGGGTCGCTCCCGCCGACCGTTGCCTTTGCCGGGGGCTTCCGGCCCCCGGCCGCGCCGGCGGGCCGTTTCTGCGAGCGTTTCACCTCTCCGCGTCACAGGCCGACCCGCGGGGCTGTGACGCGGCCGCTCGCTAATGCTGCTGAGCGCTACGCTTCGGTTTCTGCCTTGTTTCCTTCCCCTCTCTCCCTCTCTCCCTCTCTCCCTTTGCGCCCGTCCGTCGCTCGGGATCGGTGGAATGCACAGGTCCGACTAAGATTTCATGATGTGGATCAATGAAAGCTCACTTTTCTGGAGGGATTCCGACAAGCGTTTGTCTGTGTCGCGACATTTTGTCGCGAAGCGGGTCTGGGAAACGAAGCTAAGTCATTGATTTGCCGTGCCAGGGCCTCTGGCATGTTTCGTGAAGTAATCCTAGCGAAGCCCACAGACAGTTCCTCGGAGGAACCGCCATGAACAAGTTCGGCATTCTGGCTCTGACCCTCGGCCTGCTGACCATCGGCAGCGTCAACGCAGACGAGATCGTCAGTGAAGCGAAAGACCAGACCTCCGGTAAGGCAACGGGCGGCATGAGCGGCATGATGATCGGCGCCGTCGGCGGGCCGATCGGCGCCCTGGTCGGTGCCGGCGTCGGTGCCCTGTTCGGCGACTCCGCCCAGGACGTGACCGGCGCCAGCGACCGCGCCTACGTGGTGCGCACCGACAGCGGCGAACTGAAGACGGTGCGCTCGCCGAACCGCGTGTTCGCCGTCGGCGACAAGGTCGAGATCCGCGGCAACCGCCCCTATCCGAAGAAGCCCAAGACCACTGCCCTGGCCCTTCTCTAAAGCATTTTTCGGCCCGGACCTCCGACCGGGCCGCTCCGCGTCAGGCTCTCCCGCTCCCCTGCCTCCCCTGGCGATCGAAGCGGCGGGAGAGCCGCCTTTACCCTCCCCCTGCCTCCAGGCCGCGTCGCGTGCCGCCCGAGCCCCTCGTCGAAGCCGATTCGCCGGCGGGTTAGCCCTCCAGCGCCTCGTAGCAGCAGGGGGTGAAGCGCGGCGTGCAGATGCAGTAGAAGGCCAGTTCGCCGTCGCCGGTGTTGGCGATCTGCTGCGTGATGCCCGCCGGGATGACGACCAGGTCGCCGGGGCCTACCGGCTCGGGGGACTGCCGACCGAGGCTGACCAGGCCTTCGCCGTGAAGGATCAGGTAGCGCTCGTCCACCCCGTGCAGGCGGTGCAGCTGGGTGGTCTCGCCCGGGGCCACCGTCGCCAGGGCGATGGAGACCGCCGGGTCGTCGGCGCTGTTCCACAGTTCGAGAATCCGGCAGCGCTCCGCGGTCAGGAAGGCCGCGGCGGGATCGGCCCGCACGATGCTTGGCTTCATGGTTGCTCCTCCGATTTTTCCGATGCCGCCGGCGAGCGTGGCGCGCCGCGCCGCAGCAGGCTGCCGAGGCTCGCCAGTCGGGCGGCAAAGCGCTGCAGGAAGTCCGGCAGCAGGCGGAAGAGGTACAGCGCCACGGCGGCGTTGAGCAGCGCGGCGATGCCGAACAGCGCGGGGATTGACAGCCCTGCGGCCAGCAGGAGGGCGGCGGCGAGCGCGCCCACCACCATGAACAGGGCGTTGAGGATGTTGTTGGCGGCGACGATCCGTGCGCGGTGCGCGGGGGCCGAGCGCAGCTGCAGCAAGGTGTAGAGCGGGACGATGAACAGGCCGCCGGAGAGGCCGAGGGCGAACAGATCGGCGAGCACGTGCAGGGTACCCGGCGCCGCCAGCAGCGCGGCAAGCCCGAGCGGGACGGTCGGTGTGGCGGTCGGGGAGGCGAGGGCCAGGTCGAGGCCGGAGAGGGTGAGGCCGAGGGCGCCCAGCGGCACCAGGCCGATTTCCAGTCGCTGCGCCGAGAGGCGCTCGCAGAGCAGCGAGCCGCTGCCGATTCCCAGGGTGAAGACGCCGAGCAGCAGGGTCACCCCGCCTTCCGAGGTGCCGAGCACGTCCTTCGCGTAGGCCGGGAACTGGGCGAGCAGCAGCGCGCCGTACAGCCAGAACCAGGAGATGCCGAGGATCGCCAGGAACACGCTGCGCTCCTCGCGGGCGAAGCCGATGCTGCGCCAGGTCTCGTCGAGCGGGTTGCGGTTGAGGCGCAGGCCGGGCTCCGGCGGGGCCGCCGCGGGAATGCGCAGGCTGCCGAGGTAGCCGGCCACGGCGGCGAGCAGGCAGCCGGCGGTGATCCACAGGGTGCCGCCTTCGACGCCGGCGAGCAGGCCGCCGGAGAGGGTGCCGACCAGGATGGCGACGAAGGTGCCGGCCTCGATCAGCGCATTGCCGCCGACCAGCTCGGTCTCGCCCAGGTGCTGCGGCAGGATGGCGTACTTCACCGGGCCGAACAGGGTCGCCTGCAGGCCGAGGAGGAACAGGCCGGTCAGCAGGAGTTCCAGGCTGTGCAGCCAGAAGCCGACGCCGGCGAGCAGCACGATGACGATCTCCAGCAGCTTGGCCCGGCGCGCCAGCAGGGCCTTGTCGTACTTGTCGGCGAGTTGTCCGGCGCTCGCCGAGAAGAGGAAGAACGGCAGGATGAACAGGCCCGCCGCCAGGTTGGCCAGGAGGCCGGGAGACAGGCTGGTCCACTGCGTGCTCTGGAAGGTCAGCAGGACCACCAGGGCGTTCTTGAACAGGTTGTCGTTGTAGGCGCCGAGAAACTGGGTGACGAACAGCGGGCCGAAGCGGCGGGCCCTGAGCAGGGCGAATGGCGAACTCATGCGGGGATTTCCTCGGCCATGCGTTTGAGGGTCTGGTAGTCGGTCTTGCCGGTGCCGAGCAGGGGCAGCGCGTCGATCCGGCGGATCACCCGCGGCACCGCAAGCTCCGGCGCCCCGAGCGCCCGCGCCGCGGCGAGCAGGCGTTCGCGGGCGAGTTCCGGGGCGGTGGTGAAGAGTACCAGCGCTTCGCCGCGGGCGGCGTCGCTGCGTGTCGCGGCGGCGTGGAGGAACTCCGGGGCGGCGCTCGCGGCGAGGCTTTCCACCGTTTCCAGCGAGACCATCTCGCCGGCGATCTTGGCGAAGCGCTTGAGGCGGCCGAGGATATGCAGGTAGCCGTCGGCGTCGACGCTGGCGATGTCGCCGGTGGCGTACCAGCCGGGCCTGATCGCCGGCGGCGGCTGGATCACCCCGGGTTGGTCGTAGAGCAGGTAGCCCTTGAGCAGGTTCGGTCCTTTCAGGTGCAGGGCGCCGCCCTCGGCGATGCCGGGCACCGGTTCCAGCTCGTAGTCGATACCCGGCAGCAGCTGGCCGACGCTGCCGTTGCGGCAGGCCATCGGTACGTTGACCGCCACCACCGGCGCGCACTCGGTGACCCCGTAGCCTTCGAGGATGCGGATGCCGAACTTGTCGAGCCACTGTTTGCGCACGCTCTCGGCCAGCCGCTCGGCACCGGCGACCACGTAGCGCAGGCGGCCGAAGTCGTAGGGATGGGCGAACTTGGCGTAGTTGCCGAGGAAGGTCGAGGTGCCGAACAGCACGGTGCAGTTGCGGTCGTAGACCAGCTCGGGGATCACCCGGTAGTGCAGCGGGTTGGGGTAGAGGAACACCTGGCAGCCGGAGACCAGCGGCAGCAGCGCGCCGCTGGTCAGGCCGAAGGCATGGAACAGCGGCAGGGCCATCATGAACTTGTCCTGCGGCGTGAAGTCGGCCACCGCGCGGATCTGCGCGACGTTGGCCAGCAGCGCGGCATGGGAGTGGACGACGCCCTTGGGTTTACCTTCGGAACCCGAGGTGAACAGCACCACGGCGGCGTCCTCGGGCGTCTGGGGCAGCGCGGCGCGGCGCGGGAAGGCCAGGTGCCAGAGCACCCACAGCCGGTCGGCGAGGCCGAACTCGGCCTTGAGATCCTCCAGATAGTGCACGCGGACCTCCGGCACGGCGGCGAGCAGCGGGCCGAGGTGCGCCTTCTCGACGAAGGTGCGCGAGGCGACGAGGGTCTTGAGGTCGGCGGCGTGGCAGGCGGCGCGCAGCCCCTCGGGGCCGGCCGTGTAGTTGAGCAGGGCGGGGACGCGCCGGCCGAGCGACAGGCCGAGCAGCAGGCCGAGGGCCGGCGCGGCGTTGGGGGCGAGCACCCCGACCGTCTCGCCCGGTGCGCTCAGGCGCGCGGTCAGGCGGGCCAGGGCCAGGGCCATCTTCAGCAGCGAGCCGTAGGACTCCTCCTGCAGGCGGATGTCCTCGACCAGCCGGTAGTTCGCGCCGAAGGTTTCCCGGGCGTCGAGGAAGGCCTCGTAGAGGGTGCGTTGCGGGCGGGTGGCGACCAGCATGTCGAGCAGGAGGTGGCGCAGCAGCTCGCCGGCGCGGCGGCGGCGCAGCCTGGCCGAGGGCAGGTCGGGCATCGGGATGTGCTGGGGCGGGCGGATCGAGATACGCACCTTGGGAAACGCCCGGCGCGGGAAGACCCCGGCCAGGCGGCCGAAGTAGCTCTGTGCGGCGCCGTCGATGCGTACCGGCACGACGGTGGCGCCGGTCCGGGCGGCGACGAAGGCGGCGCCGTCGTAGACCTTCATCAGCGAGCCGGTGCGGGTGATCCGCCCCTCCGGGAAGATCGCCACCGGCCGTCCGCTTTCCACCAGCCTGACGATCTGCTTGATCGCCAGCGGGCTGCTCGAGTCGACCACCAGGTGGGGCACGAAGTGCAGCACAACGCGGAACAGCGGGCGGCTGGCGACCTGGGTGTGCACCACGAACACCGCATCCACCGGCAGGAACACGCCGAGCAGCAGGCCGTCGAGGAAGGATTCGTGGTTGGCGACGATCAGCGTGCGCGGATCGTCGAAGACGTTGCGGTCGCCTTGGACCTCGACCCGGAAGAGGGTCTTGAGGAGCAGGCGCAGAAGGGGCTTGAGCATGATCGGTCCCTGGCATGGAAGAGCCGCCAGCATGGCGGCTCATGGAACGAAACGAAACCTTGTCGGAAAAAGTCGTGCAGAATTACCGTACAAGTAGCGGAAAACGATACCTTTGTCCGATGAGCGAACTCGACCGCCTGGTAGGCACCCTCAAGCAGCGCCTGAAACTCCAGGGCATCACCTATCGCGAGCTGGGCACGCGCCTCGGGCTGTCCGAGGCGAGCGTCAAGCGCATGTTCGCAACCCGACGTTTCAGTCTCGACCGGTTGCTCGAGATCGGCCACCTGCTCGGTTTCAGCCTCGCCGAACTGGCCCAGGAGGCGGCGCTCAGCGGGGCGCGCCTGCATACCCTGAGCGAAGGCCAGGAGCGCGAGCTGGTCTCCGACGAGAAGCTGCTGCTGGTCGCGGTCTGCGTGCTCAACCACTGGACGTTCGACGAGATCCTCGCGATCTACCGGCTCGGCGAGGCGGAATGCATCCAGCGCCTGGCGCGGCTGGACCGCCTGCGCCTGCTCGATCTGCTGCCCGGCAACCGCGTCCGCCTGAACGTCGCGCGGGATTTCGACTGGCGGCCCAACGGGCCGATCCACCGCTTTTTCCTGCGCCAGGGGCTGGGCGAGTTCCTGGCCAGCGACTTTGCCGGCGGCGACGAGGTGCTGGGCTTCGCCCACGGCATGCTCACCGAGTCGGCGCTGGCCAAGCTGCAGGCGGAGATCCGCACGCTGCGCCGGCGCTTTGCCGAACTGCACGAGGAAAGCCTGGCCGCGCCGCTGGCGAAGCGGCATGGAACGGGGATGCTGCTGGCGCTGCGCGAGTGGGAGCTGGGCGCTTTCACCCGGCTGCGGAGGGAGACCTGAGGGTGGGGGATGCCTGGCGGTGAGCCGGGCGAAAAAAGCGGAGCCCGAAAAGAAAACTCCCCCTACGAAGAGGGGGAGCGGCGAACAGGCCTAATGGGGCATCCTTGCCGAAGAAATCGGGAAAATCGAGTGATCGATCAAACCGGACCGCGGTGCTCGCGCACGACGGTGGAAACGAAGCTCAGGGCATCGGCGAAGGCAACGGTTTCGTACTTCGGCTTGTAGTCGGCCAGGCCCTGGGCCATGGTGATGACCTTGTCTTCGGCGCTCTGGCCTTTGAAGTCTTCCTTGTCCAGGCGCAGGTCCTCCATCATGGTGTTCCAGATGGCGCCTTCTTCGTGCGGCTGGAGGATCATCTTGACGCCGTCGAGCTCGGTGTAAACCGGCTTGCTCAGGTTGCTCACGTAGAAGATCGCCTGTACGTCGCCGGCCAGGTCGCCCTTGTAGCGCTCGAAGAAGGACGGGAGGTGGGCCAGTTGCTCCAGGCCACCGGAAACCATGCTCAGCTTGTCGTTCTTGAACAGCAGGCCGGCTTGTTTCAGGACGGCTTTCGGCGGCAGGCGGCGGCCAGCGTCGTCGGCGATGTCGCCTTCGATCACCACCAGGTCGCCACGGAAGGCTTCGACGCCGGCTTCGGTGGTTGCACCCTTGACGCTGAGGTTGCACAGCAGGTTTTGGTCTTCGTAGCTTTTCAACAGCATGGTTGGCTTCTCGTCTAGATGAAGGAAGAGGAGTCAGGCCACTTCAGTGGCACTGGGGTTGGCGAGGGCGAGGAGACTGCTCCAGTCGGCCTCGATCAGTTGCAGGTTCTTGCGCTCGCAGACCTTGCGTTCTTTGTCGCTTGGCTGATCGATCAGGACCCAGCCGGCCGGTTCGGCGGCATCGTAGATCATATCGCTCATCACCATGCGCTCGGTGTCGCGGTTGAAGTGCTGGCCGAGGAACAGGTAGCGCTTGTTCTTGCGGTGCAGCTTGATCCAGTCGGGAATCGCGAAGCCGCCCATCAGCTCGGTGATGTAGTCGACGAAGTCGGCATCCGAGGCCACGTAGCCGGGCTTGGGCAGCGGGGTGCCGTGCGGCTTGAAGATCACCGGCAGGGCGGTGTCGACCTGCTCCAGCGCGATCTTGCGGTACTTGCCGTCCTCGAAGTGGTACAGATCGAAGCGGTAAGGGGTCGCGGCGAGACGCGCGGCGCCGACCACCAGGGTGTGCTTGCGCTCGACAGCGATATAGCAGTGCTGCAACTGGGTGTCGCGGTTGCAGTCGATGATATAGGGCAGGTCGAGGTCGGTCAGCCACTGGTGGACCGGCGAGGGGGTCCAGTTGTCGCTGCCGTAGACCTGGGTCAGGAAGCGCTCGATGAAGCTGCGGCCCTTCTTGTTCTCCAGGTGCATGGCGGCCCGGGAGAACTCATACATGAGACGCGGCGACATCGGCTGCCCGCCGGTCATGGCGAGGATCAGGCTGTCGCTGTCGGCGGGAATCGGCTTGCCCGTGTCGCGGTCGACGACTCCGCGCAGAACGCCTTGGCCCAGGTAGGGAACGATTTCGCCCGAGCCGAGCTGGGCGAGGATTTCCTTTAATAAGCTGTTGTTCACTGGACTCTCCTGCGGAAAGAAGGGCAAGAATCGACAACCACTTGCAATAACCGCGCCCAGTAGCGATGTGAGAACAAGTATCTGAAATATAAGCAATTTATGGTGTTTGGCAAGGGGGCTTGTCGCGTCTGTGGGCCATGGCGGGGCGCGGCTTCGCGACAATTGTCGGTTTTGTCACATCCGGGGGCGGGGAAGGCGAGGGGCTGGGAGATGATGTAGGGAGATTGTTCGGTTGTAGCAATTACAACAGACAGAGTAGGGGTTTGTAGGGGGATTGTTATGTATCAAACCGCCCTGCCAGACCTGTCGTCGGGTATCAAATCCATTTAAATCAATAGGTTAGGTGTTTGTCGCGAGTGCTGGCACAGACGCTGCATTAGGTTCAGTGCGCGGACTTGTTCGGGCTTACGCCGAACTTTCAAGTGGAAATGCAACCTGAGGAACTTAACTATGGCTATGCGTCAATGCGCCATCTACGGCAAGGGCGGTATCGGTAAATCCACCACCACTCAGAACCTCGTGGCGGCCCTGGCCGAGATGGGCAAGAAGGTCATGATCGTTGGTTGTGACCCGAAAGCTGACTCCACTCGCCTGATCCTGCACTCCAAGGCCCAGAACACCATCATGGAAATGGCTGCCGAAGCCGGCACCGTGGAAGATCTGGAGCTGGAAGACGTGCTGAAGGTCGGCTACGGCGGCGTCAAGTGCGTTGAGTCCGGTGGTCCGGAGCCGGGCGTTGGTTGCGCTGGCCGTGGTGTTATCACCGCGATCAACTTCCTGGAAGAGGAAGGCGCCTACGAAGACGACCTGGACTTCGTATTCTACGACGTACTGGGCGACGTGGTGTGCGGTGGCTTCGCCATGCCGATCCGCGAAAACAAGGCTCAGGAAATCTACATCGTTTGCTCCGGCGAGATGATGGCGATGTACGCCGCCAACAACATCTCCAAGGGCATCGTGAAGTACGCCAACTCCGGTAGCGTGCGTCTGGGCGGCCTGATCTGCAACAGCCGTAACACCGACCGCGAAGACGAGCTGATCATCGCTCTGGCTGCCAAGCTGGGCACCCAGATGATCCACTTCGTACCGCGTGACAACGTTGTACAGCGCGCCGAAATCCGCCGTATGACCGTGATCGAATACGATCCGACCGCCAAGCAGGCCGACGAGTACCGCACTCTGGCTCGCAAAGTCGTCGAGAACAAGATGCTGATCATCCCGAACCCGATCACCATGGACGAGCTCGAAGCTCTGCTGATGGAGTTCGGCGTTATGGAAGAAGAAGACGAGTCCATCGTCGGCAAGGCCGCCGCTGCCGAAGAGTGATAGCTCCGCTTCAGTAGGACGGGGCAGGGCAGATGGGCCCTGCCGGAGTGTCGCACTGCGCGTGCGCAGTGCGACCCATCCGTTACCCGCACACGAACGCAAAGCAAGAGGAGTCATACCCAATGTCCGGTATGTCGCGCGAAGAGGTCGAATCCCTCATCCAGGAAGTCCTGGAAGTTTACCCCGAGAAAGCCCGTAAAGACCGCGCCAAGCACCTGGCCGTCAACGACCCGGCGGTGACCCAGTCGAAGAAGTGCATCACTTCCAACAAGAAGTCCCAGCCTGGTCTGATGACCATCCGCGGCTGTGCTTACGCCGGTTCCAAGGGCGTGGTCTGGGGTCCGATCAAGGACATGATCCACATCTCTCACGGCCCGGTAGGCTGCGGCCAGTATTCGCGTGCCGGCCGTCGTAACTACTACATCGGCACCACCGGTGTGAACGCTTTCGTCACCATGAACTTCACCTCGGACTTCCAGGAGAAGGACATCGTGTTCGGCGGCGACAAGAAGCTCGCCAAGCTGATCGACGAAGTCGAAACCCTGTTCCCGCTGAACAAGGGCATCTCCATCCAGTCCGAGTGCCCGATCGGCCTGATCGGCGACGACATCGAATCCGTGTCCAAGGTGAAGGGTGCCGAGCACAACACCACCGTGGTTCCGGTTCGTTGCGAAGGCTTCCGTGGCGTTTCCCAGTCCCTGGGTCACCACATCGCCAACGACGCAGTCCGTGACTGGGTCCTGGGCAACCGTGACGACGACAACAGCTTCCAGACCACCCCGTACGACGTAGCCATCATCGGTGACTACAACATCGGTGGCGACGCCTGGTCCTCGCGCATCCTGCTGGAAGAAATGGGCCTGCGTTGCGTCGCCCAGTGGTCCGGCGACGGCTCCATCGCCGAAATCGAGCTGACCCCGAAGGTCAAGCTGAACCTGGTTCACTGCTACCGCTCGATGAACTACATCTCCCGTCACATGGAAGAGAAGTACGGTATCCCATGGATGGAGTACAACTTCTTCGGCCCGACCAAGACCATCGAGTCGCTGCGTGCCATCGCCGCCAAGTTCGACGAGAGCATCCAGAAGAAGTGCGAAGAAGTCATCGCCAAGTACAAGCCTGAGTGGGAAGCGGTGGTCGCCAAGTTCCGCCCGCGCCTCGAAGGCAAGCGCGTCATGCTCTACATCGGCGGTCTGCGTCCGCGTCACGTGATCGGCGCCTACGAAGATCTGGGCATGGAAGTCGTGGGTACCGGTTACGAGTTCGCTCACAACGACGACTACGACCGTACCATGAAGGAAATGGGTGACTCCACCCTGCTGTACGATGACGTGACCGGCTACGAATTCGAAGAATTCGTCAAGAAGGTCAAGCCCGACCTGATTGGCTCCGGCATCAAGGAAAAGTTCATCTTCCAGAAGATGGGCATCCCCTTCCGTCAGATGCACTCCTGGGATTATTCCGGCCCGTACCACGGCTTCGACGGCTTCGCCATCTTCGCCCGTGACATGGACATGACCCTGAACAATCCGTGCTGGAAGAAACTGCAGGCTCCTTGGCAGCAGGCTGATGAAGCCGCCGAGAAAGTCGCCGCCAGCGCCTGATAGTCCGCAATCGTACGCATCGTCCGCTGTGGGCGGGCCGCCCGCCCGCAGCCGACATCCGCTATCGCCGTCCACAGATGAGTGGGGCGTAGGAGAGAGTCATGAGCCAGCAAGTCGATAACATCAAAGCCAGCTACCCGCTGTTCCTCGATCAAGACTACAAGGACATGCTTGCCAAGAAGCGCGACGGCTTCGAGGAAAAGCATCCGCAAGAGAAGATCGACGAAGTGTTCCAGTGGACCACCACTGAAGAATACAAGGAACTGAACTTCCAGCGTGAAGCCCTGACCATTAACCCGGCCAAGGCTTGCCAGCCGCTGGGCGCTGTTCTGTGCGCACTGGGCTTCGAGAAGACCATGCCCTACGTGCACGGTTCCCAGGGTTGCGTGGCCTATTTCCGCTCCTACTTCAACCGCCACTTCCGCGAGCCGGTTTCCTGCGTTTCCGACTCCATGACCGAAGACGCGGCGGTGTTCGGCGGCCAGCAGAACATGAAGGACGGTCTGCAGAACTGTAAGGCTACCTACAAGCCCGACATGATCGCAGTGTCCACCACCTGCATGGCCGAGGTCATCGGTGACGACCTCAACGCCTTCATCAACAACTCGAAGAAGGAAGGTTTCATTCCTGACGAGTACCCGGTGCCGTTCGCCCACACCCCGAGCTTCGTGGGCAGCCACGTGACCGGCTGGGACAACATGTTCGAAGGCATCGCTCGCTACTTCACCGCCAAGTCGATGGACGACAAGGTGGTTGGCAGCAACGGCAAGCTCAACATCGTCCCCGGCTTCGAAACCTACCTGGGCAACTTCCGCGTGATCAAGCGCATGCTCTCGGAAATGGGCGTGGGCTACAGCCTGCTCTCCGATCCGGAAGAAGTGCTGGATACCCCGGCTGACGGTCAGTTCCGCATGTACGCGGGCGGCACCACCCAGGAAGAGATGAAGGACGCGCCGAACGCTCTCAGCACCGTCCTGCTGCAACCCTGGCAGCTGGAAAAGACCAAGAAACTGGTCGAAGGTACCTGGAAGCACGAAGTTCCGAAGCTGAGCATCCCGATGGGCCTGGACTGGACCGACGAATTCCTGATGAAAGTCAGCGAAATCAGCGGCCAGCCGATTCCGGCCAGCCTGACCAAAGAGCGTGGCCGTCTGGTCGACATGATGACCGACTCCCACACCTGGCTGCACGGCAAGAAGTTCGCTCTGTGGGGTGACCCGGACTTCGTGATGGGCATGGTCAAGTTCCTGCTGGAGCTGGGCTGCGAGCCGACCCACATCCTGTGCAACAACGGCAGCAAGCGCTGGAAGAAGGCGGTCGACGCCATCCTGGCCGCTTCCCCGTACGGCAAGGACTGTGAAGTTCACGTTGGTCGCGACCTGTGGCACATGCGTTCCCTGGTCTTCACCAACAAGCCGGACTTCATGATCGGCAACAGCTACGGCAAGTTCATCCAGCGCGACACCCTGCACAAGGGCAAAGAGTTCGAAGTTCCGCTGATCCGTATCGGCTTCCCGATCTTCGACCGTCACCACCTGCATCGCTCCACCACCCTGGGTTACGAGGGTGCCATGCAGATCCTGACCACCCTGGTGAACTCGATCCTGGAGCGTCTGGACGAGGAAACCCGCGGTATGCAGGCCACCGACTACAACCACGACCTGGTTCGCTAAGTCGCGGTTCGAGCGGTATCGGCCGGGGCGGCGCCAGCCGCTCCGGCATTTCCTTGGCGGTTGTCAGCAGGCCGGCGGGCGCTTAGCATCCGCAGCCTGCGACACCGCCAAACCTGTCTAAGGAGCAAGCCCATGCCCAGTGTCATGATTCGCCGTAACGACGCAGGTCAACTGACCTTCTACATCGCCAAGAAAGACCAGGAAGAAATCGTGGTCTCCCTGGAGCATGACAGCCCCGAGCTGTGGGGCGGCGAGGTCACCCTCGGCGACGGCTCCAGCTACTTCATCGAGCCGATCCCGCAACCCAAGCTGCCGATCACCGTGCGCGCCAAGCGAGCCGGCGAGGCCTGATTCCATGAGTGCGCAACCGCCGTACGGCCAGGCCCCCCTGCCGGCCCATCTGGCTCTGCGCATTGCCTTGGCGGCACGTTCGCTCAAGGGGGTGGACACCGCCCACCTGCTGCGTGCCCTGATTGCCGCCGTTGGTGAACCCATCACGGAAGCGCGTCTGCGCAAACTGCGAGCTTCCCGCCTGCGTGCCCGACTGCTTGAGGCGTGCGGGGACAGTGTCCCGCCGGCGCTGACCGATCGTCAGCTGCACAGTGCACTCGGCCTGCTCAAGGGCCGCGGCGTGCGGATGCCGGAAGATCCCCTGCCGATCCCCGAGCCCTATCGCGAGGGCGAATTCCCCTACTCGGTGCGCATCGCCTGCGCGTCCGACAGCGGCGAGCGTCTGGACGGCATCTTCAGCAATTGCGCGCGCTTTCTCATCTACCAGATCTCGCCCCGCGAGACCCGTCTGGTCGACCTGCGCGAGCCCGGTCCCGGTCGCGACGACGAAGACCGCCATGCGCGCCGGGCCGAATTGCTCGGCGACTGCCAGCTGCTCTACACCCTGAGTATCGGCGGTCCGGCGGCGGCCAAGGTGGTCCGCGCCGGGGTCCATCCGGTCCGCCTGGCCCGTGCCCAGCCGGCCCGCGAGATCGTCGAGGAGCTGCAGCGGGTGCTGGCCACCGCGCCGCCGCCCTGGCTGGCCAAGGCGATGGGTGCCGAGCCCGACCAGCGCGTACGTTTCACCCAGTAACTGCTTCGGATGAGGACACAGCCATGATCAGCCAAACACTTCTCGACGATGTCATCCGCCAGGCCGAACAGGGGGTTCTGGGCGAAAGCCTGCTCGCCAGCCTGCGCAGCGCCCATCCCGGCGTGCACTTCACCTGCTGCATGGAGGACGACATCGTGGTCAACGCCAAGCCGGTCGCCGAGCGTCCGGGTTTCAACGTCTATCTGGTCAACTCCAGCGATCACTGCTCGGTGCTGAGCAACGACCTGGGCTCCGCCTCCGGCATCGTCCTGGCGGAAATCATCGAGGATTGAGGTGAGGCATGGCCGACGATCAAGGCGACATCACTCCCCTCGGCGACTGCCGGGCCTGCAGCTTTCGCATGAGCCTGCTGCTGGGTGGCCGCTGCACGCCGGGCGATGCCTGCGTGGCGGTGGAGAGCGGGCGACAGATCGACCGTTTCTTCCGCAATAATCCGCAACTGGCCGCGCACTACTTGGGCGACTCCTTCTGGGAGCGCCGCGCCATCGCCGTGCGCTATTCGCCGGTGGAGGCGCTGACCCCGCTGATCCGCGACAGCGACGAGGTGGTCCGCCGGGCCGTCGCCTACCGTCTGCCCCGCGAACAGCTGGGTGCGCTGATACACGACGACGACCGCGAGGTACGGATCACCGTGGCCGACCGCCTGCCGCTGGAGCAGCTGGAGCAGATGGCCGCCGACAAGGACTACCTGGTGCGCGCCTACGTGGTCCAGCGGATTCCCCAGGGCCGGCTGTTCCGCTTCATGCGCGACGAGGACCGCCAGGTGCGCAAGCTGGTGGCCAAGCGCCTGCCCGAGGAGAGCCTGGGCCTGATGACCCAGGACCCGGAGCCCGAGGTTCGGCGTATCGTCGCCTCGCGCCTGCGCGGCGACGACCTGCTCGAACTGCTCCACGACCCGGACTGGACGGTGCGCCTGGCCGCGGTGGAGAACGCTCCGTTGGCCGCCCTGCGCAAGCTCGACGAACCCGATCCGGAAGTCCGCCGGGCGATCGACGAGCGGCTCGCCGCGTCCTGATCCCCGCCGCCGTCCCGCGCCATCCGGCCGGGACGGCCGTGGCGGCCGCCGCTGCGTCGGCCTCCTCTACCCTTGTCGTCTTTTGCCCGGTGCCGGCGGGAAGGCCCGCCGCTGGCCGTCCGCTTGTTGCAAACCCGACAGGAAGGCGCGTTTACGACAAAGTTTCTTCTTGAAAATTCTTTGTAAATCAATCGCTTATCTTGTGGTATGAGCATTGCAATGATCCATTGCGAACGCTGCATCAACGACCAGAGGGGTACGCGATGAAAGCCAAGGATATTGCCGAGCTGCTCGACGAGCCAGCATGCGAGCACAACAAGAAGGAAAAGTCCGGCTGTTCCAAGCCCAAGCCCGGCGCGACGGCCGGTGGCTGTGCCTTCGACGGCGCGCAGATCGCTCTGCTGCCGATCGTGGATGTCGCGCATATCGTGCACGGCCCGATCGCCTGTGCCGGCAGCTCTTGGGACAATCGTGGTACCCGCTCCAGCGGGCCTGACCTGTACCGCATCGGCATGACCACCGATCTCACCGAGAACGACGTGATCATGGGACGTGCCGAGAAGCGCCTGTTCCATTCGATCCGCCAGGCCGTGGAGACCCACGCACCGCCGGCGGTGTTCGTCTACAACACCTGCGTACCGGCACTGATCGGTGACGACCTCGACGCGGTGTGCAAGGCCGCTGCCGAGCGTTTCGACACCCCGGTGGTTCCGGTGGACTGTGCCGGCTTCTACGGCTCCAAGAACCTCGGTAACCGCATCGCCGGCGAGGCCATGCTCAAGCACGTGATCGGCACCCGCGAGCCCGATCCGCTGCCGGAAGGCAGCGCGCGCCCCGGTATCAAGGTGCACGACGTCAACCTGATCGGCGAATACAACATCGCCGGCGAGTTCTGGAACGTGTTGCCGCTGCTCGACGAACTGGGCCTGCGGGTGCTCTGCACCCTGGCCGGCGATGCGCGCTACCGCGAGGTGCAGACCATGCACCGCGCCGAAGTGAACATGATGGTCTGCTCCAAGGCGATGATCAACGTCGCCCGCAAGCTGCAGGAAACCTACGGCACGCCCTGGTTCGAAGGCAGCTTCTACGGCATCACCGATACCTCGCAGGCGCTGCGCGACTTTGCCCGGCTGATCGACGATCCCGACCTGACCGCCCGCACCGAGGCGCTGATCGAGCGCGAGGAAGCGAAGATCCGCGCCGCCCTCGAGCCCTGGCGCGCACGCCTCAGCGGCAAGCGCGTGCTGCTCTACACCGGCGGCGTGAAGTCCTGGTCGGTGATCTCCGCCCTGCAGGATCTGGGCATGAAGGTGGTGGCCACCGGCACCCGCAAGTCCACCGAGGAAGACAAGGCGCGCATCCGCGAGCTGATGGGCGATGACGTCCGCATGCTGGACGAGGGCAGCCCGAAGGTTCTGCTGCAGACCGTCGAGGACTACAAGGCCGACATCCTGATCGCCGGCGGCCGCAACCTCTACACCTCGCTCAAGGGCCGGGTGCCCTTCCTCGACATCAACCAGGAGCGCGAATTCGGCTACGCCGGCTACCAGGGGATGCTCGAACTGGTGCGCCAGCTGTGCCTGACCATCGAGAGCCCGGTCTGGGAGGCTACCCGCAGCCCGGCACCGTGGGACAGCAACGGTTACCCGCAGCCGGCGAAGCCTGGCGCCTGAGGAGAGAGACATGGCCGAGATCATCAATCGCAAGAAGGCGCTGGCCGTCAGTCCGCTGAAGGCCAGCCAGACCATGGGTGGCGTGCTCGCCATCCTCGGCATGGCACGCAGCATGCCCCTCATGCATGGTTCCCAGGGCTGCACCGCCTTTGCCAAGGTGTTCTTCGTCCGTCACTTCCGCGAGCCGATTCCGCTGCAGACCACCGCGATGGATCAGGTGACCTCGATCATGGGTGCCGACGACAACGTCGTCGAAGCGCTGAAGGTCATCAGCGAAAAGAACCAGCCCGGCCTGATCGGCCTGGTCACCACCGGCCTGTCGGAAACCCAGGGCTGTGACCTGCACTCGGCACTGCACGAGTTTCGCAGCAAGTTCCCGCAGTTCGACAGCGTGCCGGTGGTGACCGTCAACACCCCGGACTTCTCCGGCAGCTTCGAGAGCGGCTACGCCCTCACGGTGACGGCGATCATCGACACCTTGGTGCCGGAAGACCGCAGCAAGGTCGGCCAGCGTCAGCGCCAGGTCAACGTGCTGTGTTCCTCCAGTCTGACGCCCGGTGACCTGGAGTTCATCAGCGAGAGCATCGAGGGCTTCGGCCTGCGTCCGCTGTTGATCCCGGACCTGTCCGGCTCGCTGGACGGCCACCTGGAAGAGTCGCGCCTTAACTCGCTGACCACTGGCGGTCTGACCGTGGACGAGCTGAAGAGCTGCAACCAGAGTATCGCCACCCTGGTGGTGGGCGAGAGCCTGCTCCCGGCCGCCGACCTGCTGAAGGAGCGCACCGGGGTACCGGATCACCGCTTCGGCCTGCTGATGGGGCTGGAGGCCGTGGACCGGTGGCTGGTCACGCTGTCGAATTTGAGCGGCAACCCGGTGCCGCCGCGTCTGCAGCGCCAGCGTCAGCAGCTGCAGGACGCCATGCTGGATACCCATTTCATGCTGGGTGACAGCCGGGTGGCGATCGCCGCAGACCCCGACCTGCTGCTGGCCTACGACCGCCTGCTGCGCAGCGTCGGCTCGCGCACCGTGACGGCGGTGGTACCGGCTCGTGCCCCGGCGCTGGAAGACTCGCCGCTGGCCGCCATCCAGATCGGTGATCTGGAGGACCTGGAAAACAGCGCGCGCGCCGAGGGTGCCGAGCTGGTGCTGGGCAACAGCCATGTGCTGCAGCCGGCCAAGCGTCTGGGCGTGCCGGTGCTGCGTGTCGGCTTCCCGCAGTACGACCTGATCGGCGGCTTCCAGCGTTGCTGGTGCGGCTATCGCGGCACCACCCAGGCCCTGTTCGACATGGCCAACCTGCTGGTCGAACACCACCAGGGCATCGCGCCCCATCTCTCGATCTACGCGCAAAAACCCGCAACCGAACAGCAGCAATGGAGGCACTGAGCAATGTCCAGCCCGACCCGACAATTGCAGGTACTGGATGGTGAGGACGACGGCACCTTGCTGAAGGTTGCCTTCGCCTCGTCCGATCGCGAACTGGTCGACCAGCACTTCGGCTCGTCGCGCTCCTTCGTCATCTACGGGGTCAATCCCGAGCGTTCCCAGCTGCTCTCGGTCGTCGAGTTCGGCGAGCTGGAGCAGGACGGCAACGAGGACAAGTTGGTCAGCAAGATCGAGCTGCTCGACGGCTGCGTCGCCGTATACTGCCGTGCCTGCGGTGCTTCGGCGGTGCGCCAGTTGCTGGCCATCGGCGTGCAGCCGGTCAAGGTGAGCGAAAGCGCGCGGATTGCCGAACTCATCGAAACCCTCCAGACCGAACTGCGCGAAGGCCCTTCGGCCTGGCTGGCCAAGGCCATCCAGCGCACCCGCGGCCCCGACGTCAAGCGCTTCGACGCCATGGCCGCCGAAGGCTGGGACGAGTAAGGCCGATCATTTTTTCAGCGAGGAACCGTACATGTACTACGAAGAGCAACAAGAACCCGTGGTGCAGGAAGACGACCAGTCCCTGCAACACCCCCTCGTCCGCCAGATGGTGATCCAGCTGCGGGCCGTGGACAGCTACGGCACCTACGACACCTGGAGCGATGCCCGCGTGCTCGACCCGCTGGTGCTGACCAAGGAGCGCCGCAAGGCCATCCCGGTGGTCGGCGATCCGGACGAAACCACCATCTCCCGGGTCAAGGCCTACTACAACGCCCTGGCCCAACTGATCGAGCGCGAAACCGGCCTGCTCGCCGTGCCGGTGATCAACATCACCCACGAGGGCTTCGGTCGCGCGCTGATCCTGGTCGGCAAGCTGGTCGCCCTGGACAAGGTGCTGCGCGACGTCCACCGCTTCGGCTTCGACTCCCTCGAGGCGCTGGTCGCCGAGGCGCAGAAGCAACTGGCCAAGGCGACCGCCCTGGTCGGCGAGCACCGCGCGGTCGCCGAACTCTGATTCTGGGGGGACATCGATGAGCGAAGAAGACATCAAGGCCCTGAAGAAAGAGGTCAGCCAGAAGAAGCGCATCGCGACCGAGTGGGCCTCGCAGATCCACGACCTGGTCGAGGATCGCCTGTTCAACGACTACGATTCGCTGCCGGAGCTGGCCCGGCAGGCTCACCAGGCGTGCCTGGAGTGGGCCGAAGCCAAGGCGCGTCTCGACGCGACCGGCGCCGCCTGACGACGGCAGCGGCTGCGCCGGGCGCTGCGCATCCGGCCGGCCGCGATCGGGCACAGGCTCACGAGGCCTGCGTCTTCTATATCCGGGCCCTCGCGGCCCGATCCTTGTGGCCCGCCCTGGCGGCGGGCAACTGCCGCCCGAGCCCACGAAGCCGGGCGGTGCCCGGCCGGACCGGGCACCGACGAGCAAAACCATGCAGAGCGGGCTTTCGAACCGCCTTTATCGATATCGACAACCGTTTGGCCTCCGCCACCGTGAAGGGGCGGGCAGGAGAAAGTAGATGGCTATGATTACCGGGCGTACCCGTGGCGGCTCCGAGTGGGTTCCGCAGTTTATTACCGCACTGAATCCGCAGACCTGCATCGGCTGCGGTCGCTGCTACAAGGTCTGTCCGCGCGATGTGTTCGAGCTGGTCGACCGCGCCGATCTCATCGAGGCCGACGACGATCATGACGACGACGACGAAATGATGGTCATGGCCATCAAGGATGGCCAGGACTGCATCGGCTGCACCTCGTGCGCCAAGGTTTGCGCCAAGCAGTGCCACACCCACGAAGCCGCGGCGGCTTGAGGAGACGAGATCATGGCCAAGCCTGAGTTCCACATCTTCATCTGCGGCCAGCATCGTCCCGAGGGGCATCCCCGCGGCAGCTGCGGCGCCAAGGGCGCCGAGCCGGTGTTCAACGCTTTCGCCCAGGTGCTGATCCAGAAGAACCTGACCAATCGCATCGCCCTGACCAACACCGGCTGCCTCGGCCCCTGCCAGGCCGGCGCCAACGTGCTGATCTACCCCGGTGCGGTCATGTACAGCTGGGTGGAGCCTGCCGACGCCGCGATCATCGTCGAGCAGCATCTGCTGGGCGGCGAGCCCTACGCGGACAAGCTCACCCCTGCCGAGATCTGGTAAACGACATGGCCGACGTGCTGCTGTTCGCTGCCGAGCGTGCGTTCTTTTCCGACCGCACGCCCCAGCCGCTGCGTTACCTGCTCAACAGCGCCCTCTGCGCCGGGACTCCCGATGCCGTCGAGGCACTGTTGCTGGAGGCACGCCAGCGCTGGCCCGCGGAGCCGGACGCGCACATCGGCCTGTACAAATTCTACTTCGTCAGCAGACGCTACGAAGAGGCCGAGGCGGCCGTCTGGGCGGCGCTGCGTGCTGCCGCCGGAGCGGCCGGGTTCGACCGCAACTATCGCCGCCTGCACCCGGGCAGTGCCGACTGGAGTCGGCGCCAGGGCGCCGAGCGGCTGTACCTGTTCAGCCTCAAGGCGCTGGGGGTGATCCGCCTGCGCCGCGCCAAGGTGGCGATGGCCCGGCAGGTGCTGGAAAAGCTGCTGGAACTCGACCCCGGCGACGAGATCGGCGGTGGCGCCTTCCTGCATATCGCCCGTTCCTTCGACGAGGATGCCGCGTGATGAATGCGCCTCTTGAGAGGCGTCTGGACGACGCCCAGCCGCTGTTCGCGGAACTCTGGCAGGTGCTGGCCGATAGCCTGCGCGCCGCCGGACTCGACCAGGGCCTGGCGGTCTCCGGTATGCCCCATACCCGTGGCGAGCTGCGCGAGGACTCCTACGACCGCAGCCAGTCCCTGTATGTCGAATGGCGCACGCCGGGCGGCGGCTACCTGGGCAGCGTGCTGGTGCACGGGGACGGACAGGCCTTCGCCGAGTTCGACGTGCTGCTGCCGCACCCGCGCAAGCCGCAATGGGTGATCGAGGCCGCCACCGCCTGGGGCTACCGCGGTGCGCTGAAGAGCGAGCTTCGTCTGCTGCCGGCGCTCGACTCGTGAACGGCTTGTACGACTGGCTGCTGGAACATGCCGCCGCTGCCGCTCGCGACGAGCCGGTCGGGCGGGTCTGTCTCGGCCTCAACTGGACCCTGGCGGAGGTCGGCGACGGCCTCGGCTTCGCCTTCAGCCCGCGTCAGGTGCCGCGCACCTTGAGCTGGGCCGGCACGCTGGGCGGTCAGGCGAGCGACCGCCTGTGCCCCTGGCTGCTGTCCTGGGATGCCGCCGAGGCGGCGGTGGGCCTGGCGGTGGTCAATGCCGGCATCAATCGCTCCTCGCCCTGCCTGCGCCAGGCCCAGCCGCTGCTGGGCGAGGTGCCCGGACATCTGCGCGTGTTCGCCCACTTCCGGCCGCAGCTGGACGGGCAGAAAGTCGCGGTGATCGGCCATTATCCGGGGCTCGAGACGCTCTGGCACGACTTCCCCTACTGGTGTTTCGAGCGCCAGCCGCAGGACGGCGACCTGCCCGACGCCGCCGTCGAGTACCTGCTGCCGGAGGCCGACTGGGTGTTCATCACCGCCAGCAGCCTGGCCAACAAGACCCTGCCGCGCCTCCTGGAGCTGTCGTCCCGTGCCCGGGTGGTGCTGATGGGGCCGAGTCTGCCGTGGATCTACGAGTGGCGACGGTTCGGGGTGAACTACCTGGCGGGGGTGCGGGTGCAGGATGCCCGGGCCGCGCATCAGGTGGTCGCCGAAGGAGGCGGTACCCGGCTGTTTGCCGGGCCGGTGGAATATGCCCTGTTGGCGTTGGACTCATGAACGAACAGCAAACCATTGAAGCGTTGGCGTGGCGGATACTGCTCTGCCACAAGCATCCGGTGAGCGCGCGGCTGCGCTTTCTGATCCCGAGCGAGGCCGGCGTGGTCTTGCCGCAGGCTCTGCCCAAGCTGGCGGTGATTGCCGAGCAGGAGCAGGAGGCGCCCGTGCAGTGCCATCCGGCCACTGCGCTGCGCTGTCTGCAGGAGGCGCTGGACATCGACTGGCCGCTGGAGCCGGTCGGCGAGTTCCAGTTGAACATGGAGGTGCCGGGGCAGATCCTGCCGGTCTACCTGGTGGCCCTGTCCGGGCACGAGCTGCGCGAGCCGCCGCCCGGTACCCGCTGGATCGATCTGCCGCAGAGCATCGGCATGCCCTGGCTCGACCGCGAACTGCTGCGGCGGGTCTACGAGGTGCTGATCGGCTTCGGCTGATCGCCGGCGGAGCGGGTGCCGGGGCGCGATGCCCCGGCGGACGGACTCAGGCAGGCAGCAGGGCCTTGGCCATCTTCGGCGACAGCTGGTCCTTGCTGAACTGCGGCTCGTTCGGCGGATACAGCGCATCCTCGATGACGTTGAAGCCGGATTCCTTGACCAGGGCGAGGATGTCGCGGACTTTTTCGCAGGCTTTGAGCTTCTCGCCCAGGGCGGGCTCCGCTTTGGCCTTCTCGGCGAAGGCTTTGATTTCCTTGATGGACATGCACTTCTCTCTTTCTTGATGATTGCAGCAAACCCAAGGCCGACGGGCCTAGGCGGAGTCGTTTTATGCAATCGCAGTGCCTTTGTAAAATATTCCTTATAAATCAATGAATTAATCTTTATTTCCTGTCGCGTTGGTGACAATGAGCGGAGGCTTTGGCGCAATTGCGACAGGTTTTTCTCAGTCCATCATCGCCACCGACTTGATCTGCGCGTACACCGGGAGATTCGGCGCCAGTCCCAGCCGGTCGGCCGACAGGCGGGTGATCCGCGCGAGGATGCAGGCGCTGCCCAGGTCCAGTCGCACCATGACCCGCGCCGAGTCGCGCTCGTAGAACAGGTCGACGATGCGCGCGCTGAGGGTGTTGAGGATGCTGCTGCGGTGCGGCGGGTCGAGGGCGATGCTCACGTCCCGGGCGAAGATGCGCACCCGCGTCTCGGCTTCCGGCGGCAGGCGGCAGAGGGCGACGCTGAGGGTGCCGCCGGGAACCCGGAGGGTGCTCAGCTGGTAATGGTGATCGTGGCGTTCCACCTGGCCGATGATTACCACCGCGGCTTCGTCGGGATGGCCGAGCGGCAGGCGCGGATCGCTCAGCAGCCGGCTCGGCGGACCGCTGGCGAGCGTCTGGCCCTTGTCCAGCAGGACCAGGTGGTCGGCCAGCCGGGTGACTTCGTCCTGGCTGTGGGTGACGTAGAGCAGGGGAATCTGCAGCCGCTCGCGCAGTTGTTCGAGGAGCGGGAGGATTTCCGCCCGGCTGTGGCGATCCAGGCTGGCCAGCGGTGCGTCGAGCAGCAGCAGGTCCGGGCTGGTCAGCAGGGCGCGGACGATGGCGACGCGTTGGCGCTGGCCGGCGGAAAGCTGCTCGGCACGTTGCCCGAGCAGCGCTTCCAGGTCGAACAGGGCGACTGCCTCGTCGAAGCCGAGGCGCCGCCGGGCGCGGGGCACGCGCCGGTAGCCGAACGCGAGGTTGGCCCGTACGTCCAGGTGCGCAAACAGCTCGCCGCTCTGGTCGACGTAACCCAGCGGGCGCAGGTGGCCGGGGCGGAAATGGGCGCCTTCCTGCCAGAGCTGTTCGCCGACGCGCAGGAAGCCTTCGGCCCGTTCCAGTCCGGCGATGGCGCGCAGCAGGGTGGTCTTGCCGCTGCCGGAGCGGCCGAACAGCACGCTGATGCCGGTCGCTGGCAGTTGCAGGCGGGCGTCGAGCCGGAAGGCACCCTGCTGCAGGCGCAGCTGCGCATCTATACCCAGTTCCGGCATCTGAAATCTCCCGTGCCCAAGGGGTGAAAAGGTAAGCAACGCAGGCGGGGTGCCGGCAGGACGCGGACGGTCCGGCCACCTGCCGGGAAATCCGGGCGCTGTGGCGGCTCGCTGACCGCGCGGGCTTTCCCGGATGGCTTGTCGGCTACGGCACAAGGCCGATTTATATGTGTAGTTTTGTGTATAAACAAACAAGCACTGAATGCAGTGCAATCCCGCATGGCGCCTAAATTTATCGTATTGGCAAAGTCCTTGCACGTGGGATTGTCAGTTGTTATTTGTATACTTTTATATATAGCGCATGCTCGTCCGCGCCCGGCTTGTCCTGCGGCGCTCCGTCATGCCATTGCCGCAGGGGTCCAAGGTCATGCTGGAAGCACGCTCCGCAACCGTACCACTGATCGACAGCTTCGCTTTCGCCCGCGACGGCTTCGTCCTGCTGCGCGGTTGTCTCCCCGAAACGCTGGTCGACCGGCATGCCGCCGCCGTGGCGGCCTACCGGCTGCGCTGCGAACCGTCCTGCGGACAGCGCCAGCCCCATCCGCAGGTGCTGCGCCGGCGCAGCGCCGTTCACCTGCAGGCGGCCGGCATCCTCGGGCTGGTGCTGCACGAGCGGCTGCTCGCACCGCTCAACATGCTGGCCGGCGAAAGAAGCTACCTGCTCGGCATCGATGCCCTGGAGAGCGCGCAGGTGCTGCTTGCCAGCGATGCCTGCGTGGGGGGTACGCCGCATCTGGGCGTCCTGATCGCCCTGCGGCCGATTCCCCTCGAGGCCGGGCTCAAGGTTCAGCCGGGCAGCCACCTGGACAGCCGTCGTTCCCTGCAGCGGATGCTCGCCGGCGATCCGGCGCTGGCCGTCCAATTGCGGCGAATGCACGAGGAAGGTGCGAGCCTGGAGCGGTGGCGCCAACTCGAGGCGCGTCTGTTGCGGGTGCGGGCGCAGGAGTCGTCGCCCGGCCAGCCCATGCGCCTGCTGGCGCTACGCAAGGGCGACGTACTGATCCAGCAGCAGGGATTGCTCGGGGCGGCCGAGCGGGTGGAGCGCAACGGCTGTCTGGTGGTCCGTTATGGGGCCTCGCAGCTGCACCGCAACCCCTATTTCAGCGATGCGGCCCTGGTCGGCGATTGAGCTCGCCGGGCGAGGCGGAAAGCTGTCGGCGTGCCGCGCCAGGGTGGGGGCGGGTAACGACCGACAGGCCTTGTCGGAAATCAGACATTCATTGCCACAGGTATTGTTCGCTACAGCCAAAGATCCTCTTGTTAAAATTTAAATAATTGATTTTAAAGATAAAATTCATTTTTTGCGGCGTGGCATGCCGGTTGCAGCGATGAACTGCGACAGGTTGAGCATGCAACCGCCAAGTTTTTGAGGAGACAAGCCGATGATTACCCTGACAGATAGCGCCAAGAGCGCGGTTACCCGCTTCATCAGCAGCACTGGCAAGCCGGTCGCCGGTTTGCGCATCCGGGTCGAGGGTGGCGGCTGCTCCGGTCTGAAATACAGCCTGAAACTGGAAGAGACAGGCGGGGAGGGCGATCAACTGATCGACTGCGACGGCATCACCCTGCTGGTCGACGATGCCAGCGCCCCTCTGCTCAACGGCGTGACCATGGACTTTGTGGAAAGCATGGAAGGTAGCGGTTTCACCTTCGTCAATCCGAATGCCAGCAACAGCTGCGGTTGTGGCAAGTCTTTTGCTTGCTGATAGGCAACCCTGAGGTCGCCGGCTGGGCCGGCCCCCAAAGACTCACCGGGAGATGAAGCCGACATGTGGGATTATTCGGAAAAAGTCAAAGAGCATTTTTACAACCCCAAGAATGCCGGAGCCGTGGACGGCGCCAACGCCATCGGCGACGTCGGGTCGCTGAGCTGCGGTGACGCGCTGCGCCTGACCCTGAAGGTGGATCCGGAAACCGACGTGATCCTGGATGCCGGCTTCCAGACCTTCGGCTGTGGTTCCGCCATCGCCTCCTCCTCGGCGCTGACCGAGATGGTCAAGGGCCTGACCCTGGACGACGCCCTGAAGATCAGCAACCAGGACATCGCCGATTTCCTCGACGGCCTGCCGCCGGAGAAGATGCACTGCTCGGTGATGGGCCGCGAAGCCCTGCAGGCCGCGGTGGCCAACTACCGTGGCGAGGAACTCGAGGACGACCACGAGGAAGGCGCGCTGATCTGCAAGTGCTTCGCCATCGACGAGGTGATGGTTCGCGACACCATTCGCGCCAACAAGCTGTCCACCGTCGAGGACGTGACCAACTACACCAAGGCCGGCGGCGGCTGCTCGGCCTGCCATGAGGGCATCGAGCGCGTGCTGACCGAAGAGCTGGCCGCCCGCGGCGAAGTCTTCGTCGCCGCACCGACCAAGGCGAAGAAAAAGAAAGCCGCTCCCGTGGTGGCGGCCGAGCCGGCTCCCGCTCCGGTGACCGAGGCTCCGGTGGCTCCGCCGAAGATGAGCAACCTGCAGCGCATCCGCCGCATCGAGACCGTGCTGGCGGCGATCCGTCCGACCCTGCAGCGCGACAACGGCGACGTCGAGCTGATCGATGTCGACGGCAAGAACATCTACGTCAAGCTCACCGGCGCCTGCACCGGCTGCCAGATGGCGTCCATGACCCTTGGCGGTATCCAGCAGCGCCTGATCGAGGAACTCGGCGAGTTCGTCAAGGTGATTCCGGTCAGCGCCGCGGCTCACGCCCAGATGGAGGTCTGACATGGCAGACGTCTATCTGGACAACAACGCCACCACCCGGGTGGACGACGAAGTCGTCCAGGCCATGCTGCCGTTCTTCACCGAGCAGTTCGGCAACCCCTCGTCGCTGCACAGCTTCGGCAACCAGGTCGGCCTGGCGCTGAAGAAGGCCCGCCAGAGTGTGCAGAAGCTGCTCGGCGCCGAGCACGACTCGGAAATCATCTTCACCTCCTGCGGCACCGAGTCGGATTCCACCGCGATCCTCTCGGCGCTCAAGGCCCAGCCCGAGCGCAAGACGGTCATCACCACCGTGGTCGAGCACCCGGCGGTGCTGAGCCTCTGCGACTACCTCGCCAGCGAGGGTTACACCGTGCACAAGCTGCCGGTGGACAAGAAGGGCCGCCTGGACCTGGACCATTACGCCAGCCTGCTGGACGACGACGTCGCGGTAGTGTCGGTGATGTGGGCCAACAACGAGACCGGCACACTGTTCCCGGTCGAGGAAATGGCGCGCATGGCCGATGAGGCCGGCATCATGTTCCACACCGATGCCGTGCAGGCGGTGGGCAAGGTACCGATCGACCTGAAGAACTCGGCGATCCACATGCTTTCGCTGTCCGGCCACAAGCTGCACGCGCCCAAGGGCGTCGGCGTGCTCTATCTGCGCCGTGGCACCCGCTTCCGTCCGCTGCTGCGCGGCGGTCACCAGGAGCGCGGTCGCCGGGCCGGTACCGAGAACGCCGCTTCGATCATCGCCATGGGCGTGGCCGCCGAGCGCGCGCTGGAGTTCATGGAGCACGAGAACACCGAGGTCAAGCGCCTGCGCGACAAGCTGGAGGCCGGCATCCTCGCCGTCGTGCCCCACGCCTTCGTCACCGGCGATCCGGACAACCGCCTGCCCAATACCGCCAACATCGCGTTCGAGTACATCGAGGGCGAGGCCATCCTGCTGCTGCTGAACAAGGTCGGCATCGCCGCCTCCAGTGGCTCGGCCTGCACCTCCGGCTCCCTGGAGCCCTCCCACGTGATGCGCGCCATGGACATTCCCTATACCGCTGCCCACGGCACCGTGCGTTTCTCCCTGTCGCGCTACACCACCGAGGAGGAGATCGACCGGGTGATCGCCGCCGTACCGCCGATCGTCGCCCAGCTGCGCAAGCTGTCGCCCTACTGGAGCGGTAGCGGTCCGGTGGAAGATCCGGGTAAGGCGTTCGCTCCGGTCTACGGCTGAGTCGCCGCCCTGCGGGAGCGTATCCCGCAGGAAACCGCCCCCGCGGGGAGCCCCGCCCGAGTTGTTGGAGAAAGCCATGGCTAGCGTGATCATCGACGACACCACCCTGCGTGACGGCGAACAGAGTGCCGGGGTCGCCTTCAATGCCGACGAGAAGATCGCCATCGCGCGTGCGCTCGCCGAGCTGGGCGTGCCGGAGCTGGAGATCGGCATTCCCAGCATGGGCGAGGAAGAGCGCGAAGTGATGCGCGCCATCGCCGGCCTCGGCCTGCCTTCGCAGCTGCTGGCCTGGTGCCGGTTGTGCGACTTCGACCTCGATGCCGCGCGCTCCACCGGCGTGACCATGGTCGACCTGTCGCTGCCGATCTCCGACCTGATGCTGCGCCACAAGCTCAATCGCGATCGCGACTGGGCCTTGGGCGAGGTGGCCCGGTTGGTCGGCAAGGCGCGCATGGCCGGGCTCGAGGTATGCCTGGGCTGCGAGGACGCCTCGCGGGCGGATCAGGAGTTTATCGTGCAGGTGGGGGCGGTGGCGCAGGCCGCCGGCGCCCGCCGCCTGCGCTTCGCCGATACCGTCGGGGTGATGGAGCCGTTCGGCATGCTCGATCGCTTCCGCTTCCTCCGCCAGCGCCTGGATATGGAGCTGGAGGTCCATGCCCACGACGACTTCGGTCTGGCGACCGCCAATACTCTGGCGGCGGTGATGGGCGGTGCGACCCATATCAACACCACGGTCAACGGGCTCGGCGAGCGTGCCGGCAACGCCGCGCTGGAAGAGTGCGTGCTGGCGCTGAAGAACCTTCATGGCATCGACACCGGCATCGATACCCGCGGCATCCCGGCGATCTCCGCGCTGGTCGAGCGGGCCTCGGGACGCCAGGTGGCCTGGCAGAAGAGCGTGGTCGGCGCCGGGGTATTCACCCACGAGGCCGGCATCCACGTCGACGGCCTGCTCAAGCATCGGCGCAACTACGAAGGGTTGAATCCCGACGAACTCGGCCGCAGCCACAGCCTGGTGCTGGGCAAGCATTCCGGCGCGCACATGGTGCGCAACAGCTACCGCGACTTGGGCATCGAGCTGGCGGATTGGCAGAGCCAGGCGCTGCTCGGCCGCATCCGTGTCTTTTCGACCTGCACCAAGCGCAGCCCGCAGGCGGCCGAACTGGAGGACTTCTATCGCCAGCTGTGCGAGCAGGGGACCTCCGAACTGGCCGCGGGAGGTCTGGCATGAGCCTGTTTGCGCAATGGCGCGAGGATATCCGCTGCGTCTTCGAGCGCGACCCGGCAGCCCGCACCACCTTCGAGGTGCTGACCACCTATCCGGGCGTGCACGCGATCATGCTCTACCGCCTCGCCCATCGCCTGTGGCGGGCCGAGTGGCGCTACCCGGCGCGGCTGCTGTCGTTCGTCGCCCGCCTGCTGAGCAATGTCGACATCCATCCCGGGGCCGTCATCGGGCCGCGTTTCTTCATCGACCACGGCGCCTGCGTGGTGATCGGCGAAACCGCCGAAATCGGCAAGGATGTGACGCTCTACCACGGGGTCACCTTGGGCGGTACCAGCTGGCGCAAGGGCAAGCGTCATCCGACCTTGGGCGACGGCGTGCTGGTCGGCGCCGGGGCGAAGATCCTCGGCCCGATCACCATCGGCGCCAACGCCCGGGTCGGCGCCAATTCGGTGGTGGTCCAGGACGTGCCGGATGGCTGCACCGTGGTCGGCATCCCCGGCAAGGTGGTCAAGCTGCGCGAAGCAGGCCAGCTCAACCCCTATGGCATCGACCTCGACCACCATCTGATTCCCGACCCGGTGGGCAAGGCCATCGCCTGTCTGCTGGAGCGCATCGATTCGCTGGAGAAGAAGGTCGAGGGGGGCGGTCTGGTCGCGGTCGGCAGCCAGCAGCAGTTCTACCAGGGCTGCAATCCCGACAACAGCATCTGCGAGAGCGATTGTGCCGGCGGTGCTACCGCTCTGGCCCAGCCGGCCAGCCGCCGGCGTGCCGCACCCGCTTCGGTGAGCGAGTGATCGGCGGGTATACGGGGAGCGATTGACTATGGATCTGCAGGACTTCGACAGCGACAGCCTGTATTACGACGAGCCGCTCGCCCCGGAGGTGTCGGCCCGTCTGGCCGCGGCTGCCGAGCAGTACGGCGAGGGCACCGCCGAGCAACCGCTGCTCGAGGCGCAAGCGCTCGCGCCGGAAGACCTGACGGTGCTGGTCGGCCTGTATCGCTTCTACTACTACCAGCATCGCTATCAGGACGCCCTGCAGATCGCCCACCGGGCGCTGGAGGTGGTCGGTCCCCGGCTGTGCCTGCCCGCGAACTGGCGCAAGATCGACGCCGGCCAGCTCGCCGTGGCGGCCGAGCGGGGTATTGCGCTCCTGCGTTTCTACCTGCTGGCACTCAAGGGCGCCGGCTATCTGAACCTGCGTCTGGGCCGATTCGAGCAAGGCAAGTCCATGCTCGCCAAGGTCGTCGAGCTGGACACGAACAACCGCCTGGGCGCCAGGCTGCTGTTGGACGTGCTGGCCGAACACAGCGCTGAAATCCTGACTTTTCCCACTGCGGCCAACGCGGAGATACGACCATGACCGTGCAACCCTTTTCCCCGGATTCCGACCTGACCCTGGACGAGGCTATGGACGAGCTGGTATCGGCCGAAGACTTCCTCGAGTTTTTCGGCGTACCCTTCGATCAGCCGGTCGTGCACGTCAATCGGCTGCACATCATGCAGCGTTATCACGATTACCTGACCAAGGCCGGCGATCTGGACGCGCACGACGACCAGGCGCGCTATGCGGTCTATCGCCAGCTGCTGGCGCGCGCCTATCTGGATTTCGTCGAGTCCGACGCTCTGACCGAGAAGGTGTTCAAGGTCTTCCGCATGCACGAGCCGCAGAAGACCTTCGTTTCCATCGACCAGCTGTTGAGCTGAGCACAGAGGGGGAAGCGCCATGCTGCCGCAGTTTGAATACGGTGATGAAGTACGCCTGATCCGCAACGTGCGTAACGACGGCACCTATCCGGGCATGGATACCGGCGCTCTGCTCATTCGCCGCGGTGCGGTGGGCTGTGTGTACGACGTCGGCACCTACCTGCAGGACCAACTGATCTATCGCGTGCATTTCCTCAGCGAGGGGCGCACCGTCGGTTGTCGCGAGGAGGAGCTGATCCTTGCCTCGGCACCCTGGATCCCCAACCTGTTCGAGTTCCGCGACAACGTGATCGCCACCCGCAGTCTCGCCGTGCGGGGCCAGGTGCTGGTGAAGCGGGGCCAGGTCGGCAGCATCATGAAGGTGCTGCGCGATCAGCCCGAGGACGGCGTCCAGTACCACGTGCATTTCGGCGACGGGCTGGTGTTGCAGGTTCCCGAACAGAGCTTGGCGATGGCCGAGGCGGGGGCGGGGGCGGCTCTGGAGGTGCTTGATGAATTCTGAGCGTTTCGGCGACGGCGACAGCCGTTATTACCTGCTGAAGATCGCCCACGAGCAGTTCGACTGCGCGCCTGGCGCGCTCAGCGAGGAGCAGCTCCAGCAGGCCGACCGGATCATCGGTCGGCAGAAGCATATCGAGGATGCCGTGCTGCGCAGTCCGGATGCGGCCGGCGTGGTGGTTCCGGCTTCCCAGGTCGAAGAGGCCTGGGCGCAGATCGCCAGCCGCTACGAGACCGTCGAGGCGCTGCAGCAGGCCCTCGACGAGCAGGGGTTGGATGCCGTCGGCATGCGCGCCATGCTGGCCCGGGATCTCAAGGTCCAGGCCGTCCTCGACTGCATCTGCGCCGGTCTGCCGGACATCACCGATACCGACGTGAGCCTCTACTACTTCAATCATCCCGAGCAGTTCAAGGTTCCGGCCCGGCACAAGGCCCGGCACATCCTGGTCACCGTCAACGAGGACTTCCCGGAAAACTCCCGCGAGGCCGCCCGGACGCGTATCGAGGCGATCCTCAAGCGGCTGCGTGGCAAGCCGGAACGCTTCGCGGAGCAGGCGATGAAGCATTCCGAATGCCCCACCGCGATGCAGGGTGGGCTGCTTGGCGAGGTGGTTCCGGGTACTCTCTATCCCGAGCTGGACGCCTGCCTGTTCCAGATGGCACGGGGGGAGCTGAGTCCCGTGCTGGAGTCGCCGATCGGTTTCCACGTGCTGCTCTGCGAAAGCGTGAGCCCTGCCCGGCAGCTGACCCTCGAGGAAATCCTGCCGCGCCTGCGCGACAGGCTGCAGCTTCGGCAGCGCAAGGCGTATCAGCGCAAATGGCTGGAAAGCCTGCTCCAACAAAAGGCCACTTTGGAGAACCTCGCCCATGGATAAAACGGACAAACCCTGCTGCTCGTTCTGCGGCGCGGAAAAGAGCCCGACGGTCCCGCTGATCGCCGGCAACGACGGGCGAATCTGCGAAGCCTGCGTCAAGCTGGCCCATCAGGTGGTCAGCAGCTGGGGGCAGCGGCGCAAGAACCAGCAGCTGGCGCCGCAGCTGCGCACCCCTGCGGAATACAAGAAGCACCTGGACGAGTCGGTGATCGGCCAGGAAGCGGCCAAGGAAACCCTCTCGGTTGCGGTCTACAACCACTACCTGCGGCTGCTCAACTGCGACCGCGAGCCGGTCTGCCAGCTCGGCGAACAGGTCGAGCTGGAGAAGTCCAACATCCTCATGGCCGGTCCCTCGGGCACCGGCAAGACCCTGCTGGTGCGCACCCTGGCGCGCATTCTCGGGGTTCCCTTCGCGATGGCCGACGCCACCACCCTGACCCAGGCCGGTTATGTCGGCGACGATGTCGACAGCATCATCACCCGCCTGCTCGATGCGGCCGGCGGCGACGTGCAGCAGGCGCAGTGGGGCATCGTCTACATCGACGAGGTGGACAAGCTGGCCAAGCGCAGCGGTGGCGGCACGGCGGTGCGCGACATCTCCGGCGAAGGCGTGCAGCAGGCCCTGCTGAAGATGGTCGAGGGTACCGAGGTACGGATCAGCAAGTCCGGCCGGCGCAGCGAGCACAGCGAAGAGCAGGTGGTGGATACCCGCAACATCCTGTTCATCGCCGGCGGCGCCTTCCCGGGGCTGGAAGCCATGGTTTCCAGCCGTATCCAGCCGAAGAACACCGGCATCGGCTTCCATGCCCAGCCGCGTCGGGAAGCCCCGTCGATCAACGAGCTGATGGCCTCGCTGCTGCCGGACGACCTGCACGAGTTCGGCCTGATTCCCGAGTTCATCGGTCGCTTCCCGATCATCACCTTCCTCCAGGAACTTGACCACGCCACCTTGCTGCGCATCCTCACCGAGCCGCGCAACGCGCTGGTCAAGCAGTACAAGCAGCTGTTCGCCTATCAGGGCGTCGAGCTGGTGATCACCGATGCGGCCCTCAGCCACATCGCGGATCAGGCGCTGACCCGCAAGACCGGCGCCCGCGGCCTGCGTGCGGTACTGGAGGCGGCCTTGCAGCAGACCATGTTCAACATGCCCTCGCAGCCGCTGCTGCGGGTCTGCACGCTGGACTTGGTCGAGCGCGAGGACGGCGACAGCGCACTGCAGGTTCTGACCGGGCTGGCCGACGAAGGCCGCGAACCGCTCCAGGCCTGTCCGTCCGTCGCAGTGGAGGAGAAATCCGTACTGTCGGCCGATCTTTGAGGTGTTGTAAAAACGACAAGGCCAGCCTGTCTGCCGCTTCCTTGGCGTCGCATTTGCGACAGGGTTTTTTGCTTTTATAAAAAATACTTGTAAATCAATAAGTTGGTAACTGTGGTCGGGCTCTGGAGAGTGGTCTGTTTCTTGCTACCACTCATCGGCCAGCCAGGTGTGCAAGCCCGGAGACTGGCGCCCCGACCACGATCATGCACGCAGCCAGAGGTTAAGTTATGGCCAAGATTGGACTCTTCTTCGGTAGCAACACCGGTAAAACCCGCAAGGTCGCCAAGTCGATCAAGAAGCGTTTCGACGACGAAACCATGTCCGATGCAGTGAACGTCAACCGCGTTTCCGCGGAAGACTTCGCCCAGTACCAGTTCCTGATCCTGGGCACCCCGACCCTCGGCGATGGCGAACTCCCCGGTCTGTCCACCGACTGCGAGAGCGAGAGCTGGGAAGAGTTCCTGCCGAAGATCGAAGGCCTCGATTTCAGCGGCAAGACCGTGGCCCTCTTCGGTCTGGGCGACCAGGTCGGCTATCCCGAGAACTTCCTCGATGCCATGGGCGAGCTGAGCGAGTTCTTTGCCTCGCGCGGCGCCAAGCTCGTAGGCGCCTGGCCGACCGACGGCTACGAGTTCGAAAGCTCTGCTGCTGTGGTTGACGGCAAGTTCGTCGGCCTGGCACTGGACCTGGACAACCAGAGCGGCAAGACCGACGAGCGAGTCTCTGCCTGGCTGGCCCAGATCGCTCCCGAATTCGGGCTGTCCCTGTAAGGGGTCGATCCGGTCATGCAGCGTTGCTGCATGACCGGCTGCCCGACGAGTCGCCTTTCTTCGCCCTCTCTGCGCCATTCGGTGCACGATCTCTTGCTGCAGGAGATCCGTCACTACCCTGCCGGTCGCTCTCTTTTCCATTCAGTCGAATGCCTGGGCAGCTCGCCTTCCGCTTCCGGCTCGGTTTTTCCGTCTCTTTTTCATCGCGACGACGTCGCTGCACTCATGGGGCTGCCTGGAGTGGCAGGGTGCACGCCACGCCGAGTGGGGCAGTGCCCTGCAGCCCGTCCCGTGCACTCGGGAGGGACACGGGTTCCGGGGGAGAAATGCGCCAGATCTGCCCGGATGGGAGGACGGACAGACCCGGCGACTTAAACGGTGGCGGATGTGGATTCAGCGATAGCTGCCGCCAACACCGGCCAGTGCGGTGGCTTCGCGATAGGCGCGGTTGCCACGGGACCTGACCGCTTCGCCAGCGGCCAGTTCGTTACTCGGAGCGCGCAGCACCTTCTCGTCGCCGAGCAGTGCCCCGATGCCGGCGCCGACCAGCATGCCGATCGAGCTGCCGATGACACTGATCATCAGCCCGCTCATGCCGCCGCCCGGCTTGCCGGCAGCCTGCTCCGTGGTTCTCTCGACACCTTCGACGGCATGTGCGCTACCGGCGGTCAGCAGGGTGAGGGTCAGGGCCAGGGTGCCGAGCTTTTTCATGGCAGCTCTCCGCAGAAGGCTTCAGCAGATCTTTGATCTTATATATCCACGAAGCATGCCAATGAAATTTATGATTAAAATCAATCAGTTATATAATTTTGCGGGATTTCATAAGCGACAAAGTGTCGTTATGGCTACAAAAGTTTGTCTCGTTTCTCACAAAAAACCGCGTTTTCATTGATCTGGATCAAGAAGGGTAGTGTGGTTTTGTGCTTGAGCCTTTACCGGGTATTGCTGGCGATTGGCGGTGCCACTCCTGCGGTTCGATGGCGATGGGCTTGCTGGCTCCGGCGTGTGCACTCTGCTTGCCCGATACGGCCGTTCCTGGCCGGGCGAGCGGTCCGTACGTCCGGTTCGGGTCGGGCTGGGGCGTGATGGGGGCTATTCAGGGGGAGGTGATCGAGTCGGGGTGCGGTAACCCCTTGCGATCGGGCGGGTCGCTGTGGAGGCGGCCCGGCAGCGCTCCGGGGCCGCAGAAATGCTCAGCGGAGAGGGCGCGTGCCGTCGTTGGCGTCGGCCAGGGTGGCGGCTCTGTCGGTCGTCTTGGTGTGCGGGCGGTTGCCGCGGATCTCGACCTGCTCGCCGACAACGAAGTGGCGGTGGGGGGAGCGCACGATCTTCACTGTGCCGCTGTCGGTGCGCGTGCGATCACTGCCGCCGAAGGCTTGCGGAGTAGCGCCGCCCAGAACCTTGGCGAAGCTCCGGCCTTGGGTTTCCTCGATGCTTTCGGCGGCGTTGGCACCGCTGGCGGTCAGCAGGCCGAGGGTCAGGGTCAGAATGCCGAACTTTTTCATGACGGCTCCTCCGAGGAGCGTTCCGGTGGGATTCGCTAGGGGATTTCCACGAAACGTGCCAGGTGGCTGGATATGGGAAATCAATTAGTTAGCCATGAAGGGGCGACGAGGTTCGCGACAAGATGTTGCGACTACGACAAGGAAATTGTCGGCTAGTCGCCAGAAGAAGCGCTTTTGTTGATCGTAGTCAGTGAAATGCCCGTGAAGACATGATTTGCCCGCGCCTTGCGGGGGCCTGTTCAGGGCGCGATCCACTGGCCTTTGCTGCGGCTTTCGCAGGATGGTTTGAGGTAGCGGGCGTCGCTGGCGACACCGTAGTAGTGGATATCCTGGTGATAGGCGGTGCCCTCGACCCGTGCCTCGCGGCAGATGCCGAAGCTGCCCTGCGGGCAGTGCTCGGTGAAGCTCACCTCGGTCGTCTGTCCGGCGAGCTGCGGCTGGCAGAAGCCTTCGCGGAACAGCTTGGCCGGGATGCTGCGGTTTTCCTGGCAGATCCGCACCTCGACCCGCTCGGCCCTGCTGTGCACCGTGCAGGCCTCGGCCAGGGCCTGGCCGGACAGGGCAAGAGACAGGGACAGCAGGAGCAGGCGCATGGGGATTCCTCCGGGATGGGCGCGCGCGACTCTAGCATGTCGCGGCCGCTCGCCGCCGCCAGCGGGTGGCTCTGCCGCGACGGGCTTCCCGCTCGCTGCAAAAAGCCCCACCATGCCCGGATGCTGAAGAACATCCCCACCCACCTGATCGCTGGCCCTCTCGGCGCCGGCAAGACCAGCCTGATCCGCCAGTTGCTGGCGCAGAAGCCGGCTGCCGAGCGCTGGGCGGTGCTGATCAACGAATTCGGCCGGATTGGCCTGGACGCCGCCCTGCTGGACAGCGGTGCGGACGGCATCGCCTTCGCCGAAGTTGCTGGCGGCTGCCTGTGTTGCGTCAACGGCGCACCCTTCCGGGTCGGTTTGGCGCGTCTGCTGCGCAAGGCCCGACCCGACCGTCTGCTGATCGAGCCCTCCGGGCTCGGTCATCCGGGCGAGCTGTGGCGCCAGCTCGCTGCACCGCCCTGGGTCGGGGTGCTGGCGCTGCAGCCCGCCGTGCTGGTACTGGATGCCGCCGCCCTGGCCGCCGGCGAGGCCTTGCCGGCGAGCCAGGCGGAAGCGCTGGCTGCGGCTGGGTTGCTGGTTCTGAACAAGGCGGAGTCGCTGGACGAGTCGGCGCGGATACGACTGGCCGAGCGGCTGCCGCCGCGTCCACTGTACTGGACCTGCCAGGGCGCGTTGCCGCTGGCGCTGCTGCCGGGGCTGGCCGCCCGTGCTGAGCCGGGCGCCGGACCGCCGGGCGAGGCGCCGGAGCTGGCGGAGGTCTGGCTCGATCCGGGCCGGCCGGTCTGCGCCAGCCAGACCCGGACCGAAGGCTGGAGCATTGGCTGGCGTTGGCATGCCAGCCAGCGTTTCGCGTTGTCGGCTGTCCAGCGCTGGCTGGCCGGACTGCCCTGGCGGCGTGCCAAGCTGGTCCTGCGCACCGAGGCCGGCTGGTTGTCCGGCAATGCGCTGAACGGCGAGCCGATCCGCTGGCAGCCTAGCGAGTGGCGCCGGGATTCGCGGCTGGAACTGATCTTCGCCGACGCCGGCGACGAGGCCGCGCTCCAGGCCGGGATGACGGCCTGCCGCCTGCCGGAGTGAATTTCCTGGCCGCGGCGCATGGCTGCGCGCCGTGGCGTCCGGCTATACTGCTTCGTCCCTCACCCTCCATGGACGGTGCGCATGATCCTGCATTCCTGGTCCCACGCCACCTCGGCCGGCTTTACCCTGCGCGGCTGGCACAGCACGCCGAGCGGCAGGCCGCTGCTGCACTTTCTGCACGGCAACGGCTTTTGCGGGAGGACCTACGAGCCGCTGCTACGCGTGCTGGCCGCAGATTTCGACCTCTGGCTGTGCGATGTCCAGGGACATGGCGACAGCGACCACGGCGGCCGCTTCCAGGGCTGGAACCGTACCGCCGAGCTGGCACTGGAGGCTTTCCAGGCCGGTCTCGGACGTTTCGGCGAGGTGCCGCGCCACGCCTGCGGGCACAGCTTCGGCGGAGTGCTGAGCTGCCTGATCCTGGCTCGCGAACCGGACTTGTTTCAGCGTGCGGTGCTACTTGATCCGGTGCTGTTCGGTCGGGCGATGATCGGCGCGCTGGGCTTTTCCGAGCTCTTCGGACTGCAGCGTTTCAATGCTCTGGCACGCCAGTCGGCGACGCGCCGCCGGCACTGGCCCGACCGCGCCACCGCCTATGCCTGCCTGCACGGTCGCGGCGTCTTCCGGGGCTGGAGCGACGCGGCATTGCGCGCCTACGTCCAGCACGCCCTGAAGGAGTCTGCGGACGGCGGTATCGAGCTGAAATGCCGGCCGAGCCGGGAGGTCGAGATTTTCAACTCCTTCCCCCGTCGCCTCTGGCCGGCGCTGGTCGGGGTGCGCACGCCGACCCTGCTGCTCAACGGCCAGCGCAGCTTCCCTTTCATCACCCGTTCGACGGCGCGCTGGTGCGCGATGAATCCCCACGTCGGCGCCCATACGTTGCCCGGCGGGCACTGCTTCATGCAGGAGCGGCCCGAGGAGAGCGCCGAACGGGTGGCTGGCTTTCTTCTGCAGCGGGGGTGAAGCGAGGGAGGAGGCTTGGGCCTGTCGCAGGCGCGCGGGATTTCAGTGGTGGCGCTGTTCGTGCAGAGGATGCGTGCGTCGCCATTGGTCGAGCTGGATCACCTCGGCGGAGTGCTGGTGGTGTGGCTGCGGCGGTGCGGGGAAGGGATGGGCGCCCAGTTCGATGCGCGCGACGTGGTGGCCGAACATGACGATGTTGCCGTTGTAGCGCTGTTCGCCGGTGACGGTGAATTCGAAGTCGTAGATCCGCGCCAGGCGCTGGCGACCGCGGGCGTCGGGGTGCAGACCGAAGCTGCGCAGGGCGACGTTGTCGTCGAGCAGTTCGACGTCCACTTTCGTGCAGTGCTGCCTGACTGCGGCCAGGGCCTGCTCGCGCAGGCCATGGGTATGCCACAGCCAGGCACCGATGCCTGCCAGCAGCAACAGAATGAACAGGTTGGCGAGAGTCAGCATGATTGTTGTTGTTTTACCTGTGACGTCGAGCCCAGCTTAGTCGATCTGCCGGTCGACGCCTGTGCATTCGTCGTCTGGATTAGGAGGCCTTGTTCTTGATCTGCCGGTAGCGTGTTTCCAGCTCCTGACGCAGTTCGCGGCGCCGTTTGGCCTGTTCGTAGCGGCGCTTTTCCTGCTCCGTGGTGGGCTGCAGCGGCGGCACCTGGGTGGGCTTGCGGTTCTCGTCGAGCGCCACCATGGTGAAGAAGCAGCTGTTGGTGTGGCGCACGGTGCGTTCGCGGATGTTCTCGGTGACGACCCGGATGCCGATTTCCATGGATGAGCTGCCAGTATAGTTGACCGACGCGAGGAAGGTCACCAGCTCGCCGACCTTGATCGGCTGGCGGAAGGTCACCTGGTCCACGGAAAGGGTCACGGCATAGCGGCCGGCGTAGCGGCTGGCGCAGGCATAGGCGACTTCGTCGAGTAGCTTGAGCAGCGTACCGCCGTGCACGTTGCCGGAAAAGTTGGCCATGTCCGGCGTCATCAGTACGGTCATCGTCAGCTGCGCGTTAGCATATTCCATACGGATCTCCTAGTATCCTAATGGTGGGGTGGGGCGTAATGCCGCAACGATAACCGAATTGAGCGAATTTGCCTGCAGCTAATTGCCAGCGAGTCGACTAAAGAGTCTTCCCGGCCGTCTGGGACGGTCATTTCGGGCTATCGACTATTCGACGACTTTGAAGCGTAGCACGCCGATCAACTGGCCGGCCTCGGTCTGCACGCGGACTTCCCAGCGGCCGAGGGCGTTCTCGGGGAAGCGTCGCTTGTGGCTCCAGGCGCGGTAGCCCTCCTGGCGGCCGCCGCGGATCTCCAGGGGAATGCGGTCCACCTCCCGGCCGGCATGCCGCCAGACGTGGTAGATGCGCTCGTTCAGCCCGCGGGGAGCGTGGATCGAGGTATAGGCGTAGAGGCCCTGGGCGTGCAGCCGAGCCAGATCGATGCGTTTGAGACTCGCCCCCGGCTCGCGGTTGCGTCCGTCCATTTCCAGGCTCACCGCCACCTCGCTCAGCCACAGGGTGGCCGGCGGCACCCAGGCGCGCGCCCACCAGCCGGCACCGCCGAGGGCAGCCAGCAGGCCGAGTAGGATTAGCCGGCGCCGCCAGTTCTGTTCGCGCAGTGCGCCGAGCAGGCTGGGGAAGGCCAGCAGCACGGTGCTGGCCAGGGCCAGTCGGTAGCTTTGCGGCGTCGCCAGCTGGTAGATCAGCGGTAGGGTGGTGAGCAGCACGGCGAACAGGGTCAGGCAGTGGAAGGCCATGAGCGCCCAGCGCCGCGGTGCCAGCCAGTGGTAGTACAGCGGATCGACGATCGATACCAGCGCGGCCAGGCCGAGCAGGCTGGTGAAGACCGCCTGGCCGCTGTTCCAGGTGGTAGTGGTGAAGAAGAACGGCAGGACGAAGAACAGGCTTTCCTGATGGATCATCTGCGTCGCATAGCGCAGCAGCGGCGGCGGCAGATCCAGCCTGAACCAGCGACTGAGGCTGCGGGTCAGCAGGTTCTCCAGCAGCAACCAGACCCAGCTCACCAGCATCACCAGGGCGATGAGGCTGGCCAGACTTTCCTTGCGCTCGACCAGCAGGAAGCTGGCCAGGCCGGAAGCGAAGCCGAACAGGGCGAGCGCGCGAGGGTAGCGGCTGGACAGAGCGATCAGTTGCTGGAGGCGGGTTTTCCAGGGCTGCATGGACTGCATGGCGGCGTCATCGGGGAGCGGAGGGCGAATTCTAGCCGCAAGGCGTACCCGGTCGCGCCGCCGGGTTTTCCGCGACCCGGCCGACCGGCCTGTTCGCTGCGTCGTCGAGCAGCAGGCGGCGCAGCTCGCCGTCCAGGCGGTCCCGCTCGGGTTTTTCGTCCGGGCGGTCGGCGGCCTGGGCTTCGGCTTCCAGCACCACGTAGGCACTGCAGCAGAACAGCGAGTTGAGGCGCTTCATGTCCTCCAGCAGCTCCAGGTGGGTCGAGCCGGTTTCGGGGCTGTGCAGCACCTGGCGGTGCAGGCGGTCGACATGGGCGTGAGCCAGGCGCCGCTCGAGGGCGCGGAAGCGGCGCTTCTGGCGCAGCAGCTGGCGCGCGCTGCGCGGATCGCCGGAGAGAAACACGCTCAGTCCCAGGCGCAGGTTGGCCAGCAGCTCGGCGTGCAGTTCCGCCAGCTCTTCCAAATCGATGCGGGCGAAGCTCTGCCGTTCGGTCCGGCGCTGCATCTTGCCGAGGATGTAGCCGGCCTGCCGCAGGTTGACCGCCAGCTCGATGATCTCCGCCCAGCGGCGATCTTCCGCCTCGTCCAGCGCCTCCCGCGGCAGTCTGGCCAGGTACAGCTTCACCGCTCCGTAGAGTGCGTCCAGATCCTCCTCGAGACGGCGGAGCTCCCTGCCCGCCTCGGCCCGGCGGCCCTGCAGCACGCCCTGCAGATGACCGAGCATCCGTTCGACCAGATCGCCGATGCGCAGGGTCTCGCGCACCGCATTGGCCAGCGCCAGGATTGGCGTGGTCAGGGCATTCGGGTCCAGGTAGCGTGGCTGGGCGATGCTGTTTTTTTCCGTCGCCCGCTCCGGCAGCAGTCGGGTGCACAGGCGTGCCATCGGGGTGACGCTGGGCAGCAGCAGCACGCACCGCAGGCTGTTGTAGGCCAGATGAAAGCCGATCACCTGATCCTGCAGGCTGAGCGGCAGCTTCTGCATCCAGGCTACCAGCGGATCGAGCAGCGGCAGCACCAGCAGCAGTCCGAGCAGCTTGTAGAGCAGGTTGCCGAGGGCGACCCGCCGTCCGGCGGCGACCAGCAGGCTGCTGTTGAGATAGGCGAGCACGCCGCTGCCGATGTTGGCGCCGATCACCAGGCCGATGGCCAGCGGCAGATCGATCAGTCCCGCGCCGGCCAGGGTCGCAGTGAGCAGCACCGCAGCCAGGCTGGAGTAGGTGAGCATGGCGAACAGGGCGCCGATCACTGCCGCCAACAGGAGGTCTCCGGTCAGCGAGGCGAACAGCAGGCCCAGTCCCTGGGCGTGGGTGATGGGTTCGCTGGCTGCGACGATCAGCTCGAGGGCGAGCATGATCAGGCCGAGGCCGATCGCCACCCGGCCGAGCTGGCCGGGGGGATTCTGCTTCTGCGCCAGGAACAGGCTCACGCCGCAGAGCAGCAGCAGCGGCGGCAGCCAGGACAGATCGAGGGTCAGCACCCGCGCCATCAGCGCAGTGCCGACGTCCGCGCCGAGCATCGCCGCCAGCGCCGGAGCCAGAGCCATCAACCCCTCGGCGACGAAGGCACTGGCCAGCAGGGCCGTGGCGTTGCTGCTTTGCACCAGTGCGGTGACCCCGATACCGGCGAGAAAGGCCAGCGGCGTCCGGCGCATGCTGTGGCTGAGCAGACGGCGCAACTGTGCGCCGTAGACGCGCAGGATGCCGGTACGGACGATATGCGTGCCCCACACGAGCAGGGCAATGGCAGATAACAGATGAAGCAGTGTAAGCATGCCGGGGGCCCCTGCAGCGGACAACGAGAGCGCCAGCGCGCGCCCCCCTGCAGCGCAGCGGTGGCCACGCTCCGGGGCGCCTTTTTTGATTCATATCATATTTCTGTCACAAAAAGGGTCCCGCTGTGCCGAAAGAGGCGGTCTGTCGGGGGGCGCTACGGACGACGGGGGCGCGCTCCGGTTCCGGCTCAGGGCAGCAGCGTCAGCACCAGCGGCAGGCTGGCCGCCGCCAGCAGGGTCTGCAGGGTGATGAGGCCGGCCATCAGGTGGCCGTCGCCGCCCAGCTGGCGGGTCAGCACGTAGGCGGTGGGGGCGGTGGGCAGGGCGAAGAACAGCACCAGCACGCTGCTTTCCAGGGGCGGCAGGGCGAGCAGGCGGGCCACCGCCCAGGCCAGCAGCGGCATGGCCAGCAGGCGCAGGGCGCAGTTCCAGCCCAATGTCGGCAGCTCCCCGTCGAGCTCTCGCGGTTGCAGGGCGGCGCCGACGCAGAGCAGGCCGAGCGGCAGGCTGGCGGCGGCGAGCAGGGACAGCAGCCGCTCGCTGCCGGCGGGCAGCGCCAGCCCCGTCAGATTGACCAGCGTGCCGGCCAGGCAGGCGAGGATCAGCGGGTTCCTCAGGGTCGGCAGCAGCGTGCGGGCGCCGACCCCGCGCTCGGCGGTCAGCGCCCAGACCGACAGCAGGTTCACCGTCGGCACCAGCAGCGCCAGCATCAATGCGGCCAAGGCCAGTCCCGGCGGGCCGAACAGGTTGCCGATCGCGGCCAGGCCGAGATAGGTATTGAAGCGCAGCAGGCCTTGGGCGAGGGCGCCGAAGCGGGCGGCCGGCCAGCCGTGCCGCCGTCGCCCCAGCAGCAGGGCGGCCCAGGCCAGGCCGAGGCCGAGCAGCGTGGCCGCCGCCAGGCGCGGCAGGGCCGGATTGCCCTGCGGCGCGCCGGCCAGACTGTGGAACAGCAGGGCGGGGAACAGGATGAAGTAGTTCAGCCGCTCGGCGCCGGGCCAGAAGCCTTCGCCGAGGAGATCCCGGCGACGCAGCAGATAGCCGCCGACGATCAGGGCGAACAACGGCCAGAGGGCCAGCAGCAGGGTAGGCATGTCGTTCCCCCGTCAGGATTCGCCCCATCTTGGGCGGGGAGAGGCGCGGGACGCAAGGCCGGAGCCGACCGGCACTCCTTCCGGGGTTGAACGGGGATACTCAGCGCTGGGGCGCCGGGCGGGCAGCTTCGCTGCCGGGCAGTTGCAGTCCGTCGCTGGCCTTGTGCAGGGCGCGCAGGTGCTCGCCGAGCTGGCGGAGGTTGGCTTCGACGGCCTGTAGTTCGCTCAGGCGCTCGGGCTCCAGCAGGGCGCGCAACTCCCGGTCGAGCTCGTCGTTGAGCTGACGCAGGCCACGGTGGCGGGCGGTGCTCTGCGCTTCGAGGCGTGGCCATTCGCCGGCCTGGGGCAGGCCGTAGCCGCCGTCGAGCAGCTCCGCCGGACGGCTCAGAAAGCCGCTGCTGGCGAGGATCTTGTTCAGGGTGTCGCCGGCCCTGGCCATGTCCGGCCCGGCGTTGCGGCCCTCGCGGTGGCCGAGGTAGCGCTGCTTGAGTTCTTCCTGGGCGAGCAGCAGCTGACGGCGCATGGCCGCCTGCTCGAGCAGCAGCAGGGCCGCACTGGCACGCAGGTCGGCGCGGGCGAGCCAGGGACGGCGCTCGCCGGCGGACAGGGTGAGCCAGTCCTCGACGCTGCCCTGGGGCACCGGCAGGCGCTGGCGCAGGATCGCGAACATCGCCTGGTAGCGCTCGCGGAAGGAGTCGAAGCGATAGCCCAGGCGCAGCGCTTCCTGTAGATCGCTCAGTCGGCTGCGGTCGGCCAGGCCGCGGCCGACCAGCAGCTCCAGCAGGCCGTTGGGCATGATGCTGTCGAGACTTTCCAGCTCGGCGCGGGCGGTGCCGGCCCGCAGCAGCTTGAGGGTTTCCACCGCGCAGTTGTTGGACAGGAACCAGTAGTCGCCGTCGTAGCTCCAGTGCTGTTCGGCAGCGTGCTCGACCAGTGTGCGGCGTTCGCCTTCGCTCAGCCTGAGCGGTACGGAGGCCAGGCTGCGCAGCTCGATCTTGGTGTATTCGTCGATCACCTGATTGAGCGGCAGGACGAACAGCCGCGAGGGGTAGCTGCCGGTCAGGCCGTCCCAGCTGGAGAGCTGCACGTCGCCGACGAAGGCGCGGTAGGAGAGCACCAGATGATGGTCCAGATCCAGCCGGCAGGCCGGTCCGCGCGGCCGGCCGGGAGCGCAGATCACCAGGCGCAGCATGCTGTGGCCCCAGCGGCTGACCCAGTTGTCGTTGGCCTCAGCGAACAGGTAGTCGACCTCGTAGACCCGTTCGGGGTCGAGCTGGCCGAGGGGCTGGCGGGCGAAGTCGCGGCCGGCATTGAGGTAGGGGTAGGTCGGCGGGCACTCGGCGCGCGCTGCCGGTGCCCAGCCGAAGTGCTCCTGGAAGTAGCGGTACAACGAGGGGCGCCGGCAGGCATAGGCGGGATCGAGCAGGAAATACTCGAGATTCACCGCGACGAATTCGCGGGGATTGCGCAGTTCGTAGAGGTCCGGGCTGCGCGCCACCTGGCCGTTGTCCCGCTCGCGCTGGCCACGGCGGCCGACGGCCTGCTGCCAGCCGGCCAGATCCAGCAGGCGGGGATCGTCGGAGAGAGTGAAGCGGCGCGCGGTCTGGCCACGGCAGCGCTCCGCCAGGCCGACCGGGCCGAGGCTGCCGGCCTGTTGGCTGCAGCGGTTCGACAGCCGCCGCTGTTCCGCCGTCCAGGCGCGGCTGCGGTCGTAGAGGTGGGTCAATTCGTGCAGCACCGTGGCCAGCAGTTCGCGGCGTACCGTGCCGTGGGGGCGACCGGTCCGGGCGCTGGCCGCCGAGCCGTTGGCCAGCCCTGGCAGCAGGCGGGCGTTGAGTTCGAGACGGTCGGGACGGCTGGCGCGGCCGTAACCGTTTTCCGGCAGATGTGTACTCCAGCGCACTTCCACGGTACGGTCCAACTGCTCGCGCAGGCGCGGCGGCAGGGCGGCCCGGGCTTCGTCGAGCAGGGTCTGGCTGGCCTGGCGCTGGGCTTCGCTCAGGCCTTCGGCGTACAGGGCGAGGCGCAGGTCGGCCGGCACGCCGGAGCTGGCCAGCAGCAGGGCAGCGCCGAGCAGCCCGACGCCGAGTCTGGTCAACGGGCGAGGATGGCTTCGGCCAGGGCCTGGTCGCTGGCTTCGCGGGCTTCCGGCAGACGCTCGCGGATGGCACCGAGGGCGGCTTCCAACTGTGCGCCGCGGATGGCGCCCTCGCTGGCGACGAAGCTGGCGGCATCGTCGCGAGCGTCGATCACCACTTTCATGTCGCGGATCGAGGTGGTGGTGTCGGAGGTGAAGTCGATGGTGCGGTCGAAGGCGCGTACCACGATGTTGCTGGTCTGCTCGAGGCTTCGGGCCTGGGTGGTGGTGCTGAGCAGCAGCAGGGTGATGGCGAGCAGGGAATGACGCATGGCGGATATCTCGGTTACGGTAGTAGGCGTTCGATGGGCTGGGCGGCCAAGGCCATGCCCGCGGACCGGCAGCCGGCGTGCCGGGGCGACAGCCGCTGGTCGCGGGGCGGAAAAGTAACGGAATCCATCTCGTCGGACCAGTGCCCCGGGACCGACGGGGGAGGGGCCTGTGCTCCCGGCGGATTTGCTGGGCCGACTGCCGCCAACCCGGCGGCGAGGGGGATCGGCGGTCGTTCAGCGGGCGAGAATGGCCTGGGCCAGTTGCAGGTCGCTGGCAGCCAGCTGCGGATGCTTGCCGCGGAGATGTGTGAGCGCGGCCTCCAAGTGTGCGCCGCGGATGGCGCCTTCGCTGGCAACGAAGCTGGCGGCGTCGTCGCGGGCCTCCAGCAGCAGCTTGTTATCGTCGTCATCGTCGGAAGAAACGTCGGAAGTAGCATCACTGGTGCCGGCGGTGGCACGGCCGACCGCATCGGTGGTGACCACAAAGCTGGTGGCCGAGGCGCTGGTGACCGCGAGCAACAGTGCCGCGGCGCTTAAAAGGTGCAGACGAGACATGGGAACACTCCTTTCGGCTTGGCAATAGGGACGCGTACTGCAGAGCACCGCCTACGAAAGCTCCATCGCTTAGCGGCGCAGTTTAGTGCAAGCCATCCAGGGCCAGCCAGTCTGGCATCGGCGCTCGTGAGAGCGCTCGTTCATTTTTCATATCGCCACAAGGCAAACGCCCCGAACGAGTCGGGGCGTTTGTCGGCCGCTCTCGCGGGCCGCTTCGGAGGAGGTTAGGTTTTAGGCGACGGCCTTGACCATGTCCTCAAGGACCTTCTTGGCATCGCCGAACACCATCATGGTCTTGTCCAGGTAGAACAGTTCGTTGTCCAGGCCCGCATAGCCGCTGGCCATGGAGCGCTTGTTGACGATGATGGTCCTGGCCTTGAAGGCTTCCAGGATCGGCATGCCGGCGATCGGCGACTTGGGATCGTTCTTCGCCGCCGGGTTGACCACGTCGTTGGCGCCGAGCACCAGCACCACGTCGGTCTGGCCGAACTCGGAGTTGATGTCCTCCATTTCGTAGACCTGCTCGTAGGGCAGTTCGGCCTCGGCCAGCAGCACGTTCATGTGCCCGGGCATGCGGCCGGCGACCGGGTGGATGGCGAACTTCACGTCGACCCCGTGTTCGGTGAGCTTTTCAGCCAGCTCCTTCAGGGCGTGCTGGGCGCGGGCCACCGCCAGGCCGTAGCCGGGAACGATGATCACGCTGTCGGCGTTGGAGAGCAGGAAGGTGGCGTCGTCCGCCGAGCCGGACTTGACGTTGCGCTGTTCCTGGGCGGCCTCGGTGCTGGCGGTGGCGTCGGCGCCGAAGCCGCCGAGCAGCACGTTGACGAACGAGCGATTCATCGCCTTGCACATGATGTAGGAGAGGATCGCGCCGCTCGAGCCGACCAGCGAACCGGCGACGATCAGCATCGAGTTGTTCAGCGAGAATCCGATACCGGCCGCGGCCCAGCCCGAGTAGCTGTTGAGCATCGACACCACCACCGGCATGTCGGCGCCGCCGATGGGGACGATCAGCAGCACGCCGATGGCGAAGGCCAGCAGCAGCAGCAGGGCGAAGGCGCCGGTGCTGCCCTTGAGGGTGAAGATCAGGCCGAGGCCGAGGATGGCCAGGCCGACCAGCAGGTTGATCAGGTGCTGGCCCTGGAAGCGTACCGGCGTGCCCTGGAACAGGCGGAACGTGTACTTGCCGGAGAGCTTGCCGAAGGCGATCACCGAGCCGGAGAAGGTGATGGCACCGATGGCTGCGCCGAGAAACAGTTCCAGGCGGTTGCCGGCCGGGATCGGCGTATCGATGGACTGCACGATGCCCAGCGACTGCGGCTCTAGCACCGCGGCGATGGCGATGAACACCGCCGCGAGACCGATCATGCTGTGCATGAAGGCGACCAGCTCGGGCATCTTGGTCATTTCGACGCGCCTGGCCATCAGGGTGCCGATGCCGCCGCCAAGCAACAGGCCGAGGAGGACGAAAGCGATGCCGCTGCCGGCGATCTCGGCGTTCAGCTTGAATACCAGGGCCAGGGTGGTGAGGGCGGCGATGGCCATGCCGGCCATGCCGAACAGGTTGCCGCGCTGCGAGCTGGTCGGGTGCGACAGGCCTTTCAGTGCCTGGATGAAGCACACCGAGGCGATCAGGTAAAGAAGGGTGATCTGGTTCATGCTCATTTATTTGGCCTCCGCCTTCGCCGCTTTCTTCTTGAACATTTCCAGCATGCGCCGGGTGACCAGGAAGCCGCCGAACACGTTGACCGCGGCCAGGGCCACGGCGAGGGTGCCCATCAGCTTGCCCAGGCCGGTCTCGGTGAGGGCGGCGGCGAGCATGGCACCGACGATGACGATCGCGGAAATCGCGTTGGTCACCGCCATCAGCGGGGTATGCAGGGCGGGTGTGACGTTCCACACCACGTGGTAGCCGACATAGATCGCCAGCACGAAGATGATCAGGTTGTAGAGCCCGTCGGAAATCAGGTCCATGTTCTTGTCCTTATGCGTTTTCTTTCGTTGCCCGCGGTACGGCAGCCGAGGGGCTGGGCGCACCGCCATTGGTCCGTACGACCCGGCCGCCTTCGCACATCAGGCAGGCCTTGACGATGTCGTCTTCCAGGTCGAGGTGAAAGTGACCGTCCTTGTCGACCACCAGCTTGAGGAAATCCAGCAGGTTGCGCGCATAGAGGGCAGAAGCGTCAGCCGCTACCAACGCAGGCAGGTTGCTGTGGCCGACGACGGTCACGCCGTGGCGGACCACCACCTCGTCGGGCACCGTCAGCGGGCAGTTGCCGCCCTGGGCGGCGGCGAGGTCGACGACCACCGAGCCCGGCTTCATTTCCTGCACGGTGGCCTCGTGCAGCAGGGTCGGCGCCTTGCGGCCGGGAATCAGCGCGGTGGTGATGACGATGTCGGCCTGTTTGGCGCGCTCATGCACCGCTCTGGCCTGACGCTCCATCCACGACGGCGGCATCGGTCGGGCATAGCCGCCGACGCCCTCGGCGCACTGGCGCTCCTCGTCGGTTTCGAAGGGGACGTCGACGAACTTGGCGCCGAGGGATTCGATCTGCTCCTTCACCGCCGGGCGCACGTCGGAGGCTTCGATCACCGCCCCTAGGCGCTTGGCCGTGGCGATGGCCTGCAGGCCGGCGACGCCGGCCCCAAGGACCAGCACGCGGGCGGCCTTCACCGTGCCGGCGGCGGTCATCAGCATCGGCATGAAGCGCGGATAGTGGTTGGCGGCGAGCATCACCGCCTTGTAGCCGGCGATGTTGGCCTGCGAGGACAGCACGTCGAGGCTCTGCGCCCGCGAGGTGCGCGGCGCCGCCTCCAGGGCGAAGGCGGTGATGCCGCACTCGGCCATGCGCGCGATGTTGCCGTCGTCGAAGGGGTTGAGCATGCCGACCAGCACTGCGCCGGTCTTCATCTGTGCCAGTTCGGCCGGGCTGGGGGCGACGACCTTGAGCACGAGGTCGGCGCCGAGGGCGGCCGCCGCATCGCCGATTGTCGCGCCGACCGCCTCGAAGGCGCTGTCCGGAAGACTGGCCTCGAGTCCGGCGCCGCTCTGCACGGTCACCGTGTGGCCTTGACCGAGCAGTTTCTTCACCGTTTCCGGCGTAGCGGCAACCCTTGTTTCCCCGCTGTGGGTTTCTAGTGGAACGCCAATATGCACGTTTGTTCTCCTTGTTTGATTTCGTAACTCTTCCCTGGACCAAGGCTCGGTAGAGCCCCGGTCGGGTACAGCAAAGCGCTAGTCAGCCATGGCAATTGAGCGGCCGCACTGATCGGTGTCATCCGCTTTCGGCAAGGTTGCGTGCGCTGTCGGCTTGGTTGGCAGATGAGCCTCGAGCGGACTACCCATTCCGCACGCCGATCTAGTCTAAAAACTTGCACCCCTACTTTAGTCTAGAATTCATGCGCGATGAGAGTGGGTGGAAGCACAAAGGTTGCATTCTTTTCGTCGCGGCGGCCGATGGCTGATTCGTTGCACTAGGCTTTGGATATCCTGCTTTATGGAGTGAGCAGATTTCCCATGCCCGGTGCTCTTTCTTCGATCCGCGTGCTCGATCTTTCCCGGGTGCTCGCCGGGCCATGGGCCGGGCAGACCCTCGCCGATCTCGGTGCCGAGGTGATCAAGGTCGAGCGTCCCGGCACGGGCGACGACACTCGCCGTTGGGGGCCGCCCTTCCTTAAGGATGTCCGAGGCGATGACACCTCGGAGACGGCCTACTACCTCTCGGCCAACCGCAACAAGCAGTCGATTACCCTTGACTTCACACGGCCCGAAGGCCAGCAGCTGATGCGCGACCTGGCGGCCCGCTCCGATGTGCTGCTGGAGAATTTCAAGGTTGGCGGTCTGGCTGCCTATGGCCTCGACTATGCCTCGCTCAAGGCCGTCAATCCGCGGCTGATCTATTGCTCCATCACCGGCTTCGGCCAGACCGGACCCTATGCGGAGCGCGCCGGCTACGACTTCATGATCCAGGCCATGGGCGGGCTGATGAGCCTGACCGGGCGTGCGGAGGGAGAGGCCGGTTCCGGGCCGCTCAAGGTCGGCGTGGCCCTGACCGATATCCTCACCGGACTCTACGCGGCCGTCGCCGTGCTGGCGGCGTTGTATCACCGAGAGCGGAGCGGCATCGGCCAGTACATCGATCTGGCCCTGCTCGACGTCCAGGTGGCCTGTCTGGGCAATCAGGCGCTGAACTACCTGGCCACCGGCCGGCCGCCGCATCGGCTTGGCAACGCCCATCCGAACATAGTGCCGTACCAGGATTTTCCGACGGCGGATGGAGACTTCATCCTTGCCGTGGGGAACGATGAACAGTTCCGTCGCTTCTGTGAGGTGGTTGGTCATCTTGAGTGGTCCATGGATACGCGCTTTTCGACCAATCAGGCCCGTGTCCTCCATCGTGACGAGTTGATTCCGTTGATCCGTCAAGCCACGGTGCTCCGCACCACCGCCGATTGGGTGGCTGTTCTGGAGGTGGCAGGCGTTCCTTGTGGACCGATCAACGACTTGGCCCAAGTGTTTGCCGACCCGCAAGTCGTTGCCCGCGGGCTTCAAATGGAGCTGCCGCACCCCTTGTCCGGCAAGATACCGCAGGTGGCCAGTCCCATTCGGCTATCTGCCACGCCGGTTTCGTATCGACAGGCGCCTCCGTTGCTCGGAGAGCATGCCGAGTGGGTGCTCTCCAATGTGCTGGGGCTTGACGCAGAGCAGATCGCCGCTTTGCGGCAGAGTGGGGTGATTTGACTGTTGTGGCTGAACGCATTTCGCCTCGGGCTTGGCTGCAGTCTTTTATGGGGGCTGCATTGGTCTGTTGCATCGGGTCCTGTGGACTATATTGAAACGATGGATTGCTTATCCATTACCCAGGTGAGGGGGGAGGCGCATATACATATATAGAGAGCAGCGATTCTCGGCTGAGTTGATCTCTGGATCGTGGGGATTTGCTGATTAAAGGAATATTTCAATTTCCTATTGACGTCAAAAGTTAACGCCCTATAATGCGCCCCACTTCCTGAGCAGGTCTGCAGAAGTCCTTGTAAATCAAGGAGTTGGTTGCGGAGTCTGGCGGGTTGGAGAGTTGGGCGGCGGCGGTGAAAGAAACTTCATCGAAGTGCTTGACAGGTTAGAAGGCTGCTGTAGAATGCGCGGCCTCGGTTGAGACGAAAGGCTCAAGCGAAACGCTCTTTAACAAGTTGAATCAAGCAATTCGTGTGGGTGCTTGTGGGGATAAGACCGGTGGTCGCAAGATTATCGGCAACACAAGCAACACTCGTGAATTCATGAGTTTGTTTG
>NZ_FOFJ01000127.1 GCF_900110885.1 Azotobacter beijerinckii | reverse complement strand
GGCTCCAGTCCCGGCCCTGCCGCAATTTCGATAGAAAGCGGCGGCTCTAGTCCCGGCCCAGCTGCAATATCGATAGAAAACAGCGGCTCCAGTCCCGGTCCAGCCGCAATTTCAAAGCCTATTTGGATGTGAGGATCTGTCGGGGTGAAGGCGAAAAGCTTTTCCATTTGCACACTCCTTTGCTGGTGGATTCGCTGGTAACTACAGCCCAGGTTGAACAAGCAAACGAAGCGCCGTTTGTCGGCGCAGGGAGCACGGGCTGCCTTGGGGGAGCTGCTGCTAGAGTGTGAAGCGTCATAGGACGGAACACCCCATGCGTCACACCATCGACGAGGCCGCGTCACTGGTCGGTAGGACACGCCGCTCGCTTTACCGGGCGATGACTGAAGGCCGTCTGTCATACGGCTTACAGCCCGATGGTCGGCGCTATATCGATACCGTCGAACTGCTGCGTGTCTACGGTCCTTTCGAGTCACCGTCTCATGGCGTCACACTGGAAATGTCCCATGGAGTCACACTGCCCGACGACTTGGGCGAGGTGATCGCCAAGGCGGTAGCGGAAGCACTTGAACCGTTGCGGAAGGAGATTGAGCAACTACGGGAAGCGTTGTTGCGGATCGACCATAGGCCGCCGGCGAAGGTTGTGCCGGCAGTAGATAAGCCTGCCCCACAGTCTTTCGCTGATCTGCTCGAGGATCTTGGGGATTAGGCGGTCGTGCCTGCTTTCCTCAGCCTGGTACGTAGCTCGCTGGCAGGGTCTACAGCTACATGCGAACAGGCACCACTGGTGCATCTGAGTGCGTCGCTGAACAGCCTGGAGTTGGCCACGGTGATCGATAAACAAAAAGCCCCCGGCCTGCCTTCCAACAGGACCGAGGGCCACAACGGCGCGGGCAGCACAGACTTCCGTCGTGTTGTCGCAAACGAAGCGTAGTGCATTTTGCCGCTTCGCTTAGAAAGACTGGAGCAACTCTATGGGGGGTAGTGATCCGCTAACCGCATGGCTTGCCGGTTACAGCCATTTTGTCCACGGATAAAAACGCCACGGACCTCGAACGAGGTACCGTTTTTTCCCGCACAAAAACAAAAACGGCGAGGGGTTAGCCTCGCCGCTTCGTGTCGTCCCTGAGTTCATCGTCCTGATGAAGTAGTCGCATCCTGCGACTGTCCCTGGCCATCCATCCTTGGTCGGCCTGCGTCGATCCTTCGATCATCTTGGTGGAAGTCAATCTACGCCGATGGCCGTTTCGCGCCTATTGGGCAAACGCCCGATCTGCTGTAGGCGATGACTTACAGCCAGTACGGAGCACGGGAGCTGAGGCGTATCTGATTGGGCTACAATATGGCTCAACTTTTCAGGAGGATATGTCATGGCTGCAAATGCAGTTGTTCGCGCTCGGATTGACGAGCACACGAAAGAAGAGGCCGCCGCCGTACTGGCTGCCATGGGGCTCACCGTGTCGGATGCCTTCCGCATGATGATGACGCGCATTGCCCGCGAGAAAGCGCTTCCGTTCGAGCCACTGGTGCCGAACGCAGAAACCATCGAGGCCATGAGGGAAGCACGCCGGGGCGGCCTGCCGAGCGTCAACAGCATCGAGGCGTTGAAGGCGGCGCTCGATGCGGACGATTGAATGGGCGAGCCAGTTCAAGAAGGGGAGCCCGCAGAATTCGGAAAAAATCGTACGCTAAGCGCCAGGTGATCGACAGGCTTGCCTCTGCAAGCCAGAGGGTGTCCGGTTGATGTATACCTCAACCGGGCGTCAGCCGTGACCAGCCAGCAGCGTCAGGTTAGGGTTCATTTTGATGTTTCCTGACGTAACCCTCATTAGCTCAACTTAGTGTAGTGGCTGGGGCGTTTCAGAAAGTCCTCCAGATCGAGCGGTCTGAAGTTGTCGTCCTCGCCACGAGCAATCTCGGTTTCAACAACACCAATACCAACCAGCCGTCCGGGCAGTGTCACCGTAAGTGGGAGGTTTTTTTCGTCACAACAAAGCAGAGGAATCCGCAGAATCCACTGATCTGCTTTAGCGTTTCCGCTTGATCCCAGCTCTGCGAGCAGTAGGGTGGGCTCACCGTTGTAACCTTTAGGCTGTCCTGTATAACCACCCACGACTTTTATTTTGGCCTGCTGGCTGGCATTCAGGGGAAAACCCCAATTCAGCACGCGGCACATTTGCATCTGACGCTGATGATCCAACCCTTGGAAGAACTTAGCTACCTGACTTAGATCTTCGGTTTTGGCGGCTAAGAGTCGCATTAAAGCCTGACTGAAATCCATCTTGTTGCCCTTCTATGTCATTCTGCTAGCACTGAGCATACGCCGCAGACACGCTCCTGAGTGTGGCTTTCAGACTTATTACGGGTGTGGGGCTGTTGTGACGCTCTTGAGCCCCCGTATTCGGCAGTACGCATGCAAAACGCTGCGAATCTTGGGGTTTCTGAGGGTGAATACAGAGGGCTTTTCAGGTGAAAACTATATGGGGTCGCCTCAGAAAATGGAAAATAAAGCACGCTAAGGAATGCGTCACCCAGTAACGGCGCAGCTTTGCGTCGGATAGCTACTGCCAGATACGGCGTTGCGGTATTTCTCGAAACTCGGCTTTTGCGGCACACCGTTACGAGAGCGGTTTTCGAGAATCACTCGAGCAAGGCCAGCACTGGCGCGGGCTGCTTTCTCACGAAGCCCTCTCGAAAATGATCGTTTTTGAAGTCTGCATGGGGTCTGTGGGACCTTAGCGTGCTTTAAATTCCGTTTTCTGAGGCGACCCCTGGATGGAAATTAGCCAAGCGGCGGGGCCACAATCGCCAGCTTCTTTCACGCCAGAAAATGGCTTGAAAAGGCCGCACAGCCCACCCCCGGATGTGGATCATGTTGGGAATGACGGACACCCCGGTATCGTCAAGAGCATCGTTTCCATTTGAAGAGGGAGGTAAGTAATGACGGAGCGCGGGAGCCTGCTGGACAAGCTCAAACGCATGCAGGAACGAAATGTCAGGGGCAAGGAGACCGAGCCGTCCGCTCCCGCCGCCGAGCCGGTTCAGCAGTCGGCCCAGGTGATCCGCTTGCCGCTATGGCCGGAGGCTGTGCGAGGTGTCCCGAATGGACTACTAAGGTCTGCTCTGTTCGGGGCAATAAAGCGAGGAGCACGGCGTTACTTGGAGCGGCAGGAGATCCACGCCCAGGATGGCATTACTGTCCGCTACACCGGGGCACGGCTTGACCAAGGAGATCTCGATGTGTGGGAAACCGTGCTGCATATCGTGCGCGCTCAGGAGCTGGGTGACGATTGCCGGGTGACAGCGTACCAACTCCTGAAGGCGCTGGATAAGCGCGACACAGGCGGCAACCGTGACGTGCTGGAGCGACGACTAGCACGCCTGAAGGCTACGGCCTTGGATGTGAAGGTGGGCCGCTACAGCTACATGGGTAGCCTGATCGATGAGGTGTATAGGGACGACGAAACCCGCGAATACGTTATCCGACTGAATCCCAAGTTACATACGCTGTTTGCCACTGGCCAGTTCACCCAGGTTGAGTGGGATGTGCGCCATGCGTTAGACGGCAAGCCGCTGGCCCAATGGCTACACGGTTTCTACGCCAGCCACGCCAAGCCTTACCCGATTAAGGTAGAGACGCTGCATAAGCTCTGCGGTAGCGAGGCCACCTTGATGAGTGATTTTAAGAAGGATCTGCGGCGGGCGCTGGATGCTGTGACAGAGGCAAGTGAAGCCAACGGCCAGCTGTTCAACTACGACATTCAGGATGATCTGGTGTGCGTTGAAAAGAAGGGCAGCCGAGCACAGCAACGACATGTAGCCAAAAAGACGGATAAATCTACGAGTAAACCCCGTGTTTGATACCGTCGCAGCACCCCCGACGATACCGTCGCAGCACCCCCGCGATACCGTCGCAGCACCCCCGCGA
>NZ_FOFJ01000071.1 GCF_900110885.1 Azotobacter beijerinckii | reverse complement strand
GCTCCAGGCGTCCGATGACGTCGCTGAGGGTATCGTGCGAGGGAATACCGTTGGGCAGCGGCAGGAACTCGCGCAGCCAGGCTTCGTTCTCGTGGGCGAAGTCCTCGATGCCGACCCAGTCGTCATAACCGCACAGGGTGGCGCAGAGCGTGATCATGACGATGTCCTGCAGGGCGTGCAGCTTGTTGCGGGTTTCGCGCCGTGGGTCGACGAGCCTGGCGAAGTAGGGCTGTGGATTGGGCAGCATGATGGGGCTCGGAAAAGTCTTGTCCATTACCGCTAATCCTCGTCCAACGCAAGAGCGATGTAGCGCGATTGCCCTGGCACACCGCCGGCCAGGCTTGCCCGCCCGCCTGCGGCGCGCCGTATACTCGCGGATTTCTGCCCGCCATGCGAGGCCGCTTTGGACAAGATCCTGATCCGTGGGGCGCGCACCCACAACCTGAAGAACATCGACCTCACTCTGCCCCGCGACAAGCTGATCGTCATCACCGGGCTGTCCGGCTCCGGCAAATCCTCCCTGGCCTTCGACACGCTCTATGCCGAGGGTCAGCGCCGCTACGTGGAATCGCTCTCGGCCTACGCCCGACAGTTCCTGTCGATGATGGAAAAGCCCGATGTCGATGCCATCGAAGGCCTCTCGCCGGCGATCTCCATCGAGCAGAAGTCCACCTCGCACAACCCGCGCTCCACCGTCGGCACCATCACCGAGATCTACGACTACCTGCGTCTGCTCTACGCCCGCGTCGGCACGCCACGCTGCCCAGAGCACGACGTGCCGCTGGAGGCACAGACCGTCAGCCAGATGGTCGACCAGGTGCTGGCACTGCCCGAGGGCAGCAAGCTGATGCTGCTGGCCCCAGTGGTCCGCGAGCGCAAGGGCGAGCACCTCTCGGTGTTCGAGGAACTGCGCGCCCAAGGCTTCGTCCGCGCGCGCGTCGACGGCAAGCTCTTTGAACTGGACGAGCTGCCCAAGCTCGACAAGCAGAAGAAGCACAGCATCGAGGTGGTGGTCGATCGCTTCAAGGTCCGCAGCGACCTGCAGCAGCGCCTGGCCGAGTCCTTCGAGACCGCCCTGAGACTGGCCGACAGCATCGCCCTGGTCGCCCCCATGGAGGGCGAAGACGGCGAGGAAATCATCTTCTCCGCGCGCTTCGCCTGCCCGCGCTGCGGGCACTCGATCGGCGAACTGGAACCCAAACTGTTCTCCTTCAACAATCCCGCCGGCGCCTGTCCCACCTGCGATGGCCTGGGAGTGAAGCAGTTCTTCGATCCACGCCGGCTGGTCAACGGCAAGCTGAGCCTGGCCGAGGGCGCGATCCGCGGCTGGGACCGGCGCAACGTCTACTACTTCCAGATGCTCGGCTCGCTGGCTGCGCACTACGGCTTCAGTCTCGAAGAGCCGTTCGACGAGTTGCCGGCCGCCCAACAGAAGGTCCTGCTGCAGGGCAGCGGCCGCGAGAACATCGAGTTTCGCTATCTCAACGACCGCGGCGACATCGTCGTCCGGGCACATCCCTTCGAAGGGATCATTCCCAATCTGGAGCGCCGCTACCGCGAAACCGAGTCCGCCAGCGTGCGCGAGGAACTGGCCAAACTGCTCAGCAGCCAGCCCTGCCCGGATTGCCGCGGCACCCGCCTGCGCCGCGAGGCACGGCATGTCTGGGTCGGCGCAAAGACCCTGCCGGCGGTCACCGCACTGCCGGTGGGCGAGGCCTGCGGCTACTTCGCCGACCTGTCGCTGAGCGGCCGGCGCGGCGAGATCGCCGAGAAGATCCTCAAGGAAATCCGCGAGCGCCTGCAGTTCCTGGTCAACGTCGGCCTCGACTACCTGACTCTGGACCGCAGCGCCGACACCCTGTCGGGCGGCGAGGCACAGCGCATCCGGCTGGCCAGCCAGATCGGCGCCGGCCTGGTCGGGGTGATGTACATCCTCGACGAACCCTCCATCGGCCTGCACCAGCGCGACAACGAGCGCCTGCTAGCCACCCTCACCCACCTGCGCGATTTGGGCAACACGGTGATCGTGGTAGAGCACGACGAGGATGCCATTCGTCTGGCCGACTATCTGGTCGATATCGGCCCCGGTGCCGGGGTGCACGGCGGGCAGATCGTCGCCGAGGGCACGCCGGCCGAGGTGATGGCCCACCCCGACTCGCTGACCGGCAAGTACCTCTCCGGCCGGATGAAGATCGCCGTGCCCGCCCTCCGCACGTCGCGCGATCCGCAAAAGCTGCTGAAACTCAGGGGCGCGCGCGGCAACAACCTGCGGAACGTCGACCTGGAAATCCCGATCGGCCTGTTCACCTGCGTCACCGGGGTGTCCGGCTCGGGTAAGTCGACGCTGATCAACAACACTCTGTTCCCGCTCGCCGCCACCGCGCTGAACAGCGCCTCCTCGCTGGAAGCGGCGCCATACACCGCCTTCGATGGCCTGCAGCACCTCGACAAGGTGGTCGACATCGACCAGAGCCCGATCGGCCGCACGCCACGCTCCAACCCGGCAACCTATACCGGCCTCTTCACCCCGATCCGAGAGCTGTTCGCCGGCGTACCGGAATCGCGCTCGCGCGGCTACGGTCCGGGGCGCTTCTCCTTCAACGTCAAGGGCGGACGCTGCGAGGCCTGTCAGGGCGATGGCGTGATCAAGGTGGAAATGCACTTCCTGCCAGACATCTACGTGCCCTGCGATGTCTGCAAGGGCAAACGCTACAATCGCGAAACCCTGGAAGTGAAGTACAAGGGACGAAACATCCACGAAGTGCTGGAGATGACCATCGAGGAAGCCCGCGCGTTCTTCGACCCGATTCCGGCAGTGGCCCGTCGACTGCAGACATTGATCGACGTGGGACTGTCCTACATCGGGCTAGGACAGAACGCCACCACCCTCTCCGGCGGCGAGGCGCAGCGGGTCAAGCTGTCGCGCGAGCTATCCAAACGCGACACCGGCAAGACGCTATATATCCTCGACGAGCCGACCACCGGCCTGCACTTCGCCGACATCCGGCAACTGCTCGACGTACTGCACCGCCTGCGCGACCACGGCAACACCGTGGTGGTGATCGAGCACAACCTGGACGTGATCAAGACCGCCGACTGGCTGGTGGACCTCGGCCCGGAGGGCGGCTCGCGCGGCGGGCAGATCATCGCCAGCGGCACGCCGGAACAAGTGGCCGGTATGCCGCAGTCGCATACCGGACGCTTCCTTGCCCCGGTGCTGGAGCGGGACCGGGACCGGGCATAGCCCCGAGCAAGTGCGACACCGAAAGGCCGGACAGCACTGCCCGGCCTCTTCCAGGAGGCACCACGCCCGGTGCCACAACAAAAAACCGGGCACTGGGCCCGGTTTTTTGTCGATCAATCCACGTTTACTCGGCCACTGCTTCCACAGCACCGCCAACCGGACGATCCACCAGCTCGACATAGGCCATGGGGGCGTTGTCGCCGGCGCGGAAACCGCACTTCAGGATGCGCAGATAGCCGCCCTGACGGTTGGCATAGCGCTTGCCCAAGTCGTTGAACAGCTTGCCGACGGCGGACTTCGAACGGGTCCGATCGAAGGCCAGGCGACGGTTGGCGACGCTGTCTTCCTTGGCCAGGGTGATCAACGGCTCGGCGACGCGACGCAGCTCCTTGGCTTTGGGCAGGGTGGTTTTGATCAGTTCGTGCTCGAACAACGACACCGCCATGTTCTGGAACATGGCCTTGCGGTGTGCGCTGGTGCGGCTCAGGTGACGGCCACTTTTACGATGACGCATGGTTAAATTCCTTACCAAACTTGTTCGTTCGGTGCTAATGACGTTCAGGCCGTGGCCTTGTCGTCCTTCTTCAAACTTGCCGGCGGCCAGTTGTCGAGGCGCATACCGAGGGACAGACCACGGGAAGCCAGAACGTCCTTGATTTCGGTCAGGGACTTCTTGCCCAGGTTCGGAGTCTTCAACAGCTCCACTTCGGTGCGCTGAATCAGGTCACCGATGTAGTAGATGTTCTCCGCCTTCAGACAGTTGGCCGAACGTACGGTCAGCTCCAAGTCGTCGACCGGACGCAGGAGGATCGGATCGATCTCGTCCTCCTGCTCGACCACCACCGGTGCGGTGTCGCCCTTGAGGTCGACGAACGCGGCCAACTGCTGCTGCAGAATGGTCGCGGCACGGCGGATAGCCTCTTCGGGGTCCAAGGTACCGTTGGTTTCCAGATCGATGACCAGCTTGTCCAGGTTGGTACGCTGCTCGACGCGGGCGTTTTCCACCACGTAGGCAACACGACGGACCGGGCTGAAGGAAGCGTCGAGCTGCAGACGGCCGATGCTACGGCTCTCGTCCTCGTCGCTCTGGCGGGCGTCGGCAGGCTCATAGCCACGACCGCGCGCCACCTTGAGCCTCATGTTCAGTACGCCGTTGTCTGCCAGGTTGGCGATTACATGGCCGCCGTTGACGATTTCGACATCATGATCCAGCTGAATATCGGCAGCGGTGACCGCGCCAGGGCCCTTCTTGCTCAGGCTCAGCGTGACTTCGTCGCGACCGTGCAGCTTGATGGCCAGGCCCTTCAGGTTGAGCAGGATCTCGATGACATCTTCCTGCACGCCCTCGATGGCGCTGTACTCATGAAGCACGCCGTCGATCTCGGCCTCGACTACCGCACAGCCGGGCATGGAGGACAGCAGGATGCGACGCAGGGCGTTGCCCAGGGTATGACCAAAACCGCGCTCCAAGGGCTCGAGCGTGATCTTGGCGCGGGTCGGACTGACCGCCTGCACATCGATGTGGCGGGGGGTCAGGAACTCATTTACCGAACTCTGCATGGATATACCTATTTTCTAGCCCTTACTTGGAGTAGAGCTCGACAATCAGGTTTTCGTTGATGTCGGCGGACAGGTCGCTGCGAGCCGGCACGCTCTTGAACACGCCAGACTTCTTCTCGGTATCCACTTCAACCCACTCGACGCGACCGCGCTGGGCGCAGAGTTCGAGAGCCTGGGCGACGCGCAGCTGGTTCTTGGCTTTCTCGCGGACAGCCACGACATCGCCGGCCTTGATCTGGTAGGACGGAATGTTCACGGCCTGACCATTGACGGTGATGGCCTTGTGCGAAACCAGCTGACGGGACTCGGCGCGGGTGGCACCGAAACCCATGCGATACACGACGTTGTCCAGACGGCACTCGAGCAGCTGCAGCAGGTTTTCGCCGGTGGAACCCTTGCGACGGCTGGCTTCCTTGTAGTAACCGCTGAACTGGCGCTCCAGCACACCGTAGATACGGCGAACTTTCTGCTTCTCGCGCAGTTGGGTACCGTACTCGGACAGACGACCACGGCGCTGGCCATGGATGCCGGGAGCCGACTCGACGTTGCACTTGGATTCGAGCGCACGGGAGCCGCTCTTCAAGAACAGGTCAGTGCCTTCGCGACGGGACAGTTTGCATTTGGGACCAATGTAACGTGCCATTCTTCACTGTCTCCTATTACACGCGACGCTTCTTCGGCGGGCGGCAGCCGTTATGCGGGATCGGGGTCACGTCGGTAATGCTGGCAATCTTGTAACCGCAGGCATTGAGAGCGCGCACGGCAGACTCGCGACCCGGACCGGGACCCTTGACGTTCACGTCAAGGTTCTTCAGACCGTATTCCAGAGCAGCCTGGCCGGCACGCTCGGCAGCTACCTGGGCAGCAAACGGGGTGCTCTTACGCGAACCACGGAAGCCGGAACCACCGGAGGTGGCCCAGGACAGGGCGTTACCCTGACGATCAGTGATGGTCACGATGGTGTTGTTGAAAGATGCATGGATATGGGCGATGCCATCCACCACGGTCTTTTTGACTTTCTTACGAGGACGAGCAGCAGGTTTTGCCATGATTAGATTCCTGTCGATTCGCGAATGCGATTACTTGCGGATCGGCTTGCGCGGACCCTTACGGGTACGGGCGTTGGTCTTGGTGCGCTGGCCGCGAACCGGTAGGCCGCGGCGATGGCGCAGGCCACGGTAGCAGCCCAAGTCCATCAGGCGCTTGATCTTCATGTTGACTTCGCGGCGCAGGTCACCCTCGGTGGTGAGTTTGGCCACTTCGCCACGCAGTTGCTCGATCTGCTCGTCCGAGAGATCCTTGATCTTCGCTGCCGGATTGACGCCGGTAGCGGCACAGATAGCCTGTGCGGTAGTGCGACCGACACCATAGATGTAGGTCAGCGAGATAACAGTATGCTTGTTATCCGGAATGTTGACGCCTGCAATACGGGCCATTCAGTGGAACTCCAATTGACAGCTACCCACGCCCTGGAAGCCAAGAAATAGGGCGCAGGATACTAGCGCTGTAATAAAAAAGAATCAACCCGGCAGCGCACTAGCTGCCGGGTTCATTACGCGAGGATCACACTCAGCCTTGGCGCTGCTTGTGACGCGGCTCCGCGCTGCAGATCACACGCACGACACCGTCGCGACGGATGATCTTGCAGTTGCGGCACAGCTTCTTCACCGATGCACGAACTTTCATCACCAACTCCTCGAACCTTATGGACCAATCAGCGCAGCATGCCGCCGCCATGGCCCTTCAGGTTGCTTTTCTTCATCAGGGATTCGTACTGGTGCGAAACGAGGTGCGATTGTACTTGCGACATGAAATCCATCACAACCACCACCACGATCAGCAACGAGGTCCCGCCAAGATAGAACGGCACGTTGGCTGCCACCACCAGAAACTGCGGAAGCAGACAGACTGCCGTCATGTAGAGAGCGCCAAAAATGGTCAAGCGGGTCAGCACGCCATCAATGTAGCGTGCAGACTGCTCACCCGGCCGAATGCCCGGAATAAAGGCACCGGATTTCTTCAGGTTTTCCGCCACATCCTTGGGATTGAACATCAACGCAGTGTAGAAGAAGCAGAAGAAAATAATCCCCACACTGAACAACAGGATGTTCAACGGCTGGCCGGGCGCAATAGCTTGGGCGATGTCCTGCAACCAACCCATACCTTCCGACTGACCGAACCAAGAGCCCAGCGAAGCCGGAAACAGCAGGATGCTGCTAGCAAAAATGGCCGGAATAACGCCCGCCATATTCACTTTCAGCGGCAAGTGGCTGGTCTGCGCGGCGAAGACCTTACGGCCTTGCTGACGCTTGGCATAGTGCACCGCGATACGGCGCTGGCCGCGCTCGACGAAAACCACGAAACCGATGATCGCCACAGCCAACAGTGCGACGGCAAGCAGAGCGATGATATTGATGTCACCCTGACGAGCAGACTCGAAGGACTGACCGATTGCGGCAGGCAGGCCCGCCACGATACCGGAGAAAATCAGCATCGAGATGCCGTTGCCAACACCCCGCTCGGTGATCTGCTCGCCCAGCCACATCATGAACATCGCACCCGCCACGAAGGTGCTTACAGCCACAAAGTAGAAGCCGAAATCGGCGGCGAAGGCGACGCCCTGACTGGCCAGGCCGACGGACATGCCGAAGGCCTGGACGATCGCCAAAGCGAGCGTCCCGTAACGGGTGTACTGGCTGATCTTGCGGCGCCCGGCCTCGCCTTCCTTCTTCAACTGCTCCAGCTGCGGACTGACCACCGTCATCAACTGCATGATGATCGATGCCGAAATATACGGCATGATCCCCAGCGCGAAGATGCTCATCCGCTCCAGCGCGCCACCGGAAAACATGTTGAACAGGCTAAGAATGGTTCCCTCGTTCTGCTGGAACAGTTCCGCCAGCCTGTCGGGATTGATTCCTGGCACCGGGATATGTGCGCCTATGCGATAGACGATGATCGCCAGGAACAGGAATCGCAGCCGAGCCCAGAGCTCGGACAGCCCGCCATTGCTGAGTGCGGAGAGAGCACCTTGCTTAGCCATTTAGTCCTCGATTTTACCGCCAACTGCTTCGATGGCCGCACGCGCACCCTTGGTGACGGCGATCCCCTTCAGGGTAACGGCCCGGCCTACCTCGCCAGACAGCATGACCTTCACGCGACGGACGTTCTGATTGACCAAGTCGGCATCTTTCAGTGCCTGCAGGGTCACGACATCGCCTTCTACCTTAGCCAGTTCGGAGGTGCGGATTTCCGCACGATCCATGGCTTTCAGGGAAGTGAAGCCGAACTTCGGCAGACGGCGATGCAGAGGCTGTTGACCGCCCTCGAACCCGGGAGCGATCTTGCCGCCGGAGCGGGAAGTCTGCCCTTTGTGGCCACGGCCGCCGGTCTTACCGAGACCACTGCCGATGCCACGACCCGGACGCAGCTTCTCGCGCCGGGCACCCGGCGCGGAACGCAGATCGTTCAGTTGCATGGATTAACCCTCCACACGAAGCAGGTAATAGGCCTTGTTGATCATCCCGCGATTCTCAGGAGTATCCTGAACCTCGACAGTGTGACCGATGCGACGCAGGCCCAGGCCCTTGACGCAAGCCTTATGATTGGCCAGGCGACCATTCAGGCTCTTGACCAGAGTGACTTTGACAGTTGCCATGATCAGAGAATCTCCTCGACGCTCTTGCCACGCTTGGCTGCCACCGACTCGGGGGACTGCATTTCCTTCAGTCCCTTGAAGGTGGCGTAAACCACGTTCACCGGATTGGTCGAGCCGTAGCACTTGGCCAGGACGTTCTGCACACCCGCAACCTCGAGAACAGCACGCATGGCGCCACCGGCGATGATCCCGGTACCCTCGCTGGCAGGCTGCATATAGACCCGGGAAGCGCCATGGGCGGATTTGACCGGATACTGCAGAGTGGTGCCGTTCAGATCGACTTGGATCATGTTGCGACGGGCAGCTTCCATGGCTTTCTGGATGGCAGCCGGAACCTCGCGGGACTTGCCGCGACCGAAGCCAACACGCCCCTTGCCATCACCAACGACCGTCAGCGCGGTAAAGGTGAAAATGCGACCACCCTTGACGGTCTTGGCGACGCGATTGACCTGGACCAGCTTCTCGATGTAGCCCTCGTCGCGCTTTTGCTCGTTATTCGCCATAACTTAGAACTCCAGCCCGCCTTCACGAGCAGCATCGGCCAGTGCCTTGACACGACCGTGGTACTTGAAGCCAGAACGGTCGAATGCCACTTGGGTTACGCCAGCGGCCTTCGCACGCTCGGCTACCAGTTGGCCAACCTTCTTGGCCGCATCGACGTTGCCGGTGGCAGCGTCACGCAGTTCTTTGTCCAAGGTTGAGGCGGACGCCAGAACCTTGCCGCCGTCGGCCGTGATGACCTGGGCGTAGATATGCTGGGAAGAGCGGTACACGCAGAGGCGTACGGTTTCCAGCTCGCGCATTTTCAGGCGTGCCTTGCGAGCGCGACGCAGACGAGTTTCTTTCTTTACGCTCATTTGCTATGCCCTACTTTTTCTTGGCTTCTTTGCGATGGACCACTTCGCCGGCATACCGCACACCCTTGCCCTTATACGGCTCGGGACGACGGAAGTCGCGAATCTCGGCCGCCACCTGACCAACCAGCTGCTTGTCGATGCCCCTGATCAGGATATCGGTCTGGCTGGGAGTCTCTGCGGTGATGCCTTGCGGCAGTTCGTAATCCACCGGATGGGAGAAGCCAAGCGCCAGGGACAGAACTTGCCCCTTGGCCTGCGCCTTGTAACCAACGCCAACCAGTTGCAGCTTGCGCTCGAAGCCCTGACTGACACCGATCACCATGTTATTGACGAGTGCACGGGTCGTACCGGCCATGGCCCGGTTCTGCTGATCGCCATTACGGGCAGCGAAACGCAGCTCACCGGCATCCTGGATGACTTCGACGGAAGGATGCACATTCAATTCGAGAGAGCCCTTGGCTCCCTTCACCGAAAGCTGCTGGCCGGCCAGATTGATCTCTACGCCAGCGGGCAGCTTGACGGGGTTCTTAGCAACGCGAGACATGCTGTTCCCCCCTTAGAACACAGTGCAAAGCACTTCGCCACCAACACCAGCAGCACGGGCCGCACGATCAGTCATCACACCCTTGTTGGTGGACACGATCGAAACGCCCAGACCGCCACGCACTTTCGGCAGCTGATCGACGGACTTGTACTGGCGCAGGCCAGGACGACTCACGCGCTTGAGCTCCTCGATGACCGGACGGCCCTCGAAATACTTGAGCTCAATGGACAACAGCGGTTTGATGTCGCTGCTGACTTGATAATCCGAAATGTAGCCCTCGTTCTTGAGAACACTGGCCACAGCCACCTTCAGCTTGGAAGACGGCATACTCACGACGGTCTTCTCAGCCATCTGGGCATTACGGATACGAGTTAGCATGTCCGCTAACGGGTCCTGCATACTCATGGGCTAATTGCTCCTGATACAGAAAGAAAGCCTTGCGGCCTGAGCCCCAGACCTTGACTACAAGAAAAAATCAAGATTCAGGGGAGCCGAGCATCCTAGAGGCTGCCCAAAAAAGAATCAAGCCCCAAAAGGGGCTTGATTCAGATAACCCGGACTCGACGAAGGCTTCGCGAGCCCCGGATCGTACTTACCAGCTGGCCTTGACCAGACCCGGAACGTCACCGCGCATGGCGGCCTGGCGCAGCATATTGCGAGCCAGACCGAACTTGCGGTAGACGCCATGGGGACGACCGGTCAGACGGCAGCGGTTGCGCAGGCGCGAAGCACTGGCATCACGCGGCTGCTTCTGCAGGGCGATCTGGGCTTCCCAACGCTGCTCCGGAGTGGAGTTCGGGTTGGCGATGGTAGCTTTCAGCTCGGCACGCTTTTTGGCGTACTTGGCAACCGTTTGCTGACGTTTCAGCTCGCGGTTCTTCATGCTCTGTTTGGCCATTGCCGACTCCAGTCAGTTGCGGAACGGGAAGTTAAAGGCACGCAGCAGGGCGCGGCCTTCATCATCGGTACGGGCAGTGGTGGTCAGGGTGATATCCAGACCACGCAGCGCATCGATCTTGTCGTAATCGATTTCCGGGAAGATGATTTGTTCTTTCACGCCCATGCTGTAGTTGCCACGGCCATCGAAGGACTTGGCATTCAGGCCGCGGAAGTCACGCACGCGCGGCAGGGAGATGGCGAGCAGGCGATCCAGGAACTCGTACATGCGATCGCGACGCAGGGTCACTTTGACACCGATCGGCCAGCCTTCGCGGATCTTGAAGCCAGCGATGGACTTGCGGGCATAGGTGACCACAGCCTTCTGGCCAGTGATCTTCTCCAGGTCGGCAACGGCGTTCTCGATGACTTTCTTGTCACCGACCGCCTCGCCAACCCCCATGTTCAGAGTGATTTTGGTGATGCGCGGAATTTCCATCACGTTGGCCAGCTGAAGTTCGTTCTTCAGCTTGGGCGCGATCTCGTTCCGGTAAATCTCTTTTAGTCGTGCCATGGTTATCTACCTAGCAGTGCTCAAGCATCAACCGGCTTTTGGGTCGACTTGAAGACACGAATTTTCTTGCCGTCTTCGACCTTGAAACCGACGCGATCAGCCTTGTTGGTTTCGGCATTGAAGATGGCCACGTTGGAGACGTGCAGAGGCGCCTCCTTCTCGACGATACCGCCCTGGACGCCCAGCATCGGGTTCGGCTTGCTATGGCGCTTGATCAGGTTGACCCCACCGACGACCAGACGGTCGTCCGCGAGAACCTTGAGCACCTTGCCACGCTTGCCCTTGTCCTTGCCGGCGATGACGATGATCTCGTCGTCACGACGAATCTTTTGCATGACGGCTTCTCCTTACAGCACTTCAGGGGCGAGCGAGACGATCTTCATGAACTTCTCGGAACGAAGCTCACGAGTGACCGGCCCGAAGATGCGAGTGCCGATCGGCTCCTGCTTGTTGTTCAGCAGGACAGCCGCATTGCCGTCGAAGCGGATGATCGAGCCATCGGGGCGACGCACGCCGTGCCTGGTGCGAACCACCACAGCCGTCATGACCTGGCCCTTCTTGACCTTGCCGCGCGGAATCGCTTCCTTCACGGTCACCTTGATGATGTCGCCGATGCCGGCATAACGGCGATGCGAACCGCCCAGCACCTTGATGCACATGACGCGACGAGCACCGCTATTGTCGGCCACGTCGAGCATGGATTGAGTCTGAATCATAACTTTCTCCGACCCTTAGTCTCTTAGACTTCCACCGCGCGCTCGACGACTTCCACCAGCATCCAGGACTTGGTCTTGGCCAGCGGACGGGTCTCGCGGATGGTGACCGTGTCGCCGATACGGCACTGGTTGGTTTCATCGTGGGCGTGCAGCTTGGTCGAACGCTTCACGTATTTACCGTAGATCGGGTGCTTCACGCGGCGCTCGATCAGGACGGTGATGGTCTTGTCCATTTTGTCGCTTACGACACGGCCGGTCAGCGTGCGAACGGTTTTCTGAGCTTCAGCCATGATCACTTACCTGCCTGCTGGTTGAGCACAGTCTTGACGCGAGCGATATCGCGCTTCACTTGCAAGAGCAGGTGACTCTGCCCCAGTTGACCAGTCGCCTTCTGCATGCGCAGATTGAACTGGTCGCGCAGCAGGCCAAGCAATTGCTCGCTCAGCTGCTCAGCCGATTTTTCACGAAGTTCATTCGCTTTCATCACATCACCGTCCGCTTAACAAAAGTGGTGGCGAGCGGCAGCTTGGCTGCTGCCAGGGCGAAAGCCTCGCGCGCCAGCTCTTCGGAAACACCCTCGATTTCGTAGAGCACCTTGCCCGGCTGGATCTGGGCTACCCAGTACTCGACGTTACCCTTACCCTTACCCATACGAACTTCGAGGGGCTTCTTGGTAACCGGCTTGTCGGGGAATACGCGAATCCAGATCTTGCCGCCACGCTTGACGTGACGGGTCAAGGCACGACGGGCGGCCTCGATCTGGCGGGCGGTGAGACGACCGCGGCTCACGGACTTCAGGGCAAACTCGCCGAAGCTGACCTTGCTACCACGGTGAGCCAGGCCACGGTTGTGGCCGGTCATCTGCTTACGGAATTTTGTACGCTTGGGTTGCAGCATGTTGCGTACTCCTCTTACTTAGCAGCTTTTTTGCGAGGCGCCGGCGCTTGCGGCTTGAGTTCTTCGTGCTGGCCACCAATGACCTCGCCTTTGAAGATCCAAACCTTGACGCCGATCACACCGTAAGTGGTGTGCGCTTCGTAGGTGGCGTAATCGATATCCGCGCGCAGGGTGTGCAGCGGCACACGACCTTCGCGGTACCATTCGGTACGGGCGATCTCCGCACCACCCAGACGACCACTCACCTGGATCTTGATGCCCTTGGCACCAATGCGCATGGCGTTTTGTACCGCACGCTTCATGGCGCGACGGAACATCACGCGACGCTCGAGCTGCTGAGCCACGCTTTGAGCAACCAGCATACCGTCGAGTTCCGGCTTGCGGATCTCTTCGATGTTGATGTGCACCGGCACACCCATTTGCTTGGTCAGGTCCTGACGCAGCTTTTCAACATCCTCACCTTTCTTGCCGATCACGATGCCGGGACGAGCAGTGTGGATGGTGATACGTGCGGTTTGAGCCGGACGAGCGATGTCGATACGGCTGACGGACGCGCTTTTTAGTTTGTCTTGGAGATACTCTCGGACCTTCAGGTCGGCAAACAGATAATCGGCATAAGTGCGCTTATCTGCATACCAGACCGAGGTATGCTCCTTGACGATTCCCAGGCGGATGCCAACGGGATGTACTTTCTGACCCATCTGATCGACTCCGTTACTTGTCCGCAACCTTGACAGTGATATGGCAAGACCGCTTGACGATGCGATCAGCACGGCCCTTGGCGCGCGGCATGATGCGCTTAAGCGAACGCCCTTCGTTGACGAAAACAGTGGAGACCTTCAGATCGTCCACGTCCGCGCCCTCGTTGTGCTCGGCGTTGGCAACGGCCGACTCCAGCACTTTCTTCATGATCTCGGCGGCTTTCTTGCTGCTGAAAGCCAAGAGATTGAGCGCATCGCCCACCTTCTTCCCGCGAATCTGGTCGGCGACCAAGCGGGCTTTCTGGGCGGAGATTCGAGCGCCCGACAGCTTAGCGGCTACTTCCATCTTTCCTTACCCCTCAACGCTTGGCTTTCTTGTCTGCCGCATGACCACGATAGGTACGGGTAGCGGCAAACTCGCCCAGTTTGTGACCGACCATATCCTCGTTGACAAGCACCGGGACATGCTGGCGGCCGTTATGCACGGCGATGGTCAGACCGACCATCTGCGGCAGGATCATCGAACGACGCGACCAAGTCTTAACCGGTTTGCGATCGTTTTTTTCCACCGCCACTTCGACCTTCTTCAACAGGTGAAGATCGATGAAAGGACCTTTTTTCAGAGAACGCGGCACAGTCGTATCCCTCTAGTTACTTACGGCGGCGGACGATCATGTTGTCGGTGCGCTTGTTCGACCGGGTCTTCGCACCCTTGGTCGGGAAGCCCCACGGCGACACCGGATGACGACCACCCGAGGTACGACCTTCACCACCACCATGCGGATGGTCTACCGGGTTCATCGCCACACCACGGACGGTCGGACGGACACCACGCCAGCGCTTGGCACCGGCCTTGCCCAACGAACGCAGACTGTGCTCGGCATTGGAGACCTCACCGAGGGTCGCACGGCAGTCGGCCAGAACCTTGCGCATCTCGCCGGAGCGCAGACGCAGGGTCACATAGGCGCCCTCGCGAGCGACCAGCTGGACAGAAGCACCGGCGGAACGGGCGATCTGGGCACCCTTGCCCGGCTTCAGCTCGACGCCGTGAATGGTGGAACCGACCGGAATGTTGCGCAGCGGCAGCGTATTGCCCGACTTGATCGGTGCGTTCACGCCGGAAATCAGTTGATCTCCAGCAGCAACGCCCTTGGGAGCGATGATGTAGCGGCGCTCGCCATCGGCGTACTTCAGCAGCGCGATGTGCGCGGTACGGTTCGGGTCGTACTCGATGCGCTCGACGACGGCCGGGATGCCATCCTTGTTGCGACGGAAGTCGACCAGACGATAGTGCTGCTTGTGACCACCGCCAATGTGGCGGGTGGTGATGCGGCCGTTGTTGTTACGACCACCGGACTTGGACTTCTTCTCCAGCAGCGGCGCATAGGGAGCACCCTTGTGCAGCTCCTGGTTGACCACCTTGACCACAAAACGGCGGCCCGCGGAAGTCGGTTTGCACTTAACGATTGCCATGATGCACCCCTTTACTCAGCGCCGCTGGCGAAATCGAGATCTTGGCCGGCCTGAAGAGCGACGTACGCCTTCTTCCAGTCGTTGCGCTTGCCCAGACCGCGAGCGGTGCGCTTGGTCTTGCCCTGGACATTCAGGGTGGTGACACGCGCGACCTTCACGTCGAACAGGGCTTCGACAGCCTTCTTGATTTCCAGCTTGGTTGCATCGGTGGCAACCTTGAAAACGAACTGCTTCTTGCTTTCCGCCAGCACCGTGGCCTTCTCGGAGATGTGCGGACCAAGCAGCACCTTGAATACGCGTTCCTGGTTCATCCCAGCAGCTCCTCGAATTTCTTCACGGCCGACACGGTGATCAGCACCTTGTCATACGCGATCAGGCTGACCGGATCGGAACCCTGGACGTCGCGAACATCGACGTGCGGCAGGTTGCGCGCAGCCAGGTACAGATTCTGATCGACAGCGTCGGAGACGATCAGTACATCGCTCAGCCCCAAGCCGCCCAGCTTACTCACCAAGCTCTTGGTCTTGGGTGCATCTACAGCGAAATCCTCAACAACGACCAGACGCTCCTGACGCACCAGTTCGCTCAGGATCGAGCGCAGAGCGGCGCGGTACATCTTCTTGTTGAGCTTCTGCTCGTGATTTTGCGGACGAGCGGCGAAGGTCACACCACCGCCACGCCAGATCGGACCACGGGTCGTACCGGCACGGGCACGACCGGTACCCTTCTGGCGCCAGGGGCGCTTACCACCGCCGCTGACATCGGAGCGGTTCTTCTGCTGCTTGCTGCCTTGGCGACCACCCGCCAGATAGGCAACGACAGCTTGGTGCACGAGGGTCTCGTTGAACTCGCCGCCAAAGGTACGCTCGGAGACCTCGATCGCCTGAGCGCCATTTACATTCAATTGCATCTCAGCTTCCCCTCTTAACCGCGAGCCTTGGCCGCCGGACGCACGATCACATCGCCACCGGTGGCACCGGGAACGGCACCCTTGACCAGCAGCAGATTGCGCTCAGCGTCGACACGAACCACTTCCAGGGACTGCACGGTCACGCGCTCGGCGCCCAGATGACCGGACATCTTCTTGCCCTTGAACACACGACCAGGAGTCTGGCACTGGCCGATGGAGCCCGGAGCACGGTGGGAAACGGAGTTGCCGTGGGTATTGTCCTGACCACGGAAATTCCAGCGCTTGATGGTACCGGCGTAGCCTTTACCCTTGGACTGACCAGTGACGTCCACCAGTTGCCCAGCCTGGAAAATTTCGGCGGTGAGCTGGTCGCCAGATTGGTACTCGCCCTCTTCGAGGCGAAACTCCCAGACACCACGACCGGCAGCGACATTTGCCTTGGCGAAGTGACCAGCTTGAGCCTTTGTCACGCGCGAAGCCCGGCGCTCGCCGACAGTGACCTGCACTGCGCGATAGCCATCGCTTTCTTCATTCTTGAACTGGGTCACGCGATTCGGCTCGATCTCAATGACCGTAACCGGAATGGAGACACCTTCTTCGGTGAAAATGCGGGTCATGCCGCACTTACGACCGACTACACCAATAGTCATTTTTTGAACCTCTCGAGTGTACGGGGCTTTCACCCGCTATGGCCGCCCATTTCAGAGCGTTACACGACCAAAACCTGAGCGGTCTTAGCCGAGGCTGATCTGCACTTCCACGCCAGCCGCTAGATCGAGCTTCATCAGCGCATCGACGGTCTTGTCGGTCGGCTGAACGATGTCCAGCACGCGCTTGTGGGTACGAATTTCATACTGATCGCGCGCATCCTTGTTGACATGCGGCGAAATCAGAACGGTGTACCGCTCTTTGCGGGTAGGCAGAGGAATCGGACCACGCACCTGAGCACCAGTACGTTTCGCGGTTTCCACGATTTCCTGGGTAGATTGATCGATCAGGCGATGGTCAAAAGCCTTCAACCGAATACGGATTTGTTGGTTTTGCATTTTGACCTCAGACTCGAAGTTGCCACCCTACCAGGCGCAATACGCCCAGTAAAAGGAGGCGCAATTGTACGGATGCCCCCCCAAGGTGTCAATAAAATGATCAGCAATAGAAAAAGCCCCAGAAGGGGCTTTTTCCTATCGCCTCACCGATTACTCGATGATCTTGGCAACCACGCCGGCGCCAACGGTACGACCGCCTTCGCGAATAGCGAAGCGCAGACCGTCTTCCATGGCGATCGGAGCGATCAGGGTGACGACCAT
>NZ_FOFJ01000139.1 GCF_900110885.1 Azotobacter beijerinckii | reverse complement strand
GGGGCTCGGAAAAGTCTTGTCCGTTACCGCTAATCCTCGTCCAACGCAAGAGCGATGTAGCGCGATTGCCCTGGGGGCGGGGTGTTGATGCCTTGACGCCAGTCCATGCTCCGAGTAAAGGGCAGTGCCTGTCTATTATTGACGAGATGCCGGCAATGGATAGGAAAAGCATGCTAAATTCATTTTTGAGGCAGATTTTGCCAGATTTTGTCAGAAATGGATGTCAAAAGAGGTTGTGGCTTATGTTAATCCAATTTAGCGTTAAAAATTGGCGCTCCGTCCGAGATGAGCAAACCCTTAGCTTGGTTAAAGCTAAGGGTGATGAGCTAGCAGAGACGAATAGCTTTGATCCTGAAGTGCAGGCCACAGGTCCATTGTTGCGCTCTGCTGCCATTTATGGAGCTAATGCTGCAGGTAAATCTAATCTGCTTGATGCGCTTCGTACAATGAAAGTAATTGTTCTTGAGTCAGCAGCTCAAAAGCAGCAGGGGGATGAGCTTCCTGTTACTCCATTCCTTTTGGATCAAGAGACAGAGAATCTGCCTACAGAGTTTGAGGCTGTTTTTGTTTCGAGTGGAGTGAAGTATCAGTATGGTTTTGCTTTAACTAAAAGGAAGGTTGTAGAGGAGTGGTTGATTGCTTCTCCTAACGGTCGGCCCCAACGCTGGTTTACTAGGGAATGGAGTGAACTTAGTGATAAGTACGCTTGGTCTTTAGGTGGTGCGTTGGTAGGGCAGAAGCAGCTCTGGAAGGAATCTACTCGGGACAATGCTTTGTTCTTATCTACAGCTGTTCAATTAAATAGCAAACAGCTTCAGCCGGTTTTTGATTGGTTTAAAGATAAGCTAAGGTTAACTAATGTTTCTGGTTGGGGGCTTTCTTATACAGCTTCCTTATGTGAGCAGGAGGAGGATCGTGCGCGTGTATTGGACTTCTTAAGGGCGGCAGATTTAGATATCCATGATGTGCATGTTGAGTCGGAGCAGTTTTCGGTAAATCATTTACCAGAAAGTATGCCTGAGGAGATGAAGAAGCAGCTTCTGGAGTCTATGAAGGACAGATCTATTTATGATGTTCGAACAGTTCATCATGGAACTCAAGGGCAGAAGGTTGAGTTTGATTTTCATGAGGAGTCAGATGGCACTCAAAAGCTATTTGCGTTTGCTGGTCCATGGCTTGATGTGCTGAAAAAAGGTTTGGTATTGGCTGTGGATGAACTGCATGATAACTTGCATCCGAAATTGGTAGGATTTCTTGTTGATTTGTTTCATAGCAATGAGACAAACCCTAAGAATGCGCAGTTGATCTTTACTACGCACGAGACATCCATCTTGAGTCAAGAAGTGTTTCGGCGGGACCAAATTTGGTTTTGTGAAAAAGAGAATGATCAAGCAACTCACTTATACCCGCTAACAGACTTCAGTCCGAGAAAGGGGCGCGAGAATATTGAGGCTGCATACCTCGCTGGTAGGTATGGTGCTTTACCATATATTAGATCTCTTAAGGTTGTGGAGGCTTAGCGTGGGAAGTGATGATCTACATCACCGCCGTAAAGCTAAAAGGATGCGTGATTTACAGAGGCGTCCTCCGGTTCGCTTGGGGTGCGATAAAATTTTAATTGTCTGTGAAGGGAGTAAGACGGAGCCTTTTTATTTTGAGGAGCTTAAGGATTTTTATGAAATTGAAAGTGCAAAGGTTCGGGTTAGTGGTGAGTGTGGTTCTGATCCGATGAGTGTCGTGCGGCACGGAGAAAGGCTTTATCGAGAGTCGTTACATGATTGTGAAGGGGCCTTTGATAAGGTCTATTGTGTTTTTGATCGTGATCAGCATCCAAACTATCAGGAGGCGCTTTTTTATTTAAGTAAGTTGCGCCCTTTAAATGTTTTTGAGGCAATAACATCTGTTCCTTGTTTTGAGGTGTGGTTGCTTTTGCATTTTAATTATTCGTCAGCACCTTTTGTTGGTGCTGGTGGTAAAAGTGCAGGGGATCAAGTGGTTTCTGTTCTAAAAGATTACTGGCCTGACTATGAAAAAGGTTCCAGGGGATCATTTGTCCATGTCTTTGGTCAGGTTGGGCAGGCTAAGAGATTTGCCGAGCGATTAATTGGTGATGCTGAGCGCAATGGTAGTGATAATCCGACAACGAAAGTCCATAAACTCGTTAGCACTTTGCAAGAAGTAAAGCAAAAATAAATAGCTGGAGATTGATAGTCAGTGCAGTTTAGACATGCCGCCGACGTGTGCCGGCGGTAGTGCGGACTCAAGCCGCGTCCGCTATCTGCTCGTCGGGCTCGGACTCGGGGTATCAGTTCAAGCTGCAGAATGCGGATTTGGGGTTGATTGCCCTGGTCAAGAATCACAACGTCAAGGCCGATTCGGTGGGGGCTCATCTCAAGTTCGAGGTGTCGCCGCATTTGATCGACAATCGCAGCCCTAAGCAGCTGCAGGAGTTGTTGGGCGGTCTGGCGGTACAGCTGCTGACGCAGTGCGAGGCCAACCAGTGCGCGGTTCATCTTGCCCTCGATGTGCAGAAAGCGCTCCATGAACCCCACCTTCAAATGAGGT
>NZ_FOFJ01000069.1 GCF_900110885.1 Azotobacter beijerinckii | reverse complement strand
GCGCAGAGCGTGATCATGACGATGTCCTGCAGGGCGTGCAGCTTGTTGCGGGTTTCGCGCCGTGGGTCGACGAGCCTGGCGAAGTAGGGCTGTGGATTGGGCAGCATGATGGGGCTCGGAAAAGTCTTGTCCGTTACCGCTAATCCTCGTCCAACGCAAGAGCGATGTAGCGCGATTGCCCTGGCCGAAGTCGCGCGATTCTTGCCCCATCGGGGGCTTTCTGATATAAAGCAGCGCTCTTTTCTAGGGGCCCGCTTCCTGCGTTGGCAGTGACAGCCGGTCAGACCCCGATGAATCGTGGCGCAGCTGGCGTGCGAAAGCCTTTCGCGCGAATCGCCGGGCGCCGAATGACTGAAAGATAAGCGGCCAACCCATGCCGGGTTGGGCATGTGGTTTTTGAGGGCTGAGGCATGTCGAGAGTCTGTCAAGTGACCGGTAAGGGTCCGGTTACCGGGAACAACATTTCCCACGCGAACAACAAAACCCGCCGTCGTTTCCTGCCGAACCTGCAGCATCACCGCTTCTGGGTCGAGTCCGAGAAGCGTTTCGTGCGTCTGCGCGTTTCCGCCAAGGGCATGCGCATCATCGACAAGCGCGGTATCGACGTCGTACTGTCCGAGCTGCGCGCTCGCGGCGAAAAGGTTTGAGGAGATAGTCATGCGTGATCTGATCCGTTTGGTGTCCAGCGCCGGTACCGGCCATTTCTACACCACCGACAAGAACAAGCGCACCACCCCCGACAAGATCGAGATCAAGAAGTACGATCCTGTCGTGCGCAAGCACGTGATCTACAAGGAAGCCAAGATCAAGTGATTGATCGGCTGCCTGACGAAGAAGCCCGCCTTTTGGCGGGCTTCTTCGTTTTCGGGGACGTGCATCCATATCATATTGAAAGCCCTGGGTGCGGGGGGTAGGGTGTTTCGATGACTCCCGTGACGAGAAGGATGCCCCCATGACCAGCCCGACCCGCGCCGACTGGGAAGAACGTGCCCGCTGCCTGACCCTCGAGGGCCGCGCCTTCGTCGACGGCCACTACCTGACAGCCGTCGAGGGCGCGACCTTCGACTGCCTGAGCCCGGTCGACGGGCGCCGGCTGGCGCAGGTGGCCAGCTGCGACGCGGCCGATGCCGAACTGGCGGTGGCGGCGGCGCGGCGCAGCTTCGAGGACGGCCGCTGGTCGCGGTTGGCACCGGCCAAGCGCAAGGCGGTGATGATCCGCCTGGCCGAGCTGCTGGAAACCCACCGCGAGGAGCTGGCCCTGCTGGAAACCCTGGACATGGGTAAGCCGATCACGGACGCGCTGAGGATCGACGTGCCGGCCGCGGCGCGTGCACTGCGCTGGAGCGGCGAGGCGATCGACAAGCTCTACGGCGAGGTGGCCGCCACCCCCGACGACGAGCTGGGCCTGGTCACCCGCGAACCGGTCGGCGTGGTGGCGGCCATCGTGCCATGGAACTTCCCGCTGCTGATGGCCTGCTGGAAGCTCGGCCCGGCGCTGGCCAGCGGCAATTCGGTGATCCTCAAGCCCTCGGAGAAGTCGCCCTTGACCGCCATCCGCCTCGCCCAGCTGGCGTTCGAGGCGGGCATTCCGCCCGGCGTGCTCAACGTCCTGCCGGGCTACGGCCATACGGTGGGCAAGGCGCTGGCGCTGCACATGGACATCGATTGCCTGGTGTTCACCGGCTCGACCCGGATCGCCCGGCAACTGATGGTCTACGCCGGCGAGTCGAACATGAAGCGTGTTTGGCTGGAGGCCGGCGGCAAGAGCCCGAACATCGTCTTCGCCGACGCGCCGGACCTCAAGGCCGCCGCCGAGGCCGCAGCGGGCGCCATCGCCTTCAACCAGGGTGAAGTGTGCACCGCCGGTTCGCGCCTGTTGGTCGAGCGCTCGATCAAGGACCAGTTCCTGCCGCTGCTGCTGGAAGCGCTGAAGGCCTGGCAGCCCGGCCACCCGCTGGACCCGGCGACCAACGTCGGCGCCCTGGTGGACCGCCAGCAGCTCGACACCGTGCTCGGCTACATCGAGGCCGGATTGAGCGGGGGCGCCAGCCTGCTGACCGGCGGCCGACGCGTCCTCGAGGAAACCGGCGGCACCTACGTCGAGCCGACGGTGTTCGACGGGGTGAGCAACGCCATGAAGATCGCCCGCGAGGAAATCTTCGGCCCGGTGCTCTCGGTGATCGTCTTCGACACCCCGGAGGAGGCGGTGCGGATCGCCAACGACAGCCCCTACGGGCTGGCCGCGGCGCTCTGGACCCGCGACCTGTCCAAGGCCCACCGCACCGCCCGGGCGCTGCGCGCCGGCAGCGTGTGGGTAAACCAGTACGATGGCGGCGACATGACCGCGCCGTTCGGCGGCTTCAAGCAGTCCGGCAACGGCCGCGACAAGTCGCTGCACGCCTTCGACAAGTACACCGAGCTGAAGGCCACCTGGATCAAGCTGTAGAGCGCTTCACAGCAGCTCCTGCAGCCGGTACCAGAGCATGCCCAAGGCGAGCAGTGGCGCGCGCAGGCGCGGGCCGCCGGGGAAGGTGCGGTGCGGCACCCGGGCGAACAGCTCGAAGCCGCCGCCCTGCTGCCCGGCGATGGCCTCGGCGAGCAGCCGGCCGGCCAGGTGGGTGGCGTTCAGCCCGTGGCCGGAATAGCCCTGGGCGTAGTAGACGTTGGGCTGGTCCCTCAGCCGGCCGATCTGCGGCAGGCGGTTGGCGCCGATGCCGATCATCCCGCCCCAGGCGTAGTCGATGCGCGTGTCGGCGAGCTGGGGAAAGACCTTGAGCATCTTCGGTCGCATGTAGCCGGCGATGTCCCGCGGGTCGCGCCCGGAATAGTGGCAGGCGCCGCCGAACAGCAGGCGGCGGTCGGCGGACAGCCGGAAGTAGTCGAGCACCACGCGCTGGTCGCAGACCGCCAGGTTCTGCGGCAGCAGCTCGGCGGCCAGGGCGGGGGAGAGCGGTTCGGTGGCGATGAGGTAGCTGCCGGCCGGCAGCACCTTGCCGGCCAGCGCCGGCTCGAGGGCACCGAGATGGGCGTTGCCGGCGAGCACCAGGCTGGCGGCGCGGACCCGGCCGCGGGCGGTGTGCACGCAGACGTCGCGGCCGTGGTCGATCTTCGTCACCGCCGAACGCTCGAACAGTCGCACGCCGAGCGCCTGCGCCGCGGCGGCCTCGCCGAGCAGCAGCTTGAGCGGATGCAGATGGCCCGAGCCGCGGTCCAGCAGGCCGCCGCAGTAGCGTTCGGAGCCGATCACCTCGGGCATCTGCCCGGCTTCCAGCAGGCGCAGCTCATGGCAGTAGCCGAGCGCCAGCAGCTCGGCGTACTCGGTTTGGAGGTGCTCGACATGCCGCGCCCGGGTAGCCAGGTCGCAGTAGCCCCAGGTCAGGTCGCAGTCGATGGCGTGGCGTTCGATGCGCCGGCGGACGATTTCCACCGCTTCCAGGCCCATCAGCTTCAGCGCACGGACCCCGTCCGCGCCGAGCAGCGGGCGGAAGCCTTCGAGATCGTGGCCGAGGCCGCGGATCAGCTGCCCGCCGTTGCGCCCGCTGGCGCCCCAGCCGAGCACCCGTGCTTCCAGCAGGACCACCGAGAGGCCGCGCTCGGCCAGTTCGAGGGCGGTATTGAGCCCGCTGAAGCCGCCGCCGACCACGCACACCTCGGCGCGCAGCTCGCCCTCCAGAGCCGGAAACGCCGGCAGCGGGCCGGCCGTGGCGGCGTAGTAGGACGGTGCGTGGTTGTCCGCAGGGGCGGGCGAGCCCGCTGGCGATGCGTTCATCGGCGACTCCTCATTCCGGCACTGGCAGTTCGAGGCTTTCCTTGACCTCTTCCATGACGATATAGCTCTTCGACTCGCGCACATGGGGCAGCCTGAGCAGGATGTCGCCGAGCAGCTTGCGGTAGGAGGCCATCTCCGAGATGCGCGCCTTGAGCAGGTAGTCGAAATCGCCGGAGACCAGATGGCATTCCAGCACCTGGGGCAGCTTCAGCACCGCCCGGCGGAACTCCTCGAAGATGTCGCCGGACTTGTAGGCCAGGCTGATCTCGACGAACACCAGCAGGCCGGCGCCCAGGTACTGCGGATTGAGCCGCGCCGCATAGCCGAGGATGAAGCCCTCGCGCTCCAGGCGGCGGACCCGCTCGGTGCAGGGCGTGGTGGACAGGCCGACCCGCTCGCCCAGCTCGGTGAGCGAGATACGTCCCTCCTGCTGCAGGATACGCAGGATGTGGCGGTCGATGCGGTCCAGTTCGCGGCGGCTCTGGTGCTGGGTTCTCACATGGATTTCTCCGGGCAAAGGTGCCCGTTTCCGGAAAATCACCTGAATATAGACGTTCAAATAGTGCAAGCCACTGGCTTGGGCTTCTTATACTGGGGACATTCAAGGTTTGCAGCTCGCAGGGGGAAACCGTCATGCGCGTACTGGTACTGGGCAGCGGAGTGATCGGCACCACCACGGCCTACTATCTGGCCCGGGCCGGTTTCGAGGTGACGGTGGTCGACCGCGCCGAGGGGCCGGCGATGGAAACCAGCTTCGCCAACGCCGGCCAGGTGTCGCCCGGCTACGCCTCGCCCTGGGCGGCGCCCGGCGTGCCGCTCAAGGCCCTCAAGTGGCTGCTGCAGCGCCACGCGCCGCTGGCCATCAGGCCGACCGCCGATCCCCGCCAGTACCTCTGGCTGGCGCAGATGCTGCGCAACTGCACCGCCGCGCGCTATGCGGTTAACAAGGAGCGCATGGTGCGTCTCTCCGAGTACAGCCGCGACTGCCTCGACGAGCTGCGCGCCGAGACCGGCCTCGACTACGAGGGCCGCCAGCTGGGCACCACCCAGCTGTTCCGCACCCAGCAGCAGCTGGACGCCGCGGCCCAGGACATCGCCGTGCTGGAGCGCTCCGGGGTGCCCTACGAGTTGCTCGACCGCGCCGGCATCGCCCGCGTCGAGCCGGCCCTGGCCGGCGTCGCCGACAAGCTCGCCGGCGCTCTGCGCCTGCCCAACGACCAGACCGGCGACTGCCAGCTGTTCACCCGCCGTCTGGCGGAGCTGGCTGCCGGGCTCGGTGTGGAGTTTCGCTTCGGCCGGCACATCGAGCGTCTGGAGCATGACGGCGAGCGCCTCCTCGGCGTGCGCATCGATGGCCGCCTGGAAAGCGCCGACCACTACGTGCTGGCCCTCGGCAGTTATTCGCCGCAGCTGCTCGCGCCGCTGGGCATCCGCGCGCCGATCTATCCGCTCAAGGGCTACTCGCTGACCCTTCCCATCGTCGATCCGGCCCTGGCGCCGACCTCGACCATCCTCGACGAGACCTACAAGGTCGCGATCACCCGCTTCGACGCGCGCATCCGCGTCGGCGGCATGGCCGAGCTGGCCGGCTTCGACCTGGCCCTCAACCCGCGTCGGCGCGAAACCCTCGAGCTGGTGGTGGGCGACCTCTACCCGCAGGGCGGCGACCTGGCCCGCGCCGAGTTCTGGACCGGGCTGCGCCCGGCCACTCCGGACGGCACGCCGATCGTGGGCGCGACCGGCTACCGCAACCTGTTCCTCAACACCGGGCACGGTACACTGGGCTGGACCATGGCCTGCGGTTCCGGCCGCCTGCTGGCCGACCTGCTGACGCGCAAGCACCCGCGGATCAGCGCCGCGGGCCTCGACATTTCCCGCTACGGCCATTTTCTGGAGAACTCCCCCCATGTCCATCCGGCGCCTGCGAACTGAAGCGCGCTACAGCGAAATCGTCGTCCACCACGGCACCGTCTACCTGGCCGGGCAGCTGGCGGACGACTACGGCGGCGGCATCGAGGAGCAGACCCGGCAGACCCTGGCCAACGTCGACCGGCTGCTCGCCGAGGCCGGCAGCGACAAGTCGCGGCTGCTCTCGGTGACCATCTACCTGAAGGACATGGCCGCCGACTATGCCGGCCTCAACGCGGTGTGGGACGCCTGGCTGCCGGCCGGCTGCGCGCCGGCGCGGGCCTGCGTCGAGGCGCGGCTGTACAGCGATGACGCCCGGGTGGAGATGACGGTCGTCGCCGCGCTGCCCTGAGGCTCACCCTTACCCCTTCGAGAGCAACATCCCATGCGCCCCGCCCGTGCCCTGATCGATCTTGCCGCCCTGCGCCACAACTACCGGCTGGCCCGCGAACTGGGCGGCGCGCGCGCCCTGGCGGTGGTCAAGGCCGATGCCTACGGGCACGGCGCGCTGCGCTGCGCCCAAGCTCTGGAAGGCGAGGCCGACGGCTTTGCGGTGGCCTGCCTCGAGGAGGCGCTGGAGCTGCGCGAGGCTGGCATCCGCGCGCCGATCCTGCTGCTGGAAGGTTTCTTCGAGGCGGACGAGCTGGCGCTGATCGAGCGCCACGGCCTGTGGTGCGCGGTGCATGCGTCCTGGCAGCTGGAGGCCATCGAGCGTACACCGCTCGCGCAGCCGCTGACCTTCTGGCTGAAGCTCGACTCCGGCATGCACCGGGTCGGCTTCGCGCCGGCCGACTACCGGGTGGCCCATGCGCGCCTCGCGGCCAGCGGCAAGGCGGCGAAGATCGTCGCCATGAGTCACTTCGCCCGCGCCGACGAGCTGGGCTGCCCGCGGGTCGCCGAACAGCTGGCGCAGTTCGCGGCGGCAACCGGCGGCCTCGCGGCGGAGTTCAGCCTGCGCAACTCGCCGGCACTGCTCGGTTGGCCACAGCTGTTCCGCCGCGGCCAGGACGGCGAATGGCTGCGGCCGGGGATCATGCTTTACGGCGCCACGCCCTTCGAGCAGCATCAGGAGCAGGCGGCGCGGCTGCGCCCGGTGATGACCCTGGAGTCGAAGATCATCAGCGTGCGCGAGCTGTCGGCCGGCGAGCCGGTGGGCTACGGCGCGCGCTTCGTCAGCCCGCGGCCGACCCGCGTCGGGGTCGTCGCCCTGGGCTATGCCGACGGCTACCCGCGGCATGCGCCGGACGGCACGCCGGTCGCCGTCGACGGCCGGCCGGCGCGGCTGATCGGCCGGGTGTCGATGGACATGCTCACCGTGGATCTCACCGACCTGCCCCTGGCCGGCCTCGGCAGCCGGGTCGAGCTGTGGGGCGCCGAGGTGCCGGCCGGCGCGGTGGCGGCGGCGGCCGGGACCATCGCCTACCAGCTGTTCTGCAACGTGCGGCGGGTCGCCCGGTCCTGGCGGGACTGAACGGAATCTGCGGCGGAGCGTTGTAAATACTGAACGCCGTTGCCATCATTAATGGCAACTGGTTCAGGCTTCCGAGAGGATTCCCGCCTTGGACGTCGGCATTCGACTGCAATCCATACGCAAGCTCAAAGGCCTCTCCCAGCGTGAACTCGCCAAGCGCGCGGGCGTCACCAACAGCACCATCTCGATGATCGAGAAGAACAGCGTCAGCCCCTCGATCAGCTCCCTGAAGAAGGTTCTCGGCGGCATTCCCATGTCGCTGATGGAGTTCTTCTCCCTCGACCTCGCTGTGGAGGCCAGCCCTCCGGTGGTCTACCGCGCCGCCGCGCAGGCCGAGCTGTCGAGCGGGCCGCTGAGCATGCGGCTGGTCGGCAAGGACCATCCCGAGCGGGCGCTGGCCTTCCTCTCGGTGACCTACCCGCCGGGCGCCGACAGCGGCGCGGCGCTGCTCGTCCACCAGGGCGAGGAGGCCGGCATCCTCGTCGAGGGACGCCTGGAGCTGCAGGTCGGCGAGCAGATCCACCTCCTCGAGAGCGGCGACAGCTACTACCTGATCGCCGGCCAGCCGCACCGCTTCCGCAACCCCTTCGCGACCCCCGCGCGGCTGATCAGCGCCGCCACCCCGGCACATTGCTGAGCGGCGCGGCGGCTCGCCGGGCCGCCTGACGGGCGGGTATCCCCTTATTTCAGCCTGCCTTTCGTAAGGTTATACTCCCGCCCGCTCGCGAAAACCCGTGGCCGCGGGCGCACTTAACCAGCCACGATGAGGGGGGTAAGGGTGAATCTGATCAAGATGTTGGCGGCACCGGTCGCCGTATTGGCCCTGTGGGCAACGAGCGTCCAGGCCGCGATCGACGAAAAAATTGCCGAGCGTCTCAAGCCGGTCGGTGAAGTCTGCGTGGCTGGCCAGGAGTGCAAGGGCGTCGCCGCCGTTGCCGCCGGTGCTAGCGGCGGCGGTGCGCGCACCGGCGACGAAATCGTCGCCAAGCATTGCAACGCTTGCCACGGCAGCGGCCTGCTGAACGCGCCGAAGGTCGGCGACAACGCCGCCTGGAAAGCCCGTGCCGACGAGCGCGGCGGTCTCGACGCGCTGCTCCACTCGGCGATCGCCGGCCGTAACGCCATGCCGCCGAAAGGCACCTGTGCCGACTGCTCGGACGACGAGCTGAAGGCCGCCATCGGCAAGATGTCCGGTCTCTGATCGCGACCCAGCCGAAGACGAAGCCGCCTGCGGGCGGCTTCGTCGTCTCTGTTCACGCCACGAAGCTGACGTGGCCTCCCGCCAGCGAGGCGATCCGCGCCAGGGACTCGACTCGGTAGCCCTGTTCCTCCAGCGCCCGGCGGCCGGGCTGGAAGGACTTCTCGATGACGATGCCGATCCCGACCACGCTCGCCCCGGCCTGGCGGACGATGGCGCCCAGTCCCAGCGCGGCCTGGCCGTTGGCCAGGAAGTCGTCGACGATCAGCACCCGCTCGCCGGCCGCCAGGTGGTTGGCGGAAATCGCCACGGTGCTTTCCATCTGTTTGGTGAAGGAATAGACCCGGGCGGTCAGCAGGTTGTCGGTCAGGGTCAGCGAGCGGTGCTTGCGGGCGAACACCAGCGGCACGCCCAGCTCCAGCGCGGTCATCAGGGCCGGCGCGATGCCCGAGGCCTCGAGGGTGACGACCTTGTCGATGCCCTGGTCGCGAAAGCGCCGGGCGAACTCCCGGCCGATCTGCTGCATCAGCAGCGGATCGACCTGGTGGTTGAGGAAGGCATCCACCTTCAGTACCTGCTCCGAGAGCACGATGCCCTGCTCGCGGATTTTTTCTTTCAACTGCTCCACGACGCCACCTCCGGCGAGTCCACGGGAAAGCCGGGATTCTCGCTCACGGGGCGGTCCGCTCAAAGCGCCGCCGTCACTGCCCGCCCAGCCGCTTGGCGAAGGACGCGGCGTAGGCCGGCGAGCGAAAGCGCAGCACCGGATCGTCGCTCGGCGCGATGCCGTCGGCCATCACCAGCGGGTCGAAGTTGATCTTCTCGCAGGTCGCGCCCTTCTGCGGCGTTGCCGAGGTCAGCGTCAGGGTGCCGACCTTCACCTGCGGGCGCTCCTCCGGCCAGGCTCGGGTCGGGTCGTCGGTGGGGTCGCCGGGCGCGCCGAGGGTCAGCAGCATGTCCCAGCGCAGTGGGCCCTGGGCGGTACGCTCGATCAGCCGGCGCTCGAGGAAGTCAGGCGGCGAGGACGCGAGTTCGTCGTCGCCGAGGCGCTGCTCGCCGTCCTGCGGCACGAAGCGCCAGCGCACCGGGGTAGTCTTGCCGTCGCGGTCGACGAACCAGAACGCATGGATGCCGAAATAGCTGCTGTTGGCGTAGCTCGGCGGCGGATTGTGCGCGTCGAGAAATTGCGCCTGGGCCAGATTGTCCGGGTGGCTCGCCTTGAACGCCTTGATCTTCTCGGGATCGGGCTTGCCGGTGGCCGGATCGGGCTTCGTGGCGACCATCAGATCGAGGAAGGTCCTGGGGTGCGCGGCACCGAAGACCGGCGTATTGAGCATGGTCATGTGCTGCAGGCCGCCGCCGGGGAGGCGGAACTCCAGGGCCATGCCGCGCGGCGACTTGGCCGTGTCGGGCGCCTTCGGGTTGCCGCCGGCCAGCGAGAAGCGTGCGACGACCGGCACGGACTCTCCGGAGAACAGCGCCGAGCGCGACCAGGCCGCGGCGGCGGGCAGGCCGACGAACTCGCCGGCCGCGCAGGTTCCTTTGGTGTGGTTGCGCCGCTCGCCCGGCGTCACGCCGAACGCGGCCTCCAGGGCGGAGACCACCTGTTCGGCGCTCACCTCGTCCGGCGCCGCCACGCCAGCGGGGGCGGCCAGTCCCAGCCCGGTGGCCAGCAGCCAGGCGGGCAGAAGCGTTCCCGGTGTTTTCGCGCTCATCGAATTCCCTCCGATCGGTCGGTTTCCAGGGGATGGATCCGGCGTCTTGCCGATCGTCCGTCCTACCATTCCAGCTTATACCCGACCCCGTAGATCGAATGGATCGGGTTGCGTTCCGGGGCGGCCTGTTCCAGTTTGCGGCGCAGATTCTTGACGTGGCTGTCCACGGTACGGTCGCTGACCACCCGGTGGTCGGGGTAGAGCCGGTCCAGCAGTTGATCGCGGGAGAAGATCCGCCCCGGCGCCGAGGCCAGGCAGTTGAGTAGGCGGAACTCGACCGGCGTCAGGTCCAGCTCGACGCCGTTGCAGCGGGCCCGGTAGATGCTTGCGTCGAGTTCCAGCCCGCCGACCGGCGGGGGCGGGCAGCGGCGCAGGATGGCGCGCACCCGCGCCACCACTTCGCGCGGGCTGAACGGCTTGCAGATGTAGTCGTCGGCGCCCAGCTCGAGGCCCAGCAGACGGTCGAGTTCCTCGACTCGCGCGGTGAGCATGACGATCGGCACATTGCTGAGGCCGCGCAGCTCGCGGCAGACCTCCAGGCCGTCGCGCCCCGGCAGCATGAGGTCGAGCAGGATCAGGTCGGGTGCGGCGGCGCGCACCGCCGGCAGCACGTCCAGGCCGTTGTCCAGGCAGCTCACCCGGTATCCGTCGGCCAGCAGGTAGTCGCGCAGCAGGGCCGCGAGTTTGGGTTCGTCCTCCACCACCAGGACCTGGGCGCTGCGCCCGCTGCCGCTGTTCTCCATCAGTGCGCTCCCCGGGGCAGTGCGATGTTCAGCCAGAGTCCGCCGAGCGGCGAGGGGCGGGCGCTCAGGCTGCCGCCGTGGGCCTCGACGATGCTCAGGCAGATCGCCAGTCCCAGCCCGGCGCCGCCGCTGGTGCGGCTGCGCGAGGCCTCACCGCGGTAGAAGCGCTCGAACAGCCGCGGCAGGTGGCGTTCGTCCACCCCCGGCGCGGAGTCGAGGAAGTCGATGCTCACCGCCTCCGCCGCCTCCTGCGCGACGATCCGCAGGCGGCCGCCGGCATGGGTGTAGCGCAGGCTGTTCTCCAGCAGGTTGCCGAACAGCTGTTGCAGGCGGCCGGCGTCGGCGAACACCGGCAGGGGCCGTTCGGGCAGCTGCAGCTCGAGGTCGATGCGCCGCTTGGCGAGGCGCTCGCGGAACATCGCCACGGCGATCCGCAACTGCTCGGCCACATCCAGCGCGCTCTTGCGATAGGTCAGCGCGCCGACGTCGGCCAGCGACAGTTCGTAGAGGTCGTCGACCAACTGGCCGAGCATGGCCACCTCGGTCTGCAGGGAGTGCAGCGACTCGCCGTCCAGCCGGCGCACGCCGTCCTCGAGCGCCTCCAGCTCGCCGCGCAGCACCGACAGCGGGGTGCGCAGCTCGTGGGAGACGTCGGCCATGAAGGCGCGGCGCATCTGTTCGTTGCGCTCCAGGGTGTGCGCCAGGCGGTTGAAATCGCGGGCCAACTGGCCGACCTCGTCGCGGGAGTCGACCGCCACCCGTTCGCCGTAGTCGCCGGCCGCCAGGCGATGGGTGGCGGCCGCCACCCGACGCACCGGGGCGAGCAGTCGGCGCGCCACCCACCAGGCGATCAGCGCTGCCAGCAGTACGGCCAGCGCGCCGATGCTCAGGCTGGCCTGCAGCTGGTTGCGCAGCAGGCGTTGGCCGCCGACCTCGGTCACGCTCTGGAAGGGCGTCATGGCCAGCCAGCCGACGGTGCGCCCGTCGAGCTGCAGCGGCTGGCGCACGGCATCCGCGCCGACCTCGGCGAAGCCCATTACCAGGCGGCCCCGCTCGTCCAGCAGGGAGATGCGGAACACCGCCCCGGTCAGGTCGGAAACCGGCATGGGCCGGGCCTCCGGCGGCCACTCGGAATCATCGTCCGGGCGGGTCAGCTCGAACCAGGTTTCCGGGTTGCCGCGCACCGACACCCAGTCGCCCTGCTGCCGGTAGTGCTCGACGAAGCGCGGCTCGACCGACTCCATGCGCGCCACGGCCAGCTCGTTGAGATAGCCGAGAAAGCCCCGCGCGAAGCTCCAGCTGTCGGCCACGCCCATCGCCAGCGCGACGAACAGGGCAGTGGAGAGCACGGCGAGGAACAGCCGGGTGGAGATGCTGGTTTTCATGGGAGGACCGGGCGGCGGGATGCCTTCATTAAGATTAAGGCCGCGCCGCCGGCCCTTCGGCAAGGTGCAGCGGGCAATCTCCAAAATTTCTCCACATTTGCGGCGCAGTATGGTTTTCCCGAAGCAAGTGCAGAATCCGGCTGCGGCCGGAGGGAGAGACGGATGCATCGCATGTTCAGCAAAGCCCTGGTCTTCCTGGCCCTGATCGTTGCCTTGACGCTGCTGGTCAGCCTCGCCAGCCGCTCGCCGAAGTCTGGCCCGCCGCCGGGCGCGACGCCTACCGGAGCGGGTTCCCAGGTCCCACCCTCCCGGCCACGCCCCCTCGCTGTCCAGACAACGGAACCAGTCAAGGGCCGGGCAGTGGCGGAGGCCGCCACCCTCTGGTTCCTTCTCGGGGTGGCCGATCGGTAGGCGCAGGGCGGCAAGCCGCGGCGATGGCCGCCGGCGGTTTGCCCGTGTTCCTCGCGAGCCATGGCCTGAGGCCCATCTGCAGCGTTTGGCCAGGCCGGCATGGCGCCTGCGCGACGCCTCCGGCAGTCGCTCGGGTGCGGGATAACGCCGCTACCGGATAACCGACATCGCCCCACGGGGTGTCGGGGGTGTCCAGCATCCGGAGAGGCGGTTGAACCGTACGCGGAGCATGTCCGGGGAGGTTCGGCGGAAGCGGCGGGGCGCAGTCGATGGTTTGGCCGTATGGCTCGTGCCTGGCGGTGCAGGCCGGCACCCGATGCCGCAGAAGGTTTCGGGGACAGATCCCGATAGAGCCAAAGCGCTGGCCTGTCCCTGAGCACTGCGACCCTGCAGGCGTCTTTGAATCCTATCTATTTGATTTTTTAGAAAAATATATCGCGATAGCTCGAGGGGAGAGCCTAGAAAACATCCCAATGAACGGGACAGGCTCGAGACGCTTCGAGTCGTTCGGCCTCGACCTGGGCCTGGGCTTTCGAGTCCCATACGGCCTCCGAGTAGCGTACGACGCTGCTCTCGGAGTCGTGGAACACGAGGTCGAAGGTTGGTCCGCCATATTGGGCGGAAATATCTCGAACCTGGAAGCGGCGGCAAGAGGATTGGGGGATGGCACTGGCTTTCATCATTTTTATTTTACTTGTCGGTTTTCGTGAAAATGGCAGGTCGAGCGGTTGCTGAGAGGCTGTGAAAAATTCAAGCCGCTGCTGAGCCCCCTTCAAAACCCCCGCTAAAACGTTGCGCTACGTGAAAAGTGAGACTATTTGGTCCGCAAACTCTCCTGCATTTCACGTAGCACGCCGTTCTGAAGGTGGGAGAGGTTCTCGCGGCGCTATTCGATTTTTTCACAACCTCTGAGTCGTTCGGCCTGAGTTCCTTCTGTCGGCGGCTCGGCTCCATCCGCACGCGATGGCTGTGCAGACCCGGCAGGTGCCCAGGGGCTTGGCGATTTCACGGGACAAGAAACGGCGAGTGAGGACGTCCCTGTTTTCGTGATGCCTGATTCTCCTGATGGCCCGACGCTGTTGAGCCGCACGCTGGCAAAGTTCCTGGCCTCCATCCTGGCCAGCCTGTGTCGATCCAGCGCGGAGGCGACTGTAGTGCGGCCGCCGTCGCGAATAAATCCGCAAGGTTCTCAAGCCTTTGTAGGTAATGGCTTACAGAACGGAGGGCTTCAGGGTGTTTGGGGACCGGCATCGATGGCGCAGACCACGCCTGCCGGCGCCGGGCAAGGTACTCCTCGGCGTTTCAACCGCGTTCTTGGATTCGCCCGCGCAGTCTTTCCCCACGCCGCCCTGGCTTCGATTGGCGCGCAGACCGTACGTTGTGCCGAGCAGCGGGTGCTGGCGATATTCCGGGCTCGCGGAGTCGACGCCAAGAGCTACCATGCCGCAGGCCGCTGCCCATGGGCTAAACCCGGCCATCACGCCGGCGGCGATGGGGGGCGAAGGCGTGGCGAATTCGACGATAAACCGTCGCTTGATGTAAGCGCCAATCAATGGTTTCCAGCGCCAGAAAATAGATTGATCACCGCCACACCCGCCATGATCAGTGCGATACCGACGAGAGCCGGCTTGTCGAGCGCCTGACCAAGGAAAAACCAGCCAATCAGGCTGATCAAGGCCACTCCAACCCCGGACCAGACGGCATAAGCAATACCAATGGGGATTGTTTTTAGCGTGAGCGACAAGAGATAAAAGGCCCCCGCATACCCCAACACCACAACAACCGATGGCCATATGCGGCTGAAGCCCTCCGAAGCCTTCAACGCCGAGGTCGCCAGGACCTCGCAGACTATGGCTCCCCCCAGAAACAACCAGCTTTGCATCACTAATCCCTCTCTTTGATTGGCTGGCCGGCCACTCTACCAGCCGGCGGCAGGGCGATGACCTATCCTTGGGCGCCAGCACCCTGCCGGCGTGGCCTGGCGTCGGGCAACGAAACGACAACGACCCCACCAACATCTGCCGTACATAGCGACAAGGCGGACCTCGAGCCGCCCACATCCGGGCGCCTTGAGGGAGGACCCGCGCCGATCCGGCGCAGCGCCGGCAGCTAGCACCAGCGCTACCCGCGGGAGTGCGTTGTCGAGCCGCCAGCCAGGCCTGGGCCTGGTGTCGATTAGATCCGAGATCGAGTGCCAGCACGCCAGATGCCTCCCTGTAAGTCATAGCCTACAAGAAATCGAGAGCTTTCCCAATTTGCTCAAGACGGCCACCCGAGTAGATTTACTTCCACACCGACATCGAAGGATCGATGAAGGCCGCCAAGGATGGAAGCCAGGGATAGCCGCAGGATCGCGACTTCATCAGGATGATGACCCACGGACGAAAAACATGAAGCGACAAGGCGATCCCTTGTCGCTTTTTGTTTGTGCCCAAGAAAAGATCGTCTCGGCCAATGCCTCTCAGTGATTCGTAAATACCCCGAAGAAGGGGGATTTGCTCTATATACGCCTGCGAGCCGTCAAATATCCCGAGGCCGGAGCACAGGCCGCAACGTCCGTTTTTGGGGATGGGTTTGGACGGATTGCCGCCGATTACCTTGGCCTGACCGTGACGGATTGCTGGATAAGGTGGGACTTTCCCACTTTTCCGTCGAGTCGCTGGCCGCTCTGCAAAATATCCCATGCAATCCTCTGCTTGCGAAAAGGCCTGCGGTATGCCCTTCGGCGCGGAATGTCGCCGATAGGGTTCTGGGACATGCAGAGCAACGACTCCGTGCATGAAGCTTCACAACCCAAGGACGATCGCGCTCGGCATCCGTCTGCTCCCACTGCTGGATTGCCCGGTAATAGCTGCTGCGATTCACGCCGAAGACGCGATTCCGTTCGCCTGCCGAGTAATGCTCGCTCAATCAATCTGTCGATCAGGGGTATCGATCGGGATCGTCCGGCATCAAGAGAGCGGTGGCCTTTTTAGGATCTCTTTCTCCCGTCCGATGCGGTGTATCTGCGCCTCCGGCCCCTGAATACGCGGCTGCTGGGGTGTCAGTGCTTTGCTCCTCTCCGCTATTTTTCCGCCACGTTCCAGGCGTAGTTGTTCGACCCGGCGCCGCACGGCCGCGGGTCCGATACCCACGGCCTGGCAGGCCGGCCTCTCGCTGTAGCCCTGGTCGAGCATCAGACAGGCGATCTCCCGCTTGAGTGCTGTGGAAAATAATCGTTTTGCCATGTTCTGCCACCTCGCTGTCGGGTGGCCGGGTACCGTCCTATCGGGGGGCCAGAGTCATTAGGCCGCTTCAAACGCCTGTTCGCGGTTTTCTCGGCTTGCCGCTTTCGATAAAGAATTTGATCTTTCACATGTTTCTTACACGGCTTTTACGACACGCCAATCTCCCGCCGAGACAGACTGCGCCCCATCACTTCAATACAAGAATCATCGGGATGCCTTGGCTTCATGACTACCCCGCTATTGTCCACCAGGTCTGCAACCTGGACGCCCTGAGCGCCAGCCGCGGACGCGGAGGAAAGACCCTGCGGCCGAACCTGATCGGCTACAAGCTGCTGGCCATCCTGGCGCAGAAAAGTCTGGTCGTGGTGCGCCGCGAGTTCCTGGGAAACGCCCTGTGGGGCGATGATCTGCCGGAAAGCGGCAGCCTGCGCAGCCACCCGCGGCGCCCAGCGCTCGCCAAGCCTGCCGAGAACTCCCGCCCGCACACCTTTACAGCGTCAGCTACCGCCTGACGGAGAGTCCGAATGCGTATTCAGCACCCCTTCGCCCGGCGTATCGTCATCGCTTTCACCCTGATGGCCATGCTGCTCAGCGGGCTCTTCTCCCTGGGCATCGTCGTTATTGTCAATTCCACCGAAAAGCGGCTGGCCACCCAGGACCTCAAGCGCGAACTCGATATTCTCCTGGAGCACGATATCGCGCAGGGCGAGTCCCCCCGTCTGAGTCCCAGCACCCGTTTCCTCGCCTCGAACCTGCCGCAATACCCGATTCCCGAAGCGATGAAGGGCCTGAAGAAAGGCTTCTCCGAAGTGATGGAGAACGACCGCACCTACTACGTGTACGTGAAGAAAGTCGGTAGCGAGCGCTACATCCTGATGGAGGATCAGAGCAAGCTCGAAAACCGCGAGCGGCTGATCTTCAGGGGGATACTCGGTTGCTTCCTGCTGAGCGTGGTCGGTGCCTGGCTGCTCGGCACCTTGCTGGCGCGCAAGGTGATGGCTCCCTTGACCCGCCTGGCCAACCAAGTCCGCCACCGCGACCAGCTACTGACGCTGGCACCGCCCCTGGCGCCGGAATACCCCGACGACGAGGTTGGACAACTGGCGGCGGCCTTTGACAGCACCCTTGGCCAACTGCGCCGGAGCCTGGAGCGTGAGCGCCTGTTCACCAGCGACGTCAGCCACGAACTGCGCACCCCGCTGATGGTCGTCCAGGGGGCCTGCGAGCTGCTGAGCGAGGCTCGCCTGTCGCCCCAGAGCAGCGGGCTGGTGGCACGGATCGGCCGGGCCGCCCAGGAAATGCACGAGCTGGTGCAGACCTTCCTCATCCTCGCGCGTGCCCGGCACGAGGAGGCTGCCACCGGTGGCAGCGCCACCCTGGCCCGCGTGGCGGAGGAGCAGAGCCAGCGCTGGGGACCGCTGATCCGCGCCAAGGGCCTGGACTTCGAGCTGATCGTGGAGGACAGCGACAACGCCAGCTACAACCTCAGCTTCCTGCGCACGGTCCTCTCCAACCTGCTGCGCAACGCCCTGCACTACACCGAGAGCGGCAGGGTACGGCTGATCCTGGAGAGCGGCGGCTTCCGTGTCGAAGACAGCGGCATGGGCATCCCCGAAGAGCAGCGCGAGCGTATCTTCCAGCCCTTCGTGCGCGGCGAGCAGGTCCGCGGGGAGGGCCTGGGCCTCGGACTTTCTCTGGTCAAGCGGATCTGCACGCACCAGGGCTGGCAGGTTCAGGTGAGCAACCTGGAGCCCAGCGGAAGCCGTTTTCGAGTTTTGCTGAAATGATTGTCGTAGGCCCTGTTCCAGCTCCACCCGCTGGAGAGAGTCGAGCCGCTGGCTGGTCTACGCCGGGTGTCGATCAGTATCGAACTCGAGTGCCAGCACGCTAGTGTCTCAACACGCCTCAATCTGCGGATATAATCTACGCAGCTTGACCCTGGCATCCTGGGTAGTGAACTGCCAGTTGATCTTGGCATCGAGCTGGTTGCGGCGTTGCTGCCATGCGGCGACCTCCTTGCGCATTCGCTCGAGGGAGTCGATGCGCCTGTCCAGGCACTGGCCGACGAGTACGTTGATCTCGATTTCGGCCATGTTCAGCCAACTGCCATGCTTGGGGGTGTAGACGAACTCGAAGCGATCTCTCAGGGCCTTGGCCTGCTCGGGCATCAAGGCCTCGTACAGCGAGGCGGCACTGTGGGTGTTGAGGTTGTCCATCACCAACGTGATGCGCTCG
>NZ_FOFJ01000027.1 GCF_900110885.1 Azotobacter beijerinckii | reverse complement strand
CTCATCAAGGCCTCGAAAAGTAAAAGACCTTGAAAGGGGTGACCCTGAAAGCTCAGGCCGGCGAGCTGCAGGGCGGTCTTCAGGCCGACTGCACGTTTCAGTTGGCGAGTATCGGCGAAGCGCTGTTTCAGGTTGAGGTGGGGCGTCGTCGCCAGGCTGCTGCTCAGGCCGTGGCGGCGCCATTCCTGCTCCAGTTGCTGGCGATCGTAGTCGCCCCAGCTTGCCCAGCCTGCCAGGCGCGGCCGATGGGAGGAGAGCCAGCGCTCGAACTGGCTCCAGACACTGGGCAGCGGGGCGGCGGAGTCGATATCGGCCTGGGCGATGTGGGTGAGTTCGCGGCAGAAAGCGGTCAGGCAAGGACGGCGTTGCGGTCGCACGAAACGCTGGAAGTGATCCAGTTCGTGGCCGTCCCTGTCCACCAGGGTGGCACCGATTTCGACGATTTCCATGTCTTCCAGCAGCCAGCCTCCCTCGTCCGTCGTGGCTTCCAGATCGATCACCAACCAATTGTCCATGGGCAACTCCTGGGCTTCGTACTCGGGCGACCTACGGTGTTGCCGGCCGCAAGGGTCAGTGTAAACCCTTCCCGTACCCGAGCCCTCGAGGAGGCAGGGAGAGCGCAAGCCGCATGGCGGCGAGGTTCGTCAGCTGCGAAAGATGAAATACACCGCGCCAAGCAGACATAGCCCGGCCCAGAGATAGTCCAGCTTGAGGGGCTGCTGCATGAACAGCACGCTGAAGGGGACGAAGACCATCAGGGTGACCACTTCCTGCATGATCTTCAACTGGCCCACCGTGAGTTCGGTGTAGCCGATGCGGTTGGCCGGGACCATGATCAGGTACTCGAACAAGGCGATTCCCCAGCTGATGAGCGCGGCGATGACCCAGGGCTTACTGTTCAGGGTGCGCAGATGGCCGTACCAGGCAAAGGTCATGAATATGTTCGAAAGGCTGAGCAACAGTGCGGTTTGCAGCCAGATCGGCATGGGAAGTGGCTCCGAGAGATGGATGAGCGGTCGAGTCGATCGGGAAGTACGGGGTGACGCCGGGTGGGGCGGGCTTACCGGTTCGTCAGGTGCGGCGTAGGATACTCGACCGTCTCAATACGTTGTTCCCATTGCGAGGTTCGACCATGAAATGTCGCGCAGGCTGCGGCGCCTGCTGCATTGCGCCTTCCATCAGTTCGCCGATTCCGGGCATGCCACAGGGCAAGCCGGCGGGCGAGCGTTGTCTACACCTTTCCGTGGATAATCTGTGTGCCCTGTTTGAAAAGCCCGAGCGGCCGGCGGTGTGTGTCGCCTTTGGTGCGGATTCGGCTGTCTGCGGTAGCGGCCGGGAAGAGGCATTGCAGTTGATCGAGTGGCTGGAAGGGGAGACGGGTTGAAGAGGGCGCGCGCGGCGCTGGTCCTGGTCGAGTGCCCGATAAACAAAAAAGGCTGCGTAAGCGCAGCCTTTTTTCCGCAGGGGGAAAGCGCTTAGCGCTTTTCCACCGCAACGAAGTCGCGCTTCTCGTAACCGGTGTACAGCTGGCGCGGACGGCCGATCTTGTACGGACCGGAGAGCATTTCCTTCCAGTGGGAGATCCAGCCCACGGTACGTGCCAGGGCGAAGATCACGGTGAACATGCTGGTCGGAATGCCGATGGCCTTGAGGATGATGCCGGAGTAGAAGTCGACGTTCGGGTAGAGGTTGCGCTCCTTGAAGTAAGGATCGTTGCGCGCAATCTCTTCCAGTTTCATGGCCAGTTCCAGCTGGGGATCGTTGATGCCCAGTTCGGAGAGCACTTCGTCGCAGGTCTGCTTCATGACCTTGGCGCGCGGGTCGAAGTTCTTGTAGACGCGATGGCCGAAGCCCATCAGTTTGAACGGATCGTTCTTGTCCTTGGCCTTGGCCACGAACTTCTCGATGTTGGAGACATCGCCGATCTCGTCGAGCATGGTCAGCACGGCTTCGTTGGCGCCGCCGTGTGCCGGTCCCCACAGGGCCGCGATGCCGGCAGCGATACAGGCGAACGGGTTGGCACCCGAGGAGCCGGCCAAGCGAACGGTGGAGGTGGAGGCGTTCTGCTCGTGATCCGCGTGCAGGATGAAGATGCGATCCATGGCCTTGGCGACGACCGGGCTGATCGGCTTCACTTCACACGGAGTGTTGAACATCATGTGCAGGAAGTTTTCCGCGTAGTTCAGATCGTTACGCGGGTACATCATCGGCTGGCCGAGGGAGTACTTGTAGACCATGGCTGCCAGAGTCGGCATCTTGGCTACCAGGCGAATTGCGGAGATTTCACGGTGCTGCGGATCGTTGATGTCCAGCGAGTCGTGATAGAAGGCGGAGAGGGCGCCGACAACACCACACATGACGGCCATCGGGTGAGCATCGCGGCGGAAACCGTTGAAGAAGTTCTTCAGTTGCTCATGAACCATGGTGTGGTTCTTGATGTTACCGACAAACTTTGCTTTCTGATCGGCATTTGGCAGTTCGCCATTCAACAGCAGATAACAAGTTTCCAGATAATCGGATTTTTCTGCCAGTTGTTCGATCGGATAACCGCGATGCAGCAGGATGCCATTGTCGCCATCGATGTAAGTAATCTTCGACTCACAGGAGGCGGTAGACATAAAGCCAGGATCGAAGGTGAAGTGGCCCGTTGAGGTCAGTCCCCGTACATCAATCACATCGGGACCGACAGTGCCGGTCAGAACGGGCAGTTCAACGGGTTTGTCCCCATTGATGATCAACTGCGCTTTTTTGTCAGCCATGGGTGGCCTCCTTTCTGAGCTTTCTGCTAGGTATCATCAGCCGGCCCCATGCAGGGCCCGCTCTACTATAGGGCGGTCGGTTCCAAAATCAATCTGCACCAAAGTAGTAGTGGATCGATCGTTTCAGAACGGATTGCACGCAAAAAGAAACTATTTACGTGATTAGTGGCCGTCGCGCAATCACTACTTTGTTGAGGGTGCTCGCGTTGTCATTAGTACCCTAACTGTCTATACTCGGCAACCGACCGCCAGGGGCTTTAGAGCCTCGTATTCTGGAGGTTGCCGCTCTCTGGGTGGTGGGTACCTGACCAGTGCACATCCCAACAACTTCGCCCTGCTCGCCAGGGCTCTCACAGTGAATGAAAGCCGTGAAAAGCCAACGACCTGTAAACCTAGACCTTAGGACAATCAAACTTCCTGTCACTGCTTACACGTCCATTCTTCACCGTATCTCTGGTGTCATCCTCTTCCTGGGAATTGTCGTGCTGCTGTCCTGGCTCGACAAGTCCCTGTCGTCCGAGGAAGGCTTCGAGCAGGTGAAAGGGTATCTGGCCAGTCCGCTGGTCAAGCTGGTGGCATGGGGCTTGGTGTCTGCATTGCTGTACCACCTGGTGGCCGGCGTGCGCCATCTGATCATGGATATGGGCATCGGTGAAACGCTGGAAGGCGGCACCAAGGGCTCGAAAATCGTTATCGGCGTTTCGGTGGCGCTGATCCTGCTGTCGGGAGTTTGGATATGGTAACTAATGTCACGAATTTCTCGCGTTCGGGTCTTTACGACTGGATGGCTCAGCGCGTCTCCGCGGTCATCCTCGCAGCATACACCCTCTTTCTGCTGGGTTACCTGTTCTTCGGTTCGGATCTGACCTATGCCGACTGGCACGGTCTGTACTCCTCCACCGGCATGCGGGTCTTCAGTCTGCTGGCTCTCGTCGCGCTGAGCGTGCATGCCTGGGTTGGCATGTGGACCATCTCGACCGACTACCTGACTCCGATGGCGCTGGGCAAGCTGGCGACCGTTGTGCGTTTCCTTTTCCAGGCCGCGTGTGGCATCGCCATGTTCGCGTTTTTCGTCTGGGGTGTGCAGATTCTTTGGGGTATCTGATTCATGGCTAACATTCGTACGCTTTCCTTCGACGCAATCATCGTCGGCGGTGGTGGTGCTGGTATGCGTGCTGCCCTGCAACTGGCTCAGGGCGGTCACAAGACTGCAGTAGTCACCAAGGTATTTCCGACCCGTTCGCACACCGTTTCCGCACAGGGCGGCATCACCTGCGCCATCGCCTCGTCCGACCCGAACGACGATTGGCGCTGGCACATGTACGACACCGTCAAGGGCTCCGACTACATCGGTGACCAGGACGCCATCGAGTACATGTGCTCGGTCGGCCCCGAAGCCGTATTCGAACTTGAGCACATGGGTCTGCCGTTCTCCCGTACCGAAACCGGCCGCATCTATCAGCGTCCGTTCGGTGGCCAGTCCAAGGACTATGGCAACGGCGGCCAGGCTGCCCGTACCTGCGCTGCTGCTGACCGTACCGGCCATGCGCTGCTGCACACCCTCTATCAGGGCAACCTGAAGAGCAACACCACTTTCCTCAACGAGTGGTACGCGGTTGATCTGGTGAAGAACCAGGACGGTGCCGTCGTCGGCATCATCGCTATTTGCATCGAGACCGGCGAAACCGTCTACATCCGCTGCAAGGCCGTGGTCCTGGCCACCGGTGGTGCCGGTCGTATCTACGCCTCGACCACCAATGCTCTGATCAACACCGGCGACGGCGTGGGCATGGCCCTGCGTGCCGGCGTGCCGGTGCAGGATATCGAAATGTGGCAGTTCCACCCGACCGGCATCGCCGGTGCCGGCGTGCTGGTGACCGAAGGTTGCCGCGGCGAGGGTGGCTACCTGATCAACAAGCACGGCGAACGCTTCATGGAGCGTTATGCTCCGAACGCCAAGGACCTTGCTGGCCGCGACGTAGTTGCGCGCTCCATGGTCAAGGAAATCATCGCCGGCAACGGCTGTGGCCCGGACGGCGATCACGTGCTGCTGAAGCTCGACCACCTCGGCGAGGAAGTACTGCACAGCCGTCTGCCCGGCATCTGCGAACTGTCCAAGACCTTCGCTCATGTCGACCCGGTGACTGCTCCTGTTCCGGTTGTCCCGACCTGCCACTACATGATGGGGGGCGTGGCCACCAACATCCATGGCCAGGCCATCACCCAGGATGCCAACGGCAACGACAAGATCATCGAAGGTCTGTTCGCCGTGGGCGAAGTGGCCTGCGTATCCGTGCATGGCGCCAACCGTCTGGGTGGCAACTCGCTGCTTGACCTGGTGGTGTTCGGTCGTGCCGCCGGTCTGCACCTGGAGAAGGCTCTCAAGGAAGGCATCGATTACCGCGGTGCATCCGAGTCCGACATCGAAGCCTCGCTCAAGCGCCTGTCCGGCGTGAACGAACGCAGCAGCGGCGAAGAAGTCGCTCCTCTGCGCAAAGAGCTGCAGAACTGCATGCAGAACTACTTCGGCGTGTTCCGTACCGGCGAATACATGCAGAAGGGCATCGCTCAACTGGCCGAGCTGCGTGACCGCATCGCTCTGGTCAAGATCAACGACAAGAGCCAGGCGTTCAACACCGCTCGCATCGAAGCTCTCGAGCTGCAGAACCTGCTCGAAGTGGCCGAGGCCACCGCGATCGCTGCGGAAAACCGCAAGGAATCCCGTGGAGCCCACGCCCGTGAGGACTTCGAGGAGCGCGACGACAAAGAATGGCTGTGCCACACCCTGTACTTCCCGGGTGAGAAGCGCGTGGCCAAGCGTGCCGTCAACTTCGCGCCGAAGACCGTTCCGGCGTTTGAACCCAAAGTGCGTACCTATTAAGGGTTATCGATATGTCGCTGCCCAAGACATTGCAAGTTAGCGTTTATCGCTACAACCCGGAGCAGGACTCTGCTCCCTATATGCAGAATCTGAACGTCGACATCGACGGCAAGGACCTGATGGTTCTCGATGTCCTGGCCCTGATCAAAGAGGGCGACGGCAGCTTCTCCTACCGCCGCTCCTGCCGTGAAGGTGTCTGCGGTTCCGATGGCATGAACATGAACGGCAAGAATGGCCTGGCTTGCATCACCCCGCTGTCCAGTGTGGTGACCGATGGCAAGCTGGTTGTCCGCCCGCTGCCCGGCCTGCCGATCATCCGCGACTTGGTCGTGGACATGAGCATCTTCTACAAGCAGTACGAGAAGGTGCAGCCCTACCTGCAGAACAATACTCCCGCTCCGGCCATCGAGCGTCTGCAGAGCCCGGAAGAGCGCGAGAAACTGGACGGTCTCTACGAGTGCATCCTGTGCGCTTGCTGCTCGACTTCCTGCCCGTCCTTCTGGTGGAACCCGGACAAGTTCCTCGGTCCCGCTGCACTGCTGCAGGCCTACCGCTTCCTGGCCGATAGCCGTGATACCAAGACCCAAGAGCGTCTGGCTGCCATGGACGACCCGTTCAGCGTGTTCCGTTGCCGCGGCATCATGAACTGCGTGTATGTCTGCCCGAAAGGCCTGAACCCGACCAAGGCCATCGGTCACGTGCGCGACATGCTGCTGCGTAGCGGTACCTGATCGATTCTTAGCGACACCGATACACCTGCGGCGCTGGGAACGATCCTGGCGTCGCAGCCAAAGCTGGACCGCAGCTCATGAAGCCGCGCTCCTATGACGAATTCGACTAGCAGGGGCATCCGGACAAACGTCCGGACTATCTGTGGGATCCGTAGTGGCTTTACCAAAGTCGCTGCTCCATGACTTTGGAACGACCATGTGCGGCTCGCGCCGATGGTATCCCCTCATAAGGGTGACCAAGCATGCAAGATAGCGTTATGCAGCGCATGTGGAACAGTGCCCACCTCTCCGGTGGAAATGCTGCCTATGTGGAAGAGCTCTACGAGCTCTACCTGCACGACCCCAACGCGGTGCCCGAAGAGTGGCGCACCTACTTCGAGAAACTGCCCGCCGATGGCGGTATCGCTACCGATGTTCCGCACGCTCCGGTCCGTGACCAGTTCATTCTGCTGGCGAAGAACCAGCGTCGTGCACAGCCGGTTGCAACCTCCAGCGTAAGCACCGAACACGAGAAGAAGCAGGTCGAAGTCCTGCGTCTGATCCAGGCTTATCGCATGCGCGGCCATCAGGCCTCGCAGCTGGACCCCCTCGGCCTGTGGCAGCGCACCGCGCCTTCCGATCTGTCGATCACCCATTACGGGCTGACCAACGCTGATCTGGACACCATCTTCCGTACCGGCGAGCTCTACATCGGCAAGGAAGAAGCGACCCTACGCGAAATCCTGCAGGCATTGCAGGAGACATATTGCCGCACTATCGGCGCCGAGTTCACCCATATCGTCGATTCCGAGCAGCGTAACTGGTTCGCCCAGCGCATGGAGAGCGTGCGTAGTCGCCCGGTCTACTCCAAAGAGGTGAAAGGCCACCTGCTCGAGCGCCTGACTGCTGCCGAGGGTCTGGAAAAATACCTGGGCACCAAATACCCGGGCACCAAGCGCTTCGGTCTGGAAGGCGGCGAGAGCCTGGTTCCGGTTGTCGACGAGATCATCCAGCGCTCCGGCTCCTACGGCACCAAGGAAGTCGTCGTCGGTATGGCCCACCGTGGCCGCCTGAACCTGCTGGTCAACGCGCTGGGCAAGAGCCCGCGAGACCTGTTCGACGAGTTCGAAGGCAAGAAGCTGGTCGAATTGGGCTCCGGTGACGTGAAGTACCACCAGGGCTTCTCTTCCAACGTGATGACTCCGGGTGGCGAAGTGCACCTGGCCATGGCGTTCAACCCGTCGCACCTGGAAATCGTTTCCCCAGTGGTCGAGGGCTCCGTACGCGCCCGTCAGGACCGTCGCGGCGACACCACCGGCGAGAAGGTGGTACCGATCTCCATCCACGGCGACTCGGCCTTCGCCGGTCAGGGCGTAGTGATGGAAACCTTCCAGATGTCGCAGATCCGCGGCTACAAGACGGGCGGTACCATTCACATCGTGGTCAACAACCAGGTTGGCTTCACCACCAGCAATCCGGTCGACACCCGCTCCACCGAATACTGCACCGATCCGGCGAAGATGATTCAGGCGCCGGTTCTGCACGTCAATGGTGACGATCCGGAAGCTGTGCTGTTCGTGACCCAGCTGGCCGTCGACTACCGCATGCAGTTCAAGCGCGATGTGGTCATCGATCTGGTTTGCTACCGCCGTCGCGGTCACAACGAGGCCGACGAGCCGAGTGGCACTCAGCCGTTGATGTACCAGCAGATCGCCAAGCAGCGCACCACCCGCGAGCTGTACGCCGACGCCTTGGTCAAGGAAGGCAGCCTGAGCCAGGAAGAAGTCCAGGCCAAGGGCGACGAGTACCGTACCGCCCTGGATAACGGCCAGCACGTGCTCAAGAGCCTGGTCAAGGAGCCGAACACCGAGCTGTTTGTCGACTGGAGCCCGTACCTGGGCCACGCCTGGACTGCCCGCCACGACACCAGCTTCGACCTGAAGACCCTGCAGGAGCTGAACGCCAAACTGCTGCAGATTCCGGAGGGTTTCGTGGTCCAGCGCCAGGTCGCCAAGATCCTTGAGGATCGCGATCGTATGGGCGTGGGCGCCATGCCGATCAACTGGGGCTGCGCCGAGACCCTGGCCTACGCCACCCTGCTGAAAGAAGGCCATCCGGTGCGTATCACCGGTCAGGATGTCGGTCGCGGTACCTTCTCGCACCGTCATGCCGCGCTGCACAGCCAGAAGGATGCCAGCCGCTACATCGCGCTGCAGAATCTTTACGAGGGTCAGCCGACGTTCGATCTGTACGACTCCTTCCTCTCGGAAGAGGCCGTACTGGCTTTCGAATACGGCTACGCCACCACCACGCCGAATGCGCTGGTGATCTGGGAAGCCCAGTTCGGCGACTTCGCCAACGGCGCCCAGGTGGTGATCGACCAGTTCATCAGCAGCGGCGAGACCAAGTGGGGCCGTCTGTGCGGCCTGACCATGCTGCTGCCGCACGGCTACGAAGGCCAGGGTCCGGAGCACTCCTCCGCCCGTCTGGAGCGCTACCTGCAGCTGTGTGCCGAGCAGAACATCCAAGTCTGTGTGCCGACCACTCCGGCGCAGGTCTACCACATGCTGCGTCGCCAGGTGATCCGCCCGCTTCGCAAGCCGCTGGTGGTTCTGACGCCGAAGTCGCTGCTGCGCCACAAGTCGGCTATCTCCACCTTGGAAGACCTGGCTCACGGCTCCTTCCATCCAGTCCTGCCGGAGGTCGACAGCCTCGATCCGAAGAAAGTCGAGCGTCTGGTCATGTGCAGCGGCAAGGTCTACTACGACCTGCTGGACAAGCGTCGTGCCGAAGGTCGCGAGGACATCGCCATCGTCCGTATCGAGCAGCTCTATCCGTTCCCGGAAGAGGAGCTGGCCGAGGTCATGGCGCCCTACACCAACCTCAAGCACGTGGTCTGGTGTCAGGAAGAGCCGATGAACCAAGGCGCCTGGTACTGCAGCCAGCATCACATGCGTCGTGTTGCCAGCGCGCACAAGAAGGACCTGCTCCTTCAGTACGCCGGTCGCGAAGCCTCGGCCGCTCCGGCTTGCGGTTACGCGTCGATGCATGCCGAGCAGCAGGAAAAACTGCTGCAGGATGCTTTTACTGTTTAACGCCTTCTCGCAGAAGCAACGAATCAATAGGAACTTTAGATAATGGCTATCGATATCAAAGCCCCGACTTTCCCGGAATCGATCGCGGACGGTACTGTCGCTACCTGGCACAAGAAGCCTGGCGAAGCTGTCAAGCGTGACGAGCTGATCGTCGACATCGAGACCGACAAAGTCGTGATGGAAGTGCTTGCTGAAGCGGACGGCGTGATTGCCGAGATCGTCAAGAACGAGGGCGACACCGTGCTCAGCGGCGAACTGCTCGGCAAGCTGACCGAAGGCGGCGCTGCCACTGCCGCTCCGGCCGCTGCTCCGGCTCCGGCCGCTGCGGCTCCGGCTGCCGCTGCTCCGGCCGCTGCCGAAGCGCCGATCCTGTCCCCGGCTGCCCGCAAGATCACCGAGGAAAACGCCATCGCTGCCGACAGCATCACCGGCACCGGCAAGGGTGGTCGCGTCACCAAGGAAGACGCGGTCGCTGCCGTGGAAGCCAAGAAGTCCGCTCCCGCCGGCCAGCCGGCTGCTGCCGCCACTGCCGCTCCGCTGTTCGCTGCCGGCGACCGCGTCGAGAAGCGCGTGCCGATGACCCGCCTGCGCGCCAAGGTTGCCGAGCGCCTGGTCGAAGCCCAGTCTTCCATGGCCATGCTGACGACTTTCAACGAAGTCAACATGAAGCCGGTCATGGAGCTGCGCAACAAGTACAAGGACCTGTTCGAGAAGACCCACAACGGCGTGCGTCTGGGCTTCATGTCCTTCTTCGTCAAGGCCGCTGTCGAGGCTCTGAAGCGTCAGCCGGGCGTCAATGCCTCCATCGACGGCAACGACATCGTCTACCACGGCTACCAGGATATCGGCGTGGCCGTGTCCAGTGACCGTGGCCTGGTGGTGCCGGTGCTGCGCAACGCTGAGTTCATGAGCCTGGCGGAAATCGAAGGTGGCATCAACGAGTTCGGCAAGAAGGCCAAGGCCGGCAAGCTGACCATCGAGGAAATGACCGGCGGTACCTTCACCATTTCCAACGGTGGTGTATTCGGTTCCCTGCTGTCGACCCCGATCGTCAACCCGCCGCAGACCGCGATCCTCGGCATGCACAAGATCCAGGAGCGCCCAATGGCCGTCAACGGCCAGGTGGTCATCCTGCCGATGATGTACCTTGCCCTGTCCTACGATCACCGTCTGATCGATGGCAAGGAAGCCGTTACCTTCCTGGTGACCATGAAGGACCTCCTGGAAGACCCGGCTCGCCTGCTGCTGGATATCTGATCTAGGACCGCAAGCTGCCGCACGGGCCTCCGAGGAGGCCCGTGCCGGCGGCTTTACGCTGCTTTAAAGAAGAGGATTCGCTATGAGCCAGAAGTTCGACGTGATTGTGATCGGTGCCGGCCCCGGCGGCTACGTGGCTGCCATCAAGGCCGCCCAGCTCGGCCTCAAGACTGCCGTGATCGAGAAGTACAAGGGCAAGGAAGGCAAGACCGCATTGGGCGGCACCTGCCTGAACGTGGGTTGCATCCCCTCCAAAGCCCTGCTGGACAGCTCCTACAAGTTCCACGAGGCACACGAGAGCTTCAAGATCCACGGCATCAGCACCGGCGAAGTCGCCATGGACGTGCCGACCATGGTCGCTCGTAAAGACCAGATCGTTAAGAACCTCACCGGTGGCGTTGCCGCGCTGATCAAGGCTAACGGTGTCACCCTGTTCGAAGGTCATGGCAAGCTGCTGGCCGGCAAGAAGGTCGAAGTCACCGCCGCCGATGGCAGCACCCAGGTGCTCGACACCGAGAACGTCATTCTCGCCTCCGGCTCCAAGCCGGTGGAAATTCCCCCGGCCCCGGTCGACCAGGACGTGATCGTCGACTCCACTGGCGCCCTGGACTTCCAGAGCGTTCCGGGCAAGCTCGGCGTGATCGGTGCCGGTGTGATCGGTCTGGAACTGAGCTCGGTCTGGGCCCGCCTGGGTACCGAAGTGACCGTGCTGGAAGCCATGGACAAGTTCCTCCCGGCCGTCGACGAGCAGGTTGCCAAGGAAGCCCACAAGATCCTCACCAAGCAGGGTCTGAAGATCCTCCTGGGCGCCCGCGTCACCGGCACCGAGGTCAAGGACAAGCAGGTCACCGTCAAGTTCACCGATGCCGAAGGCGAGAAAGCGCTGACCTTCGACAAGCTGATCGTTGCGGTCGGCCGTCGCCCGGTGACAACCGATCTGCTGGCTGCCGACAGCGGCGTGACCATGGATGAGCGTGGCTTCATCTATGTCGACGACTACTGCGCGACCAGCGTGCCCGGCGTCTACGCCATCGGCGACGTGGTGCGCGGCGCGATGCTGGCCCACAAGGCTTCGGAAGAGGGCGTGATGGTTGCCGAGCGCATCGCCGGCCACAAGGCCCAGATGAACTACGACCTGATTCCGGCGGTGATCTACACCCACCCGGAAATCGCCACCGTCGGCAAGACCGAGCAGGCCCTGAAGGCCGAAGGCGTGGCCGTCAATGTCGGTGTCTTCCCGTTCGCCGCCAGCGGCCGTGCCATGGCTGCCAATGACACCGCCGGCTTCGTCAAGGTCATCGCCGATGCCAAGACCGACCGCGTGCTGGGCGTTCACGTGATCGGCCCGAGCGCCGCCGAACTGGTCCAGCAGGGCGCCATCGCCATGGAATTCGGCAGCAGTGCCGAAGATCTGGGCATGATGGTCTTCTCGCACCCGGCCCTGTCCGAGGCGCTGCATGAAGCCGCCCTGGCGGTCAGCGGTCATGCGATTCACATTGCCAACCGCAAGAAGTAATAGATAGCAAGACGCAACACCTGGCGGCAGACAATCCGCTGCAGCTCTTCCGGCTGCAGACGGAGCGTCTGCCGCGCTGTTTTCGTTGGTATGGTATGGTCATCGCGACCGTGGCAGCATGGGCGAAGCATCACGCTGCGCAAGGACAGCTCATAACAACCAGAACGGTAAACGGACATGAATCTCCACGAATATCAGGGCAAGCAGCTTTTTGCCGAATATGGTTTACCCGTATCCAGAGGCTTTGCCGTCGATACCCCCGAGGCTGTGGCGGAGGCCTGCGATAAGATCGGCGGCAACACCTGGGTCGTGAAGGCCCAGGTGCATGCCGGCGGTCGTGGCAAGGCCGGTGGCGTCAGGCTGGTCAAGAGCCGGGAAGAGGCGAAGGACTTCGCGGTCAGTTGGCTGGGCAAGCGGCTGGTGACCTATCAGACCGATGCCGCGGGGCAACCGGTCGGCAAGATCCTGGTCGAGGCGTGCACCGAAATCGAACGGGAGCTCTACCTGGGAGCAGTGGTCGATCGCGCCAGTCGTCGTGTCGTCTTCATGGCCTCGACCGAAGGGGGGATGGACATCGAAAAGGTCGCCCACGACACGCCCGAGAAGATTCTCAAGGCCACCCTCGATCCCCTGCTCGGCGCCCAGCCGTTCCAGGCTCGCGAGCTGGCGTTCCAGCTGGGCCTGGCGGGGGATCAGCTCAAGCAGTTCACCCACATCTTCATCGGTCTGGCCAAGCTGTTCCTGGAGCACGATCTGGCCTTGGTGGAGGTGAATCCGCTGGTGATCCAGAAGGACGGCAATCTCCTTTGCCTGGACGCCAAGATCAATCTCGACAGCAACGCGCTGTTCCGCCAGCCCAGGCTGCGTGCCATGCACGACCCGGCCCAGGAGGATCCCCGCGAGGCGCATGCGGCGAAGTGGGAGCTGAACTACGTGGCCCTCGAGGGCAACATCGGCTGCATGGTCAACGGCGCCGGCCTGGCCATGGGCACCATGGACATCGTCAATCTCCACGGCGGCAAGCCGGCCAACTTCCTCGACGTCGGGGGCGGGGCGACCAAGGAGCGGGTGACCGAGGCGTTCAAGATCATTCTCTCCGATGCCAACGTCAAGGCCGTACTGGTCAACATCTTCGGCGGCATCGTGCGCTGCGACATGATCGCCGAGGGCATCATCGGCGCGGTCAGGGAAGTGGGCGTCAAGGTTCCGGTGGTCGTCCGACTGGAAGGCAACAACGCCGAACTGGGTGCCGAAACCCTGGCTCGGAGCGGTTTGAACATCATTGCGGCCAGCAGCTTGACCGATGCGGCGGTGCAGGTGGTCAAGGCGGCGGAGGGCAATCCATGAGCATCCTGGTCAACAAGGACACCAAGGTCATCTGCCAGGGATTCACCGGCAGCCAGGGGACCTTCCACAGCGAGCAGGCCATGGCCTATGGCACCCAGATGGTCGGCGGCGTGACCCCGGGCAAGGGCGGCACCACCCATCTCGGCCTGCCGGTGTTCAATACTGTCAGGGAGGCCGTGGAGGCCACCGGCGCCGATGCCTCGGTGATCTATGTGCCCGCGCCGTTCTGCAAGGACTCCATCCTCGAGGCGGCTTTCGCCGGCATCCGGCTGATCGTCTGCATCACCGAGGGCATCCCGACCCTCGACATGCTGCAGGTCAAGCTCAAGTGCGACGAGTTGGGTGTGCGGTTGATCGGCCCCAACTGCCCGGGCGTGATCACGCCCGGCGAGTGCAAGATCGGCATCCAGCCGGGCAACATCCACCAGCTGGGCAAGGTCGGCATCGTGTCCCGTTCGGGCACCCTGACCTATGAGGCAGTGAAGCAGACCACCGATGCCGGCTTCGGCCAGTCCACCTGCGTGGGGATCGGCGGCGACCCGATCCCGGGCTCCAGCTTCATCGACATCCTCGGATTGTTCCAGAGCGATCCGCAGACCGAGGCCATCGTGATGATCGGCGAGATCGGCGGCAGTGCCGAGGAAGAGGCGGCGGCCTACATCAAGGCGAACGTCACCAAGCCGGTGGTTTCCTACATTGCCGGCGTTACCGCGCCGGCCGGCAAACGCATGGGGCATGCCGGCGCGATCATCTCCGGCGGCAAGGGCACTGCGGACGAGAAGTTCGCTGCCCTGCAGGATGCCGGGGTGAAGACCGTGCGTTCCCTGGCGGATATCGGCAAGGCCCTGGCCGAGCTGACCGGCTGGGAAATGAAGCGCTCCTGAGACTGTCGAAGCCTCTTGCCGGGAAATGCCAGTCGGTTCCGCCGACTGGCATTTTTTGGATGTCTGGGTAAAGTGACGGGCCTCTCGCGGCATTGCTGTCGCCCGACAAGGAGTACCGATGTTCAGCGCCCAAAGCTATCTGCCTCACCTGCTCGCAGTCTTCTGGTTCGTGTTCTGCTGGGGCGGTTATACCCGCTATGCGACCTGGAAGGGCCGCGATACCCCCTGCCTGGCCAGCATCATGCACCTCTATCGCGAGGACTGGATGCGCCGTCTGCTGCTGCGCGAGAGCCGCATCGCCGATGCCAGCGTGATCGGTAGCTTGGAGCGCAGCGCTTCCTTCTTCGCCTCCAGCACGCTGATCATCCTCGCCGGCATTCTCACCGTGCTGGGCTCGTCCGAGCAGGCGGTTTCCCTGCTGGCCGAGCTGCCCTTCGTCCAGGCGACGACTCGCGAGCTGTCGGAAATCAAGCTGCTCGGGCTGAGCGTGGTGTTCGTCTATGCCTTCTTCACCTTCACCTGGTGCATGCGCCAGTACAATTTCGCGGCGGTGCTGGTGGGGGCTGCTCCCATGGTCGGGGAGCGGCATGTCACCGAGCAGGAGCGCAGGGCCTTCGCCGAGCGTGTCGCGCGGGTGATCTCGCTGGCCGCCAACCAGTTCAACCTGGGGCTGCGCGCCTACTATTTCGGCCTGGCCATGCTGGCCTGGTTCATCAATCCCTGGGTGTTCATGCTGGTCACGGCGGGCGTGGTCATGGTGCTCTACCACCGGGAATTTCATTCCTCGGTGCTGGAGGTGATGGTCTACACGCCGACTCCGCCGATAGTGCCCTTGAAGGACGAAAAGTGACGCCCTGTCCAAGCGGGATGCCCCGATGAAGCGATTGCTGGCCAATCCCTATCTGTTGCTCACCCTGGCGTCGCTGTTTTGGTCGGGGAATCTTGTGATGGGCCGCGGGCTGCGCGGCGAGCTGCCGCCGGTGGGGCTGGCGTTCTGGCGCTGGACCACCGCCTTCCTGCTGGTCCTGCCGCTCGCCCTGCCGCATTTGCGCAGCCAGTGGCCGGCCCTGCGCGCGGGCTGGCGGGCGGTGCTCCTGCTCGGCGTGCTGGGCGTCTGCGGCTACAACACCTTCTCCTATATCGCCCTGCAGTACACCACGGCGACCAGCGCCATCCTGCTCAACTCCTTCATCCCCGTGGCGACCATCGCCCTGGCCTGCCTGTTCTTCGGCAAGCGCCTCAACCGCCAGGAGGCCCTTGGCGTGGCGGTCTCGCTGAGCGGGGTGATGGTTCTGGTGGCCCAGGGCAGTCTCGAAACCCTGTTGGCTCTGAGCCTGAACATTGGCGATTTGTGGATGCTTGCGGCGGTGCTGTCCTGGGGGCTTTACACCGTGGGCCTGCAGTGGCGGCCGCAGGGCGTGCATCCGATGCTGCTGCTCGCGGCGTTCATCGCCGTCGGCCTGTTGGCTCAGGCGCCGCTCTACGTCTGGGAGATCGCGGCGGGACGCTCGATCGTGCTCACCGCGCAGTCCATCGGCGGCATTCTTTATGCCGGCGTGGTAGCGGCCTTCCTGGGGTTCCTCTGCTACAACGCGGGCGTTGCCGCCATCGGGCCGGCACGCGGCTCGCTGTTCATCCACCTGATGCCGGTGTTTGGCACCATCCTCTCGGCACTGCTGCTGGGCGAGCGACCGCAGCCTTATCACCTCGCTGGCATCGCTCTGGTCTTCGCGGGGATCGCGCTGACCATGCGCCGCCCAATCGCCGCCCGAGGGGCGACATTGCCTGCCGGCGAATCGCGCCCCTGACTGGAGGTCACCTTCAGGGCTGTGTCGTTTCCTCGGACGGTGCTTCGCGCGGCAGCAGCAGGTCGAGGAAAATCGCCGTCAGGCCGCCGACGGTGATCGCCGAGTCGAACAGGTTGCGCACGATCTCGGGCATTTGCTGCAGTAGCTGCGGTTGTGCGGCGATGCCCAGGCCGACGCCGAGGGAGGCGGCAATGACCAGCATGTCGCGGCGGTCCAGGGCGCTGCGGGCGAGGATGCGGATGCCGGCGGCGGCGACGCTGCCGAACATGATCAGGGTAGCGCCGCCCAGCACCGGCTTGGGAATCTGCTGCAGCAGCGCGCCGAGCGTCGGGAACAGACCGAGAGTGAAAAGGAGGGCACCGATATACAGGCCGACATGGCGGCTGGCCACGCCGGTCATCTGGATCACTCCGTTGTTCTGCGCGAAGGTGGTGTTGGGAAAGGCACCGAGGCTGGCGGCGATCAGGCAACTGACGCCGTCGCCGAGCACGCCGCCCTTGAGCCTGCCCAGGTAGGCCGGGCCGGAGATCGGCTGGCGCGACAGCAGGCAGTTGGCGGTGAGATCGCCGACCGTCTCGATGGTGCTGATCAGGTAGACCAGCGCCACCGGCACGAAGGCCGCCCAGGCGAAGTCGAAGCCGTAGCGAAAGGGCTGCGGCAGGCTGAGCGCCGGCAGTTCGGGGAGCGGCTGCGGCACGAAGAGGTTGCAGAGCCAGGCGGCCAGGCTGCCGAGCGCGAGGGCGACGATGATCGCCGACAGGCGTACCCAGGGTCGCGGCGAGCGGTTGAGCAGGACGATCGTCAGCAGCACCAGCGCACCCAGGGCGAGATTGCCCGGCGCGCCGAAGTCCGCGGCACCGAAGCCGCCACCGATATCGGTGATGCCGACCTTGATCAGGCTGACGCCGATCAGGGTGATGACGATGCCGGTGGTCAGCGGGCTGATCGCCCGGCGCAGCTGGCCGATGAAGCGGCTGAGGGCGATCAGCACGAAGGCGCCGAGGAAGCACACGCCGAAGATCAGCGCGAGGATCTCCTCGGGGCCGCCGCCGCGGTTCCTGGCTAGCAGGCCGGCCGCCAGCACCGCGCCGAGAAAGGTGAAGCTGGTGCCCTGCAGGCAGATCATCCCGGCGCCGATGCCCAGCGGCCGCCAGGCCTGGAGGAAGGTGCCGATGCCGGAAACCAGCAGCGCCATGCTGATCAGGTCGGGGAGCTGTTCGCCCAGACCGAGCGTCGCGCCGATCACCAGCGGCGGGGTAATCACCCCGACGAAGCTGGCGAGGAGGTGCTGCAGGGCGGCGAAGAGCGCCGGCAGGGGAGCGGGGCGGTCGTCCAGACCGTAGATCAGCTCGGCGGGGGACTGCTCTTGCATGACGGTATCGACCTCGGGCGAAAGGGGGCATTTCGGGGCGGGCGCAGAAACGACAATGCCCGCATCTTCCGATGCGGGCATTGTCAGTGGCGACCGGCTGGACCGCCAGTCTTCCGGGGCGGAGACTCAGTCTTCCAGCGGCCCCATGGCGGTGGTGTTGAAGCCGCCGTCGACGTAGAGGATTTCGCCGCTGATGCCCGAGGCCAGGTCGGAGCAGAGGAAAGCACCGGCATTGCCGACTTCATCGATGGTCACGTTGCGGCGCAAGGGGGTCTGGCGCTCGTTGGCGGCGAGCATCTTGCGGAAGCTGGCGATGCCGGAGGCGGCCAGGGTGCGGATCGGGCCGGCGGAGATGCAGTTGACGCGGGTGCCTTCCGGTCCGAGGCTGGCGGCCAGGTAGCGCACGCCGGCTTCCAGGCTGGCCTTGGCCATGCCCATCACGTTGTAGTTGGGCATGGTGCGCTCGGCGCCCAGGTAGGACAGGGTCAGCAGGCTGCCGTTGCGGCCCTTCATCATCTCGTGGCCGGCCTTGGCCAGGGCGACGAAGCTGTAGGCGCTGATGTCGTGGGCGATCTTGAAGCCCTCGCGGGTGGTGACCTCGGTGAAGTCGCCGTTCAACTGGTCGCCCGGGGCGAAGCCGACCGAATGGACGATGCAGTCCAGGCCGTCCCACTTCTTGCCCAGCTCCGCGAAGACCTTGGCGATGTCCTCGTCGTTGGCCACGTCGCAGGGGAAGCACAGCTCGGGACCGGAGCCCCAGCCGGCGGCGAACTCCTCGACGCGGCCCTTGAGCTTGTCGTTCTGATAGGTAAAGGCCAGTTCGGCGCCTTCGCGATGCATTGCGGCGGCGATGCCCGAGGCGATGGACAGTTTGCTGGCGACGCCGACGATCAGTACGCGCTTACCGGCGAGAAATCCCATAGATCAGTTCCTCTTTCTAGTTAATCGGCGGAGCCGGGAGCCAGGAAGGCGGCTTCCAGCAACTGCCGTGTATAAATATGTTGCGGGTCGGCGAAGATCTCCCGCGCCGGCCCCTGTTCGACCACCTGTCCCTGTCTGACCACCATCAGTTGATGGCTGAGCGCCTTAACCACCGCCAGGTCGTGGCTGATGAACAGGTAGGTCAGGTCGTACTTGCGCTGCAGCGAGCGCAACAGTTCCACCACCTGACGCTGCACCGTGCGGTCGAGCGCCGAGGTGGGCTCGTCCAGCAGGATCAGCGCCGGTTTCAGCACCAGCGCCCGGGCGATAGCGATCCGCTGCCGCTGCCCGCCGGAAAACTCGTGGGGATAGCGGTGGCGGGTTTCCGGGTCCAGGCCGACTTCCCGGAGCGCCTCGACGATTGCCTGCTCCTGCTCGGCCGGCGTTCCCGAGCCGTGGATTCGCAGGCCCTCGCCGACAATCTGGCCCACCGACATGCGCGGGCTGAGGCTGCCGAAGGGGTCCTGGAAGACCACCTGCATCTCCCGCCGCAGGGGGCGGATCTCACGCTGCGACAGGCCGTTCAGCGTCTGGCCGCGGAAGCGGATCGAGCCCTGGCTGGAAAGCAGGCGCAGGATCGCCAGGCCGAGGGTGGACTTACCGGAGCCGCTTTCCCCGACGATCCCCAGGGTCTGGCCCCGGTGCAGGGTGAAGCGGATACCGTCCACCGCCTTGACGTGGTCGACCGTGCGGCGCAGCAGGCCCTTCTTGATCGGGAACCAGACGCGCAGGTCCTCAACTTCCAGCAGCGGTTCGCCGACCGGGTTGTCCACCGGCTCGCCGCGCGGTTCCGCGCCGAGCAGTTCCTGAGTATAGGGGTGCTTCGGCGCGTGGAAGATTTCCTCGCAGCCGGCTTGTTCGACGATGCTGCCACCGCGCATGACACAGACCCGGTGGGCGGTGCGCCGCACCAGGTTGAGGTCGTGGGTGATCAGCAGCAGCGCCATGCCCAGGCGGGCCTGCAGGTCCTTGAGCAGCTCGAGGATCTTCAACTGCACGGTGACGTCCAGCGCGGTGGTCGGCTCGTCGGCGATCAACAGCTCCGGCTCGTTGGCCAAGGCCATGGCGATCATCACCCGCTGTCGCTGGCCGCCGGAGAGTTCGTGGGGATAGGCCTTGAGGTGCTTGTGCGGTTCGGGAATCCCGACCAGCTCGAGCAGCTCCAGGGTGCGCGCGGTGGCGGCTGCGCCGCGCAGGCCCTTGTGCAGGGCGAGAACCTCGTTGATCTGCTTCTCGATGCTGTGCAGCGGGTTCAGCGAGGTCATCGGCTCCTGGAAGACCATGGCGATGCGGTTGCCGCGGATGCCGCGCAGCTGGCGCTCGCCGAGTTTGAGCAGATCCTGCCCGGCGTAGCGGATGCTGCCGGCCGGGTGGCGGGCCAGCGGGTAAGGCAGCAGGCGCAGGATGGAGTGGGCGGTGACCGACTTGCCGGAGCCGCTTTCGCCGACCAGGGCCAGGGTCTCACCCTTGCGGATGTCGAAGCTGACGCCTTCCACCACGCGCTGCACCTGCTCGCCGTTGACGAATTCGACGGCCAGGTCGCGGATCTCGATGAGGTTTTGCGAGTCGTTCATCTCATTTCCTCGGATCGAAGGCATCGCGCGCGGCCTCGCCGATGAACACCAGGAGGCTGAGCATCAGCGCCAGCACTACGAAGGCGGTGATTCCCAGCCAGGGCGCCTGCAGGTTGGCTTTGCCCTGGGCGACCAGCTCGCCGAGGGAGGGTGCGCCGGGCGGCAGGCCGAAGCCGAGGAAGTCCAGGGCGGTGAGGGTACCGATGGCGCCGGTGAGGATGAAGGGCATGAAGGTCATGGTCGAGACCATGGCATTGGGCAGGATGTGGCGGTACATGATCGCGCCGTTGCCCATGCCCAGGGCGCGGGCGGCGCGTACGTATTCCAGGTTGCGGCCGCGTAGGAACTCGGCGCGCACTACATCGACCAGGCTCATCCAGGAGAACAGCAGCATGATGCCCAAGAGCCACCAGAAGTTCGGCTGCACGAAGCTGGCCAGGATGATCAGCAGGTAGAGCACTGGCAGGCCGGACCAGACCTCCAGGAAACGCTGGCCGATCAGATCGACCCAGCCGCCGTGGAAGCCCTGCAGGGCACCGACGGCGACGCCGATGAGCGAACTGAGCAGGGTCAGGATCAGAGCGAAGAGCACCGAGATGCGAAAGCCGTAGATCACCCGGGCGAGCACGTCGCGGCCCTGGTCGTCGGTGCCCAGCCAGTTGACCCCTGATGGCGGCGCCGGCGCCGGGACGGTCAGCTCGTAGTTGATGCTCGAATAGCTGAAGGGGATCGGCGGCCAGAGCATCCAGCCGTCCTTCTCGGCGATCAGGTTCCGGATGTAAGGGCTCTTGTAGTTGGTGCTCAGCGGGAATTCGCCGCCGAAGGTGGTTTCCGGGTAGCGCTCGAGCACCGGGAAGTACCAGCCACCGTCGTAGCGCACGACCAGCGGCTGGTCGTTGGCGATCAGCTCGGCACCGAGACTGGCGACGAACAGTGCGAGGAACAGCCAGAGCGACCACCAGCCGCGTTTGTGCGCCTTGAAGCGTTCCAGCCGGCGCCGGTTGAGAGGGGTCAGCTGCATCTTCAGCCCTCCCGGCTTTCGAAGTCGATGCGCGGATCGACCAGGGTATAGGTGAGATCGCCGATCAGTTTCACGACCAGTCCCAGCAAGGTGAAGATGAACAGGGTGCCGAACACCACCGGATAGTCGCGGTTGATTGCCGCCTCGAAGCTCAGAAGGCCCAGGCCATCGAGGGAGAAGATCACCTCGATCAACAGTGAACCGGTGAAGAACAGGCCGATGAGGGCCGACGGGAAGCCGGCGATGACGATCAGCATGGCGTTGCGGAAGACGTGTCCGTAGAGCACGCGGCTCTTCGACAGGCCCTTGGCGCGGGCGGTGACCACGTACTGCTTGTTGATCTCGTCGAGGAAGCTGTTTTTGGTCAGCAGGGTGAGGGTGGCGAAGTTGCCGATCACCAGCGCGGTCACCGGCAAGGCCAGGTGCCAGAAGTAGTCGAGGACCTTGCCGCCCAGGCTGAGTTCGTCGAAGTCGTTCGAAGTCAGCCCACGCAGCGGGAACCAGTCGAAGTAGCTGCCGCCGGCGAACAATACGATCAACAGGATGGCAAACAGGAAGGCGGGGATCGCGTAGCCGACGATGATCGCCGAGCTGGTCCAGACGTCGAAGGCGCTGCCGTGGCGGACCGCCTTGGCTATCCCCAGGGGAATGGACACCAGGTACATGATCAGGGTGCTCCACAGCCCCAGGGAGATCGACACCGGCATCTTCTCGATGATCAGGTCGACGACCGTGGCGTCACGGAAGAAGCTCTCGCCGAAGTCCAGTTTCAGGTAGTTGGTCAGCATCAGCCAGAAGCGCTCGTGGGCCGGCTTGTCGAAGCCGTACATCCGCTCGATCTCGGCGATCAGCTCGGGGTCCAGGCCCTGGGCGCCGCGGTAGCGCGAGCTGCCTGCGGAAACCTCGCTGCCGCCGCCGGAAATGCGTCCGGTGGCGCCACCGGCAGCGGCCTCGAAGCCTTCTAGCTTGGCGATGGCCTGCTCCACCGGACCGCCGGGAGCGGCCTGGATGATGACGAAGTTGAGCAGCAGGATGCCGAACAGGGTCGGCACGATCAGCAGCAGGCGGCGCAGGATGTAGGCGAGCATCTCAGCGCTCCGTGCTCGCCGGGGCGACCGGGGTGGCGGCGGCCTGGGGTTTGCTCCACCAGGTATACAGGCCGATGTCGTAGCGCGGAGTCACCGTCGGGTGGCCGAGGCGATTCCAGTAGGCCACCCGCCAGGTCTTGATGTGCCAGTTGGGCACCACGTAGTAGCCCCACAGCAGCACCCGGTCCAGCGCCCGGGTGTGGCCGATCAGGCTGTCGCGGGTGTCGGCCTGGATCAGGCCGTCGACCAGACGGTCGATGGCCGGGTCCTTGAGGCCGATGAAGTTGCGGCTGCCCGGGTTGTCGGCGCTGACCGAGTGCCAGTATTCGCGCTGTTCGTTGCCCGGCGAGTTGGACTGGCTGAAGCCGCCGACCATCATGTCGAAGTCGCGCGAGCGCAGGCGGTTGATGTACTGGGAGAGGTCCACCCGGCGGATTTCCAGGTCGATGCCGAGATCGGCCAGGTTGCGCTTGTAGGGCAGCAGGATGCGCTCGAACTCGGCCTGGGCGAGGAGGAACTCGATGCGCACCGGCTGGCCCTTGGCATCCAGCATGCGGTCGCCCTCGACCCGCCAGCCGGCCTCTTGCAGCAGCTGGTAGGCACGCCGCTGTTGGTCGCGGACGATGCCGCTGGCGTCGCTGACCGGCAGTTGGAACTCGCTGCTGAAGACTTCCGGCGGGATCTGTTCGCGCAGCGGTTCGAGGATCTTCAGCTCGGCCGCATCGGGTAGGCCGCGGGAGGCCAGCTCGGAGTTGTCGAAGTAGCTGCGGGTGCGGGTATAGGCGCCGTTGAACAGTTGGCGGTTGGTCCACTCGAAGTCGAATAGCAGGCCCAGGGCCTCGCGTACCCGGCGGTCCTGGAACAGCGGTCGGCGGATGTTGAAGATGAAGCCCTGCATGCCGGCCGGGTTGTTGTTGGCGATCTCTTCCTTGATCAGTTGGCCGTTTTTGACCGCCGGGGTGTCGTAGGCGGTCGCCCAGTTCTTCGCGCTGGTCTCCAGCCAGTAGTCGAACTGTCCGGCCTTGAGGGCTTCGAGGGCGACGGTATTGTCGCGGTAGTAGTCGACCTGCATCGCGTCGAAATTGTAGAAGCCGCGGTTGACCGGCAGGTCCTTGCCCCACCAGTCCTTGACCCGCTCGTAGCGGATGCTGCGTCCGGGCTGGACGTCGGCCACCCGGTAGGGGCCGCTGCCCAGCGGCGGCTCCAGACCGGACTTGGTGAAGTCGCGGCCGGCCCACCAGTGCTTGGGCAGCACCGCCAGTTGGCCGAGGATCAGCGGCAGTTCGCGGTTGCCGGCGTGCTTGAAGTCGAAGCGCACCCGGCGCTCGTCTTCGGCGACCGCCCGGCTGACGTCGGCGTAGTAGGCACGGTACATCGGGGCACCGTCCTTCATCAGGGTGTCGAAGCTGAACACCACGTCTTCGGCAGTCACCGGATGACCGTCGTGGAAGCGCGCCTCGGGGCGCAGGTAGAAGCGTACCCAGCTATTGTCCGGGGCTTTTTCGATCTTCTCGGCGAGCAGGCCGTATTCGGTGAAGGGCTCGTCCAGGCCGTGGCGGGTCAGGGTGTCGTAGACCAGGCCGATCTCGTCGGCGGCGACACCCTTGTTGATGAAGGGGTTGAGGCTGTCGAAGCTGCCGAAGCCGGCCTGGCGCAGGGTGCCGCCCTGGGGCGCAGTCGGGTTGACGTAGTCGAAGTGCGGAAAACCGGGGGGGTATTTCGGCGCCTCGCCGTAAAGCGTCAGGGCGTGTTGCGGCGCGGCCTGGGCCAGGCCGGCCAGACCGAGCAGCAGACTGCTGCCGGCCGCGAGCAGGAAGGAGCGTAGTGGGCGCGTCATCGGTCGTTCTCCGTGGACTTCAGCCACCAGGCACGCAGGCCCAGGGTGTAGGGGGGCGTGGTGACGAAGGCGAACCTGTTGCGGTACGCCAGGCGGTGATGATTGATGTACCAGTTCGGGATGCTGTAATGCTGCCAGAGCAGGACGCGATCCAGTGCGCGGGCGGCGGCGATCTGCTGTTCCCGGGTCTGTGCCGCCAGGAGGCTTTCCAGCAGGCTGTCGACCACCGGGTTGGCGATGCCCGCGTAATTCTTGCCGCCCTTCACGGTGGCCTGGCTCGAATGGAAGTACGACCACTGCTCCAGGCCGGGGCTGAGGGTCTGCGGCAGGGTCAGCAGGATCATGTCGTAGTCGAAGTGGTCCAGCCGCTGCTTGTACTGGGCGCGATCCACGGTGCGCAGCCGCACCTCGATGCCCAGGTTGGCGAGGTTCTCGCTGTAGGGCTGGAGGATGCGCTCGAGGCTGGGGTTGACCAGCAGGATCTCGAAGCGCAGCGGCTGGCCCCCGGCATCGACCAACTGCTGGCCGGAGAGTTTCCAGCCGGCCTCGCCGAGCAGGGCGAGGGCACGGCGCAGGGTCTCGCGGGGGATGCCGCGGCCATCGGTCCGTGGTATCGGGAAGGGCTCGTGGAACAGGCGCTCGGGCAGTTGCTGGCGGTGCTTGGACAGCAGCAGCCATTCCTTGCCGTCGGGCTTGCCGGTGGCGGAAAACTCGCTGTTCGGGTAATGGCTCTCGGCGCGCCGGTAGGCGCCGTAGAACAGGGTACGATTGGTCCATTCGAAATCGAACATCAGCCCCAGGGCTTCGCGCACCCGGGGGTCGGCGAACACGCTGCGCCGGGTGTTCATGAACAGCGCCTGGGTTTGGGTCGGGATCCGGTGCGGGATCTCGGCACGGATCACCTGGCCGGTCTGCACAGCGGGAAAGTGGTAGCCGCTGGCCCAGTTCTTCGCCTGGTGCTCGATGTAGACGTCGAACTGCCCGGCCTTGAAGGCCTCGAAGGCGACCCCGCTGTCGCGGTAGAAGTCCACCTCGACCCGGTCGAAGTTGTACTTGCCGCGGTTGATCGGCAACTTTGCGCCCCACCAGTCCTTCACCCGTTCGAACACCAGGCGTCGGCCGGGCTGTACCTGGACGATGCGGTAGGGGCCGCTGCCCAGCGGCGGTTCGAAGGTGGTGGCCTTGAAGTCACGGCTTTTCCAGTAGTGGCGGGGAAGCACCGGTAGCTCGCCGAGGCGCAGGATCAGCAGCGGATTGCCCGAGCGCTTGAAGACGAAGCGGATGCGGTGACGCCCGAGGACGTCGACCCGCTGCACTTCGCTCAACTCGGTGCGGTACTGGGGGTGACCCTCCTCGCTGAGCAGGCGGTAGGAGAAAGCCACGTCCCGGGCGGTGATCGGCTTGCCGTCATGGAAGCGGGCCGATGGGTGCAGGTTGAACACCACCCAGCTACGGGTTTCATTGTACTCGATGGTCTTGGCGATCAGGCCGTAGCTGGAGGCGGGTTCGTCCCCGGAGGGATCGTACACGCCCGAGCCGACCATCAGCGGCTCGTTCAGCTCGGTGATGCCGTATTGGAGGAAGTCGGCTGTCGCCGAGGGGCTGGTGCCTTTGAAGCTATAGGGGTTCAGGGTGTCGAAGGTGCCGAGTGCCATCAGGCGCAGCGAACCGCCTTTGGGAGCCTCAGGGTCGACCCAGTCGAGGTGGCTGAAGTGGGAGGGATACTTGAGCGTGCCGAACTGGGCGTAACCATGGCTTTCGGTGATGCGTGCGCTCGCCGGCGCACTCGCGAGCAAACTGAGCAACAACAGGCAGAGGGGACGCATCGGTGGGAGGGTCCGATCCATGGCGACTTCTGGGCATTCGGGTCGCTACAGTAACAGCTTGTCAGCCTTGGAAAAAGCTCGTGCCCCGGGGGCTTCCCCGCATTCGCGGGGCGAGGCGCACGACCCTTCGGGGCCGGGTGTCGCCGGGTGCTGTCAGTTTGCCAGGAAGAGGGTCAGGGTTTGCCCCGGGCGGATCGTCTGGTCGTTCAGGGCGTTCCAGCGCTGCAGCGTCTTGGCGTCGACCTGGAAGCGCTGGGCGATGCCGTGGAGCGAGTCGCCCTTGCGTACCCTGTAGTAGTAGGTTACCGACTGGCGCTTCTTGACGAGATTCCGGCGCGGCTCTTCCACCATGGCCAGCATCCGCGCGTTTGGCGGCGTGCTGACCTGCTGCAGGGTGAAGGTCCGGTGCAGCTCCGGCCTCCTCGGTCGGGGCGCGCCCCGACCGGCGGCCAGGCGCTGTTTCCGCCATTCGGCCAACTGCTCGGGGGTCCGTCCCAGATTGAGCTGCAGCCGCTCGGCATTTTCGGTCGGTACCAGCAGGTACTGGGGGCCGTCCAGGGTGATGCCGCGCTTGTAGGCCGGGTTCAGCTGGATCAGTTCGCCCTGATCGATGCCGGCCATTTCGGCGAGGCGCGACAGTTCCATGCTGCCGCCGATTTCCACCCGGTCGAAATAGGGTTCGTTGGCAATCGGACTCAGGCTGATGCCGTAGGCCTCGGGAGTCCTGATCACCTGGGACAGGGCCAGCAGCTTGGGCACGTAGTCCTGGGTTTCCCTGGGCAGGGGCAGGTTCCAGTAGTCGGTGGGCAGGCCGAGCCGGCGGTTGCGCTCGATGGCCCGGCTGACCGTGCCTTCGCCAGCGTTGTAGGAGGCCAGGGCGAGCAGCCAGTCGCCGTTGAACATCTCGTTGAGTCGGGAGAGGTACTCGATAGCCGCCTGGGTGGAGGCGGTGATATCGCGGCGACCATCGTACCACTGGGTCTGGTGCAGGTTGTAGTCGCGACCGGTGGCGGGAACGAACTGCCAGAGGCCCACCGCATGGGAGCGGGAATAGGCCAGGGGATTATAGGCGCTCTCGATGACCGGCAGCAGGGCCAGCTCCAGCGGCATCCCGCGCTCTTCCAGGCGTTCGACGATGTAGTGAAGATAAAGCGCGCCGCGCTCGCTGACCTTGTCGATGTGTGCCGGGTTGCTGACGAACCACAGGCGCTGGCGCTCGATGCGCGGGTTGACGCCGATCTCGTCCTGCAGGGCGAAGCCCTCGCGCATACGTTCCCAGATGTCCTGGTGCTGCTGGCCGGCAGCCTGGTCCTGCCAGTGGGCCTCGCGCCTCTTCGCGGCGATTGCCGAATAATCGGCATCGTGTCGATTGTCGGTGCTTTGACAGCCGGCCAAGGATGCGGCCAGGAGGGCGACGAGGAGCGGGCTGCGCCGCGCCAACACGCCTGGGGCAACACTCTCGAAAAGTGACTTTGACATTGGCAGGTGGAAAGTCCGGACAAAAAAGTGGGCCGATTCTAGGAAGCCCCCCGAGGGGGGGTCAACCCATCGGGGACTTTCAAACTGTAGGCCGCTACCTAGAAGTTGTCCTTCCATGCCCGCAATTCAGCGAAAATTTGATCTGGAGCAAGTTCTGCCCGGCCACTGCGGCGGGTCATCGTTTCTTTTACGGATGTTTCCCCGGTGCGCAGGAAGGGGTTGGTTTCCCGCTCCAGAGCCAAGTTCGACGGCAGGCTGCTGCGCCCTTCGGCGCGCCAGGCACTCACCTTGGCCAGACGTCGAGCGATGGCAGGATTGTCCGGCTCCACGGCCTGGGCGAAGCGCAGGTTGCTCTGGGTGTACTCATGGGTGCAGTACACCAGCGTCGCCTCGGGCAGCTCGGCCAGCCGGCGCAGCGAGCGGTGCATCTGGCTCGGCGTGCCCTCGAAAAGGCGCCCGCAGCCAGCGGCGAACAGGGTATCGCCGCAGAACAGCCAGGGTTGCGCGGCGTCGTGGAAATAGGCGATGTGGCTGCGGGTGTGGCCCGGCACCTCGAGAATCCGAAAGATGCAGCCGAGGACGTCGACTTCCTTGCCGTCGTGCAGCGTGAGGTCTCGGGCCGGGATGCGTTCGTCGTCCGGGCCGAGCACCCGGGCGCCGGTGGCCTGCCTGAGGGTTTCCACGCCGCCGATGTGGTCGGCGTGGTGATGGGTGATCAGTATGTCGGCGAGCCGCCAGCCGGGGTTTGTCTCCAGCCAGGCGAGCACCGGGGCGGCATCGCCCGGGTCGACCACGGCGATTTGCCGGGTGGCCGGGTTCTGCAGTAGCCAGATGTAGTTGTCCTGGAAGGCGGGGAGTGCGTCGATCCGTACCATGCTGTGTTCGCGGGAGAGGCGGCGTTGCCGCATTGCCGAGTGCTTCCCGCATTCTCCTGTCGAGTTCGTCTATTACGGTATGAGGGGATTTCGGCCCCCGTGTCGCCGTGCGCCGAGGGCGTGTTGACGCGAGCAGTCGCTAAACTTAAAAGAATCCGTTCAATCTTAGACCGAGTGCCTGCACGCAGGGAGCTTTCATGACCGACCAAGCTTTCGCCACCGTCGATGCCCAGTGGCTGTCGCTGATGAGCGCCGCTCGCGACTGGTTCGCCACGCCGCTGGGGAAGCAGATGCTGCAGGAGGAGCAGCGTCTGCTCAGGGAGGAGCTGGCGCGCTTCTTCGGGGGCTATCTGGTGCACTACGGCCCGCCGGGCGAGTTCGAGGGGGCGGGGCAAATCCGCTGCAGCGTACGCCTGGGGCCGCCCTTGCCGGGGGTGCAGATCGTCTGCGAGGAGCAGGCCTGGCCGCTGACCGAACACGCCGCCGACGTGGTGGTGCTGCAGCATGCCCTGGACTTCAGCCTGTCGCCCCATGCGCTGTTGCGCGAGGCGGCGCGCAGCGTACGCCCCGGCGGTCACCTGCTGGTGGTCGGCATCAATCCGCGCAGCCTCTGGGGGCTGCGCCGCCATTTCGCCGGCGATGTCCTGCGCCAGGCCCGCTGCATCGGCTCCAGCCGGGTCGGCGACTGGCTGGCGCTGCTCGGCTTCGCGCTGGAGAAACGCCGCTTCGGATGCTATCGTCCGCCGTTTTCATCCAGCGTCTGGCAATCCCGCACCGCGCACCTGGAGTCCTGGGGCGAGTCCTGGCGGATGCCGGGCGGCGGCTTCTACCTGCTGGTGGTGCGCAAGCTGGTGGTCGGTCTGCGGCCGCTGCCGCAGAACCGCCGCGAGCCCATCGGCAAGCTGCTGCCGCTGCCGGTGGTCAAGGTCAGCCGGCGCGCGTCGAAACATGGGGCTTGAGTGAGCGATAAGGTCGAAATCTATACCGATGGTGCCTGCAAGGGTAATCCCGGCCTCGGGGGGTGGGGTGCGCTGCTGGTCTGCCGGGGCGTCGAGCGCGAACTCTGGGGCGGCGAGGCGGAAACCACCAACAACCGCATGGAGCTGACCGCGGCTATCCGCGCGCTGGCCGAACTCAAGCGGCCCTGCGAGGTGCAACTGACCACCGACTCCGAGTACGTGATGCGCGGAATCCAGGAATGGCTGCCGAACTGGAAGAAGCGCGGCTGGAAGACCGCCGCGCGTCAGCCGGTGAAGAACGCCGATCTCTGGCAGCAGCTCGACGAGCAGGTCAACCGCCACCAGGTCAGTTGGAGCTGGGTGCGCGGGCATACCGGCCACCCCGGCAACGAACGCGCCGACCTGCTGGCCAACCGCGGCGTCGCCGACGCCCGGGCGCAGAAGAAACACAGCGTCTAGACCCCCTGTAAAGGCACCGACAGAACATGCGCAGCGTTGTACTGGATACCGAAACCACCGGCATGCCGGTGACCGACGGCCACCGGATCATCGAGATCGGTTGCGTCGAACTGCTCGGCCGCCGTCTCACCGGGCGGCATTTTCACGTCTACCTGCAACCGGACCGGGCGGTGGACGAGGGCGCCATCGCGGTGCACGGCATCACCAACGAATTCCTTGCCGACAAGCCGCGCTTCGCCGATATCGCCGATGAGTTCTTCGCGTTCATCGAGGGTGCCCAGCTGATCATCCACAACGCGGCGTTCGACATCGGCTTCATCGACAACGAATTCTCCCGGCTGGGACAGGCGGAGCGTGCCGACATCGCGGCCCACTGCGCGGTGCTCGATACCCTGCTGATGGCCCGCGAGCGTCACCCCGGCCAGCGCAACAGCCTCGACGCCCTGTGCAAGCGCTACGACGTCGACAACTCTAACCGCGACCTGCACGGCGCCCTGCTCGACGCCGAGATTCTCGCCGACGTCTGGCTGGCCATGACCGGTGGGCAGACGCACCTGTCGCTGGCCGGCGAGGGTAGCGAAGGCGGCGGACGGGCCCAGGCTTCGGCGATCCGCCGCCTGCCGCAGGACCGCACGCGCACCCGGGTGATCCGCGCCAGCGAGCCGGAGCTGGCCGCCCATGCCGAGCGGCTGGCGGCGATCGAGAAGGCCGCCGGCGGCCCGGCGCTATGGCTGCAGATGGAGCAGGCGCAGCAGCAATAGTCGCAGGCACTCGGCATTGGCCCGCAGCTGCAGCTTCGGGCCGGTGCTCTGGCTTATCCTGAGGGCGAACTCCCTCAGGACACGGATCGTGTACAAAGACCTCAATTTCCCGATTCTCATCGTCCACCGCGACATCAAGGCCGACAGCGTCGCCGGCGAGCGCGTTCGGGCGATCGCCCGGGAGCTGGAGCAGGGCGGCTTCAGCATCCTCTCTACCGCCACCTCCAGCGAAGGGCGCATCGTCGCCTCGACTCACCACGGACTGGCCTGCGTCCTGGTCGCTGCCGAGGGAGCGGGGGAGAACCAGCGCCTGCTGCAGGACATGCTCGAGCTGATTCGTATCGCCCGCGCGCGCGCCCCGCAGTTGCCGATCTTCGCCCTCGGCGAGCAGGTCACCATCGAGAACGCGCCGGCCGAGGCGATGGCCGACCTCAACCAGCTGCGCGGCATCCTCTACCTGTTCGAGGACACCGTGCCCTTTCTCGCCCGGCAGGTCGCCCGCGCCGCCCGCAACTACCTGGCCGGGCTGCTGCCGCCGTTTTTCAGCGCGCTGGTCGAGCACACCCTGCAGTCCAACTACTCCTGGCACACCCCCGGCCACGGCGGCGGCGTGGCCTATCGCAAGAGCCCGGTGGGCCAGGCCTTCCACCAGTTCTTCGGCGAGAACACCCTGCGTTCCGACCTCTCGGTGTCGGTGCCGGAGCTCGGCTCGCTGCTCGACCATACCGGCCCGCTGGCCGCGGCGGAGGCCAGGGCTGCGCGCAACTTCGGTGCCGACCACACCTTTTTCGTGATCAATGGCACCTCGACGGCCAACAAGATCGTCTGGCACTCCATGGTTGCCCGCGACGACCTGGTGCTGGTCGACCGCAACTGCCACAAGTCGATCGTCCACGCCATCGTTATGACCGGGGCGATTCCCCTCTACCTGGTGCCGGAGCGCAACGAGCTGGGCATCATCGGGCCGATTCCGCTCAGCGAGTTCAGCTGCGAGTCGATTGCCGCGAAGATTGCCGCCAACCCCCTGGCCCGCGGCCGCGAGCCCCGGGTTAAGCTCGCCGTGGTGACCAACTCTACCTATGACGGCCTCTGCTACAACGCCGAGCTGATCAAGCAGACCCTGGGCGATGCCGTCGAGGTGCTGCATTTCGACGAGGCCTGGTTCGCCTACGCCGCTTTCCACGAGTTCTATGCCGGACGCTACGGCATGGGCACCACCCGCTCGCCTGACAGTCCGCTGGTGTTCAGCACCCACTCCACCCACAAGCTGCTGGCGGCCTTCAGCCAGGCCTCGATGATCCACGTGCAGGACGGCGGCGGCCGCCAGTTGGACCGCGACCGCTTCAACGAAGCCTTCATGATGCACATCTCCACCTCGCCGCAGTACGGCATCCTCGCCTCGCTGGACGTGGCCTCGGCGATGATGGAGGGACCGGCAGGGCGCTCGCTGATCCAGGAAACCTTCGACGAGGCACTCAGCTTCCGCCGCGCCCTGGCCAAGCTACGCCAGAGTCTGGCGGCGGACGACTGGTGGTTCGACATCTGGCAGCCGCCGCTCGGCGCGGCCGGCGAGCAGGGCGTGCCGGGCGACTGGCTGCTGACTCCGGCGGCCGACTGGCACGGCTTCGGCGCCTTGGCCGAAGACTATGTGCTGCTCGACCCGATCAAGGTCACCTTGGTGACACCGGGGCTGAGTGCCACCGGCCAGCCGGCGGCGCGGGGCATTCCGGCGGCGGTGGTCGGCAAGTTCCTCTGGGAGCGCGGCCTGGTGGTGGAGAAGACCGGCCTGTATTCCTTCCTGGTGCTGTTCTCCATGGGCATCACCAAGGGCAAGTGGAGCACTCTGCTGACCGAGTTGCTGGAGTTCAAGCGCAGCTACGACACTAACCTGTCGCTGGAGCAGTCCCTACCGTCCGTCGCCCAGGCCGGCGGCGCCCGCTATGCCGGCATGGGGTTGCGCGAGCTGTGCGACCAGTTGCACGACTTCAACCGGGAAAGCGCCCGGGCCAAGGCGCTCAAGCGCATGTACAGCCTGCTGCCAGAGGTCGCCCTCAAGCCCGCGGAGGCCTACGACAAGCTGGTGCGCGGCGAGGTCGAGGCCGTGCCCATCGAGCACCTCGAGGGGCGCATTGCGGCGGTGATGCTGGTGCCTTATCCGCCGGGCATTCCGCTGATCATGCCGGGGGAGCGTTTCACCCCGACTACCCGGGCGATCGTCGATTACCTGCATTCCATTCACTCCTTCGCGGCGCGTTTTCCCGGCTTTGACCTGGACGTGCATGGCCTGCAGCATGAAGACGGCCCGCAGGGGAGCATCTATACGGTCGACTGCCTGTGCTGAGCCAGCCGCTGGCGTTCCGCGGCGGTCCTGCCGCGGACGGCTGCGCAGCGGTTGGCACGGGCCTTTGCAAGAGGATTGCTTTATTTGCTTCGGTAATGCTCTTCCGTTCGAGCAAGTCATATATACATTCGCCTCTCAAGTTCACATGGGGTGTCCGGCACGGCTGGGTGACGATCGGTGTGTCCAATGTTCAAGCGGAGATGTCGGCGCGAAAGTGCCGGTTTCTGGCTTCAGACTCGCTCGCACAACTGTTTCCCGGTCAGGCTAAAAACTCTTTATAAACAATGAGATGGCATTTTGATTTTATTTTCTGCCAATGTTTCAGAAGGCTTGTGTTCTGCTGGAGGGAGTGGTTTGTTTTTGCTGGTCTCCTCCTTCTGAAGTGGTGTTGTTGCCATTCGATGAGTTTGTATATGCGCTGCTGGCTATTTTGAATGATGGTTGTTTTGGATGTTGCTGGCGGTTTGCTAGTGGTGCTCTTTTGTCGTTGGTTCTTTGAGTTGTTCATGTTGTATGTTGCATTGCACGATGGATTGGCTTTAAAGTTTTTTCAGTGCCTTTCGGTTGATTTTTATCGATCTTGATCGTTTGCTCCGGCAGAAAGTGTCGATTTTTATATGCATGTCGCGGTATGTCCATGCAAAGTCTTTGTGGGATTTCATGCGATCAATGTGTTTATAAAAAATAAATTGAAATCATACGGATATGTTTTTTCTTTCGGCCAGGTCTAGAGGCCTGAGCCTCCTTCGGAAGGCTGTCGAGTAGTCTCTTTTGTCGACTCAGGGTTTGATTTTTCATGCCTTTCTGGCTTTCGCCCGAGTGCGCTTGGCATGTGGCAAGCCAGCAAGGTCTCGAGTCTGTTGTTTGGTGCCTTGCAACAAAATAGGAGTATTCGGTTTGGCATTGCCGGGTACAGGTTGGTGGCAAAATGATTCTGCCGATTTGTGCGAATTCGTTTTGGATTCGGGATTCACTTTCCCATTTGGTCCGGAAGAATTACCGGAAATCCAGAGTACGCTTTGTTTCGCAAGCACCAATAAAACCAAGCATGTTGATGTCGCAAGATTGATGGCCATGAGCCAGTTTCATCGCAGGGGTGTGACACGAATTCCCCCCGTGTCCAGTGATGGTTCGGCAGGCCGTTGGGTGTGATGTCAATTGAGTGGCATTTCCCGGTTGTCGTGGCAGTTTGGGCATGCCAGTCGAATGCGAGCCCTGCCGTGAGCGGCTCGGACACAAGGAACAAAAGCTTGCGCTTAATCGGCGCACCTTTTTGAGAGCAGGATGATCAAATGGCTAGTCATATTGCAATAACACCCGCAGGCCACCTCGACTCCAAAATTGCAATCGCTGCCTGTCGTGCAGGGGACATCGGAATCCTCGACCTGGGTTGCCAGCACGATCCGGAAGCCACCAGGGCGGCCATCCAGGGGCTGGCCGCCAGCGCCGGGCCGAATGCCCAGTGGGGCATCCGTTGGGATACGCTCGGCTCCGCCCAGCGGGGCCTCGAGCAACTCGCCGAATTCATCCCTCATCGCGTGCCGATTCTGGTGCTGGCCGGACTCAAGCCGGACGACTTGGTATTCACCGGGATGCAGCCCAAGGAGCTGGCCGCGCTGAAGAAGAAGATCAAGCGCCTGGCCCGCAAGATCTTCGTCGAGGTCTGGGACCTGCCCTCGGCGCTGGCCGCCGAGGCCTCCGGCTGCGACGGGCTGATCCTCAAGGGGCATGAGTCCGGTGGCTGGGTCAGCCGCCATTCGAGCTTCATCCTCCTCCAGGAACTGCATGGCCGGGTCAACATCCCCTACTGGGTGCAGGGTGGCATGGGCACCCACACCGCGGCTGCCGCGGTGCTTGCCGGAGCCACCGGCGTGGTGCTCTGCGAGCAGCTCTGGCTGGCCGACGAAAGCCCTTTCGTCGGCACCCCGCAGGCCCGCGCCTGGGCCGCGCTGGACGGCAGCGAAACCGTGCTGATCGGCCCGGAACAGCGCTCGTTCCGTCTGTTCGGCCGCGGTGCCCGCGAACGACTCGATGAGCTCGAGCAGGCGGTGATCAAGGACGAACCCTGGGAAGAGCTGCTGCTCCAGTCCCTCGCGCAGACGGATGCCCCGCTGGTGCCGATCGGCGAGGACGTCGCCCTGGCTGCCGCCCTGGCGCGCCGCCACGGCACCGTCGGACGCATTCTCGCCGCCGTTTCGGCCTGCACCGAGCGGGCCCTGCGCGAGGCTCGCGCGCAGCAGGCGCTGGGGCCGGATTCCCCGCTGGCGCAGCTGCATGGCACCCGCTATCCGATCGTCCAGGGCCCGATGACCCGGGTCAGTGACGTGGACGGCTTCGCCAAGGCCGTGGCCGACGGCGGCGGCCTGCCGTTCATTGCCCTGTCGGTGATGCGTCAGGATCAGGTGCAGACCCTGCTGACCAAGACCAAGGAACTGCTCGGCGACCAGCCCTGGGGGGTCGGCATCCTCGGCTTCATGCCGCTGGAGCTGCGTCAGGCCCAGCTCGAGGTGGTCCGCCAGGTCAAGCCGCGGTTCGCGCTGATCGCCGGCGGGCGCCCCGGCCAGGCCCGCGAGCTGGAGGCTATCGGCATCAGCACCTACCTGCACGTGCCCTCGCCCGGCCTGCTCAAGGGCTTCATCAAGGACGGTGCGCGCAAATTCATCTTCGAGGGTGGCGAGTGCGGCGGCCATACCGGCCCGCTGAGCAGCTTCATCCTCTGGGAGTCGGCCATCGAGACCCTGACCTCGGTCGAGATCGCCGATCCCGAGTCGATCCAGGTCCTGTTCGCCGGCGGCATCCACGACGAGCTATCGGCGGCGATGGTCTCCGCCCTGGCGGCGCCGCTGGTCGAGCGCGGCATGAAGATCGGCGTGATCATGGGCACCGCCTACCTCTTCACCCACGAGATCGTCAACAGCGGCGCGATCCTGCCGGAGTTCCAGTCCCAGGCCATCGCCTGCAAGGAAACCACTCTGCTGCAATCGGGCAAGGGCATGTACACCCGTTGCGCGGTGACGCCCTTCTGCGAAGAGTTCAACCGCACCCGCCGCGACATGCTGCTCGCCCTGGAGAGCCCGGAGAAGGTTCTCAAGGTGCTGGAACTGTTCAATATCGGTCGCCTGCGCATGGCCTCCAAGGGCATCAGCCAGAACCCCGACCGTTCGGCCGCTTCCCGCTACGTGCAGATTCCCATCGAAGACCAGCGTCGCGAGGGCATGTACATGCTTGGCGAGGTCGCCCGCCTGCGTTCGCGGGTGCTGAGCATCGCCGAGCTGCATAGCGCGGTGTCGGCGGGCTGCGGCGGGGTGCTGGCCCAGGCCGAGCAGTGCCTGCCGCGCAAGCGCGCCGCCAAGCGCGTGGCTGCGGAAAGCGATATCGCCATTGTCGGCATGGCCGGCCTGCTGCCCGGCGCCAGCGATCTGCGCACCTACTGGCAGAACATCCTCCACCGGGTCAATGCGATCCGCGAGGTGAGCGAGGAGCGCTGGCGCCCCGAGGACTTCTTCGATCCCAAGCGTGGCACCCCCGACAAGGTGTACTCGAAGTGGGGCGGCTTCATGGACGACATCCAGTTCGATCCGTCGCTCTACGGCATTCCGCCGGCCAGCCTGAGGTCGATCGAGCCGGTGCAGCTGCTCGCCCTCGACGTGGTACGCCATGCCCTGGCCGACGCCGGCTTCGACCGTCGCTCCTTCGCCAACGACCGTACCGCGACCATCTTCGCCGCCGGCGGGATGAACGAGCTGGGCTGCGACTACATCTTCCGCGGCCTGCTCTCCCATTACCTGCCGCGGGTGGAAGGTCTGCCCGAGGCCACCGCCAAGCAGCTGATGGAGGCGCTCTACGAGCAGGACCTGCCCAAGTGGACCGAGGATTCCTTCCCCGGCATCCTGGAAAACGTCATCGCCGGACGGATCGCCAACCGCTTCGACCTGCGCGGTACCAACTTCGTCGTCGACGCGGCCTGCGCCTCGTCGCTGGCGGCCCTCGATGCGGGTATCCGCCAGCTGCGCAGCCACGATGCCGACGTCGCGGTGGTCGGCGCGATCGACGCCACCAACAATCCCATCGGCTACCTGTGTTTCGCCCAGACCCATGCCCTGTCACCACGCGGCCGCAGTCGTCCGTTCGACGACAGCGCCGACGGCATCGCCCTGGGCGAGGGTGTGGTGTCCCTGGTGCTCAAGCGCCTGGGCGACGCCGAGCGCGACGGCGACCGCATCTATTCGGTGATCAAGGGCATCGGCGCCTCCAGCGACGGCCGCAACCGCAGCCTCACCGCGCCCCATCCCCAAGGTCAGGTCACCGCCCTGCAGCGCGCCTACGAGGACGCCGCCGTCGATCCGACCAGCATCGGCCTGATCGAGGCCCACGGCACCGGCACCGCGCTGGGCGACAAGTCGGAGATCGAGTCGCTGAACCTCGCCTTCGGCAAGAGCGGCATGGCCACCCAGTCCTGCGCCGTGGGCTCGGTCAAGTCGATGATCGGCCACACCAAGGTCGCCGCCGGCCTGGCGGCGATGGTGAAGACCTCGCTGGCCCTCAAGCACCGCGTGCTGCCGCCGACCATCGGCGTCGAGGTACCGAATTCGAAGGTCGACTTCGGCCGTTCGCCGTTCTTCATCAATACCGAAGCCCGTCCCTGGCTGAATGCCACGGACCATCCGCGGCGGGCCGGGGTCAGCGCTTTCGGCTTCGGCGGCACCAACTTCCATGTGGTGCTGGAGGAGTATGCTGGCGCCTATCGCGACAGCGACGCCGTCGATCTCTACCCGCGCGACGCCGAACCCTTCACCTTCCGCGGCCAGGACCGCGCGCAGGTGCGCGAACAGGTGCAGCGCCTGCTCGATGCGCTGGAGCATCCCGAGCAGGTCGACGTCGCCCAGCTCGCCTACGCGCTGCACCTGGAGGAGGGTGCGGCACGCGTCGGCGAGGGCACGCGCCTCTGCCGGCTGGCGCTGGTCGCCAGCTCGACCGTGGATCTCAAGGCCAAGCTGGAGCTGGCCTTGAAGGCACTGCAGGGCCGCGAGAGCGAAGTGAAGTACCCGCAGGGGGTGTTCTTCCGCGAGGGGCCGGAAACCGACGGCGGCGTCTGCTTCGTGTTCCCCGGGCAGGGGTCACAGCGGGTCAACATGCTGAGCGACCTGACGACCTCCCTGCCCGAACTGCACGGCCTGTTCGAGCGTGCCGACGCGCTGCTTGCCGACCGCCTGGAGCAGCCGCTGTCGCGCTATATCTATCCGGTGCCGGTGTTCAGCGACGAGGAGCGTGCCCGCCAGCAGACCGCGCTGAACGCGACCCAGGTCGCCCAGCCGGCGCTGGGAGTGGTCGACAGCGCCGCGCTCAGGGTGCTGGGCGAGTACGGGCTCAAGCCGGACTTCATCGCCGGGCACAGCTATGGCGAGTATGTTGCCCTGCATGCCGCCGGGGTGATCGGCCTGGACGACTTCATCCGCCTGTCGGAGGTCCGCGGCCGGCTCGCCGGCGAGGCCGGCCGGCGCAATCCGGGGGCGATGGCGGCGATCGACGCCGACGAGGCCCGCGTCCGCGCGCTGATCGAGCAGCACGGCCTGAACGTCACCCTGGCCAACCTCAACGCTGCCGACCAGACCATCGTCGCCGGTTCGGTGGAGGCCATCGAGGCTGCGGTCAAGGTGCTGGGCAACGAGTCGCTGCGGGTCAAGGTGCTGCCGGTCAGCGCTGCCTTCCACTCGCCGGCGATGGCCGGTGCGCGCGAGGGCCTGGCGGCCGAGATGGCGAAGATCGAGTTCAAGCCCGCCCAGGTGCCGGTGTTCAGCAACACCACCGGCAGCGCCTATCCGGAAGACCCCGAGGCCATGCGCGCCCTGCTGGTCGAGCACATGACCGAGCCGGTGCACTTCGTCAAGGAGATCAACCAGCTCTACGAGGCTGGCGCGCGGGTCTTCGTCGAAGCCGGTCCGGGCCTGGTGCTGACCGGGCTGGTCGACCGGATTCTCGTCGACCGCCCGCACACCGCGCTCGGCATCGAGGCGCCTGGCCGGGGTGGCTGGGTGCAGCTCGCCCACGTGTTCGGCCAGCTGTTCGCCCTCGGCCTGCCGCTGGACTTCGGCCGCTGGTTCAAGGGGCGCGGCTACGAGGCGCTGACGGTGGTGGAGGTGTTTGCCCGAGCCAAGACCAGGGCCGTGCCCGGTCCGCTGATCTGGCGTGTCAACGGCGCCCGTGCGGTGCCCTGGAATGCACCGGCCAAGGCCCGTCCGGCGATCGCCTCGGCCCAGATCGCCACCGAGCCGAAGGCGCCGGCCGCCGCACCGACTGCACTGCCGGCGGCAGCGCCGAGGCCCCAGGGGCAGACGGCCGCGAGCGTCTCGACCGTCGCCCATGTAAGTTTCGCTCGACCGGCAATAACCCCGGTCAACGTCAACCGCCAGGCGCCACAACGGAGGTACAGCATGGCAAACGACAACACGCTGCGGACGGGAGATCTCCCGGCAGAGATGGCGGCCCCATCGCTGTTGCACGCCGCACATGTCCAGGAAGTCATCGCGCAGTTCATCGCGCTGCAACGTGACCAGCAGGATACGTTGCGCCGGTTCCTCGACTTCCAGAGCAGCCTCGCAGGGGCAGACCTGGCAAGCTTCGGCGAGCCGCGCGCGACCCTGCAGGTAGTCTCCCAGGCCGGCCTGGCGCCTGCACCTGCACCGGTACTGCCGGCTCAGGTGCTGTCGCTGCACGCCGCCGCTCTGCCGGTCGGCCGTGCGCCCCAGGCCACCATCGAGGGCTCGATCCAGCGCGGCGAGGTGCCTGAGGAGGCGCCCAAGCTGTCGGTAGCCGCTTCGGCTCCGGCTGCCGCCGCACCGGCCGCCAAGGCCGTCGCTCCCGCCGGGCAGGCCTCCACCGAGGCGTTCAAGGCCGACCTGCTGCAGGCGGTTTCCGAGCGTACCGGCTATCCGGAGGACATGCTCGACCTGGACGCTCACATGGAGGCCGATCTGGGCATCGACTCGATCAAGCGCATCGAGGTCCTGAGCCAGCTCAAGGATCGTCACAACCTGATGGCGGGCCGCGACGAGGAGGCGATGTTCGAGGAGCTCACCGGCCTAAAGACCCTCAACGAGATCGTCGCCTGGTACGACAAGCTGCACAACTCCTCGACGGCCGGGGACGGAGCCCATGCCTCAAAAAAAGCACTGACTCCGCTGTCGGCATCGCCGGCTGAGACAGCGGAGTCCGTAACCGAAGTTGCGCCGGAACAAGTCGTGCACTGCTACACCGTCAAGGCCGTCGCCGCCCCGCTGGACGCGGTGGCCGGCCCGCAGCCCGCAGCCGGCCTGCCGGTACTGCTGGTGGGGGCCGACTCGGAACTGGCCACGGCCTTCCGGGCCGCCCTCGGCCAGGCCGGGCAGCCGGTGAAGCAGATCGTTCCGGGCAAGGAAAACCGCGCGTTGGGCGATGAGCGCTTCGAGTTCGATCCCGCGTCGCTGGAGTCGGTGCAGGCGCTGCGCGACCTGCTTGGCGAGGTACGGATCGGAACGCTGGTCAGTCTGCTCGGCGTGCCGACCGGGGAGGGCGAGTCCATCGCCCCGGCCAAGGTGCTGTTCCTGTTGTGCAAGGTCTTCGACCAGGACCTCAAGGCCGCCACCGGCGCCGGTGCCGGCTGGCTGCTCAGCGTCACCGCGCTGGACGGTCGCTTCGGCCTCGAGCACTCGCGCGAGCTGCCCATCGAGTCTGCTGGCACCCTGGGCGTTGCCAAGTCGGCGTCGCGGGAGTGGGGCGACGAGGTGCACGTCAAGTGCATCGACGTCTCGCCGGCCCTGGCGGCCGATGCCGTGGTCGAGAGCGTGCTGGGCGAGTGGGCCGCGCGGGTACCTGCGCTGGAAGTCGGCTACGGCCCAAAAGGGCGCTGCCAGCTGGAGCTGGGTCTGCAGGCACCCCAGGCCGCAGCGGGCCTGCCGGCCCTGGAAGAAGGCGCCGTGGTACTGATCACCGGCGGTGCCGGGGGTATCACCGCGGAGATCGCCAGCGCCCTGGGCCGGGAGTATCGACCGCAGTTGGTGCTGCTGGGACGCAGTCCGCTGCCGGAGGAGGAGGCCGAGGACACCCGCGGCATCGCCGATCCGGCGAAGCTCAAGCAGGTGCTGATCGGCAAGCTGCGCGGCGAGGGGGGCACGAAGCTGAAGCCGGCCGAGGTGGACCGGGTCTTCAAGCGCCTGCTCAAGGATCGCGAGATCCGCGACAACCTCGCGCGGCTCGAGGCGACCGGCGCGAAGGTCGAGTACCACGCGGTGGATGTGCGCGACGGCGAGGCCTTCGGACGGCTGATCGACGGGATCTATGCGAAATGGGGGCGTATCGACGGCGTCCTGCACGGCGCCGGGGTCATCGACGACAAGCTGATCCGCGACAAGACCCTGGAGTCCTTCTCCTCGGTGTACGACACCAAGGTCGCCGGTGCCCGGGTGCTGGCCAGCCGGTTGCGTCCGGAAGGGCTGAAGTTCGTGCTGTTCTTCTCCTCCATCGCCGGCCGTTTCGGCAATGCGGGGCAGACCGACTACAGCGCGGCCAACGAGGTGCTCAACAAGCTGGCCGACAGCCTCGGCCATCGCTGGCCCGGAGTGCATGCGCTGGCCATCGACTGGGGTCCCTGGAAGTCCGGCATGGTCGGGGACCAGATGCTCAGGTTCTACGCCGAACGCAACATCCATCCCATTCCGCTGGATGTCGGTACCCGTCACTGCCTGGAGCAACTCCGGCGGGGCAACAGTGGCGAAACGGAGCTGGTAATCACGGCGAGCCTCGAGCAGATCCTCGAGCAGATGCAGCCGCGCAAGCGGCGTGATCAAGACCAAGACCGTCAAGCTTAGGCAGGATAGCCCCCTCTGGTCTTTCCCGCGCCTGTGGGCGCGGGACCGCTGTAGAGGCGCCGCTTAGTCAAGGAGGAAATACCATGAGTAGTCCCCATAATGCAGTGCTCAGCGGGTTCACCCCCGTACAGCTGGCCAAGCCTGTTCCCCAGGCCCTGACCTTGGAGTTGTCCGCCTACGCGTTCGCCCGCGCCTATTGCATCAACAACGGCATCGGCGACGACGAAGCAAGCTTCGCCCAGGTTTACAAGACGGTGAAGGAGAAGTTCGACAAGTACGCCCTGTCGTCTTCGCAGATCAAGCGGCGTCAGCTGATCTTCTTTCCGAAGGTCTCCGATATCCGTTTCTCCAACGGCAACGTCGACATCGCTCCGCCCGAGCATCCCTACCTGCGGCTGTTCGACATGATCAACGACCCGCGCGGGGCGGATCTCAAGGTCCGTCACGAGAGCTACGCCAAGGTCGTCGACCAGGGTCTGGAGCTGATGTTCAAGGATACCGCCGAGGCGCCCGACGATCTCATCCACGTGACCTGCTCGGGCTATCTGTCGCCGAGTCCGGTCGAGCGGATGGCGGCGCAGCGCGGCTGGTTCGAGACCACGGTGACCCACAGCTACCACATGGGCTGCTACGGCGCCTTCCCGGCGATCAAGATGGCCCACGGCATGCTCTCCTCGTCGCACTTCGGCATCACCCCGATCAAGGACCGGGTCGACATCGTGCACACCGAGCTGCTCTCGGCGCATAACAACATCGTCGATGCGCGGGCGGAAAACATCATCACCATGACCCTGTTCGCCGACGGGTTGATCAAGTACTCGGTGTTTTCCGAGGAGGAGCTGCGCCGGCAGGGACTGCACGGCCTGCGGGTCCTGGCGATCAACGAACACCTGCTGCCCGACTCCGCCGACGAGATGACCTGGATTCCGGGTTCGCACCAGTTCCTGATGACCCTCACACCGATGGTGCCGGTGGTCATCAAGCGCCATGTCCGTGCCTTCGTGATGAACCTGCTGCAGCGTGCCGGCATCGACTTCGAGCGGCAAAAGCGCGAGCTGGTCTTCGCCATCCACCCGGGCGGGCCGAAGATCGTCGAGCACATCCAGGAGGATCTGGGACTGGCCGACGATCAGGTGGCGATCAGCAAGAGCGTGTTCCTGGAGAACGGCAACATGTCCTCTGCCACCGTTCCCCACATTCTCAAACAGGTTCTCGAAGAGGTGGATATCGGCACGCGCGTTGTGTGCCTTGGTTTCGGTCCCGGACTGACTGTCACCGGAATGGTGCTGGAGAAAATATGAACGACATGGTTTATCCCAACAGTGCAGTTCTGAGCAGCTTCATGCCGGTCCAGATGGCCAAGCCGGTACCCCAGCGGATCACGCTCGAACTGACGGCCTACGCCTTCGCCAAGGCCCACTGTCTGAGCAACGACATCAGCGACGAGGAAGGCTTTCTCGAGGTCTACAAGACGGTGAAGGAGAAGTTCGACAAGTACGCCGTATCGCCTGCGCAGATCAAGCAGCGGCAGCTGGTCTACTTTCCGAAGCTGACCGATATCCGTTTCGGCGAGGGTAATTTCGATGTCGCCGATCCCGAGCCTGGGGAGGAGCATCTGCGGCTGTTCGACATCAAGAACGATCCGCGTGGAGCGGACCTCAAGACGCGCCACGAAAGTTTCGCCAAGGTCGTCGAGGAGGGCGTCGAGCGGATGTATGCGGCCGATGCCACGCCGCCCGACGACCTCATTCATGTGACCTGCACCGGCTATCTGTCGCCGAGTCCCGTCGAGCACGTGGTGTCCAGGCGCAAATGGTTCGAGACCACGGTGACCCACTGCTACACCATGGGCTGCTACGGCGCCTTCCCGGCGATCAAGATGGCCCATGGCATGCTCGCTTCGGCGCAGTGGGGGGCCACTCCGCCGAAGACCCGGGTGGACATCGTGCATACCGAGCTGATGTCCGCGCACCACAATATCGCCGAGTCGCGGGCGGACAACATCATCTCGGCGACCCTGTTCTCCGACGGGCTGATCAAGTACTCGGTCTATTCCGAGGACGAGCTGCGCCGACAGGGCCTGCGCGGCCTGCGCATCCTGGCGATGAGCGAGCACCTGCTGCCGGACTCGACCGACACCATGACCGGGGTGCCTGGTTCGCACCAGTACGTCATGACCCTCTCGCCCTTGGTGCCGGTGATCATCAAGCGCCATGTAAGGGCCTTCGTGGTGGACCTGCTGCGGCGCGCCGGCATGGACTTCGAGCGCGAGAAGGACGCCATGAGCTTCGCCGTCCATCCGGGCGGGCCGAAGATCGTCGAGCATGTCCAGGAGGAGCTGGGCCTGTCCGACGATCAGGTGGCGATCAGCAAGAGCGTTTTCTTCGAGCACGGCAACATGTCTTCCTCGACGATCCCGCACATTCTCATGCGGCATCTGGAGGAGGCCACTGTTGGTACTCGTATCGTGTGCCTCGGCTTCGGGCCGGGGTTGACCATCACCGGCCTGGTTTTGGAGAAGATATGAGCAGCGCAACCCTTTCCCATCTGGTACTCGATGGCAACAGCGACATGCCTCTGATCGCCCGCGTCTACGAGGTGGAGTCCGCCGAGGAGCTGCGGGACGAGGAGCCGGCCGAGGAAACCGCGGCGATCGTCGCGGTGGTGCAAGCCGGACCACGGGCGTTGGCCGACGGTGCAGTATCTCCGCCGGCCGAGTCGTGCCAAGCCCGCGAGCCGGCACCCCGGCCCGAGCCCGGACCGGCCGCCGAGCCTCTGGAGGAGGGCAGTCTGCCCTTCATCGGTCAGGTACTGGCCTATGCCCCTGGCGAGTCGCTGACGATCCGGCGCAGGCTGCATCTGGACGAGGACCTGTATCTTGCCGACCACGCCTTCGTCCACGCCCCCGGGGTCAAGCCGGTCTCCGCCTGCATGCCCGTGCTGCCGCTGACCATGAGCCTGGAGGTGATGGCCGAGGCGGCGGCCTGTCTGGCGCCCGGCCTGGGACTGATCGGTTTCGAGGACGTCAAGGCCACCCGCTGGATCGAGGTGTCCGACCGCGACAGCGAGGTGCTGAACATCACCGCCCGGGTGCAGGAGGTCGACGCCGACGGCCAGGTCTGGCGCATTGCCGTGGCGATCCAGCTCGAGGGGCAGGAGATGCCCTCGACCACCGCGACCGTGCTGTTCTCCAGCGCCTACCGGGTCGATCTCGACCTGGCCTTCGGCAACTTCAGCAACCCCTACCGTCTGCCCCTGACCGGCGAGGATATCTACCGGGAACGCCATATGTTCCACGGGCCGTGCTTCCATTGCCTGACCGGCGAAATCATCATTGCCGACGAGGGGGCGGTGACGGACCTGGTGACCCGGCTGCCGACCGAGCTGTTCCGGTCGATCGACCAGCCCCAGCTGCTGATCGATCCGGCCCTGTTCGACGGAATCGGCCAGTTCATCGGCGTATGGGCGATGCAGCATGACCGCTATGTGCTGCCGATCGGCTTCGGCAAGCTCGAGCTGTACCGTTCGACGCCGCCGGCCGGCACGCGGGCGCCGATCCGCATCGAGATCGTCCGCGACGAGGCGATGACCATGTACGCCAACGTGGAAATCCAGGACGGTTCCGGTGGGGTCTGGCTGCGCGTCCGGGAGTGGGGGAGCATCAAGTTCCGCAATCAGCCCCAGGTGCTCGACTTCCGTCGCCAGCCGACTCGGCACCTGCTGAGCCGTCCCCTCGACCTGCCGTCGCTGGCGCAGGGTGCGCTGTGCTGTTTGATTACCAAGGCTGACACCCAGGGTTTCGACGCCCTGCTACTGGCGCGCCACTACCTGCATCTGGACGAGATGGCGGACTTCACTGCCAAGGCCGGCGTCCCGCCGCGCCAGCAGCAGTGGCAGCTCGGTCGGGTAGCGGCGAAGGACGCGGTACGCGCCTGGCTCGCCGCGCGCAGCGAGGCGCCGGACATGCTGCACCCGGCGGCTTTCGCCATCGACCGCGAGGCGACTGGCCAGCCGCTGGTGGCGGCGCTGGAGGGCCACTCGCGACTGCCGAGGATCAGCATCGCGCATTGCGAGGACCGCGCGGTGGCGATTGCCTGCGAGCAGCCGGTAGGCATCGACATCGAGCAGATCCGCCCGCGCGATGCCGGCTTCCTCGGCAGCTTCAGCACGACCGGCGAGCGCGAGCTGCTGGACGATCTGGCGGCGGAGGGCACGGTGCGGGACGAGTGGATCACCCGCCTGTGGTCCGCCAAGGAGGCCGCCGGCAAGCTGCTCGGCACCGGCCTGGACGGAGCCCCGCAGCGTTTCGAAGCGATCGCCATCGACGGCGGCGGAAACTTCATCATCCAGGTCCAGGGCAGCGACCGGCTGATCGGCGTGCACAGCGTTCGCGACGGCAATTTCGTCATCGCCTACGCCGCCGCCGAGACGGCGGGCGTGTCCGGCCGATAACCGGCGCAGCGTCCGGGGCCACGCGGCAGTCGTCGTGGCCCGGACGCGCCCAGGTTTCGCGGATTGCTGGGAATTTCAAGGGCATTGGACGCATCAGGAAAACCCCGACCATGAACACCATTACCTCGATCGGAACGGCCCCGCTCATCGAGCTGCGCCGGGCCACCAAGCACTACCAGATTGGCGAAAATCCGGTGATCGCCCTCAAGGGCATCGACCTCATCATCCAGACGCGCGAGTTCGTCGCGATCTGGGGGCCGTCCGGGTCAGGCAAGTCGACCCTGTGCAACCTCATCGGGATGCTCGACTCGCCCACCACGGGCTCGGTGCTGATCGACGGCCAGGAGGTCAACGACCTGTCGGACAATGCGCGCAGCGAGCTGCGCAACCGGATGATCGGTTTCGTCTTCCAGAACTTCAACCTGGTGCCGGTGCTCTCGGCGCTGGAGAACGTCATGCTGCCGCTGCAGATCGCCGGGGCCTCGTCCTCGGTCGCCCGCCAGCGGGCGCTGGAGCGGCTGGCCGAGGTGGGCCTCGAGAAGCATGTCGCCCACCGTCCGGCCAAGCTCTCCGGCGGCCAGCAGCAGAGGGTCGCCATCGCCCGGGCACTGGTCACCGACCCGGCCCTGGTGATCGCCGACGAGCCCACCGCCAACCTCGACTCGGGCAACGCCCGGCGGATCATCGAGCTGATGCTGAACATCAACGCCAGCCACGGCACCGCCTTCGTCTTCTCCACCCATGACCAGCGTCTGCTGGAGAGCGTCAAGCGCCGCGTCCTGATGCAGGACGGCGAGATCGGCAGCGACAGTCAGCCGGAGCGCCCGGCCGCCCAGACCCGCATTGCAGGGAGCCGCCCATGATCACCTGGTTCAAGCTCGCCACGCGCAACCTGTTCCGCAACGGCCGCCGCTCGCTGTTCACCGTGATGGCGATCGGTCTCGGCTTCGCTGCGGTCAACGCCCTGGGTGGTTTCACCGCTTATATCTTCACCAGCCTGGAGGATTCCTACATCCACATCCAGGGCAACGGCCACATGTCGATCTTCAAGAAGGGCTTCCTCGAAGAGGGCAAGCTCGATCCGACGCGCTACCTGCTCAACGAGGAGGATGTGCGGGTGATCGACGAGGTCCTGCAGGCCCATCCGGAGATCCGCATTTCCACCCCGGAGCTGAACATTTCCGGCTTGGTCAGCAACGGCGAGGTGTCGACCATCTTCCTCGCCAGCGGACGGGTGGCGTCCAAGGTCGATGTCATCCGCAGCCACTCGCGAACCAAGGTGGGCAACATGCGGTTGTTCGACGGCGACCCCATGACCGACGACAAGCCCAACGGCCTGGGCATGAGCCAAGGGCTGGCCGACCAGCTCCGCTTCAAGCAGGGCGATACCGTGGTGGTGATGGCGCCGACCGTGAGCGGGCAGATCAATGCCCTCGACGGGCAGATGCTGCAGACCTTCAGCTCGCCAGTCGAGGCCCTGGAGGACAAGCTGATGCTGGTCAGCCTGGAGTTCGCCCAGAACCTCTACGACACCACTAGCGTCGACCGGATCAACGTCCTACTCAATGACGGCCTGCTCACCCAGCCGATGCGCGCGACCCTGCAGAGCGAGCTGGCCGCCCATGGCCTGGATGTCGAGATCAAGACCTGGAACGAGCTGTCGACCTTCTACACCAAGGTCAAGAACATGTTCGACGTGATCTTCCTGTTCGCCTTCCTGATCGTCTTCACTATCGTGGTAATGAGTGTGGTCAACACCGTAGGCATGGCGATCATGGAGCGTACCCGGGAGATCGGCACGCTGCGCGCCCTTGGCGTGAAGCGCCGTGGCATCGTTGGGCTGTTCGCCCTGGAAAGCATGCTGCTTGGCCTGATCGGCTCGCTGGTCGGGGTGCTGCTCACCCTTGCCGTGTGGTCGAGCATCGCCACCTTTGAGCCGACCTGGATTCCGCCGCAGATCACCCGGCGCATTCCGCTGGAGGTCTACCTGGTGCCTAAGGAAATGCTCTGGAGTCTGCTGGCCCTGATGGTGCTTTCCCTGCTGGCGGCAAGCCTTCCGGCACGCAAGGCAGCGCGGATGGAGATCGTCGGCGCCCTGGGGCATGTGTGAACCGCAGGGGATTGTTTTTGAACCGACGGAGATTTGATGTGATGAAAGGACTTTCCCGCATTTCCGTGTTCGGTCTGGCACTACTGGTCAGTACCTTGGCCGTCGCGGAGAGTATCGAGCCGTCCGCGAAGGCTGCAGACGAAGGTAGCCGGGGTTTCTTCAGCCGGCTGTTCGGCAGCGACGATGGCGACAAGCCCGCCGAGCGGGCGAGCACTTCCCGGCTCGTGCCGGTGGAGTCGAAGGCTCCGGCGGCCCCCCAGGCCACCAGCCAGCCCCCCATCCCGCCCCCCGCGGCGAATGCGCCGGTGCGCACCGAGCCCGAGGCCAAGGCGGTGCCGCAGGTGGCCAAGGCCACCGTGCCGACGCCGATCGCCAGCTCCGGCGAAGATCCCTACCAGATCCTCAAGCGAGCCGACGAGTCGCGGGGCAACCTGCAGGGCATCGCCTGGAACGTGGCCATCGAGTCCAACGAGAAGGGCCGCACCGATAGCATGCTCTACGACATCAAGGCGCGCGGCTTCAACATCTCGGGGCTCAACATCGCGCCGCCCAAGTCCAAGGGGCAGAAGCTGCTCATGCTCGACAACAACATGTGGTTCCACAAGCCGGGCCTGAGCAAGCCGATCCCCATCTCGCTGCGCCAGAAGCTGATGGGTCAGGCCTCCTACGGCGATGTCGCCTCGACCAACTACGCCGAGGACTACGAGGCGACCCGTCTGCCCGACGAAACCGTGAATGGCGCGGACTGCTATGTGTTCGATCTGAAGGCACGCAATTCGCGGACCACCTATGATCGAATCATCTACTGGGTGGACAAGAACCGTCTGGTGGGGGTGAAGGCAGACTACTACACGTTGTCCGGCAAGCGCTTCAAGTCGGCCAACATGGAGTACGGCAGCACGGTGATGATCGATGGTAAGGAGCGGCCCTTCATCTCCGAGATCGCGATCTACGAAGAGCTGATGAGCGGCGACGTCACCACCCTGAGCATGACCAAGCCAAAACTCGCGCCGCTGCCGGATTTCATCTTCAATATCAACTTGTTCATGCAGTGAGTCTGGTATGGAGCGCTCCAGCGTGACTCGGACGTCGCGGATGGCAAGCTTGGCATTGCCTCTGCAATATGGGGCGCTCCATACTAGCCCTTTTGGGCTCAACAGCTCGTTCATGGTAGTCAACGCAGTATGGACAACTTCGGATATGGCAGGGATAGCAGAGATGGCAAGGATGTCGCATCGTTTGGGATTGGTATTGCCTCTGGCGGGCATGGCAATCCAGGTGGGACTGGTGGGTGCGGCCGAGCTTCCCGAGCTGGCCGAGGGGCAGATGAGCCTGGCCGATGAGCTGGCAAGCGGTTTCTACTCACGTTTCAACCTGATGGCCTACACCCTCGTTCAGGAGGCGGAGGAGTCGACCATCAACAATGACAACGCCGCCGAAATCCCGCGCTACCAGTGGGTACTCAACCCACGGGCGGACCTGAACCTGAACTTTCGCAACTGGGAGTTCGCCCTCAAGCCGCGTTACAACAAGACGTGGGAGAGTTGGAAGGATGGTCCGCGCGATGGCGAGCACGCCGAAAGCTCGGACCTGTACCTCAACGAGGGCTGGGTGCGTTACCGGCCCTTCGACGAGCTGACCCTGTCCTACGGGCGAGAGAACCTCCAGTGGGGACCGTCGGTGATCCTCTCGCTGTCCAACCCCTTCACCCGCGACAACGGGCGCAACAACCCGCGCGTCGAGGTTCCCGGGTTGGATTATTACCGGGCGATCTGGATTCCCAACGGAACCTGGGCGCTCTCGGCGATCGCCAACACCAGTGCGGGCCGATCGGACAGCGCCGTGGTCACAGGTCAGCCCACCCTGGCGGGCAGCCCGCTATCGGCGGGGGATCATTTCGAGAAGATCTACGCGGTCAAGCTCGACTATACCGGCTCCTCGGGCTACGCCTCGATCATTCATTCCTATCGCGAGAGCGATCAGCACCAGACCGGCTTCTTCGCCGGTTGGAACGCCTCGGATGCCTTGTTGCTTTATACCGAGGGCAATGTCAAATACGAGGACAAGGCCGGCTATCAGGTCGGTGCTTCCTACACTCTCGAAATCGGGCCGACGGTCAACGTCGAGTACCTGCGCGACAACAATGGTTGCGATAAGCATGCCATCATTGATTGCTACCTGAGCGGTCAGGTAGACAGCCGGAGCGTTCTCTACCGGAAGCGATATGCGATGATCCAGGTTACCGACAACACCTCGATCCGGGACCTCGAGTACAACATCCGTTACCTGAGGGATCTCGACGACCAGTCCCAGCGTTTCACCGGCATCCTCGAATACGATTTGACCAACCACATTCAGGCTTATTTCACAGGAAACATATTCACCGGCGGCAACGACGACGAGTTCGGGACACTGTTGCGCTACTCGGTGTTTACCGGCGTCAGCTATACCTTCTGAGCGTTCACTGAACGAGGGAGCGGGGGCGTCGAATCCAACAGGGGACGCTCGCCGCCATCCCGATGGACCGGAGGCAAAATGAGCAAGCCGACTTTTGCATTCGTCACCCTTGGCAGTGGGTCCTACCTGGGCTCCACGGTTCGTGACCTGACTCTCGCCAATATCCTCCACCGACGCGGTTACAAGGTGCTGGTCTACTGGATGATGGAGTGGAATCCCGAGCTTGCCGATCCGGGGATCGAACATCGGCTGCTCTGCCACGGCACGCGCTACCAGTTCCGGCGGCCCTCGGCGTTCATGGATCAGGTGGTCGGTTCGGCCGCCTTTCTGCTCCCGTTGAAGCTGCGGGTGCGCGTCACTCAGGGCATCAACGGCTTCGTCGATCGCATGCTCACCCACCTCATCTGTTCGCTGCATGCGACGTCGGACTCCGATGCCGGTCTGGTCCGGCGCCTGCGCCGCTTCATTGCCAAAGATGGGGTCAGCCATCTGATGATGAGCTTCGCTTCCCTCGGCATGCTCGCCCTGGCGGCCAAGCGCCAGGGCGGACTCGATTTCGACTACTCGCTGACCTTTCAGGGCGACGAGCAGTTCGCCGACTACGCGCGGCGGGGTGGCCTGTTCGAGACCTACCGCAGTCGTCTCAACGAGGCCGTGGCCGGCTCGCGCTGGCCGGCCCTGCTGGTCAGCCACGACTACCTCGAGCGGGTCGCCGGCGAGCTGAAAGTTCCCCGGGGGCGCATGAGTGTGCTCTACAACGGCATCGAACTACCCGCCCCCTCGGCCCGGCCGCCGCGGGCGCGGCTCCGGAAACTCTTCCCCGGATTACGGGAGGACACCCCCATCGTCACCTACTTCGGCCGCCAGGAGGCCGAGAAGGGTATCGACCTGCTGCTCTATGCCGGACGGCTGCTGAAGGCGCGTGGTGTCCAGCTGCAGCTGGTGGTCTGCGGCGCTACCGCCAAGGGCGAATCCTGCAAGAAGGTCATCGCCGATCTCGCCGACCATCTCGGCTTGCCGATACATCAGGCTGGGGCCGTTCCCGGTGAGATCCGCGACACGCTGTTCGCCCACAGCCACTGCGTAGTCTATCCCTCGGTGAATCGGGAGGCCTTCGGCCTGGTGGTGGCCGAGGCAATGAGCCATGGCACGCCGGTGCTGGTGCCCGACTACGGTGGCGTCACCGAGGTGATGCGTGACGGCGACCGGGCCGGTGGTCTGACCTTCGGCGCCTGGGACAGCGGCGACCTCGCCCGGCAGCTGGAGACCCTGCTGACGAATGCGACACTCCACCGCGAGCTGGCAGGGAATGCCCGCCCGTTGGCGGAGCGCTTCACGGCCGATCACATGACCGACCGTGTGCTGCAGCACTTGGGGATTACCGACCGGACGGAGCGTCCGGTGCCGGATGGCACCATTTCCCGGGTGGCGTGACGAGCGCGGGAGAGCCCGCGGTTTTGTCGGTCCGGGCAGTGATGCCCGGATCCATCGATCCATACAGGGAGTTTTTCCATGAGCCAAGTTTCCAGTCCCAGCATCATGTTCGTGTTTCCCGGGCAAGGCTCGCAGTACGTCGGCATGGGAAGCGACATCCACCGGCAATTCTCCAGCGTTCGCGAAGTATATGGACGTGCCAGTCAGGCGATGGGCTTCGACGTGGCCGAGCTGTCCTTCCAGGGGCCGGAAGAGCGGCTCAACGGCACCGAATTCACCCAGATCGCGCTGCTCACCCATTCCGTCGCCTGCCTTGCGGCCTTTCGCGAGCTGACCGGCGGAGCATGGGCACCGAGCGTGCTGGCCGGACACAGCCTGGGCGAGTATTCCGCGCTGGTCGCCGCCGGTGCCTTGCAGTTCGAGGATGCGCTGCGGCTGATCCGTATGCGCGGCCGGCTGATGTCGGAGTTCGGTCGCGGGCAGATGGTCGCCTTCCGTCTCGACCTCGAGTCCATCAAGCCGCTCGCCGAGGCGCGCTACTGCGGCATCGGTGGCTGCAACCTGCCCGACCAGACCGTGGTCTGCGGCTTCGAGAGGGATCTGGAGGCGCTTATGGAGGACGTCGTCGCCCGCTTCGGCAGGGCCAAGGCCGGGCGCCATCTGAAGACCGAGGGTGCCTACCATACCTACCTGATGATCGGTGCCGCGGAGCGCTACCGTCCCTACCTCGACGGCGTCACCCTGAGTGCCCCGGCGGTGAAGGTCCTCTCCAACTATACCGGCGACTATCACGCCAGCGACCCGGAGCAGGTGCGCGCTGCGCTGTTCTTCCAGATGTTCCACCCAGTGAAGTGGATGAGCGGCCTGCGGCGGGCGATCGACGACGGGGTGAATCTGGTCGTCGAATTCGGCGGCGGCATCGGTCGCGACCTGCCGGGCCAAGTGCATTCCCCGGCTAGCCGCAAGCCCAACCTCGAGGGCATCATGCGCAAGGCCTACGCCAGCTCCGGTCATCGCGGCCTGTATATGCCGGCCATCAACCTGACGAGCCTGGAGCAGGCCGCGCGCACCCTGGAACTGCTGCACAGCGCTGCCTCCCCGGACCCGGTATGGGTGGACGAGCGGCACTTCTCCCTGCATCTGCCCGTGCACCAGGGCATCGCCGACGAGGACAGCGTGGGGCTGGGCATGCTGGTCCAGGAACTGGGTCTGAAGCGGGTGGTGGAGACCGAGATCGAGGAGGACGACGACAGCCTGTTGACCCTCAAGACCTATTGCGACGAGGGGATCGCGGCTGCCGAGCCTTATCTGGAGGTTCTGGTCGGCGGGGAGACCGGCGCCTTCCTGCACTATCGTGGCGAGGCCATTCGCCGCGAGCTGACCGCCTTGCGCGAGCGGCTGGAGCGCCCGCTCCCGCCCGTCCGGGCTGCCGGAGGGCGCTGAGGTGAAGGCCGCGGATGACAAATCCCAGGCAGCCATTCAGCGGTTGTGCGTTTGCTGTGCCCTGGTGATGCTGCTGGCCGCCAGCAGTGTCGCCAGCGTCACGGCGGACGATCCGCTGATCGGGCTGTGGATGATCCGCGACGACCGGACCGGCGAGCCGCGCGCGCTGGTCCGCATCGCCCGGCAGGGCGATGAATACCACGGCAGTATCGAAAAGGGTCTGCGCGGACCGAATGCCGAATCGCACTACTGCGACAAGTGCGAGGGCGAGCTTCGCGGCAGGCCGCTGCTTGGCATGACCATCCTCAGCGGGGTGAAGAGGCGGGGCGAGGCCTACGGGGGCGGGGAGATCCTCGATCCTGACAGCGGCAAGGTATACGACTGCCGCCTGACCCTGCAGGAAGACGGACGGCGGCTGCAGGTGCGGGGCTTCATCGGCACTCCGTTGCTCGGCGAGACACGCACTTGGTATCGAGTGGAGTAGGCGTAGGAGCCCTCAGATCCGTCCGGAGAACAGCGCGGCGCAGCCCACCACCTCGACCGAAACGTCGTGGAAGCGCCGATCCAGCTCGCGCTGCAGGACTTCCAGATCGTCGGCCCGGTTGGCAAAGATTCCCTTGCGGTTGTACGCGGCCATCAGCCCCCGCGCCAGGATGCTGCGCGGGACGCCTCCCTGCAGCAGGGTGGCGCCGAAGATTACGGCACCGGGGTTCATCAGCGCCTTGAGGTGATCGAAGACCATGGCCTTCTCGGCGAGGGAGCCCGGCAGGCAGTGCAGCAGGTAATTGAGGCCGACCGAATCGAATCGACCGCCCTTTAGGGCGATCGGTTCCAGCACGTTGCGGCGGTGGGTCTGTGGCACGTAGCGGGCGATGCGCCGAGCGGCGAACGCCAGGGTATCCGGGTTCAGATCCATCAGCGCCACGCGGGGCGTATCTGCGGGGAAGCGGCAGCGGTCGAGGAAATAGCCCGTGCCCACCCCGACATCCAGGTGGTTGGCGCTGAGATTTTGCGCGTAATGCTCCTCGAGGCGGCGGGTGGGGCACTTCCAGATGAAGGGGTTGGAAACCCCGAGTACCACGAAGTCGTAGAACGCGAGCGTCCGCCGGGTGTAGACGGCCTGGCCGGCCTCGACCTGTTTCTGGGTAACCATCATGACTGCGTTGTCTCTCTTTGCTACCTGGCGAAGCCCGGGGCGTTGCCTCGGCCCGGGCAGGGCCGCGCAGTGTAACCGCCGGAGCGGGAGAGGGGGCGAGACGCAGTCAGCGCGAGAGTCTTCGCGTCGCTCAGCGAGGGGCTCAGGCGGCTGCCGGCCCCTTGAGTTCGACGACAGTGCCTTCCGGGTCGGTGAGGTAGAGGGATGGTCCCGTCCCTTCCGCGCCATAGCGCGACTCCACGGCGCCGGCCGCGATGCCGTGAGCGGCGAGTTGGCGGCGGATCAGGGCTTCGTCGAAGGGCTCGATGCGCAGGCAGAAGTGGTCGAGGTTGCGCCCCTCCTTGCCCGGTGCGGCACCGCCGGCGCTGCCCAGTTGGCCGTCGACCGGTACCAGATCGATCAGCGCGTGCCCGGCGCGTAGCTGGACCAGGCCGAGTGCCTCCTGGCGTCGCTCGACCGTGCAACCCAGCACCTCGCAGTAGAAATGCAGCATCCTGTTCAGGTCGACGACGCGCAGCACCAGATGGTCGATTCCAAGGATACGGAACATGGCGGGCCTCCAGGGGTGAGGACAGATTCTGTCCCGACAGTAGCGGGGCAGTGGCGACGCTGTCCAGGCGAAGGGGATGGTGGCCCAGGGCAATCGCGCTACATCGCTCTTGCGTTGGACGAGGATTAGCGGTAACGGACAAGACTTTTCCGAGCCCCCATCATGCTGCCCAATCCCCAGCCCTACTTCGCCAGGCTCGTCGACCCACGGCGCGAAACCCGCAACAAGCTGCACGCCCTGCAGGACATCGTCATGATCACGCTCTGCGCCACCCTGTGCGGTTATGACGACTGGGTCGGCATCGAGGACTTCGCCCACGAGAACGAAGCCTGGCTGCGCGAGTTCC
>NZ_FOFJ01000013.1 GCF_900110885.1 Azotobacter beijerinckii | reverse complement strand
GCTCGGCCTCCAGGCGCTTGAGCCACAGACAGAAGCCGTTGCGATGCCAGTACAGAATTTTCACTTGGTTGCGTGTGCGATTGAGGAAGACGAACAACACAGGGTCGAACACCGCGACCTTGATATCCAACTCGACCAGGGCTGCCAAGCCATTGATGGATTTACGGAAATCGACCGGCTTGGGGTAGAGGTAAACAGCTTTGACGTTGGGGGCGGGACGCATCATGCGGGGCAAGTTCCAGAAGGAATCGGGAGCTCAGCATCAGATCTCAGGGCGCGGTTTCGAAGGTAGGGTTTATGGAGCGGTTACTGCGCAACCGCGCTCGGCAACTCCTGGTTCTGGTTTCTCGAGACGATCTACCTGATGCAGATCCGGCCCATGCCCAGGGCTGGCTGCCGGGCGACGAAAGCCTGGTGGCACGTGTTCTCGGCAGGTTCGCGCTGGACTCGATGCTCCGCGAGCGGCGGCCTCTCCGAAGCCACGATCGCCGATAGCTGGCGGGGCTCACTGGTCCATGGGCTGGCCGGGTGGGTACCGCTTTATGCCTTGGTCCTGGCGCGCCCCGCAAAGCAGAGGCAGGCGCTGCGAACAAAACATCCCCAACGCATTGTTGAGGATCGCCTCGGCGCTGCTGGCAATTCTCCCGCTTGGCGAGGCTGGACTGTCGATCCTGTCGTCGTCTCTGGCCGTCGTGCTACCGAACGTCGCGGTAAATAAATATGAGCGGCTACTTCGCGGTCGCTCCCTGCGGCGTCCGGCCCTTTCGGGACTGGCTGCTTGGCCGGCGGGAGCGCCGGCGTCGGCTGCTGGGGGGTCAGATGCCCTGGGGAATCTCCTCTCCGCCGAGGGCCTCGAACAGCGCCGGGAGAAATTCAGCGAAGGTCATCATCATCAGCGTGAAGCTGGCATCCAACTGGGCGAGGGCGTCGTCGCCGCCATCCTGCTCGGCCTGCTCCTGCAGCAGATCCTCGAAACGCAGGCGCTTGACCGCCAGCTTGTCGTCGAGGACGAAGGACAGCTTGTCCTGCCAGGCCAACGCCAGCTGGGTGACCAGCTTGCCGGTGGAAAGGTGCAGCTGGATCTCCTCGCCGGTCAGGTCTTGGCGCTTGCAGCGGACCACGCCGCCATCCTCGTGGGTATCGCGCAGTTCGCATTCGTCGAGCGCATGGAAGTCCGCGGCGGCCTGCTGGGCTTTGACCCAGCCGGTGAGGGTGGCGCTCGGTGCGATCTTCACGCCCAGCGGCCGCACCGGCAACGAGCCGATGGCCTCGCGCAGGGTGGAGAGCAGGTCTTCGGCCTTCTTGGCGCTGGACGTATCGACCAGGATCAGCCCCTGTTTGGGCATGATCGCCGCAAAGGTGGTGGCGCGGCGAATGAAGGCGCGCGGCAGGAAGGTCTGGACGATCTCTTCTTTGATCCGGTCGCGCTCCTTCTTGTAGACCTTGCGCATCTGCTCGGCCTCGATTTCCTCGACCTTCTCCTGAAGCGCGTCGCGCACTACGCTGCCTGGCAGGATACGCTCCTCCTTGCGCGCCGCGATCAACAGGAAGTCCGGGCTGGCGTGGACCAGGGGCGCATCCTCGCCCTTGCCGAAGGGGGCAGCGAAACCGTAGGTCGCCAGTTCCTGGCTGGCGCAGGGGCGGGCCGGCTTGGCTGCCAGCGCCTCTTCCAGCGTTTCGACGGCGAAGGGGATATCCTGGGTGAGGCGATAGACGAGCAGGTTGCGGAACCACATGGGGTTGGCGATCTCCGTTGCGCAAAGCGCGCATTATTCTCTCCCGTGACCTTGCGGGCCAACCCTAACCCCTTGGAACGTCTGAAAATTTTTTTCATCGGGGGGGTTGCCAAGGTGAAAACAGCTGTCTAGAATGCGCCCCACTTCGAGAGTGAAGGGTGATTAGCTCAGCCGGGAGAGCATCTGCCTTACAAGCAGAGGGTCGGCGGTTCGATCCCGTCATCACCCACCATCGAGGTTATGCGCAGCGGTAGTTCAGTCGGTTAGAATACCGGCCTGTCACGCCGGGGGTCGCGGGTTCGAGTCCCGTCCGCTGCGCCACATTAGTAGTTCGCCAGGCTGGACAGAGCTTGGCGGGAAAAGAGAAAGGCGGCCCTCGAGGCCGCCTTTTTCGTTTCTTCGGCGGCCCGGTCTAGAGTCCCTCGGGCAGCTTCCAGTTGCTCTATTAGGGCCCCTTCGGAAACTTGAACTTATCGCCGTCGCGGGGCTCCTATTCTCCATAGCCAGTGGTCGCAGCTGCCTGTTAAGCTTTCGCTTTCACTGATAGCCCTCGGGCGAACGAACAAGGAAACAGCATGAGACAACATCGGTTGGCCGCTGCGATGGCCTTGGTGGGTTTGGTTCTTGCCGGTTGCGATTCGCAAACCAGTGTGGAACTCAAGACCCCCGCACAGAAGGCCTCCTACGGTATCGGCCTGAATATGGGCAAGAGTCTGGCCCAGGAGGGCATGGACGATCTGGACTCCAAGGCCGTGGCTCAGGGCATCGAGGATGCCATCGGCAAGAAGGCGCAGCGCCTGAACGACGAGGAGCTGATCGAGGCCTTCGCCGCCCTGCAGAAGCGCGCCGAAGAGCGTATGGCGGCCCTTGGCGAAGAAAACGCCAAGGCCGGCAAGAAGTTCCTCGAGGAAAACGCCAAGCGCCAGGGAGTGACCACCACCGCTTCCGGTCTGCAGTATGAAGTGCTGAAGAAGGCCGAGGGCGCCCAGCCCAAGCCCAGCGATGTGGTAACCGTGCACTATGAAGGCCGTCTGACCGATGGCACCGTCTTCGACAGCTCCATCGAGCGCGGCAGTCCCATCGATCTGCCGGTCAGCGGCGTCATCCCGGGCTGGGTCGAAGGTCTACAGTTGATGCATGTCGGCGAGAAGTTCAAGCTGTACATTCCCAGCGAGCTGGCCTATGGCGAGCAAAGCCCGAGCCCTGCCATTCCGGCCAACTCGGTGCTGGTGTTTGAACTGGAGCTGCTGGGTATCAAGGATCAACCGGCCGGGCAGCAGGCCGAGCCTGAGTCCGAGGCAGAGCAGGCCGAAGCCAAAGGCGAGTGAGCGCTGATAGCGTAAGCCAACGCCCCGCTTTTGTGGGGCGTTTTCATTTGAGTTGCACGGGAAGCCTCGCTCTTCGATAGTGTGGCGCCTGCAAAGTCCCCCCTGTTTTCGCTGTCTCCTTTGCTCCAGGGCTACCTGGATTTCCTTCACGTATCTGTTCTATCGATGTGGGGCCTCGAGCTGCGCCGGGGCGCTTGGCTGCATGCGTTTCGTCTGCCGCTTAATGCGCCGAGGCTTTCCATCGAGTAGGGGGAAAGATCGGATACAACGCAGCGTTCCCCGGCACGTCGGAAATCGAGGGATCAATGTTGTCCACGGATTTCGTGGATAATCCGAGAAGACCGCATGCTGCGGAGTAGCGATCATGAAAGCACCCTGGATTTTCTCCCGATTCCTTCGTCTTGCCCGGTCCCTGCTGGCCGATGGGCGGCTGACCGAGCTTCTGCTGGATGTGGCGCGCAAGAGCGAGCGCAAGGGCGGGCGGCTAGGGGGCGTCCGGGAGGATCTGCGCCTGCTGCAGTCGCTCTGTGCGGCCTGGTGGCGTGGCGAATACCGGCAGATTAGTCAGCAGGCATTGCTCGCGGCGATCGCTGGGCTTCTGTATTTCCTGTCTCCGCTGGATGCGCTTCCCGACTGGTTGCTCGGCCTGGGGTTTCTCGACGATATTGCGGTGCTTGCCTGGGTGGTGCGCAGCTGGCGCGGCGAGCTGGAGGCCTTCCGTGCCTGGCTGGCTGCCCAGTCGCCGCAGCACCAGGCAGAGCTGGAGTGCCTGCCGGCTCCCGCAAGCCGTTCGGAAGGACGCTGAGGGATTCTGGCGACAGACGGATTGTCAATATTTGGACCGGATCGATGCACGAGAAAAAAATTACGAACGTTCAAATGATCATGCGTGAGGGGGAGGTGGAGTATGCGGTACTGCCTTGGGCCGACTATCAGGCCCTGCTGCGGGCTGCCGGGCAAGGCGGCGAGGCGCTCGAGGCACCCGAACGGCCTGCGGTTACCCCCAGCCTTGCGCAATTGGTATCCCTGCGCGAAGCTCAAAACATGTCGCAGGAGCAGTTGGCCAGAGCCGTGGGTATCAGCCCGTCCTATCTGGAGATGATCGAGACGGGTGAGCGACAGCCGGACTCCGCGATCCGGCGTGCCTTGGCTCGCGCATTGGGCATTGCGGACTGGGAGGGGAACTCTTGATCATTCGCATCAGTCGCCAGCACTGGCAGGCGCTGCTGGGCGAACTGGACGACGCGCGTCAGAGTCGTCATCTGCTGACCTATCGCGCGCTGATCGAGCGTCTGCAACTGCCGCCACCGGCCATGCAGACGCTGACCGCCGCTCTGGAGCATCTGGCGGTTCTCGATGCGCGTGCCGAGCGGCCTCTACGCAGCTCGCTGGTCATCAGCCAGGGCGCCAGCCGTCTGCCGCGCCCCGGTTTCTTCGACTGCGTGGTGCGACTTGGGCGCTTTTCCGGGCCGCCCGATGGCACGGCTGCTGCCTCCTGGCATGCGGCAGAAGTGGTACGGGTCTTCGAGTTCAGTTACGAGGATCGATGAGGACACTGGGCGGGATGCGGGGCTTGCCGCTGACCGCCCTTGCCGGGCTTTTCCAGCAGAAAACGAAGGGGCCGCATGAGCGGCCCCTTGGTATCTCCACCATGTGGATCAGTGCTTGGCCAAGGCCTCGCTGAGGCCCAGATAGTCGAGCAGGATACGCCCGGTTTCCGCCAGATAGGCATCGTCCTCGGGTTTCTTGTTCTTGCCGTCCGCCACTGGCAAGGCGTTCTCGTCCTCTTCCTTCAGTTCGGTCAGGAGTTCCTCACCCTTGGCCTTGCGCCGCTCGTTCTCGATGGCCAACTGTTTGGACTCGATGGAGTCGTGCTGGGCGCGCCGTTTTCCCTCGTTGAGGCTAACGGTGGTTTCCAGCATCAACTGCCGGCTCAGGTCGAGGCGGTTGCGGGTGAAGACAAAGTCGGGATCTTGCGCCGTGCGGCGGTCGTGGCGGGCCTTGAGTTCGCTCAAGAGTGGCTTGAATGGGTCTGCTTCCGGACGGATCGCCGGGCGGATGCTGTCCCAGGGCATGGCTTCCGGCAGGGCGCTTTCGCCGATTTCCTTGGTGTCCACCTCGTCCGGATAGCTGATGTCCGGAATTACCCCCTGATGCTGGGTACTCTGTCCGGAAACCCGGTAGAACTTGGCCAGGGTCAGCTTTAGCTCGCCGTGGTTGAGGGGCTGGATGGTCTGCACCGTGCCTTTGCCGAAGGTCTGGCCGCCGATGATCAGGGCGCGATGATAGTCCTGCATGGCGCCGGCGAAAATTTCCGAAGCTGAGGCGGAAAGGCGATTGACCAGCACTGCCAGCGGACCGGTGTAGTAGGTGCCGCCGTTTTCGTCGGCGAGCACGTCGACCCGGCCGTCGTTGTTGCGTACCAACACCGTGGGCCCCTCGTCGATGAACAGGCCAGTCAATTCGGTGGCTTCCTGTAGCGAGCCGCCGCCATTGTTGCGTAGGTCGATGACCACGCCATCGACCTTCTCCGCCTTCAGTTCGCTGAGCAGTCGCTTCACGTCGCGGGTGGTGCTCTTGTAGTCCGGATCGCCGGAGCGGAACGCCTTGAAGTCCAGATAGAAGGCTGGGATCTCGATCACGCCGAGCTTGTAGGTGCGTCCTTCGTGAGGCAGTTCGAGTATGGACTTCTTGGCTGCCTGTTCTTCCAGCTTGACCGCCTCGCGGGTGATGGCGACCACTTTGCTGGTTTCGTCGTTGGGAGCATTGCTGGCCGGAATGACCTCCAGGCGCACCACCGAGCCCTTCGGGCCGCGAATCAGCTTGACCACCTCGTCCAGACGCCAGCCGATCACGTCGACCATTTCGCCGTTGGCCTGGGCGACGCCGACAATCTTGTCCGCCGGCGCGAGCTGCTTGCTCTTCTCCGCCGGACCGGCAGGCACCAGGCGGACCACCTTGACGTGTTCGTTGTCGCTTTGCAGCACCGCACCGATGCCTTCCAGCGACAGGCTCATGTTGATATCGAAGTTTTCCGCGTTGTCCGGCGATAGATAGTTGGTGTGCGGATCGTAGGTCTGGGCGAAGGCATTGATGTAGGTCTGGAAGATATCTTCGCTGCGGGTCTGCTCCAGGCGCGACAACTGGTTGTTGTAGCGCTTGATGAGCAGCTCCTGGATGGCCTTGGGCTGTTTGCCGGCGATCTTCATGCGCAGCACCTCGTCCTTCAGGCGCTTGCGCCAGAGGTCGTCGAGAGCGGCCTTGTCCTTCGCCCAGGGGGCGTTCTCGCGATCGATCAGCAGGCTTTCGTCGCGGCCGAAGTCGAAGCTGTCCACGCCCTTCTCGAGCAGGCCGAGGGTGAAGTGCAGGCGCTCCTCCAGGCGGGTGAGATGGCGCTTGTAGATGGTGAAACCGGGCTGCAGGTCGCCGCTCTTCAGGAAGTCGTCGAACTGGTTGCGCCAGCGGTCGAATTCGGCGATGTCCGCCGCGATGAAGTAGCTGCGGGTCGGGTCGAGCAGCTTGAGGTAGCTTTCGTAGATCTTTTCCGAGCGCGCATCGTTGAGTGGCGGCTTGCTGTAATGATGGCGCTTGAGGAGCTCCACCACGTTCAGGCTGGCGATCACCTGGTCGCGGTCCGGTTGCAGGGCATCCCAGTTGCCGGCAGCAGCGGTCTGCGCCAGCAGCGAAGCGCTGAGGCCGAGGGTGAAGGCGAGGAGAGTACTGGGGAGAAGGCGCTTCATGTCATTCGACTAGTGGGGAGTGATAACGCATATTAGGCCGTCAGACGGGGTGCCGGGTTCCTTTCTTGACGAAGGGAGCGGAGCCTGCGGCGGACTCAAAAACCTACTATGGAGGTAGCATGAAGGCATTGCAAGGCATCGAGGGAAGTGTGGAGTGGGTCGAGCGGTCTGCACCTTCCTGTGACGTAGGGCAAATCAGGATTCGTGTGGCGGCGGCCGGACTGAACCGGGCCGATCTTCTTCAGCGTGCCGGGCTCTATCCGCCGCCACCCGGCGCCAGCGATGTGCTCGGCCTGGAGTGCGCCGGCGTGGTCAGCGAGGTCGGAGCGGGCAGCCACTGGCAGGTCGGCGACCGGGTCTGCGCGCTGTTGGCCGGCGGCGGCATGGCCGAGGAGGTGGTGGTGGACGGACGGCATGTCCTGTCGGCACCGGAAGGGCTGTCGCTGGTCGAGGCGGCGGTATTGCCGGAAGTCTATGCCACCGCCTGGCTTAACCTGTTCAAGCTGGGTGCTCTCAAGCCGGGCGAGAAGGCGCTGATCCACGCGGGGGCCAGCGGTGTCGGCTCGGCGGGTATCCAGCTGTGCAAGGCATTCGGCAATCCCTGCTGGGTCAGCGTCGGCTCGCCCGAGCGGCTGGCCTATTGCGAGTCGCTGGGCGCCCAGGGCGGGGTGCTGCGCACCCAGGATCTGGAGGGCCTGCGCGACTTCGCGCCCTTCGACGTGATCCTCGACCCGATCGGCGCGCGTTACGCGGCGCTCGATCTGGACCTGCTGGCCCGCGATGGGCGCTGGGTGATCATCGGCCTGATGGGTGGGCGCGAGGCGCAGCTGGATCTGGCCAAGCTGTTGGGCAAGCGGGTGCAGCTGATCGGCTCGACCTTGCGCACGCGCGACGACCGTTTCAAGGGCGAGCTGATCGACGAGCTGCGCCAGCAGGTCTGGCCGTTGTTCGGCGAAGGGCGCCTCGATCCGCGCCTGGAGCACAGTTTCGCCGCCAAGGATGTCGGCGCGGCCTTCGAGATGCTGGCCAGTAACACCGTGTCCGGCAAGGTGGCGCTGGTGATCGACGACGGCCTGCTGTGAGCGGGACGGTGGTTGACCTCGTGCATGCGAGGTTGGCCGCCGCTCCAGCCGGGAGGGCGAGGCGAGGGCGGGATCTCCGTCAGGGCAGTGTAGGGCTCGAATAGAAGGCCGTCAGGACCTTCACCAAGTGGGTCAGGTCGTGGCTGCCGGCCAGTTCACGGATGGAGTGCATGGCGAAGGTCGGCAGGCCGATGTCGACAGTGCGCACGCCGAGCCGGCTGGCGGTGATCGGGCCGATGGTCGAGCCGCAGCCCAGGTCGCTGCGCACCACGAAGTTCTGTACCGGTACCTCGACGTCGAAGCACAGGTGGCGGAAGAAGCCGGCGGTTTCGCTGTTGGTGGCGTAGCGCTGGTTGCTGTTGACCTTGATCACCGGGCCGGCGTTGAGCTTCGGGCCGTGGTTGGCATCGTGGCGGTCGGCATAGTTGGGATGCACGCCGTGGGCATTGTCCGCGGAAACCAGCAGGGATTGCTGCATGATTCGCACGAAATCGTCGCCGGCCGGCAGCAGGCGGCCGAGTACCTGTTCGAGGAAGGGGCCGTCGGCGCCGCAGGTGGAACAGGAGCCGATTTCCTCATGGTCGGTGCAGACCAGCACGCAGCTTTCTTCGTCGCCGGCGGCGAGCAGCGCCTGCAGGCCGGCATAGCAGGACAGCAGGTTGTCGAGACGGGCGCCGGCGATGAAGTCCTGACTCAGGCCGATCAGCGCCGCGCCCTGGGTGTCGTAGAAGCAGAGTTCGAAATCCAGCACCACGTCGGCGTTGATCTCGTGTTCGCGTTGCAACTGCTCGGCCAGCAGGGCGCGGAAGTCGCCCCGCTCGTCGCCGGCGATCTGCGCGAGGATCGGCGGCAGTTCGTTCTGCGCGTTGATCGCCCAGCCTTGGTTGGCCTCGCGGTTGAGGTGGATCGCCAGGTTGGGAATGATGGCGATCGGCTGTTTGAAGTCGATCAGTTGGCTTTCGACCCGTCCGGCACGGCGGAAGGTGACCCGTCCGGCCAGTGACAGGTCGCGGTCGAACCAGGGAGCGAGCAGGGCGCCGCCGTAGACCTCCACGCCGAGTTGCCAGAAACCCTGGCGGTGCAGTTCCGGCTGGGGCTTGACGCGCAGGCCGGGGCTGTCGGTGTGGGCGCCGACCAGCCGCAGGCCGCCTTCCAGCGGCGCGCGCCGGCCGAGCTGGATGGCGATGATCGAGGAGTCGTTGCGGGTGATGTAGTAGCGCCCGCCGGACTGGCTCGGCCAGGCTTCGCGTTCGTCCAGGCGCTGGTAGCCAGCGGCTTCGAGGCGCTGGGCCAGGCTGGTGCAAGCGTGGAAGGGGGTGGGCGAGGCCTTGAGGAAATCGATCAGGCCCTGGTTGAGTTCTGTACGCATAGTGGACTCCGGACAGCGTTGCTGCGGAGTGTATCGAAAAGGGCGATGGGCTGCAGTCGGACGTCCGGCGCGCTTGCGCTGGGCGTTCAGAACGGTGCGGGGTTTTCGAAGCGCAGGCGCTCGCCGCTCTGCGGGTGGCCGAGGGCCAGCAGGCTGGCATGCAGACACAGGCGCCCGGCAGCGGCCAGCGCCTCGTCATGGGCGTAGAGACGGTCGCCCAGTAGAGGGTGACCGATGGCCAGCATGTGCACGCGCAGCTGATGGGAGCGGCCGGTGATCGGGGTCAGTTCGACGCGGCTGTAGTGGCCGCAGCGCTCCAGCACCCGCCAGAAGGTCAGGGCATGGCGGCCCAGCTCATGGTCGACCACATGGCGCGGCTTGGTCGGCGGGTCGTAGCGCAGCGGCAGCTCGATGCGTCCGCTGTCGGCTTCCGGTTCGCCCCAGCAGAGCGCGGTGTAGGCCTTCTCGGTTTCCCGGTCGTGGAACTGGCGGGACAGCTCGCGGTGGCTGTCGGCATCGCGGGCCAGCACGATCAGGCCGGAGGTTTCCCAGTCGAGGCGATGCACGATGCGTGCCTCGGGATAGCCGTTGTCCTGCAGGCGGCTGACCAGACAGTCCCGGTTGTCTTCGGCGCGGCCTGGTACCGAGAGCAGCAGGGTGGGCTTGTTGACCACCAGCAGGGCGTCGTCCTGGTGGACGATTTCGATGTTCGACAGGGGCATGGAGTATCCGGGAACGACGGCGGCGGCCAGACAGGCGATGGAAAGCTATTATGCCTCCACCCGGCCGCAGGGCCGCCGCCGTTGCAGGGCGAACCGCCTCAGCGATCCGGCAGAGTGACGTTGAGTTCGAGGATCGAGCAGTTGCCCTGGTCTTCCAGGATCACCTGCACCTGATCGCTGTCGATGTTGACGTACTTGCGGATCACTTCGACCAGCTCCTTCTGCAGGTCCGGCAGGTAGTCCGGCGTACTGCGTTGGCCACGCTCGTGGGCGACGATGATCTGCAGACGCTCTTTCGCGATGGACGCAGAAGTTTCTTTTTTGCGTTCGCGAAAGAAGTCAAAAATGTTCATTCACGTCCTCCAAATAGACGTTGCAGGAATCCCTTCTTCTGCACATCGAGGAAGCGGTGCGGCGTTTCCTTGCCCAGCAGGCGCTCCACGGCATCGCTGTAAGCTTGGCCGGCGTCGCTCTGTTCGTCGAGGATCACCGGGATACCCTGGTTGGAGGCCTTGAGGACCGACTGGGATTCGGGAATCACCCCGAGCAGGCGGATGGCGAGGATCTCCTCGACGTCTTCCACCCCGAGCATCTCGCCCTTGGTCACGCGGTCGGGGCTGTAGCGGGTCAGCAGCAGGTGCTCCTTGATCGGCTCCTCGCCGTTCTCGGAGCGCCGCGACTTGCTGGCGAGCAGGCCGAGCATGCGGTCGGAGTCGCGTACCGAGGACACCTCGGGGTTGGTCACCACGATCGCCTCGTCGGCGAAGTACATGGCCAGGTGCGCCCCCTTCTCGATCCCCGCTGGCGAGTCGCAGATGATGTACTCGAAGGATTCGCGCAACTCGTCCATTACCCGGCCCACGCCTTCGGTGCTCAGGGCGTCTTTGTCGCGGGTCTGGCTAGCCGCCAGCACGTAGAGGTTCTCCAGGCGCTTGTCCTTGATCAGGGCCTGGCTGAGCGAGGCATCACCTTGGATGACGTTGACGAAGTCGTATACGACCCGGCGTTCGCAGCCCATGATCAGGTCGAGATTTCGCAGACCTACGTCAAAGTCGACGACGACGGTCTTGTGCCCGCGCAGGGCAAGGCCGGTACCGATGGCGGCGCTGGTCGTGGTTTTGCCGACGCCACCCTTGCCGGAAGTGATTACGAGGATCTTGGCCAAGGTGATTCACCCCAAATAAATAAAAACGGGAGCGGTGAGCCGCGCGGGTGGCTTTTTGGAGTCCAGTCCGGTAAAGCCCCTGAAAGCGCGCGAGTATCCGTTAAAGGCGAGTGATGTTCAACACGTCGCCGGCCAGGTGGATATGCACGGCCTCGCCCCAGTTCGGATCGCGTCTGAGGTCTTCGGCAACTTTGTAGCGGCCGGCTATGGAGAGTAGCTCGGCGGCCAGCACTCTGCAGAAAATCCGGGCTTGGCCGTTGCCTTTGATGCCTGCCAGGGCACGCCCCCGCATCGGGGCATACACATGGATATTGCCGTCGGCGAGCAGTTCCGCACCGGCACTGACCGGGGCCAGGACCAGCAGGTCGCCCCCCGGCGCATAGATCTGCTGGCCGCCGCGTACCGGGGTGGTGACCACTCGCGTCGGGCGAATCACCGGCTCGGCGGGCTTCTCGGGCTTCTTCGCCGGCACCGGCGCGGCAGTGGCGCCGGGGCCGATCGGCCGCTCCCGCGCGCTGGAGGGCGGCAGGACCGGCAGGTCCAGCGCCTGGGCGGCGGCGATGTGTTCCGCCAGGTTGGCGCGGATCGCCAGGGTGCGCAGGCCGTGGCTCCGGCAGACCGCCAACAGGGCGTGCAGGTCGAGCCGCTGCGCGCCGGGCTGGAGCTTGTCCAAGGCCAGTACCAGGGGGGTGTTCTGGAAGAAGTTGGGGGCCTGCGCCACTTTTTCGCTCAACTGGTGGTCGAGGCGGGCCAGGTCGTTGTGTGCCAGTTCCAGCACGGTGATGGCGAGCATGCTGCCCTTGAGCTGGAACACGGGGGCTGGGTCGAGGAGGTCGGCGTGGCTCATGATCTACCCATTGCAATGAATGGCGGTCTTATAACGGGAAACGCTGCGGCAGGCTAGCCGGACGAAGAAAAACCGCCGGGCGGGCCGACAACGCGCCTTCTGGCATGCCCGTGGCGGGTTGCCGCACGGGCTGGAAGCGGACTTGGGCGGCGTGTTTTCGCGACGGACCCGGCCGACGCTTTCCCGCTAGAATGCCGGTTTTTGCCGTTTTTGGGGCTGTCAATGGATCGTCCGCGCTTTCGTGCCCGTTTTTTCCACCCGCGCTTCTGGGGGCTCTGGCTGGGGCTGGGGCTGTTCTGGCTGGTGGCCCAGCTACCCTACGCCTGGCTGCTGCGGCTTGGTCGCGGGCTGGGAGCGCTGACCTACCGGCTGGCCGGTTCGCGCCGACGCATTGCCCGACGCAATCTGGAGTTGTGCTTCCCCGACCTCTCCGCCGCCGAGCGCGAGCGCTTGGTGAGGGAGAATTTCGCCTCGATGGGCATCGCCTTCTTCGAGATGGCCATCAGTTGGTGGTGGCCGCGCCAGCGGCTGTCCCGCTTGGCGCACATCGAAGGCCTCGAGCATCTGCAGCGGGCGCAGGCCGAGGGCCGGGGGGTCATTCTCATGGCCCTGCACTTCACCACCTTGGAGATCGGCGCGGCCCTGCTCGGCCAGCGGCAAACCATCGACGGCATGTACCGCGAGCACGCCAACCCGGTCTTCGACTACGTCCAGCGGCGCGGCCGCGAGCGGCACAATGCCGATGCCACCGCCATCGAGCGCGAGGACATCCGCGCCATGCTCAAGGTGCTGCGTGCCGGGCGTGCCATCTGGTACGCGCCGGACCAGGACTACGGGCGCAAGCAGAGCCTCTTCGTGCCGCTGTTCGGCATCCCGGCGGCGACCGTGACAGCGACGACCAAGTTCGCCCGCCTGGGCAAGGCGCAGGTGATGCCCTTCATTCAGACCCGTCTGGCCGACGGCTCAGGCTACCGGCTGACGATCCATCCGCCGCTGGTGGATTTTCCCGGCGAAAGCGAGGAGGCCGACTGCCGGCGCATCAACCGCTGGGTCGAGCAGGCGGTACGCCGGCACCCCGAGCAGTACCTGTGGGCGCACCGGCGCTTCAAGAGCCGCCCGGACGGCGAGCCGAGCCTCTACCGATAGCGGGCCGGCCGCTATTCCTCGATCTGCAGCCGGCGGGCGCGGGTGTAGACGTAGCGGATCTGGTTGTACTCGAATGGCGAGTTGAGTTGTCCGTAGCGGAAGGGAATGCTGTCGCGCAGGTCGGTGCCCTTCAGCGCGTAGATTTCCGGATGGGCGTCGCTGGCCGTGGCAACGTTCAGGTAGTCGACCCAGTTGGCCGTCAGGAAGTCCGTCAGTTGGCCGCCGGCATCGCGCAGGTTGGACGGTCCGAGAATCGGCAGCATCAGGTAGGGCCCTTCGGAAACGCCGTAGGCGCCGAGGGTCTGCCCGAAATCCTCGCTCTGTCTGGGCAGCCCCATGCGGCTGGCCGGGTCCCACAGGCCGGCGACCCCCAGGGTGGTGTTGAAAAGCAGGCGGGCTCCGGTGTCGAGGGCGCGCTTGCCCCGCCCTTGCAGCAGGCTGTTGAGCAGGCTGGGAATCTCGGCGAGGTTGCTGAAGAAGTTGCGCACGCCGCTGCGCACGAATCCAGGAGTGACGTAGCGATAGCCACGCACCACCGGCAGCAGCAGCCACTCGTCGAAGCGATAGTTGAAGTGATAGACCCGCCGATTCCAGCGTTCCCAGGGGTCCCGGACGTTGAGAATGGCGAGGCTCGAGCGCTCGAACTCGCGCTGGTCGAGACTTTGGTTGAAGTGCAGGCGGTCCAGCGGGTGCTTGAAGCCATCCCCGTCGGCGGCCGGTTCGGCGTTGACGGCCAGGCTGCCGGCGAGCAGGGCGGAGGCGATGAGCCACGGCCGTTCAGCCACGGAAGAACTCCAGCATGGCCTGGCTGTTGACCCGGTAATTGAGGTTGCCGCAGTGCCCGCCGAACGGATAGAGGGTCAGTCGCTCGCCGAAGGTGCGGCGCAGGAAGCCAAGGTCGCCGGGGCCGAGGATGAGGTCGTCGGCATTGTGCATCACGGCGATCTTGCGGCTGCCGGCCAGGTAGTCCTGCAGGGCCTGGAGGCTGATCTGGCCGATCAGTTGAGCCAGGCTGCCGCCGCTGTGACGGGCGCGCCACTGGGGGATCAGCTGTTCGGTCAGGTAGCAGCCGAAGTTGCATTGCAGAGCGCGGATGAAGAAGGGCGTGAGCGGGGTGTCCTCGTCGATCGGATAGTTCGGCGGGGTGATCAGCCCGCGGCGGTTGAGCAGGTCGGAGGTATAGGCGATGTCGGCGGCGGCGAAGCGGAAGACCGAGCCGATCAGCATGGCCATTTCCTCGTTCGTCAGGCGCTCCTTCGACTGCTGGAGGTCGTACAGCAGGGCCTCGTTGAGGTCGATGTAGCCGCGGTGCTGGAAGTAGCGGGTCAGCTTGCCGAGGATCAGCTCGTAGAAGGTCAGGTTGCCGGTGACGCCGGCAACCTCGGTCTGCACCAGGCGGTCGAGGTTGCGCACCGCGTTGTAGGGGTTGACCGCCGGGTTGAGTAGCAGTACGCGCTTGAAGTCGAAGCTGTGGCGGGTTTCGTCCAGCTGGCTGACGAAGGCCGCGTGGAGGGCACCGAGGCTATAGCCGGTCAGGTGGTAGGCGGTGACCGGCAGGTCCGCCTGCTGCGCCCGTACCGCCTCCATGACCCGGTACAGGTCGTCGGCATCCTCGCGGCTGAGACCGGGCGTGGCGGCGCTCGAGGCGGCGGTCATGAAGTCGTAGCTGGTCGGCGAGGACAGCTGCACCACATGGAAGCCGGCCCCGTAGAACAGCCGCTTCAGGTACTCGGTGAGACTGCTGGCGTAGTTCGCGCCGGTGCCGGAGATGACGAAAATCAGCGGCGCAGGATGGTCCTGGCGGGCCAGGCGATAGCGCAGGTCTTCGACCTGGCGCAGGTTGCCCGGCAGCGCGAAACGGCGTTCGGGGCGTAGTGGCAGGCTGTAGTCCTGCTGGTCGATCTCGTCGTCGGACGGCAGGAGGGGGCGCAGTTCCGGCGGCGTAGTGGTGATGGTTGCCTCGAAGGGATTGTGCAGCGGAAAGCCGTAATTCGCCGGGTCGATGTCGGCCGCCGGCAGGCGGCCACAGAGCAGCAGAGTACCGAGCAGGGCAGCGATGAGGGGCAGACGGGGCATGGTCCAACCTCGTGGGTGATCTGGCCATGGGACTGCTTTTAACGCAGCGCGTGCAATCAGGATAGTCCCGCGCCGGCGCTTGCTTCCGCGCCGCTGCTGGTTATGCTGGCGGGCATTTGTCCCTGGAGTGCCCCATGTCCTCGCGCCTGCCCCTGCTTGCCCTGCTGATCCTCCTGCCGCTCTGCGTGGCGGCCAGCTACGGGTTGCGTTTTGCTTTCATGGAAGATGGCCAGTGGGTCGGCCTGTGCGCCGAGCAGGCGCAGCGCTGGGAGTGCCAGTTGCGCGCCGGGTTGGGCCTGATGATCCACTTCCGGCTGCTGGCCTGGAGCGCCCTGGCCACGGCGCTGGCCGGTTTCCTGCTGCCCGGGCGCGCCGGCTGGTGGCTGGCGCTCGCCGGGCTGTGCCTGGGAATTCCGGCGCTGGTGCTCTACACCGCCAGCCTGGCGGTGTTCGCCGTGGTCGTTGCCGGGCTACGTCTGGTTCGCCGCTGAGGCGGCCTCCATCGCTGCAGGCACCGGGGCGGGCTTGCGCAGACGCAGGCTGCGGCCGAGAGCGACCACCAGCAGCAGGCTGACCAGCGCCCAGCCAAGCGCCTGCCGGTTGAGCAGGGTTTCCTGATACAGCTGCGGCAGGATGCCGGCACCGATCAGCGCCAGCAGCAGGGCGATCTCCCGGCGCGGTCCGGCCACCGGGCGGCAGCTGTAAAGCAGTGCGGGCAGCAACAGGGCGGCGCTGGGGAAGCTGCGGTAGCGGGCATCGAATACCAGTGCCAGCATCATCACCGCCCCGGCGAAGCCGGCAGCGGCCAGCCACCAGCCGCCGCGCGCATCCAGCCAGGCGAGCAAGCGGGCGCGGCAGCCCTCGCGGGCCGACAGCCGCAGCATGCCGTGAAGCAGCACGATCAGGTTTAGTCCGATCAGCAGGGCGGCCCACAGCCACTCGCCGGGGTAGCGGCTGGTGACCCTCGCCAGCTCGCTCCACAGGCCGATGCAGGCGGCGCCGAGCGCGGCCATCGGCGGCAGCAGCAGGGCCGCGGTCGTGGAGGCCGGACGCCCGGCAACGACCAGTGCGCCGGCCATGATCAGCCCGCCGATGCCCAGCCAGAGCGGCCAGTACGGCAGGTTGGAGACCGGCCCGGCGAGGACTTGCTTGTCCTCGCGGTCGGCATCCAGCAACCCCCAGTAGCCACCCATCGCCCCCTCGCTCTGGCGCTTCCAGGGCTGGTCGAAGGCCTCGATCAGGTTGTAGCGCCAGCCATGCTGCTCGGCCATGGCGACGAAGCCGCGGATGAAGCGGGCCTGGTTGACCCGGCTGGGCACGGCGGTTTCGCGCTGGCGGCCCTCGCTGGGCCAGCCGGTTTCGCCGATCAGGATGTCCTTGGGCGCGAAGCGCTGGCCGAATTCCTGGCGGACGCTAGCGACCTGGGCGAGCGCCTGGTCGATCCCGGTCGGATCGTCCTCCCAGTAGGGCAGCAGGTGGATGGTCAGGAAATCCACCGCCGGGGCGACTTCCGGGTGCTTCAGCCAGAACTCCCAGACATCGGCATAGGTGACCGGCTGGTCGATGCTGGCCTTGACCCGCTCGATCAGCGCAGCCAGATACGTGGCGGTGACTTCCTTGCGCAGCAGGGTCTCGTTGCCGACGATCACCGCCTCGACCACGTCCGGGTTGGCCTTGGCCGCCTCGATCAGCAGCGCGATTTCGCTCTCGGTCTCCACCGGGTCGGGGTTCACCCAGGCGCCGAGCATCAGTTTCAGGCCGTGCTTGCGAGCCAGCGCGGGGAGCGCCTGCATGCCGGTCATGGAGTAGGTGCGCACGCAGTGGAAGCGTTCGGCGAGCAGCGCCAGATCGGCATCCATGCGCGCTTCGCGCAGCACGAAGGGCTTGTCGAAGGGCGATTGGTCCTTGTCGAACGGGCTGTAGGAGACGCACTGCAGCTTGTGTGTGGGGCTGACCACGTCCGCCAGCACGACCGGCTGGCCGGCACCGTACCAGAAGCCGCTCAGGGCCAGCACGGCGAGAAGGGTGGCGAACAGGTAGGGCAGTAGCGGAAAGCGCGAAGAAGTGACAGGCATGGTTCGAGATCGTCTGGCAGCCGGGCCGCGCATCTTAACCGCTTCCGACCTCGCACCGCACCGGCCTCAGGCGTGGCGATGCCGCCAGCCTCGCGTGCCCGGCTGGCCGCGAACTTTTTCCCGGCGCTGCCAGAGCTTCTCGTGGAAATAGAAGCCCACCGAGTTGCACAGGGGCTCGACCGCTGCCACCAGGCCGCCCACCGCGATACTGCCAGTCAGCGCATAGGCGACGACGAAGGCGATGCAAAAGTGCATCAGCGTGAAGGTCAGGGTCTTGAGCATGGCGCACCTCGCAGGGAGTCGTTCCAGGGTGAGTACACGGTAACGATCCGGCGGACGGTGCGGAAATGGTCGCTTTCCATCGCACCGATAGGGGGTGTCGATCACGGGGGACGGCCCGGACGATGCCAATGACCTCGACATATCGACTTTGGTTCATAGGGCGGCGGGCTAAGACTAAGGTCGTCTGTTGTCCGTTCGGGGGACAACTAGAGTGTGCTTACCCCGCAACCCGTGAGGAAAATAAAAGAAATGAACGACGACGGTATCTACAGGCGGATCGAGCAGAATCCGCGCTTCCGAGAACTGGTGGCAAGGCGCGAGAGGTTCGCCTGGCTGCTTTCATCCATCATGCTGGGCCTCTATTTCGCCTATATCCTGATCATCGCCTTCGTGCCGCAGGTCCTGGGGATCAAGCTCAGCGCCGAATCCGCTACTACCCTGGGCATGCCCGTCGGTGTTGGCCTGATCCTGCTCGCCTTCGTGCTCACCGGTGTCTACACCTACCGTGCCAACGGCGAGTTCGATCGTCTGAACCAGGAACTGCTCGACGAGGTGCAGAAATGATGAAGCGTTTTCTGACCGCTGCCGCCTTGTTGGCAGCCTCGCCATTGCTGATGGCCGACGCCCTCACCGGCGAAGTCCAGAAGCAGGCGACCAACTGGACCGCTATCGGCATGTTCGTGCTCTTCATCGTCTTCACGATGGGGATCACCAAGTGGGCGGCCAAGCGCAACACCTCCACCTCCGACTACTACACCGCCGGCGGCAGCATTACCGGCTTCCAGAACGGCATGGCGATCGCCGGCGACTTCATGTCCGCGGCGTCCTTCCTGGGGATTTCGGCCCTGGTGTTCACCTCCGGCTACGATGGCCTGATCTACTCGATCGGCTTCCTGGTCGGCTGGCCGGTGATCCTCTTCCTGATGGCGGAGCGCCTGCGCAACCTCGGCAAGTTCACCTTCTCCGACGTGGCCTCCTATCGCCTCGGGCAGACGCCGATCCGCATCCTCTCGGCCTTCGGCTCGCTGATCGTGGTGGCCTTCTACCTGATCGCCCAGATGGTCGGTGCCGGCAAGCTGATCCAGCTGTTGTTCGGTCTGGACTACTACGTCGCGGTAGTTCTGGTGGGTGTGCTGATGGTCATGTACGTGCTGTTCGGCGGCATGCTGGCCACCACCTGGGTACAGATCATCAAGGCGATCCTGCTGCTCTCCGGTGCCAGCTTCATGGCTCTCATGGTGATGAAGCACGTGGGCTTCGACTTCGGCACCCTGTTCACCGAAGCCGTGAAGATCCACACCAAGGGCGCGGCGATCATGAGTCCCGGCGGCCTGGTCTCCGACCCGATTTCCGCGATCTCCCTGGGTCTGGCCCTGATGTTCGGTACCGCCGGTCTTCCGCACATCCTGATGCGCTTCTTCACCGTGGGTGATGCCAAAGAAGCCCGCAAGAGCGTGTTCTATGCCACCGGCTTCATCGGCTACTTCTACATCCTGACCTTCATCATCGGCTTCGGCGCCATCCTGTTGGTCGGCACCGATCCGGCGTTCAAGGATGCCTCTGGCGCCATCATCGGCGGCACCAACATGGTGGCTATCCACCTGGCCAACGCCGTCGGCGGCAACCTGTTCCTCGGCTTCATCTCCGCTGTGGCCTTCGCCACCATCCTGGCGGTGGTCGCCGGTCTGACCCTCGCTGGCGCCTCGGCCGTGTCCCACGACCTGTACGCCTGCGTGATCAAGAAGGGCAAGGCCAAGGAAGAGGACGAGATGCGCGTGACCAAGATCACCACCCTGTCCCTGGGCGTCGTGGCGATCCTGCTCGGCATCATCTTCGAGAAGCAGAACATCGCCTTCATGGTGGGTCTGGCCTTCTCCGTCGCCGCCAGCTGCAACTTCCCGGTCCTGTTCCTCTCCATGTACTGGAAGGACTTGACCACTCGCGGTGCGCTGATCGGTGGTGCTCTGGGTCTGGGTACTGCGATGTTGCTGACCATCCTCAGCCCGACTGTCTGGGTCGACGTGCTGCACAACGAAGCAGCGATCTTCCCCTACAAGTACCCGGCGCTGTTCTCCATGATCGCGGCCTTCGTTGGCGTGTGGTTCTTCTCGATCACCGACAAGTCGAAGTCTGCTGCAGAAGAGCGTGAGCGCTTCCTGCCGCAGTTCGTCCGCTCGCAGACCGGCCTGGGAGCCAGTGGCGCCGTCGCCCACTGACCCTTCCTTCGGCAGGTCAAAAGGCAGCCTTCGGGCTGCCTTTCCTGTTTCTGGGGCAGGGCTTTTTCCTGCCGGGGGCAGCCTGCCCGGCGCTGCTATGGTTGTCCCATCGGGCCGGCGGTAGAAACAGCTGCCCTTCGCCACAGGGGAGGCATCCATGCTTTACCGGTTGGCTGCGGACGCGTTGCTGGTGGCACACCTGCTGTTTATTCTCTTCGTGCTGCTGGGCGGCCTGTTGCTGTTGCGCTGGCGCATCCTGGCCCTGGTGCACCTGCCGGCGATGGCCTGGGGCGCGGCGACCGAGTTCTTCAGCCTGCCCTGTCCGCTGACCGGCTGGGAGAACGCCCTGCGCCGGGCTGCCGGGGAGTCCGGCTACGACGGCAGCTTCATCGAGCATTACCTGCTGCCGCTGATCTACCCGGCCGGTCTGACGCCGGGCATCCAGGTCTGGCTGGGCACCTCGGTGCTGCTGGTCAATGCCCTGGTCTATCTCTGGCTGCTCGGGCGGCGGCGTTGACTGCCAGGTTCAATCCAGCCATTCCTTCGGCACGTCCCGTTTCGCCATCAGCTGGCATTGCTGGCTGTCCGGCTCGAAGACGATCAGCGCCTCGCCGCTTTCCAGCGCCTGGCGGACGCGCTGCACGCGGGTCGCCAGAGGGGTTTCGTCGCCGTTGTCGGTGCCTTCGCGGGTCACGAAGTCCTCGATCAGCCGGGTCAGGGTGTCGGCCTCCAGCAGGTGGTAGGGGATGAGCATGGGGATTCTCCGGGAGCAAAGCGGGCGGGACCGCCCGGCCTCAATTGTCCACCAGCGTTCGAGTCGACAGGTAGCGCTCCACGGTGGCGTGCAGCAACTGCTTGTCCACCGGTTTGCCGAGGAAGTCGTTCATCCCCACCTCGAGTCCGTATTCCCGGTGCTCGTCGAGGGTGTGCGCGGTGAGGGCGATGATCGGCACCGCCGGCCATTTGCGCAGGCGCTCCAGCAGGCGGATCTGCAGGGTGGCCTCGAAGCCGTCCATTTCCGGCATCTCGCAGTCCATCAGGATCATCTGGATCGAGCCGGGCGAACGGTGGTATTCGGCCACCGCCTCGGCGCCGTTGCCGGCCAGGCGCACATGGTAGCCGCGCTTCTTCAGCAGTTCCTGGACCACCAGCTGGTTCACCGGGTTGTCCTCGGCGATGAGGATGCAGGGCACCCGGCTGTCGCCGGCGGGGTCCTCGATCGGTGCCAGCGGACGGGCGGGCTCCATGTGCAGTTCCACGAGCTTTTTGCGCAGCGCCGCGACGCCGACCGGCTGGGGCAGGCCGAGCATCTGTAGGCTGCTGCGACTGGCCGGCAGCTGCCGGCACTGCTCCGGCGGGCAGACCAGCAGCAGCCGCTGACCGGGCGCCAGGTGCGGATAGAGGGCGTCCAGCCAGTGCTCGACGCTGCCCGGCCAGGGCGCGATCAGCAGCAGCAGCGGTGGTTCGTCGAAGCCGGCCAGCTGTTCGGGAAGCTTTTCCGGAATCCGGCAGCGCTCGGTGTGCATGCCCCAGCGGCCGAGCAGGCGGCCGATGGCGTCCAACGCGAAGCCATCCAGCGAGGCGAGCAGCGCAGTGTGCCCGACCAGCAACTGGAACAGCTCGTCGCGGCCCTCGCCGCCGCGCTGCAGCGGCATGTCGAAGGTGAAGCGGCTGCCGAGTCCCGGAGTGCTCTGCACCTCGATGTGGCCGCCCATCATTTCCACCAGTTCCTTGCTGATCGCCAAGCCCAGGCCGCTGCCGCCGTAGCGGCGAGTGGTGCTGGAGTCGCCCTGGCTGAAGGATTCGAAGAGCCGAGCCTGGGCCTCCTGGCGGATCCCGATGCCGCTGTCGCTGACGCTGAAATACAGGCGCTCCGAGCCGTCGCTCCGGCGCCGGCGGCTGACGTCGAGCCGCACCTGACCCTCGGAGGTGAACTTCAGGGCATTGCTCAGCAGGTTGGTCAGCACCTGCTTGAGGCGGGTCGGATCGCCCTGGATGTGGCGCGGCACGCCCTCGTCGAGGCTCATGTGCAGGCGCAGGCGCTTTTCCATCGCTTGGGCGGTGAACAGGTTGAGGGTGTCGGACAGCATCTCCTCGAGATCGAACTCGATGTGCTCCAGGCTGAGCTTGCCGGATTCGATGCGCGCGTAGTCGAGGATGTCGTTGATCACCGCCATCAGGGTGCTGCCGGAACTGGCGATGGTGTCCACGTAGAAGCGTTGGCTGTGGTCCAGGCGGGTTTCCTTGAGCAGCTGCAGCATACCCAGCACGCCGTTGAGCGGGGTGCGGATCTCGTGGCTCATCTTGGCCAGGAAGCGGCTCTTAGCCTGATTCTGCAGGAACGCCTCCTCGGCGGCCTGGTACGAATGCAGCCCTTCCCTGCGTAGTTGCTGGAAGCGGTCGGCCAGACCGACGGCGAGTACCAGCAGGTTGATGGCGGTGCCCAGCTTGGCCAGCGCCATCCAGTGGTCGCCGAGCAGCTCCAGGCCCAGCGCGCTGCCGGCCAGGCCCCCCAGCGACACCAGCAGGAGCGCCCAGGCGGCGAGGTGGTAGGCGCCGGCGCGCAGGCTCTTGCGCCATACATGGGCGCCGCAGCCGGGCAGCAGCAGGGCGCCGATCAGGGTGGCGAGACTGGCGAGGACGCCCCAGGCCTGCAGTCCGATCAGCGGGGCGGCGAACAGCGCGGCGCCGAGAGCGAGCATCCACAGGCGCAGGGCGCGGTCGAGCAGGGGAAAATACTGGGGGATGTTCAGAAAGTGCCGGGTGAGCTGGGTGGCGGCCAGCCAGAAGGTGAAGGTCAGCAGGTACACGGCGACCAGCTGCGGGCCGGGCGACCACTGGAGCAGGAAGCCGTCGACGCTGAGCGCGAGCAGGATGGCGTTGAGGCTGTAGAGCAGGTACCAGCCCTGGCTGGGTTCGCGCAGGAAAAGGAAGAGAAACAGCTGGTAGCAGAACAGGGCCAGCAGCACGCCATAAAAGGCGCCGTTCAGGCCTTCCAGGCGTTCCTGGGCGGCCACGCTGGCCCCGCTGGTGCTGAAATACAACGGCACGCTGATCGCGCTGTTGCTCTTCACGCGGATCAACAGGGTGCTGCTGCCTGGCGGCAGCTCCAGGGGGAACCAGAGGTTGCGCACCTGTACCGGGCGCAGCCGGAACGGCCGGGCATCGCCGCCTTCCTGGTGTTGGAGCTGGCCGTCCGGGGTCAGCAGGGTCAGCCGGACGTCGTCGAGCAACGGATAGTTGATCTCGAGAAAACCGGACAGGGCCTGTGCGCGGGTGTTCTGTAGGTCGACCCGGAACCACCAGGCCGAGCGGCTGTGGCCCAGGTTGGCCTGGTTGCCCTCGACCGGCCGGAAGGCCTCGTCATGCAGCGCCAGCACCTGGGCAGCGTCGAGGCTGGCATCGCGGTCTTCGAGGTAGCGGGTGTGCGGTCCCAGGGGCAGGCGGACCTCCTGGTCCGCGAGCACGGCCGGCTGGGCGGCCCGGGCCGAGGCGAGACTCGACAGCAGCAACAGCATCCAGATGATGCGCACCATCCCCAATCCTCTAGCGAGCGCGAATTTTCCCGTTGGGAACCTCGGGTCAGAAGGAGGAACTTTGCCCGGATGCCGTGGGCGCATCAAGCATCCGCTGTGCGCGCCCGGTGTGGGGCGAGGCGGTGGTACCGCCTCAGCCCCCGCGAATCAGTCGGCGCAGGGCGAAGCGGTTGGGGTGGCAGGCCTCGGCCACCGTCCGCGGAACCGGCAGCGGTTCGTCGTCCAGCCAGGCGGCCAAAAGCTCCCCGGACAGCGGCGCGCTGAGCAGGCCGCGCGAGCCGTGGCCGCTGCTGACATACAGGCCCTCCAGCCAGGGGCAGGGGCGCTGCGGCACCTGACGGGCATCCTTGCCCAGCACGGCGTAGGTCTCGGCGAAGGCCGCGGCGTCGGCCAGGGGACCGACGAGCGGCAGGTAGTCCGGGCTGGTGCAGCGAAAGCCCGCGCGACCTGCCAGCTCCGCCGGATCGAGCCGGTCGGCCTGCAAGCTTCCCGCCAGGTCGGTGGAGATTTCCCGCAGCAGTTGCAGGTTCTCCGCATGTTCCTCGGCAGTCAGTGCCAGTTCGTCGTAGTCGAAGCGGAAGCTGGCACCCAGGGTGTGCTCGCCGGCGCGTGGCGGGGCGACGTAGCCTTCGGCGCAGAGCACGGTCTTCAGGTCTTGGCTGGCGGCGGTCGCCGGCAAACGGCTGATCTGCCCGCGGATGCGTTTGAGCGGCAGCCCGGCGGCCTCGGGAAAGCGGGCGATCTCCGCGCCGCCGGCGAGCACCGCGACCGGCGCCCGGGCGAGCAGCGTTTCGCCGGCCCGGGCGCACCACCGGCCGCTCTCGCGGTGCAGCGCGAGGACCTCCCGGTGGGTCAGCAGACGGATGTTCGGGTGTTCGGCCAGTTGCGCGCAGAGTGCCGGCGGATGCACCCAGCCGGCCTCGGGGTAGAACAGCCCGCCGCTGTCCAGGGCGACCCCGGCCAGGGCTTCGGCTTGCTCGCGGTTCAGGCGGTGCAGCAGGTCGGCGGGGAAGGCCGCGGCCAGTTCGGCCTGGCGTGCCGTTTCCTTGGCGTCGAAGGCCAACTGCAGCACGCCGCACGGCGCCCAGTCGCGACCCGGTTCGAGGCGCTGCAGCAGTCGGCGGGTGAAGCCGAAGCCGGCGACGATCAGCCGGGAGAGCGCGGTGCCGTGGGCCGACAGCTTGAGGTAGAGCACGCCCTGGGGATTGCCGGAGGTTTCCTCGGCGACCCCGTCGCGGCGCTCCAGAATCGTCACCTGCCAGCCGCGCCGGGCCAGGCTGGCGGCCGCGGCGCAGCCGGCCAGGCCGGCGCCGATCACCAGCGCCTCGCGGGCGCCGGCAGGATGCGGCGGGCGGGCGAACCAGGGGCTGGCGGTATCCTGCGGCGCGCCCTCGAAACGTCCGGCGAGCATCTCGCGCTTCTGGCCGAAGCCCTTGACCCGCTGCAGGACGAAGCCCGCTTCCTGCAGTCCGCGGCGCACGAAGCCGGCGCTGGTGAAGGTCGCCAGGGTCGCATCGGGGGCGGACAGCCGGGCCAGTTCGGCGAACAGTTCCGGCGTCCACATCTGCGGGTTCTTCGCCGGGGCGAAGCCGTCGAGGAACCAGGCGTCGATGCGCGCATCCAGCTCGGGCAGGCGCTCCAGCACGTCGCCGACCAGCAGGGTCAGCACCACCCGGCCCTCGGCGAAGACGAAGCGCTGGAAGCCCGGATGCACGGCGACATACTGCTCCAGCAACGCCCCGGCATACGCGGCCAGCTCCGGCCAGAGGGCCAGCGCCTGGCGCAGGTCGGCGCGAGTCAGGGGAAACTTCTCGACGCTGACGAAGTGCAGGCGGGCGTCGGTCGGCGCCGTGCGCTCGAACAACTGCCAGGCGCAGAGGAAGTTCAGCCCGGTGCCGAAACCGGTCTCGCCGACGGTCAGCCGCCCGCCGGCCGGCAGCGCGGCGAAGCGCAGCGGCAGCGCGTTGTGGGCGAGGAACACGTGGCGGGTTTCCTCCAGCCCCGAGGCGCGGGAGAAGTACACGTCGCCGAAGCCGCGCGACAGCGGCTGGCCGTGCTCGTCCCAGTCGAGCTGGGCGTGCTGGAAGTCGGGCATGGGCGTTCTCCTGGAAAATCGGCGGCGCATTCTACCCGAACCCCCGGGCGGTGCCGGACAGCGTGCCATTCATTCGTTACGCTGAACGTATCCCTGTTGCTCCAGGAGTTTCCCATGTTCGAGTCCGCGGAAATCGGCCACACCATCGACGATGCGACCTACGACGCCCAGGTTCCGGCGCTGCGCGAGGCCCTGCTGGAGGCTCAGTTCGAGCTCAAGGAGCAGGGCCGCTTTCCGGTGCTGGTGCTGATCAGCGGGATCGAGGGGGCGGGCAAGGGCGAGACGGTCAAGCTGCTCAACGAGTGGATGGACCCGCGGCTGATCGAGGTCAGCACCTTCGACCAGCCGACCGACGAGGAACTGGCCCGTCCGCCGGCCTGGCGCTACTGGCGGAAGCTGCCGCCGAAGGGGCGGACCGGCATCTTCTTCGGCACCTGGTACAGCCAGATGCTACAGGCGCGGATCGGCGGGCGGATCGACGACGCCCGCCTCGACCAAGCCATCGATATCGCTGGGCGCCTGGAGCGCATGCTCAGCGACGAGGGGGCGCTGATCTTCAAGTTCTGGTTCCACCTGTCGAAGAAGCGCATGAAGGAGCGTCTCAAGGCCCTCAACGACGATCCCCTGCACAGCTGGCGGCTCAGCTCGCTGGACTGGCAGCAGTCGAAGACCTACGACAAGTTCGTGCGTCATGGCGAGCGGGTGCTGCGCCGCACCAACCGGGACTTCGCGCCCTGGTACGTGATCGAGGGAACCGACGCCAACTACCGCAGCCTGAGCGTCGGGCGCATCCTCCTCGAGGGCCTGCAGGCGGCCCTGAAGCGCGAGGGGGCGGCGCGCAGCAGCCCCCATGCGGCGCCCCTGGTGTCCAGCCTCGACAACCGCGCCCTGCTGGATGCCCTGGACATGACCCAGACGCTGGACAAGGCCGACTATCAGGCGCAGCTGCTCGTCGAGCAGGCGCGCCTGGCCGGATTGATGCGCGACAAGCGGATGCGCCAGCATGCCCTGCTGGCGGTGTTCGAGGGCAACGACGCCGCCGGCAAGGGCGGGGCGATCCGCCGCGTCACCGGGGCGCTGGACCCGCGCCAGTACCGCATCGTGCCGGTCGCTTCGCCGACCGACGAGGAACTCGCGCAACCCTACCTGTGGCGTTTCTGGCGGCACATCCCGGCGCGCGGCAAGTTCACCATCTTCGACCGCTCCTGGTATGGGCGGGTACTGGTGGAGCGGGTCGAGGGCCTCTGCAGCGAGGTCGACTGGCTGCGCTCCTACGGCGAGATCAACGATTTCGAGGAGGAGCTGACCGGTGCCGGGGTGGTGGTGGTCAAGTTCTGGCTGGCCATCGACCAGCAGACCCAGATCGAGCGCTTCAAGGCGCGCGAGGCGACGCCCTTCAAGCGCTTCAAGATCACCCCGGACGACTGGCGCAACCGCGACAAGTGGGACGCCTACTGCGATGCGGTGGGCGACATGGTCGACCGCACCAGCACCGGGATCGCCCCCTGGACCCTGGTCGAGGCCAACGACAAGTACTTCGCCCGGGTGAAGATCCTGCGCACTCTCAACGAGGCGCTGGAGAGGGCGTTTCGCGGCTGAAACGCATCGCCCTTGCTGCCCGTTCGTCGGCTCGCCGGGCAGCCGACGAACGGGCAGCCCGGCTCCTGTGGCTGCGGGGGCTGGCGGAGCTTGGTTCGGCAGAAGACCGTCGTTTCGCCAACTATGATTGTCGAGGTTGACTGACACTGGGCATGGCCATGCGATAGCGCTCCGCCGGTATCGAAGCCCACACGAGGTCGACGGACTACCAGTCCGTGTCCTGGATGTTTTCCGGGAGGGGCAGGTGGGATGTTGCGCCGCCATGCTCCGACCCGATCAGTCTTCACGGCTGGTACACCCTCCCTATGGATGCTAGAGAGGTGGCTACCATGCCAACCCGCCAGGTTCTGTTCGGCTTGGCCCTGCTCGGTGCTGCCGGCACCGGCTGGGCCGACGACGCCATGTTCAACCTTGCCGAAGGGCCAGCCGCTGCCGGTTCCCGAGCGCCGGCCGGCATGGCCTTTCCGCCGCTCGGGACACCGCCGGCCTATCGCGACAGCGACACGATCGCCGGAGTCAGCCTGGGCCAGCTGTACCGGCTGGGCAAGAACACCTGGCTGGGAGTGGCCTCTGCCAGCAGCTACGAGCAGGATCTCGACGAGCGCTCCGGCGTCGCCAGTCCCGTGGCGAACCTCGCCCTGGGGTTTCTGGAGGCCAATCGGCTGATCGCCGACACGCGGGCACCGCGCACCGTCACCGCGAGCGTTGCCCATCGGCTCGACAGCGGGTGGATGCTTTCGGCCAGCGTGGGCTGGCAGGGGCAGGGCTGGGGCGGACTCGACAGGAGCGCCAACGAGGCGCAGGCCCTCGGTGCCGCGACCTCGGGTGCCTCCGAGCACCAGTACCGGGACACCTGGCGCCTCGCCTTGGGGGCGGAGCAGCAGCTCAGCGAGCGGTTGAGTTGGAGCGTCGGGGTGAGATACGGCTCTTCGTCGCGGGCCGGCAAGGGGCGTACCCCGACCGACCCGTTGCCGGAGAATCTGCGCCTGGCCGCCGGGCTGCGTTACCAGATGGAGGAGGGGATGGAGCTGCAGTTCGGCTACAGCCTGATCCGGTTCGGCGCATCGCCGGACCGCTCGAGCAGTCGGGGGCGCACCGACATCCTGCCTAGCGAGCCAGCCAACAGCACCCTGCGCATCGTCGGCGGCGGCATGGTCTGGCGTTTCTGAGGGGCGGCCGGGAGAGCCAGGCCTGCCGGGAGCAGCCCTTAACCGGGGTTTCCCTGGCACTGGCGGATATAGTCCTGGACGCCCTTCAGGGCTTCCTCGCGGCTGGCGTAGGGCCCCATCAGTTGGCCCTCGCGGGTGTCGAAGAAGAACTCGTGGTTGACGACACTGATGCGGTCGGCGCGGAAGTGGGGGGTGGGAGTCGTGTCGGTCGAGCGGTGTGCGGACATGGCAGTGCTCCTTGCGTTGCTCTATGGCTCGGGGGGATTGGTGGCATGCCGCTCCTCGAACCCGGAGGCCATGCCACCGGAGCCACAATACCCGAGGTCCTGTCGGACAAAAGTATGGCCGATGTTCCCTGCGGTGTTCCCTTCAGCCGTGCCGGCCAGCGTCCAGCATGTCCTGGGGACGCACCCAGGCATCGAAGTCCTCGGCGCCGACGTAGCCCAGCGCCAGGGCGGCCTCGCGCAGGGTGGTGCCCTCGGCGTAGGCCTTCTTGGCGATTTCTGCGGCCTTGTCGTAGCCGATGTGCGGGTTCAGCGCGGTCACCAGCATCAGGCTGCGCTCGAGGTGCTCGGTCATCCGCCGCGGGTCCGGCTCCAGCCCCTCGATGCAATGCTGGCGGAAGTTGTGGCAGCCGTCGGCGAGCAGGCGCACCGACTGCAGCAGGTTGTGGATGATCACCGGCTTGTAGACGTTGAGCTGCAGGTGCCCTTGGCTGGCGGCGAAGGCGATGGTGCCGTCGTTGCCCAGCACCTGGCAGGCGAGCATGGCCAGTGCCTCGCACTGGGTCGGGTTGACCTTGCCGGGCATGATCGAGCTGCCCGGCTCGTTGGCCGGCAGGCGTACCTCGGCGAAGCCGGCGCGCGGCCCGGAGCCGAGCAGGCGCAGGTCGTTGGCGAGCTTCATCAGCGCCACCGCCAGGGTTTTCAGCGCGCCGGAGAGGCTCACCAGCGGCTCGTGGCCGGCGAGGGCGGCGAACTTGTTCGGCGCCGAGACGAAGGGCAGTCCGGAGAGCGCGGCGAGTTCCGCGGCGATGGACTCGGCGAAGCCGCGCGGCGCGTTCAGCCCGGTGCCGACCGCGGTGCCGCCCTGGGCCAGCTCGCAGACCGCCGGCAGCGCCGCGCGGATTGCCCGTTCGGCCAGGCCCAGCTGGGCGACGAAGGCCGAGAGTTCCTGGCCGAAGGTGACCGGCGTGGCGTCCATCAGGTGGGTGCGTCCGGTCTTGACCAGCCGGGCATGGCGCTTGGCCTGAACGTCGAGGGCCTCGGCCAGTTCCTCGACGGCCGGCAGCAGGTCCAGCCGCACGGCGCGTACGGCGGCGATGTGCATGGCGGTGGGGAAGCAGTCGTTGGAACTCTGCGCGCGGTTGACGTGGTCGTTGGGATGCACCGGACTCTTGCCGCCGCGCGGCCCGCCGGCCAGCTCGTTGGCCCGCCCGGCGATCACCTCGTTGACATTCATGTTGCTCTGGGTGCCGCTGCCGGTCTGCCAGACCACCAGCGGGAACTGGTCGTCGAGCCGGCCGGCGATCACCTCGTCGGCGGCCCGCTCGATCAGCCGGGCGACCTCCGGCGGCAGGTCGCCGAGGCGCTCGTTGACCCGCGCCGCGGCCTTCTTGATCAGCGCCAGGGCGTGCAGAACGGCCAGCGGCATGCGCTCCTGGCCGATGGCGAAGTTGATCAGCGAGCGCTGTGTCTGGGCGCCCCAGTAGACTTCGTCGGGAACCTCGATCAGCCCCAGGCTGTCGGTTTCGATGCGGCTCATGCGGCAGTTCTCCTCGGGAGTGGGCTGTACCGGAGTGTAGACGCCGCCTCCGCCGGCCTCCCTTGAGCGCCCTCCGGCTTGGGCGCAGAATGGCCCGGCCGGGAAGGCCTCGTCGGAGGTTTTTCCCCTTTTGCCTTGCCTAGAAGGATGTCCGAATGTCCCGTTTTCGAGTGCTTTGCGCCGCCTCTCTGCTGCTCTGCGCCAGCGGCCAGGCGCTGGCCGACGCTGCCAGCCATGCCGCCGCCGCGGAGAAGTTCCTCCAGGTGGTGCGGGCCGACAAGCTGACCGTGCCGGTCTACGCCCAGGTGCAGCAGATGTTCGCCCGGCGCTTCGCCGAGGCCAAGGCGCCGCAGAGCAAGCAGCCGCTGCTCGAGCGCTACCAGGCCCGGGCCAATACCGCGCTGGACAAGGCGGTCGGCTGGGACAAGCTCAAGCCCGATCTGGTCAAGCTCTACACCGGCACCTTCAGCGAAAGCGAGATGAAGGATCTGCTCGAGTTCTACCAGTCGCCGCTGGGCCAGAAGGTCCTGCAGAGCATGCCGGCGCTGACCGCGCAGTCGGCGCAGATTACCCAGGCGGCGCTGGAGGCGGCGGTGCCGGAAGTGAACAAGCTGCTTGAAGACATGCAGAAAGAGCTGGGAGAGCCCAAGAAATGACCCTCAAGAGCGAACGCATCAAGACCGCCCTGGCGGCCCTCGAACCCCAGTACCTGGAGCTGCTCGACGAAAGCCACATGCACAGTCGCGGTCAGGAGACCCACTACAAGGCGGTGATCGTCAGCCCGCAGTTCGCCGGTCTGGGCGTGGTCAAGCGCCATCAGAAAGTCTACGCCACCCTCGGCGAACTGATGGGGCAGATCCATGCCCTGGCCCTGCACACCTACACCCCCGAGGAGTGGGCGGAGCGCGGCGTCGCGCCGGATTCGCCGCTCTGTGCCGGCGGTAGCAAGCACGATCACTGAGGCCACGCGGACGAGCGGCAGTTTGCCGCAGTCCGTCAGGCTGCTCCCGCTGCGGTAAACTCCGCCCTGCGCCGGCCCACGCCGGCGCAGCCATTTTCAGGGTATCGACAGCTTTTTTGCCGGCCAAGGGCCACACCCCCCGGCCCGGCTGACTACGATCAGAAAACGCACCCTCCACACGCGCTACGGAGTTCGTATGAGTCAGCGCCTGCTCTATGTAATGGATCCGATGTGCTCCTGGTGCTGGGGCTTCGCCCCGGTGGTCGAGGAGCTGGCCCGTCAGGCAGCGCAGGCGGGCGTAAGGCTGGACTGGGTGGTCGGCGGCCTGCGCCAGGAGTGCGCACCGCTCAGCGAGCCGGCTCGCGAGCGCATCTTCGCCCACTGGCGGGCGGTGAGCGGCGAAACCGGCCAGCCTTTCAACTTCGCCGGGGGGCTGCCGGAGGGCCTGGTTTACGACACCGAGCCGGCCTGCCGGGCGCTGGTGGTGGCGCGCCACCTCGCGCCGCGACGGGTGGGGCGTCTCGCGCGGCTGATCCAGCAGGCCTTCTACCTGGAGGGTCGTGATGTTACCCATGCGCGCGTCCTGCTGGAGCTGGCCGAAACCGCCGGCTTCAGCCGCTGCTGCTTCGCCGAGGCCTTCGACAGCGCCGAGCAGCGGGCCGCCACCCGCGCCGATTTCGCCTGGGTCGAGCGGCTCGGCATCGCCGGCTTCCCGACCCTGCTGGCCGAGCGCAACGGCATGCTCGCTCTCTTGACCAACGGCCATCAGCCGCTGGAGCGCCTGTCGCCGTTGCTGGAGCGCTGGTTGGAGCGTGCCGTCCATGCCTGAGCCGTCCGATCGCCTGAGCTGGGCGGAGATCCGCCGGCTCGCCCTGCATCACCGCAAGGCCCTGCTGCTGGCCAACGGCGTCGCCGTGCTGGCGGCCCTGGCCAGCGTGCCGATTCCGCTCCTGCTGCCGCTGCTGGTCGACGAGGTGCTGCTCAAACAGGGCGACGCGGCGCTGCGGCTGATGGATCACCTGCTGCCCGCCGTCTGGCAGAACGCGGTCGGCTACATCGGCCTGATGCTGCTGGCGACCCTGCTGCTGCGCGGCGCGGCGCTGCTGTTCGGCGTGCTGCAGGCCAAGCTGTTCGCCGGCCTCTCGAAGGACATCGTCTACCGCCTGCGCCTGCGCCTGATCGATCGCCTCGAGCGCATCTCCCTCGGCGAATACGAAAGCCTCGGCAGCGGCACCGTGACCGCCCATCTGGTCACCGACCTGGATACCCTCGACACCTTCGTCGGCGATACCCTGAGCCGCTTTCTGGTCGCCGTCCTGACCCTGGCCGGCACCTCGGCGATCCTGATCTGGATGCACTGGCAGCTGGCCCTGCTGATCCTGCTGTTCAACCCCCTGGTGATCTACGCCACGGTGCTGCTCGGCAAGCGCGTCAAGCACCTGAAGAAGCTGGAGAACGACAGCACCGCGCGCTTCACCCAGGCGCTCAGCGAAACCCTCGAGGCGATCCAGGAGGTTCGCGCCGGCAACCGCCAGGGCTTCTTCCTCGGTCGCCTCGGCCAGCGTGCCCAGGAAGTGCGCGACCGCGCGGTCGCCTCGCAGTGGAAGACCGATGCCTCGAGCCGCGCCAGCGGTCTGCTGTTCCAGTTCGGCATCGACGTGTTCCGTGCCGCGGCGATGCTCACCGTGCTGTTCTCCGACCTGTCGATCGGGCAGATGCTCGCGGTGTTCAGCTACCTGTGGTTCATGATCGCCCCGGTGGAGCAACTGCTCGGCCTGCAGTACGCCTTCTACGCCGCCGGCGGCGCCCTGGCGCGGATCAACGAGCTGCTCGCCCGCGCCGACGAGCCGCAGTATCCCGGCGGCGTCGACCCTTTCCGGGGACGCACCACGGTCGGCATCGAGGTGCGCGACCTGCATTTCGCCTACCGCGACGAGCCGGTGCTGGACGGCCTCGATCTGTCCATCGCGCCGGGAGAGAAGGTCGCGGTGGTCGGCGCTTCGGGCGGCGGCAAGAGCACCCTGGTGCAACTGCTGCTCGGCCTCTACACCCCGCAGTCCGGGACCATCCGCTTCGGCGGCTCGACCCTCCAGGAGATCGGCCTGGCGCGGGTGCGCGAACATGTCGCGGTGGTCCTGCAGCAGCCGGCGCTGTTCAACGACACGGTGCGCGCCAACCTCACCCTGGGCCGCGAGCGCAGCGACGAGGCCTGCTGGCAGGCGCTGGAGATCGCCCAGCTGGCGCCGACCATCCGCGCCCTGCCGCAGGGGCTGGGCAGCGTGGTCGGGCGCTCCGGCGTGCGTCTCTCCGGCGGCCAGCGGCAGCGCCTGGCGATCGCCCGCATGGTGCTTGCCGACCCGCAGGTGGTAATCCTCGACGAGGCCACCTCGGCCCTCGACGCCGCCACCGAATACGCCCTGCACCAGGCCCTGGGGCGCTTCCTCCACGGCCGCACCACCCTGATCATCGCCCACCGCCTGTCCGCGGTGAAGCAGGCCGACCGGGTGCTGGTATTCGACGGCGGGCGCATCGCCGAACAGGGCGACCACCATCAACTGATCGCCGAGGGCGGCCTCTATGCCAAGCTCTACGGGCATCTGCAGCACTGAGCCGGCGTACGGGAAACGTCGTTGCCTGACGCAGGGGCTTTCCTACCAACTGCAGGGCGGCGTCGGGCGGATGAACCACTGCCCCGGCGAGCCCTCGTGGAGCGTCACCGGGGTCAACCACTGGAAGAGTGAGCCGATGTCCACCCGGTCTCCGCTGGCGAGGGCGCGGAGAAAGAGCCTGCCGCCGATCACCGCTCGGCCCCCGAAAAAGTGCCCACCGGGCGAGGCCGTGACCGTCGCGCAGGTCGCCGCGGGGACTTCCGGGTCTTCGACCAGTACCGTACGGATGCTCTCGCTGCGCTTGCCGCGCCGGTTGGTCGTGCTGTAGGTACATCCGTAGCGCCCGGTGCGGCGGGTATCGACCGTGCAGTCGGCGCCGACCGCCAGCTCGCCGTCCCGCTCGTCCGCGGCGCGGGCGCCGGGATCGACGAAGCGCTCGCCGAGCGCCAGGCGCAGCGGGTTCGGTCCTTCGATGGTCACTCGCGGCCGGTCGCTGGCCGTTGCGCCGTTGCGGGGATGACGGGCGAAGAACTCCCAGAGGATGTCCGGGTGGCTGGGGCCCTGACGCAGCGCGTAGTTGCCGTCGCGGCCGTGTTCGCCGCCGATCCAGTAGTGGCCGCGGTCCTCGTCGTCCGCCGCGGGGGTTTCCAGCGGTCCCTGGTAGAACAGCGTTTCCACCAGCGAGCGGCTGGCGTTGTTGCCGTCGGCGCTGAACACCTCGCGGCGGCAGCCGTAGTCGTTGCCGCCGAACACCGGGAAGCAGCGCCCCTGCGCCGCCAGGGTGGTGGCCGGGGTGTCGAAGGGGGCACTGCCGAAGACCTTGAGGTGGGCGTCGCGCAGGCGGCGCCCGGCGCTCTGCACCACGGTGCAGTCGTTGTCGTTCTGCACGACCAGCAGCGGGATCGGGTAGGGGTCGTCGAGTTCGGCGCGCATGTCGGCCGCTACCTGCTCGACGCTGTGGATGCGGGCGCCGCTCAGCGGGCAGACGGCGAAGGACACCGCCTGCACGTCCTCGCCGTAGGGCAGGCCGGCCACGCTGGCCGCTGCGGCCCAGTATTCGTTGTGGGCGATCGCCTCCGCCACGCTCATCGCCGCGCCGGAGGAGAGTCCGGCGATGTAGCGGCGCGCCGGGTCGACCGTGTGACGGGCTTCCACCGCCTGAGCGATGCGCAGCAGGTCCTCCGCCTCGCCGCGACCGGCATGGCGCTGCCCGTCGAGCCAGAAGCCCCAGCAGTTGGGGGTGCGCGGCTCGTCGTAGTCGGTGACGAAGGGCGCGACCAGGATGAAGCCGTAGCGGTCGGCGGCGGCGGTCAGCCCCCAGTCGCGCAGCACGTCGTCGTGATCCATCCGGCAGCCGTGCAGCGCCATCACCAGGGGCGCCGCTGCGGGCAGCACGTCCGGCACATAGACCTTGTACTGGCGCTCGCGCGAGCCGGGATAGTCGGCAGCGGGCAGGCTGTAGGACTCGAGGGTGCCGGCCCAGGCGGCAAGGCCGGGCAGCACGAGCAGGGATAGGACGAGCAGGCGGAAGGTCCGTTTCCAAGGCATCGCGGCGATTCCTTCTCGGGGTGGATCTGGCGTTCGCTTGCTGCAGGGTAGAACTCCCCTGCAGCGCTGGCTAGTCCCTCCTGTGGATGATCGGTGGGGCTCGTCCAGCGTTCGGTCGCTTGAGACTGCCACCGTTGCCCTTGCCGTTTTCCCGTGCGGAAAGCGCGGCGAGCGCTACGGGATTCGCTCGCGGCGGGGCCGACCGTCACCCGGCGTCTGGCTGGCGGAGATTTGTGGTCGATACTTCGTCCATTGCCTGCGCCGAACCGGTGACACCGATGCATGCCTGTGACACTCATTCCGCGAGGACGGATCGTGGGCGGGGACGAGCCATGCCCTGGATCGTGCTGCTCCTCGCCCTGCTCGGCGAGTCCCGGGCCGATCCGCTGGCCGCGGCGCAGGAGCGTTTCCAGGCGCTGACCAGCTACCGGGCCACGGTGCGCCGGATCGCCGGCGGCAGCGAGCGGCAGGTGCTGCGCTATTTCTATCGCAAGCCTGGCTGGATCCGCATGGAGTTCGTCCGGCCGCACGAGGGGCTGGTGCTGATCTACGACCCCGGCGAGCACCGGGTACGGGTCTGGCCGTTAGGTCTGGACGGCTTGCCGCGGCTCAGTTTCGATCCCGACAATACGTTGATCCGCGGTCCGCACGGCCTGCGCGTCGACCACACCGACGTCGGCACGCAGCTGGCGAATTTCCGGGCGCTACAGGCCCACGGCAAGCTGACCGTACTCGGCGACGGGGAAGTCGCCGCGCGACCGGTCGTCGGTTTCGAGATCGGCGGGCTGGCGGAGACGAGCCGGCCGGACGTGCGACGCTACCGGATCTGGCTGGCGCAGGACAGCCTCTTCCCGTTGCGCTTCGAAACCTTCGGCAGCGACGGACGGCTCATCGAACGTGTCGACCTGGCAGACGCGGAGATCGACGTTCCCTTTCCCCGGCGGTTTTTCACGCCCTGAGGCCAAGGGTACGAAGGGGCGCCGCCGGTCTTGGCCCGACCCGGCGCCTCACGGTGCGCGCAACCGTCCCTAATGCCGATCTTCCATCTTGCTCTGCTGCGCTCCGTAGGCCTGGTAGTCGGCGGTTTCCTCGGAGTTGGACGCCTCGAACGGGCGGTCGGTGGCCGACAGGCTGACTGCCAGTCCGGTGGCGTCGACCCGGACGACGCCATGCACCGCGCGGGCCAGCTGGAGGGCTTCGTTGCGTTGCCGGTGGCTGTTGACCATGCCGCTCAGGAACACCTCGCCGCCGTGGGTCTTGACGTGGATCTCCTGGCCGCGGGTATCCCGGGCGAGGGCCAGGGAGGACTTCACGTTGGCGGTGATCCAGGTGTCGTGGATGGTGGCGCCGAGGCCGTGGGGGGTGTGGCTGGACGAATGGGTTTTCATGATGGCGAACCTCTCGAGCCGAACAGGACATGGGCTCGGATAGTCATGGGAGGGCCTGTCATCGGTCGTCTCCAGCCGGGAAACCATCGGTGACAACCTCCTATTGATTATAGTTGCGCAGCATCCGGCAACCGCCACACGGGCGACCGGCCGTCAGGAAAGCCTGGCGGGACGGACTGGCTGCAGCCGCCGCTTGCCCGGCGGCGGATCTTCGCCTGTGCTGAAGGTATCGGCACAGACTTCGAACGCGAGGAAGCGAGATGAACGCCATACCGGAAATCGCCCCGCACAACCCCATCGGTACCGACGGCTTCGAGTTCGTCGAGTTCACCGCGCCGAACGCCGCGGGCATCGCCCAGCTGCGCGGGCTGTTCACCGTCATGGGCTTCACCGAAACCGCCCGGCACCGCTCCAAGGAGGTCTTCCTGTTCCAGCAGAGCGGCATCAACTTCGTCCTCAACGGCAGTCCCGGCGGGCCGGTGCATGCCTTCGCCGAGCGCCACGGGCCGAGCGCCTGCGCCATGGCCTTCCGGGTGAAAAATGCGGCCCAGGCCGCCGCCTACGTGCAGGCCCAGGGGGCAAAACTGTTGGGCAGCCATGCCAACTTCGGCGAGCTGAACATCCCCTGCGTCGAGGGCATCGGCGGCTCGCTGCTCTACCTGGTGGACCGCTACGGCGAGCGCAGCATCTATGACGTCGATTTCGACTTCATCGAGGGGCGCAGCGCGCAGGACAACGCCGTCGGCCTGACCGCCATCGACCACCTGACCCACAACGTCGAGCGCGGGCGGATGGACTTCTGGGCCGGTTTCTACGCGCGCATCGCCGGCTTTCGCGAGATCCGCTACTTCGACATCGAGGGCCGGCACACCGGCCTGCTGTCGCGGGCGATGACCGCGCCCTGCGGGAAGATCCGCATTCCCATCAATGAGTCGGCCGACGACCGCTCGCAGATCGCCGAATTCATCCGCGACTACCGCGGCGAGGGCATCCAGCACATCGCCCTGACTACCGACGACATCTACGCCACGGTGCGCGCACTACGTGCCAACGGCGTGGAGTTCATGCACACCCCGGACACCTACTACGAGAAGGTCGATGCCCGCGTGCCGCGCCACGGCGAACCCCTGGAAGCGCTGCGCGAGCTGAACATCCTGATCGACGGCGCGGCAGGCGCGGAGGGCATCCTGTTGCAGATCTTCACCCACGCCCTGATCGGCCCGATCTTCTTCGAGATCATCCAGCGCAAAGGCAACCAGGGCTTCGGCGAGGGCAACTTCCGCGCCCTGTTCGAATCCATCGAAGAGGATCAGGTCCGGCGCGGGGTACTGAAGGGATAGGCGCGTAGAGTGGGAAACGGCCACAGGCCTTTCCCCCCGAAGCGCAGAGCGGGATCAGCTCTCTCCGCGTCGGAGAGGCGCACCGGCCGTAGCGCCGGCGGCCGGGGAGGGTGGCGTCGTGGGGCTCGCGGTGAGCGGCGACTGCCACTTCTGCAACTCGCGGGCCCACTCATCTAGGGGGACGCGCGCCTCTTGGTGCCAGATGCGCCGCCACAGCAGCCCGAGATGCTCGAGGCGGCCGCGGTTCATCGGCAGCCGCTCCGGCCGGGGCAGGAGCTGCCAGCGGCCGTCGTGCTCGGCGGCCAGGGCAAAGCGGAAGGGGTGGGCGCCGGTCATGCCCAAGCGCAGGTCGGTGACTACCAGCTTCCCGTCGATCTTGTCGTAGCGCAGCCAGTCCTGGGTGAACCAGCGCAGTCTCGCCAGTTGCGGCGAATCGTCCAGCCCGGCCATCAGGGCGCTGCCGCGGGGCAGGCGGACCAGCTCCGGCGGCTGGCGGTCGAGCCAGCCGACCAGCGCCTCGAGGTAGTCCTCGCCGTCGTGCACCAGCACCCGCCAGAGCAGGCTGTTGAAGGGGGTCGGCGCACTGAACAGCGCTTCGGCGCGAATGCCCTGGCGCTTCAGTTCCGCCGTCACGCGCCCTTCGGCCATCTGCTTGCCGGCCAGGGTCAGGCCCAGATAGAGGGTCGACAGGCCCAGCGCCCAGTACTGCCAGCGCAGACCCCGGCCGTGCAGGCTGCACAGGACGCCGCCCAGCACCGCGCCGAGCAGCGGCAGGGTGTACAGCGGATCGATGATGAACACGCTCGACCAGACCACCGGCGGCGTGGCCAGCGGCCAGAGCAGCTGGGTGCCGTAGCTGGTCAGGCTGTCCAGCAGCACATGGGTGACCAGCACCAGCCAGACGGCAAGGAACAGGCGGCTGCCACTGTACCCCGGATGCGGCTTGAAACGCCGCAGCAGCCAGGTCAGCAGCAGCGCAAAGCCGCTGAGGACGAACAGGGAATGGCTGAAGCCGCGGTGGTGGGTCATGTTGGCGACGGCGTCGCCGTAGTCGATCAGCACGTCGAGATCGGGCAGGGTACCGAGCAGCGCGCCGTAGAGCAGCGCCTTGCGTCCCTGCCAGCGCCCGAGCAGCGCGCCCTGCACGCTGGCGCCGAGCACGGCCTGGGTGAGCGAGTCCATCGGTGAGTTCCGTAAGGCGAAAGCGAACGGATAAGGTAGCCGAGCGGGGCGTGGGAGGGATAATCGGTTGTTTGGCGGATTGTTGCGGAGGGCTATCGCCGAGCGGCGCAGGAGTGAGGCACTGGGAGGTTTCAGTGGATTCTGGACTTCAGATTCCGGGTCGGCTGCAGTGTTGCGCAGCGGCGCCCGTCGGGGAGTGCAGCGCCGGATCGTTCCGGCGCTGCTGTTTCTGTCCGGCGTTTATGGAGCGGTTGCGTCCTCCGGCGAGGTTTTCGCACTCAGGCTTTCCAGCGTCTTTTGCAGCCAAGCGCTGTAGGCCGATTGAATCTGGCTAAGGGTCGATGCCTGTTTGCTGGCATCGTCCTGATACTGCTGGACGATGTTCAGGCTGGCGTCCAGGTAGGAGGCCAGGAACTGTTGTGGGGAGCTAGCGCCCTGCATGGCCTCAGTGATCTGCTTGCCGGTCCCGAGGGTGGTGGTCAGGAAGCGGATATAGCAATCGCTCTCCTTTTCCAGGGCGGCCAGTTGAATCTCCGCCAGTTCCTGATAGGCGGTGAACAGGGCCGAGGGGTTCACCCAGTTCGTACCGGTAGGCGTCCAGTGGGTGCGCTGCAGGGAGTCGGTGATCTGTTGGGCGATCTGGAGCGTATCCTTGACCGGCGTGATGGCTTCGAACAGAACCTGCACGTTCTGGGCGCTTTCGCTCGCATAGTCATTCCAGCGCTTGAGCGCCTCGGACAACTTCGGGTCGATCGCTGCATCCGCTGTGATGGCGTCCATGGTGTTACTCCTTAGTGAGAGAGGCTGACGCGGATCGGGGCCCGGCAAGGCGGCTGATCATCTTGTGGACGGCGCGCAGCTGGGGGGCATTGTTGGTGAAATAGTCGGGGTCCGGATCGCCCGGCGAGGAATAGCCCCAGAAGTCCCAGCACCCTTCCGGATTCAGCGGCGAGGCGTTGGAGGGCTGCACCTGGGGGTAGAGCATGATGAAGTCGTTGGCTTCGGCCATCTGGTTGTAGCCGGTCTGGGCGTAATACTTGTCGCCGATGACTGCCGCACCCTGTTTGCAGCCATGGAACACTACATGGATGGGACAGCTTTTGCCGTTCTGGCAAGCCGCCGGGACATAGGCATAAGCCGTGTCGCTCATGCTGGTGTTATCCGAGTCGATGAACTCCGACTGGTCGAAGGCGATGATTGGGCTGCTCAATTGATCGGCCGCCGGCTTCAAGTCCGAATAGATCTGGTTGAGTATGACGGCGGATTGTTCGAAATTGCAGTCGTTGATATATGGAGCCTTGGTCAGGGAACATGAGGTGTCGGTATTGCTGTTGGTGATCAGCGCATGGCCGGCATCGACGCTCTTGTCGTACTTGATGGACGATTCGGGGACCCCGACCGATGTGAAGAACTTGTAGGTCTGGTCCACCACCGTGGTGGTGACCGTGTCGTCATTTTGTCCGCTGAATATATAGATCCGGTCGTTCTTGAGATTGTCCAGGGTGCCGATCTTGCCGGAACTGGCCAACGAACTTGTCTGCCGGACCAACGAGGGGGTATTGGGACCGACGCTGGGCGTCAGAGGGTCCATGCAGGTGGTGGTGGCGTTCTCCATCAGGGTATTGTCCGACCATGACTTCGCGCACAAATAGGGGCCTCCGGCGACGATGCCGGCTCCCACCATGATGTCCGAGAACGCCACGTAGAGCTGGGAGGTCATGAAGGCACCGGACGACAGTCCCGATACCGAAGTCTTTTGAATGTCCGCGCCGTAGGATGGCAGTTTAGTGGTTGGCGGTTGGGCATGGGCGGTGGTGACAGCCAGCAAAGCCGCCAGCGCAAGTCCAGCCTTGATACGAGGTGTCGGAATTTTTCTCATCGTTCCATGCGAGAGACTCCCGCCGTTCATGGCGGGGAGGGATAGCACGACGGCCGGGACCGTCCCTGTACTCGCTGTCTCCTTTCAGTGGATGCTATCTGGATTGAGGGTGGGATTCGTCAAGGTTTGGCGAAGGCCGTCTTCGAGTATGGTCAAAAGGTGTGACAGTGCAAGGTCGCCGTGGGATGGCTCATGGAGCCTGCCCCGGCCCCGGGATCTATCGGCCTGTGAGTCGCTGGCTCGGGCGGCTGGTTCCCAGGGATTGCGGCGGATGCACGGCCATGCTGCATGGGGCTGCACTTTATTCGTTCTCGGGCGGATAGTTGCGAGATGTTTTGAGCGGACAAAAAGTCAGGCGCTGCGTTGTCGTGAGGGGCCGGCTGCCATAAGTCGCCGTTACATGTTGCGGTGAGAAATTGCAGGGTCGTGCGATTCATGAGTCATGCGTGATCGTCGCTGGTGAGTGTGGTCGGTGGTGTATTCGGACTGATGTCCGGAATAGTTTGTGCTCGGGGGCGTGCAGCTCTTGTAGAAAGTTGTTGGTCGACTTTACGGCCGATGCTCCGATCTTGGCGAAACTATGCGAAGCGGGTAGCGGCTTCGCTTAATCAGTTAAGTGGCGATGCGGAATATATATAAGTGTTGCATATGTATTCCGGTAACCCATTCTCCTCGCGAGCGGTTATCCTGCCCGTCCCCTTCGACCGAGTCCGTCATGCTGGAAATCTCCAATACCGTCCGCCTGCCCGACGACGAGATCGAACTGAGCGCGATCCGCGCCCAGGGAGCGGGCGGGCAGAACGTCAACAAGGTATCCAGCGCGGTGCATCTGCGCTTCGACATCCGCGCCTCGTCGCTGCCGGAGTTCTACAAGGAGCGTCTGCTGGCCCTGCACGACCGGCGCATCAGCGGCGAGGGCGTGGCGGTGATCAAGGCCCAGCAGTACCGCACCCAGGAGCAGAACCGCGCGGATGCCCTGGAGCGCCTGGCCGAGCTGATCCGCAGCGTGGCCAAGGTGGAGAAGGCGCGCCGCCCGACCCAACCGACCTATGGCTCGAAACAGCGCCGACTGGAGGGGAAGAGCAAGCGCGGAGCGGTCAAGGCGGGGCGGGGCCGGGTGGACTATTGAAGGCGCCGGCGCACCGGAGGTAGGCGGCCGGCGCTCGCGGCCGTCAGGCGATGGCGCGGATTGGCACCTGCGGCTCCTCCAGCGCGCCGAGGAATTCGTCGCCCCAGCGGCGGATGTCGTTGAAGGCGACGATGTCGAACAGCTCGCGCAGTCGCGCCCGGGCCTCGCTCCCGGGCATGTTCAGCGCCAGGTTGCACTGGTGCACCAGGTCGGCGGTGTCGTGGGGGTTGGTCAGCAGGGCGCCTTTGAGTTCGGCGGCGGCGCCGGCGAATTCGGAAAGCACCAGCACGCCGCTGCCGTCCAGCAGGCCCTGGGTGGCGACGAATTCCTTGGCCACCAGGTTGAGGCCGTCGCGCAGCGGGGTGATCCACATCACGTCGGCCATGGCGTACCAGCCCACCACTTCCTCGAACGGCAGGCTGCGGAAGAAAAACTGCACCGGCGTCCAGCCGACCCGCGCGAAGCGCCCGTTGATTCGCCCCACGGCCTGTTCGATCTGCCCCTGCAGCTCGTCGTAGACGGTCATCTCCCGCGCCGCCGGAACGCAGATGCTGGCCAGGGTGACCTTGCCCTGCAGCTCGGGGTTGTCCGCCAGCAGCCGCTCGAAGGCCTTGAGCTTTTCCAGCACGCCCTTGGTGTAGTCCAGGCGTTCTACGGAAAGGATCAGCCGCACCTCGCCCAGTTCCTCGCGCAGGCGGGCCATCTGCTGCTGCACGGCGTCCCGGGCCAGGGCGTCGCGCACCCGGTCGAGATCGAGCCCGACCGGATGGGCGCCGAGACGGACTTGGCGCATGCCGGTGTCGACCGCGGTGGTCATGCGCTCCAGGCCGACCGCGCAGCCGTAGGTGACGAAGCGCGGCGCGCAGTTCTGCCGGCCGAGGACTTTCAGCGGGGTCACGCCGCGGGCGACGTCGACGAAGTTTTCCACTTGGCGGGGGATGTGGAAGCCCACGTAGTCGCACTGCAGCAGGCTGCCGACGATCTGCCGGCGCCAGGGCACCACGTTGAAGACGTCCGCCGAGGGGAAGTAGGTGTGGTGGAAGAACGCCAGCTTGAGGTCCGGGCGCAGTTCGCGCAGGTAGGCCGGGACCATCCACAGGTTGTAGTCGTGCAGCCAGACGGTGGCACCTTCGGCGGCCTCCAGCGCGGTGCGTTCGGCGAAGGCGCGGTTGACCCGCAGGAACACTTGCCAGTCGTCTTCGTTGAAGACCGCGCGTTCCCAGAAGGTATGCAGGGTCGGCCAGAAGGCTTCCTTGGAGAAGCGCTTGTAGAAGGTGTCGATGTCGGTCTTGCCCAGCGGCACGCGGGCGGCGGTGAGGCGCGGATAGCGTTCGGCGTCGACCGTGGTGTGGCTCTCGAACTCGCCGTCGCCTGCCTCGTGCTCGGCCCAGGCGACCCAGGAGCCCTTGCGGCCGTCGGCGAAGAAGCTGAGCAGGGTAGGGATGATGCCGTTCGGCGAGGTCGGTCGGCGGCGCTGCAACCGGCCATGCTCGCGGTATTCCTCGTAGGGTAGGCGGTGGTAGACGATGACCAGCTCGGCCTGGCCCGGCTCGGCGGACTTGCGGCTCTCGGCGGCGAAGCCGTGCTCGCCGAGGAAGCCGAAGTGGGAGAAGGCCTGGATGATCCCGCCGCAGCCCGGGCTGTCGGCATGCAGGACGCGGGTGCAATTGAGGGTACGCTCCAGCAGGGCGGTTTCCGAGCGGCCGACGCAGACGCCCTTGAGGCCGCAGCTGAGCATGCTGAGGTCGTTCAGGGTGTCGCCGGCGACCAGCACCTGTTCCGGATCGAGACCGAGGTGCTCGACCAGCCGCAGCAGGCTGCTGCCCTTGTTCACCCCGCGCGGCAGGAAGTCCAGGTAGCGCTCCGCCGAGTACAGCAGGTCGCAGTCGAGGCGCTCGGCAATGGCCTGCAGGGCCGGGTCGGCGGCGCGCTCCGGGGTGCAGAAGTAGGAGCAGCGGCGCGCCTGGGGCACGTCCTGGCGCTGCAGGTCGGGAAGCTCGGCGAGGGCGCCGGCGATCTGGCTTTCGCCGGGCCAGCGGGCGTCGATGGCGTGCTGCAGCGGCTGGATCGGCTGCAGGGTGTCGCCGTGATAGAGGCTGGCGCCGACGTCGGCGACGATGTAGTCCGGCTGCGGCAGGGTGGGGTCGGCCAGCAGTGGCAGGACGGCCTCCAGGCTGCGGCCGGTGACGTAGGCCAACTGGATGTCGGGGTGGGCGGTGATGGTCTGATAGAGACTCAGGCGATCCTGCGGATCGCCGGCAAGAAAGGTTCCATCGAGATCGGTGGCAAGTAGCATGCGCTGTCTTCCTCTCCAAGAGTGGGGCAAGTTGACGCGCCGACCTGGGCCGACGAGCTTTTAGTGTCCGGTGACCTCCGTGGCCCCGGGAGTCAGGTGCAGGTTTCCTCCCTGGTGTGTTCCGCTTCCGTCGCGGCGGACTCGGCGGTGGGTTCGGCCGCGCTTTCCGGCATCAGTTCGAGCACGGTGTGGCTGGTGCGCAGCATGGGGGTGAACTGGGCGTGCGGCTCGCTGAGCAGATCGCTCACCCGGCGCAGGCGATGGAGGCCGTAGAGCGCCAGCAGGCCAAGGACCAGCGCGCAGTAGAGCGGCAGCCCGCGGGGGCCGAGCAGGTGCATGGCCAGGCCGGCGAGCAGCGGGCCGCAGGCCGAGCCCAGGCCGTTGACCAGCAAGAGGCCGCTGCAGCCGGAGAGGATCTCGTCCGGGTGCAACTGGTCGACCATCCGCGCCACGGCGATGGAGTAGATGGAAAAGGCCAGCCCGCCCCAGAGGAAGAAGGCGCCGAGCAAGAGGTTGCCGACAGGCAGCTGGCTGATCGCCAGCGCGACCAGCGCGGCGAGGACCACCACGCAGAGCATCACCTTCGCGCGGTCGTGACGATCCGAATAGCGCCCGATCGGCCACTGCAGCACGGCGCCGCCGAGGATCGTCGTGCTCATCAGCAGGCCCACCCCGGCGGCGTCGAAACCGCTCTGGCTGGCATATACCGGCGCCAGGCCCCAGAACGCGCCGAGGGCGAGGCCGGACAACCCCGAGGCGATCACCGACAGTGGGGCGATCCGCGCCAGCTGGCGCAGCTCCGTGGGTGGGGTGTCGGGCAGGGTCGGCTGGGCCTGGCGGGTCAGAGTGACGGGCAAGAGCGCGGCGCAGATGAGGATGCCGGCGAGGGCGAAGAGCAGGAATTCCAGCGGACTGGCGAGATTCAGCAGCTGCTGGGCGAGGGCCAGGGCGCCGAGGTTGACCGCCATGTAGACGGCGAACACCCGGCCGCGGCTGTCACCGCTGACCCGGGCGTTGAGCCAGCTCTCGATGACCATGTAGAGGGTGACCAGGACGATGCCGTAGACCACCCGCAGCGCCATCCACACCCAGGGGTTGACCAGGATCAGATGGAGCAGCGCGACGATGGCGCCCGAGGCGGCACAGCAGGCGAAGGCACGGATATGCCCGATGCGGCGGATCAGCGGTACCGTCAGCCAGGTGCCGAGCAGGTAGCCGACGAAATAGCCGGACATCAGCAGGCCGAGCAGCCCGGTGGAGTAGCCTTCGGCGACGCCACGCAGGGTCAGCAGGGTGTTGAGCAGTCCGTTGCCGAGCAGGAGTAGCGCAACCCCGCCGAGCAGCGAACCGATGGGAGCAATCTGGGACCACATGCGTCCCACCCTAGGGAGGTTGCCGACGAATGGCAACCCAAAGGCTCCCAGGGTGGATCGGATATTGCCTGCAAGTTATTGTTTTAAAAAAGGATATTTTTTCAGACGAACGGTCGCTGGCTGTTTCGCGCTGGTGCCAAGGGTCAGCCGCGGCCTTCCGGACTGTTCGCCACCGCGTCGGTGCGCGCCGCCATGATGAAGTCGTTGCGGTGCAGGCCGCGGATCTTGTGGCTCCACCAGGTCACGGTGACCTTGCCCCATTCGGTGAGCAGCGCCGGGTGATGACCCTCGGCCTCGGCGAGCGCGCCGACCGCGTTGGTGAAGGCCAGGGCCTGGGCGAAGTTCCTGAACGGGAAGACTTTCTCCAACTGCAGGATGCCGTCGCGGTTTTCCACGTTCCAGTCGGGGATCTGTCCGATCAGCTCGGCGAGTTCTGCTTCCGAGACTTTCGGTGCGTCGGCGCGGCAGGCTTCGCAGTGGGCTTGGGAGAGGGCGGTCATGGGCAGGCTCCGGTGCAAGGTCGAGGTAGGGTTCGGGCGGAAAACCGCTGCACGGGTTTTCCGCCCTGCGTCTGCTGTCGGCGCTCAGGCCGCCTTCGGCGGAAACTTCGGCGGATGCAGGCCGAGACGCATGGCTTGGCGCACCAGCGCCATGATGTCCTGGTTGGCCAGCTCGAACAGCCGCCGCAGGTCCGGCAGCACGAAGTAGAGCGGCTGCAGGATGTCGATGCGGTACGGCGTGCGCATCGCCTCGATCGGGTCGAAGGGCAGGTGTTCCGGCGCCGCGGACAGGCAGTAGAGGGTTTCCTTCGGCGAGGAGAGGATGCCGCCGCCGTAGATGCGCCGGCCCGCCGGGGTGTCGACCAGGCCGAACTCCACGGTCATCCAGTAGAGCCGCGCCAGGTAGACGCGCTCTTCCTTGCTGGCCGCCAGCCCCAGCCGGCCGTAGGCGTGGGTGAAGGCGGCGAACCAGGGGTCGGTCAGCATGGGGCAGTGGCCGAACAGCTCGTGGAAGATGTCCGGCTCCTGCAGGTAGTCGAGTTCCTCCGGCCGGCGGATGAAGGTGGCCACCGGAAACTGTCGGTCGGCGAGCAGCTCGAAGAAGGTCTGGAAGGGGATCAGCGCCGGCACCCGCGCTACCCGCCAGCCGGTGGCGGCTTCGAGCACGCGGTTGATCTCGCCGAGCTGGGGGATGCGTTCGTGCGGCAGGGCGAGCCGCTGGATGCCGTCCAGGTATTCCTGGCAGGCGCGTCCCTCCACCACGGCCAATTGGCGTGCGATCAGCGTCTGCCAGACGGCGTGCTCGGCTTCGGAATACGGGATCAGGCCCCGCTCGTCCGGTTGCCGGGCCACATAGGGCGTCGCGGTCATCTCGGTGCCTCCTGCGCTGCTGCGCACCGCTTATCTTCTTATATAGGCATAGCGCGAATGGGGCGGATCTGCCTGGCGGAAACGGCATGCCGTGGTGCAGGTCGCGTACCTCGTCCGGTAAGGAACGTCTCACAATCGGACACCACCATCGCCAACAAGCTGCGCCAGCATGGGCTGGGGCGGGAGCAGGGCGGGCCCGTTAGACCTTGGTGCAATGCTGGCCGCCGTTCCCGTCGGGTATAAAGAAGACGTCCTGGATCGGGAGATTCGATCCAAGTGTTTTGTTTGCATTCCTAGTGGAATGATGGGCGGGCGACCTCGGGTCGCCCTTTTTTTGCCCGCTCCCGCCGTTTCGCTTCACCTCTTCGCTTTCCTTCGTCTTTGCCCGTTTGTGCCGATATCTCGCATCCGCGCTTGCGATGCGCGGGGTGGCGCGCTTTGATCGTCCGGTGCGATCCCGGCTTCGGGCATCATGCATTTCCCATAACGAGAACAAGCGAGAGACCTCCATGCATCCAGCCCCCATCCGTTCCGCCCTGTTCGTTCCGGCGAGTCGCCCGGAGCGTATTCCCAAGGCGCTGGCCAGTGGCGCCGACGCGGTCATCGTCGATCTCGAGGATGCCGTCGAGGAAGGCCTCAAGGTCGAGGCGCGCGCCAATCTGGACGCCTTTCTGACCGACCACCCGCAGGCTCGTCTGCTGGTGCGCATCAATGCTTCGGTCCACCCCGAGCAGGCCGCGGACCTGGAGCTGTGCCGCCGCCAGCCGGGCATTCTCGGCGTGGTGCTGCCCAAGGTGGAGAGCGCGGTACAGGTCAGCCTGGTGGCGGCGGCCGGCAAGCCTGTGTGGCCGGCCGTCGAGACTGCTACAGGGCTGCACGCCCTGTCGGCGATCGCCCGCGTCCCGGGCGTCGAGCGGCTGACCTACGGCGGCCTCGATCTGGGGCTGGATCTGGGGTTGGCCGCCGGCAGCGAGGCTGGCGAACGGATCATGGATCAGGTGCGCTACGCACTGCTGCTGCAGTCGCGCACCGCCCGCCTGGCGCCGCCGCTGGAGACCATCTTCCCGGCCATCCAAGACTCGGTGGGGCTGGCCCGGCGCGCACGGATGGCCTGCGACATGGGGTTCGGCGGCCTGCTGTGCATCCATCCGGGTCAGGTCGCGGTGGTCCACGAGGCCTTCATGCCCTCCGCCGAGGAACTGGCCTGGGCGCGGCGAGTGATGGCGGGGGCGGCTTCCGGCGAGGGGGTGTTCGTGGTCGACGGACAGATGATCGATGCGCCGGTGGTGGGGCGTGCCCAGCGCCTGCTCGAGCGTGCCGGGCAGGCGCTGGCCTGAGTCGGCGCGACGGCGGCTGCCTTACATGGATCGGATTCGCGCCGACCCGCTGCGGCAGTGTCGCTTCGACGCGTGTGGCGATCATCTGGGAGGGGCGATGCTCCACCCGAGCAGCGCCTGATCAGCCCCAGTCGGGCGCCATTGCCATCGATCCGTGGTGATCATCGACTCTTGGCTGGGCCGGGCACTCAGCCTGTACGGCGACCATGACCGCTTCGCCGACACCTACTTTAAGACCTTCAAGGGTATGTACTTCACTGGCGGCGGTTCCTGCGGCGGCGGGGGCGTGCGGTGGGCAGGGCCGCACGGTCGTTCGCCTCGTCCTGCTAGAATGCCGCTCGCCTTCGCCGGCGCCCGTTCTGTCGGCGCGGCCTTTCCAACGCCCGGCACCCGGAAGCTTCGTCGCCCGCCATGACTGCCCATCGAATCGGTTTTCTCCTCTGGCCCGGGGTCCGGCCCCTGACCCTGGCCTTGGCCGAGGAGGCCCTGCAGCTCGCTGCCCACCTGCAACCGCAGGCGCGTTACGAACTGTGCTTCCTGCAGGCCGAGGTGCTGCAGGAGGGCAGCTGGCGCTTGCCCGGCATACCGTGGGAGGGCCGCTTGGGTGGCTTCGACAAGCTGCTGCTGCTGGCTGATGCGCCGACCGTCCGTGTGGCGCCGCCGCTGGCCGCGGCGCTCCGCCAGGTGGCGCGCGAGGGCTGCCAGCTGGGCGGGTTGTCCGCCGGCGTCTATCCGTTGGCCCAGCTCGGTCTGCTCGACGGCTACCGGGCGGCGGTGCACTGGCGCTGGCAGGAGGATTTCACCGAGCGCTTCCCCAAGGTGATTGCCACCGGCCACCTGTTCGACTGGGACCGCGACCGCCTCACCGCCTGCGGCGGCCTGGCCGTACTCGATCTGCTGTTGGCGGTGCTGGCCCGGGATCACGGCGCCGAGCTGGCCTGCGCGGTCAGCGAGGAGCTGGTGGTCGAGCGCATCCGCGAGGGCGGCGAACGCCAGCGCGTGCCGCTGCAGAACCGCCTCGGCTCCAGCCATCCCAAGCTGACCCAGGCGGTGCTGCTGATGGAGGCCAACATCGAGGAACCGTTGACCACCGACGAGATCGCCCAGCATGTCTGCGTCTCGCGGCGCCAGCTGGAGCGCATCTTCAAGCAGTACCTGAACCGGGTGCCGAGCCAGTACTACCTGGAGCTGCGCCTGAACAAGGCCCGCCAGCTGCTGCTGCAGACCGGCAAGTCGATCATCCAGATCGGCCTGTCCTGCGGCTTTTCCTCCGGGCCGCATTTTTCCAGCACCTACCGCGGCTTCTTCGGCACCACGCCGCGGGAGGATCGCAACCAGCGCCGTGCCGGCGGCCAGTTCGAGCCGACGGCGCCGGTCGAGTCGTGAACCGGAGCGGGGCGGGCTTCCGTTCGGGGGAATTTTTCGTCGCGCCGCTTCCCCCGCGCCGCACAGTGTTTAAACTGCGCCTTCCTTACGTTTTCCGCGTCGTCGCCGGAGCGTGGGGAACCCTGCGGATGGGCGTTGCAACACCCTGTCGCCCGGTGGAGATTCCCGCCGCAGGGCCGTTCCCAGAATTCTTCTTCGCTAGCCTACCGTGGCAGGAGTTTCCCGATGTCCGTTGAGCATGCTCAGGTGCAACGCGCCGATTTCGACCAACTGATGGTCCCCAACTATGCCCCCGCCGCCTTCATTCCGGTGCGCGGCCAGGGCTCGCGAGTCTGGGATCAGAGCGGTCGCGAGCTGATCGACTTCACCGGCGGGATCGCGGTCAACTCCCTCGGTCACTGCCATCCGCGGTTGGTGGCGGCGCTGACCGAGCAGGCCGGGAAGATCTGGCATGTGTCGAACATCTTCACCAACGAGCCGACCCTGCGCCTGGCGAAGAAGCTGGAGGACGCCACCTTCGCCGACCGGGCGTTCTTCTGCAACTCCGGCGCCGAGGCCAACGAGGCGGCCTTCAAGCTGGCCCGGCGTGTCGCCCACGACCGTTTCGGGGCCGAGAAGTGCGAGATCATCTCCGCGCTGGACAGCTTTCACGGGCGCACCTTCTTCACCGTCAGCGTCGCCGGCCAGCCCAAGTATTCCGACGGCTTCGGGCCTCGGCCCGAAGGCATCACCCATGTCCCCTACAACGACCTGGCCGCCCTGGAGGCGGCGATCTCCGAGCGGACCTGCGCCGTGGTGCTGGAGCCGATCCAGGGCGAGAGCGGCATCCTGCCGGCCCAGCAGGCCTACCTGGAAGGTGCGCGCCGGCTGTGCGACCAGTACAACGCGCTGCTGATCTTCGACGAGGTGCAGACCGGCGTCGGCCGCACCGGCGAACTCTTCGCCTACATGCACTACGGCGTGGTCCCGGACGTTCTCTCCACCGCCAAGGGACTGGGCGGCGGCTTCCCGATCGGGGCCATGCTCACCCGCACCGACCTGGCCAAGCACTTCTCGGCCGGCGTGCACGGCACCACCTTCGGCGGCAACCCGCTGGCCTGCGCGGTGGCCGAGGCGGTGATCGACGTGGTCAACACCCCGGAGGTGCTGCAGGGCGTGAAGGACAAGCACCAGCGCTTCAAGACCCGTCTCGAGGCGATCGGTCGTGAGTACGGCATCTTCAGTCAGGTGCGCGGCATGGGCATGCTGATCGGCAGCGTGCTGAGCGAGCCCTGGAAGGGCAAGTCCCGCGACGTGCTGGTCGCCGCCGAGCAGGAGGCCCTGATGGTGCTTCAGGCCGGTGCCGACGTGGTGCGTTTCGCGCCGAGCCTGGTGATCGAGGATGCCGACATCGACGAGGGGCTGGAGCGTTTCGAGCGGGCCATCGCCCGACTGGTCCGCGGCTGAGCGGCGCATTCCGGCCCGTCCCCAAGGAGTGACGCCCCATGCTGGTGATGCGCCCCGCGCAAATGGCCGATCTGGCCGAGGTTCAGCGTCTGGCCGCGGACAGCCCGGTCGGCGTCACCTCGCTGCCCGACGACCGCGAGCGGCTGCGCGAGAAGATCGCGGTGTCCGAGTCCTCGTTCGCCGCCGAGGTCAGCTTTAACGGCGAGGAGCGCTACTTCTTCGTCCTCGAGGAGCCGACAGGCGGGCGTCTGGTCGGTTGCTCCGGGATCGTCGCCTCGGCCGGTTATTCCGAGGCCTTCTATAGTTTTCGCAACGAGACCTTCGTGCACGCCTCGCGCGAGCTGAAGATCCACAACAAGATTCACGTGCTGTCGATCTGTCACGACCTGACCGGCAACAGTTTGCTGAGCAGTTTCCATGTCGAGCCGACGCTGGTGCATACGCCTTGGGCCGAGCTGATCTCCCGCGGCCGCCTGCTGTTCATGGCCAGCCATCCGGAGCGCTTCGCCGACGCCGTGGTGGTGGAGATCGTCGGGCCGAGCGACGACCAGGGCGACTCGCCGTTCTGGGACGCGGTCGGCCGGCATTTCTTCGACATGAGCTACGCGGCGGCCGAGCGCCTGTCCAGCCTGCGCAGCCGCACTTTCCTCGCCGAGCTGATGCCGCACTATCCGATCTACGTGCCGCTGCTGCCGGACGCCGCTCAGGAGGCTATGGGCCAGGTCCACCCGCGCGCGCAGATCAGCTTCGACATCATGACCCGCGAGGGTTTCGATACCGAGCACTACGTCGACATCTTCGACGGCGGACCGATCCTCCATGCGCGTACCTCCGGCATCCGCTCGATCGCCCGCAGCGCCGTGGCGCCGGTGGCCATCGGCGCCGGCGCCGGGGGCGGCCGGCTCTATCTGCTCAGCAACGGCGGCCTGCAGAATTTTCGTGCCAGCCTGGTCGAACTGGACTGGACGCCCGGCCAGCCGCTGACGCTGAGCGCCGAGGCGGCCGCGGCCCTCGGCGTCGGCGAGGGCGATAGCCTGCGCCTGGTGGCCCTGTGAGCGGGCGCGGCCGGGGCTACCCCGTGTCCGTGGCCCCTGCGGAGGAAACATGATCGTCCGTCCCGTGCGCAGCGCCGACCTGCCGGCGCTGATCGACCTCGCCCGCAGCACCGGCACTGGCCTGACCACCCTGCCGCCCAACGAGGAGCGCCTGGCGCAGCGCGTCGCCACGGCGGAGCGAAGCTTTCGCGGCGAGGCCGAGAAGGCCGATGCCGACTACCTCTTCGTGCTGGAAACCGACCAGGGGCGGATCGTCGGCGTCTCCGGGCTGACCGCCGCGGTGGGCCTGCGCGAGCCCTGGTACAACTACCGGGTCGGGCTGACCGTCAGCGCCTCGCGGGAGCTGGAGCTGTACCGGGAGATCCCCACGCTGTTTCTCGCCAACGACCTGACCGGCAATTCCGAGCTCTGCTCGCTGTTCCTCCAGGCCGAGCACCGCAGCGGCCTGAGCGGCCGCCTGCTGGCGCGTTCGCGCCTGCTGTTTCTTGCCGAGTTCCGCGCGCTGTTCGCCGACAAGGTGATCGCCGAGCTGCGCGGCATGTCCGACGCCAACGCCCGTTCGCCGTTCTGGGAAAGCCTCGGCCGGCACTTCTTCCGCATGGAGTTCCGCCAGGCCGACTACCTCACCGGGGTCGGCAACCGCGCCTTCATCGCCCAACTGATGCCCAGGTTCCCGCTCTACAGCTGCTTCCTCTCCGAAGAGGCACGCGCGGCGATCGGCCGCGTGCATCCGCACAGCGAACCGGCGCTGGCGATGCTCCGGGCGGAGGGCTTCAGCTACCAGGGCTACGTCGACATCTTCGATGCCGGCCCGGTGGTCGAATGCGAGACGGCGAAGATCCGCGCGGTGCGCGACAGCCAGACCTTGGTGCTGGCGGTCGGCACGCCGGGGGACGAGGCCAAGCCCTACCTGATCCATAATCGCCAGCGCCAGGACTGCCGCATCGCCGCCGCCCCGGCGCGGGTGGCGGCCGGCACCCTGGTGGTCGATCCGCTGACCGCCCGGCGCCTGCAGCTCTGTGCCGGTGCCCAGGTGCGCGCGACGCCGCTCGCCGCCCAGCCGCGAGGGGGCGGGCGATGAGCGCGCGGGAGGTGAATTTCGACGGGCTGGTCGGGCCGACCCACAACTACGGCGGGCTGTCGTGGGGTAACCTGGCTTCCCAGGCCAGCGGGCAGACGCTCTCCAACCCGAAGGAGGCCGCCCGCCAGGGCCTGGCGAAGATGAAGGCGCTGCACGACCTGGGCTTTCCCCAAGGAGTGCTGGCACCCCAGGAGCGGCCGGACGTGGCAACCCTGCGCCGCCTGGGCTTTTCCGGCAGCGATGCCGAAGTGGTTGGCCGGGCCGCCCGGGACGCCATGCCGTTGCTGGTGGCCTGCAGCTCCGCCGCCGCGATGTGGGCGGCGAATGCCTGCACCGTCAGCCCCAGCGCCGACAGCGCGGACGGGCGCGTGCATTTCACGCCGGCCAATCTCAACGGCACCTTCCATCGCTCCATCGAACATCCCACGACCGGTCGCCTGCTGCGGGCCATGTTCGCCGACGAGCGGCACTTTGCCCATCATCCGGCGCTGCCGGCGGTAAGCCAGTTCGGCGACGAGGGCGCGGCCAACCACATGCGTTTCTGCCGCAGCCACGGCGAGCCGGGGGTGGAGTTCTTCGTCTTCGGCCGTAGCGCCTTCGACCCTGGCCATCCGGCGCCGCTCCGCTTGCCGGCGCGGCAGACCCAGGAGGCCAGCGAGGCGGTGGCCCGCCTGCACGGGCTGGAGGCGGAGGCGCTGGTCTTCGCCCAGCAGAATCCGGCGGTGATCGACCAGGGGGTGTTCCACAACGACGTGATCGCGGTGGGCAATGGCGAGGTCCTGTTTCACCACGAGGACGCCTTCCTCCACGGCGTGCAGGCGCTCGCCGAGCTGCGCGTCAAGCTCGCCCGTCGCGGCGGCCGGTTGCAGGCGATTAGCGTGTCGCGCGAGGAGGTGAGCGTCGCCGAAGCGCTGCGCTCCTACCTGTTCAACAGCCAACTGCTCGATCGCGCGGACGGTTCGATGCTGCTGGTGGTGCCGGAGGAGTGCCGTGCCAGCGACAGCGTCTGGCGCTATCTGACGCGCCTGATCGCGGCGGGCGGGCCGATTCGCGAGGTGAAGGTGTTCGACCTCGAGCAGAGCATGCGAAACGGCGGCGGTCCGGCCTGCCTGCGACTGCGCGTGGTGCTCGATGAGCGCGAGTTGCGTGCGGTCAATCCGGGCGTGCTGCTCGACGACGGCCTGTACGCCCGCCTCGACGTCTGGATCGAGCGTCACTACCGCGACCGCCTGAACGAGGCCGACCTGGCCGATCCCCAACTGCTCGCCGAGTGCCGCACGGCACTGGACGAGCTGACGCAGCTGCTGGGACTGGGCTCCGTCTATCCTTTTCAAATCGACTGAACCCGCCGCCCATGGCGGCCTCCTTGGAGCTGATCAATGACCGATGCCCTGCAACTCGTTCTCGAAGACACCGATGGCACCCAACTGGAAACCTCCTGCACCCGTTTCGCGGTGATCTGGCAGGGCCGCGAACTCTGGGTCCAGCAAGCCAATGGCCAGCTGCTGATCGGCGTGGATGTGGAGGAGGGCGATACCGAGTACGCCAACCTGCTGCTGCGCCCGATGGCCACCAATCTGGTCAGCCTGCAACTGGAGATGGAGCCGGCCGAGGCGGGCGACGACGACCATGTGCATGGCCCGGAATGCGACCACTGACCGTTACGCCTGTAGCCTGAGTCCGCCGGAGGCTCCTGTGCCGGCGGTGAGAGTCCCGCACTGCCGAGGGTGTCTGTCGGTCCTTTCGGCCAGTGGGGACCCTTGGCTGCGTCCTTCTACGCCCACTCCGGGCGCCTGCACCACGACCGGCACACCGGCCTGCGCGCATTGCAGATCGGGCCGTTCGTCCGCTTCGCCGGTCTGCAGCGGGCCGGAATCCTGACGGTACCGATTGTCCCGCAGCCGGCCGGGCGCGCGGCTCGGCGATGGAAGAAAGCGCTACCGTGGTCGCCCGGGGCCGATATAATGCGTCCCTTTGCCAACCTTGCCGTGGCCGCAGCTTTCCCTGGACCCATTCATTTATGAAAAGCGCAGAAATCCGTGAAGCCTTCCTCCGCTTCTTCGAAGAGAAGGGGCACACCCGTGTGGCCTCCAGTTCGCTGATTCCGGCGAACGACCCGACCCTGCTGTTCACCAACGCCGGCATGAACCAGTTCAAGGACTGCTTCCTCGGCCTGGAAAAGCGCGCCTACACCCGCGCCACCACCAGCCAGAAATGCGTGCGCGCCGGCGGCAAGCACAACGATCTGGAAAACGTCGGCTACACCGCGCGCCATCACACCTTCTTCGAGATGCTGGGCAACTTCAGCTTCGGCGACTACTTCAAGCGCGATGCCATCGCTTACGCCTGGGAGTTCCTGACCTCGCCGAAGTGGCTGAGTCTGCCCGCCGAGAAGCTCTGGGTCACCGTCTATGCCAGCGACGACGAAGCCTACGACATCTGGACCCGGGAAGTCGGCGTGCCGGCCGAGCGCATGGTGCGCATCGGTGACAACAAGGGCGCGCCCTATGCCTCGGACAACTTCTGGGCGATGGGCGACACCGGCCCTTGCGGTCCCTGCACCGAGATCTTCTTCGACCACGGCGAAGGCATCTGGGGCGGCCCGCCCGGTAGCCCCGAAGAGGACGGCGACCGCTATATCGAGATCTGGAACAACGTGTTCATGCAGTTCAACCGCACCGCGGACGGCGTGCTGCACCCGCTGCCGGCGCCCAGCGTGGACACCGGCATGGGCCTCGAGCGGATCAGCGCGGTGCTCCAGCATGTGCACTCGAACTACGAGATCGACCTGTTCCAGAACCTGCTGGCCGCTTCCGCGCAGGCTATCGGCTGCGCCAACGACGGTGCGCCGTCGCTCAAGGTGGTGGCCGACCATATCCGCTCCTGCGGCTTCCTGGTCGCCGACGGCGTGACTCCGTCCAACGAGGGCCGCGGCTACGTGCTGCGCCGCATCGTTCGCCGCGCCTGCCGCCACGGCAACAAACTCGGCGCCAAAGGTAGCTTCTTCTACAAGATCGTTGGCGCGCTGGTAGCCGAGATGGGCGAGGCCTATCCGGAGCTCAAGCAGCAGCAGGCGCATATCGAACGGGTGCTGAAGACCGAGGAAGAGCAGTTCGCCAAGACCCTGGAGCAGGGCCTGAAGATCCTCGAGCAGGATCTGGCCGAACTCAAAGGTTCGGTGATTCCCGGCGAGGTGGTGTTCAAGTTGTACGACACCTACGGCTTTCCGGTCGACCTGACCGGCGATATCGCTCGCGAGCGCGAGCTGTCCCTCGACGAGGAAGGCTTCGAGCGCGAGATGCAGGCCCAGCGCGAGCGTGCCCGCTCCGCGAGCGCCTTCGGCCTGGACTACAACAGCCTGGTCAAGGTCGATGCCGACACCCGCTTCACCGGCTATGACGAAACCTTCGGCCAGGGCCAGGTGATTGCCCTGTTCCGGGACGGTGCGGCGGTCGAGCAGCTTGGCGAAGGCGAGGAGGGCGTGGTGGTGCTGGATCGTACGCCGTTCTACGCCGAGTCCGGTGGCCAGGTCGGCGACTGCGGCTACCTGAGCGATGCCGGCGGCGTGTGCTTCGAGGTGCGCGACACTACCAAGGCCGGCGGTGCCTATCTGCACCACGGTGTGGTCGGCGCAGGCAGCCTGCGCGTCGGTCAGGCCCTGGACGCCCAGGTCGACGCCTCGGTGCGGGGCGCCACTGCGCTCAACCACTCGGCCACCCACCTGCTGCATGCCGCCTTGCGCCAGATCCTCGGCGAGCATGTGCAGCAGAAGGGGTCGCTGGTCGACAGCCAGCGCCTGCGTTTCGACTTCAGCCACTTCGAGGCGATCAAGCCCGAGCAGCTGAGGGCGCTGGAAGCGCTGGTCAATGCAGAGATCCGCAAGAACGCGGCGGTGGAGACCGAGGTCACCGATATCGATACGGCGAAAAAGAAGGGCGCCATGGCCCTGTTCGGCGAGAAATACGGCGACAGCGTGCGCGTGCTGAGCATGGGCGACTTCTCCGTCGAGCTGTGCGGCGGCATCCATGCCCGCCGCACCGGCGACATCGGTCTGTTCAAGATTGTCAGCGAGGGGGGCGTGGCGGCCGGCGTGCGGCGCATCGAAGCGGTGACCGGCGCGGGCGCGCTGGCCTATCTGAACGAAGCCGAGCAGCAGCTGAAGGAGGCTGCCAGCCTGGTCAAGGGCAGCCGCGACAATCTGCTGGACAAGCTGGGTGCCCTGCTCGAGCGCAACCGCCAGCTGGAGAAGGAGCTGGAGCAGCTCAAGGCCAAGGCGGCGAGCAGTGCTGGCGATGATCTGGCCGCTTCGGCGCGGGACGTGAAGGGCGCGAAGGTGCTTGCCGCCCGCCTCGACGGTCTGGACGGCAAGGCCCTGCTGGCGCTGGTCGACCAGTTGAAGAACAAGTTGGGCAGTGCGGCGATCCTCCTTGGCGGCGAGTTCGACGGCAAGGTCGTGCTGGTCGCCGGGGTTACCCAGGATCTGACCGGCAAGCTCAAGGCCGGCGAGCTGATGAAGCAGGCTGCAGCCGTGGTCGGCGGTAAGGGCGGCGGTCGCCCGGACATGGCACAGGGCGGCGGCACCGATGCCGGCAAGCTGGACGAGGCGCTGGCGTTGGCTGTTCCGTTCGTCGAGCAGGGCCTGTAACGGCCTGCTTCCCGACCTCGAGCCGCGCCGGCCGGCCTTGGCAGTCGGCGCGCTGGAAATGTTTAATGGCGCCCTTTACGGGCTTAGGTGGCTTTTTAAATGGCGTTGATCGTACAGAAATTCGGGGGCACCTCCGTCGGCTCCATCGAGCGTATCGAGCAGGTGGCCGAGAAGGTCAAGAAATTTCGCGAGAACGGCGACGACATCGTGGTCGTGGTTTCCGCCATGAGCGGCGAAACCAATCGTCTGATCGGCCTGGCCAAGCAGATCAGCGAGCAGCCCGTACCGCGCGAGCTGGATGTGATGGTGTCGACCGGCGAGCAGGTGACCATCGCCCTGCTGGCCATGGCGCTGATCAAGCGCGGTGTGCCGGCGGTATCCTATACCGGCAACCAGGTACGCATTCTCACCGACAGCTCCTTCACCAAGGCGCGAATCCTGCAGATCGATGACCAGAAGCTGAGGGCCGACCTCAAGGCCGGCCGCGTGGTGGTGGTCGCCGGTTTCCAGGGGGTAGACGAGCACGGCAACATCACCACCCTCGGGCGCGGCGGTTCCGACACCACTGGGGTGGCCCTGGCGGCGGCTCTGAAGGCCGACGAGTGCCAGATCTATACCGATGTCGACGGCGTCTACACTACCGACCCGCGCGTGGTGCCCAAGGCCCAGCGTCTGGACAAGATCACCTTCGAGGAAATGCTGGAAATGGCCAGCCTGGGCTCCAAGGTCCTGCAGATTCGCTCGGTGGAGTTCGCCGGCAAATACAATGTCCCGCTGCGCGTGCTGCACAGCTTTCAGGAGGGGCCGGGCACCCTCATTACCATCGATGAAGAGGAATCCATGGAACAGCCGATCATTTCCGGCATCGCCTTCAATCGCGACGAAGCCAAGCTGACCATTCGCGGCGTACCGGACAATCCCGGTGTGGCGTTCAAGATCCTCGGGCCGATCAGTGCGGCCAATATCGAAGTGGACATGATTGTGCAGAACATCGCGCACGACAACACCACCGATTTCACCTTCACCGTGCACCGCAACGATCATCTGAGCGCCATGCGCGTGTTGGAGAACACCGCGCGCGAAATCGGTGCGCGTGAGGTCATCGGCGATACCGACATCGCCAAGGTTTCCATCGTCGGAGTGGGTATGCGTTCCCATGCCGGAGTCGCCAGTCGCATGTTCGAAGCTCTGGCCAAGGAAGGTATCAACATCCAGATGATCTCGACGTCGGAAATCAAGGTTTCCGTGGTCATCGAGGAGAAGTACCTGGAGCTGGCGGTTCGCGCCCTGCACACCGCGTTCGAGTTGGATGCTCCCGCCCGCCAGGGCGAGTGAGCCAGTGATCGGCGAAGGCGCGGATATCCCGCGCCTTCGTCGTTTTGCCCGGGTGAAGAGGGCTTTTCTTTCGCCAGCCCTGGTCAATACTTGGGTGTATATTCCTTGAGGTACGCTGGGGATATAGCCATTTTTATTTTTGCAGACTGTTGTCCTGTTGACTTCCCATAAAAGGAGAAAGGAATGCTGATTCTGACTCGTCGGGTCGGAGAGACCCTGATGGTGGGTGATGATGTGACGGTCACCGTATTGGGTGTGAAAGGTAACCAGGTGCGCATTGGCGTCAATGCGCCGAAAGAGGTCGCAGTACATCGCGAAGAAATCTACCAGCGCATCCAGAAAGAAAAAGATCAAGAGCCAAGCCACTAATTTTTATCGATTTTTGGCTTGGCAAGCGGGGCAAAGGCGGGTATGATTCGCCCCGTGTTGCGGAGGGGTGGCCGAGTGGCCGAAGGCGCTCCCCTGCTAAGGGAGTACACCTCAAAAGGGTGTCGGGGGTTCGAATCCCCCCTCCTCCGCCATTCACAAGTGTTATAGGGGTAGGTTTCCTGCGGTGGTTCGGTAAGTTGATGAAATTGACCGAATTATTGCTTGAATATCGAAACTGAATCTCTATAATGCGCACGCTCAGCGCACTCATAGCTCAGCTGGATAGAGTACCCGGCTACGAACCGGGCGGTCGGAGGTTCGAATCCTCCTGAGTGCGCCATATTTGAACCTCCTTCTCGAGGTGGTTCGAAACCAGCGGTGATCTGGTCTATCAAGCGCCGCACGCACTCATAGCTCAGCTGGATAGAGTACCCGGCTACGAACCGGGCGGTCGGAGGTTCGAATCCTCCTGAGTGCGCCATAACAAAAGGGCCTGCAGCAATGCAGGCCCTTTTTTATTTTCCGCTCTTGATGCCGACGCAGTTGTGCTCGTCGAAGTCGATCTGTCGCGTGTTGCCTGCGTTGTCACGGTACTGATAGCTGGTCCGGCCGTTGCGGCTGGAGATCTTGTCCGGCTTGCCGAAGGCGCTGTCTATGTCCGTGCGGGTCATGCCTGGGCGCACTTCCTTTTTGATTATCGCCTCGCGGCGTTCCCGGTCGGTGATGCGATTGCCGTAGCCATCATCCTGCTGGCCGACGATGGTCGGTTCCTGCGGGTTGCTCTGTTCCGTGGTGCGGGCTGTGCGCTCCGGGGTGTCGTTTGCCATGGGGATGGGCCTGCCGTTGCCAGGGCGGGCATTGAAGGCGTTCTGTAGTTGTTGCTGTTGGTCTGTCGGGCAGCCGTGACGGGTGAAGGTAATGCGGCCGTCGGAGGCTACGCAGCGATACACGGACGAAGCGAAAAGCAGGGGTGAAGAGCAGAGCAGTAGCGCCGTCACTGCGGCGCGCGGCAATCCATGCATGGGGGCCTCCTTGGCTTGGGGCGCCAGACTAGCGCGTGCCTGTGCATGCCGGCGTGTTCCAGGTCTCTTTGCAAGCGTCGTGCAGTGATATCGAGCCGAGCTTCGCGTTGCAAGCGCTTGTTCTGGCCAGTATTCCGACGAGTGCAAAGCCGTCGGGCAGTGTTATTATTGCGTCTGTCAGTCCCGCCGGGGCTTGTGGAAATCCACCATGGACTTACCCAGTAGTTACTCCAGAACCCGATTCGTGCAATCGCGCATTGACTGATTGAGACCCTTGGCGTGCTCCGCTGCTGGGGGTGGAGCGTGCCATGACTGAAGTTGAAGCCAAGAAGCAGCAGGAAAGTCTGCAGGAACGTCTCGCCCAGGTCGTCGACCTGCTGCACCGGCACAAGCTGGTCGAGAACCTGACGCACCGTCAGGAGGGGGCGCACCATGATCTGGTCGAGGATCTGGTGCATCGGCAGAATCTGGTGGAGCTGCAGCGCAAGCTCGACGAACTGCACCCGGCAGACATCGCCTATATCCTCGAAGCCCTTCCGCTCGCTGACCGCTTGAGCATCTGGCAACTGGTCAAGGCCGAGCGCGACGGCGACATCCTTCTCGAAGTATCCGATGCGGTTCGCGAAGCGCTGATCGCCAACATGGACGATCATGAGCTGATCGCCGCCGCCAAGGAGATGGGGGCTGACGAGCTGGCGGACCTGGCTCCCGAGTTGCCGCGCGATGTGATCCACGAGCTGATGGAGTCTCTCGACGCCCAGCAGCGCGAGCGGGTGCGTTCGGCGCTCTCCTACGATGAGGATCAGGTTGGCGCGCTGATGGATTTCGAGATGGTCACCATCCGCGAAGATGTCAGTCTGGAAGTGGTGCTGCGCTATCTGCGGCGCTTGAAGGAGCTGCCGGGGCACACCGACAAACTGTTCGTGGTCGATTACGACGGGCTGCTGAAGGGGGTGCTGCCCATCAAGCGCCTGCTGGTCAGCGATCCCGAGCGGCAGGTTGCCGAGATCATGGCGCTTGATCCGGTGTGTTTCCATCCGGAGGAGGACGCCTATGATGCCGCCCAGGCCTTCGAGCGCTACGACCTGGTTTCCGCGCCGGTGGTGGATAAGAACGGCAAGCTGGTCGGCCGTCTGACCATCGACGCCATGGTCGACCTGATCCGCGAGGAGGGCGAAAGCGAAGTACTGAATATGGCCGGCTTGCGCGAGGAGGAGGACATCTTCGCCTCGGTGTGGAAGTCGGTCGGCAACCGCTGGGCCTGGCTTGCGGTGAATCTGGTGACCGCCTTCGTCGCCTCGCGGGTGATCGGTCTGTTCGAGGATTCCATCGAGAAGCTGGTGGCTCTGGCGGCGCTGATGCCGATCGTCGCGGGCATCGGCGGCAACTCCGGCAACCAGACCATCACCATGATCGTTCGGGCGATGGCTCTAGGCCAGATCAATACGGGCAAGACAGCCCGCCTGTTGGTCAAGGAGCTGGGGGTGGCGCTGATCAATGGCCTGGTTTGGGGTGGGGTGATCGGCGTGGTGGCGGGTGTCCTTTACGGCAACTGGTCGCTGGCTGCGGTGATGACAGGGGCAATGACTCTGAACCTGTTGTTGGCTGCCCTGATGGGCGTGCTGATTCCCATGACGTTGGCCAAGCTTGGGCGCGATCCAGCCATGGGGGCCAGTGTGATGATCACTGCCATGACGGATAGCGGTGGCTTCTTCATCTTCCTGGGATTGGCCACGCTGTTCCTGCTTTAAGTTGGCGTCGATGCCGAAGGAGCGAGTCGGCGGGGCGGTTCAGAATGCGATGAGCGGCCGAGGTGAGGTTTGCATATGGCTCATGTCGATCACCGAGTCGCATGAGCTTGAGGAGGCGCTTTGATGCAACGTCGCGGCGCCAAAGAGGGCAAATCCTCCTGCCCAGAACAGGCCTATGGATATAGGCCTGTTCTCTGCACCAGCCTCTGACGGTTCAGGAAAAAATCTGATCGAAGACAGTGCATGTCGATCATGCGACTACTGCTCGCTGGTCAGGCCTTCAGTCGCGAGTTCGCTATCCTGCGCGATCAGGGCGACCAAGGCATTCTGCTGGCGTCGGGTCAGTTGCCGGAAGCGCTGCAGAAGCTCCCGCTCATGCAGGGAGAGTTCGGGACTGTCCAGGCGCAGGCTCAGGTCCTCGCCCAAGGCATCTTCCTGAAGCAGGCTCTGCTCCAGACGTGCAATGATCTCCGAATTCATGCTGCGGTGGTGGTTGCGCGCCACATCCGCGATGCGTTCGCGCATGCCGTCGGGCAGGCGAACGACGAATTTATCGGCGGTACGGCTGGAGTAGATTGCCTGTTTCATAGGTTGCATAGTATCGACCGGTGAGTTGTTATAGAATGCTGGCAATTAGCTTGCAAGTGCGTTTTCGGTATGACCCTCGCTTGCTGCAGTGGTTCACTCTTCTCAATGCTTGAATCGATTGCAAGCAGCGAGATGAGCCGATCTGTCTGCATGTTTCATTGGCATCGCGATGCCTTGTGTGGCAATCCTGCACCAAGCCCAAGAGTCGACTGTGCGAATGGTGTGTTGTTCCGTGGCGATCCCTGCTTCTATGCGTATGCGGTGCGCATGACAAAAAGTATTTTCATGGCTAAAATGCCGCTCCATCGCCGTTAGCTCATGCGATTGGCCAACGCGCTGGCGAGTGTGCTCGCAGGCAACCGCGGATGCGCCAAGTTCGACGATAGTTCAAATATGTCCCCTTAGTTCAATGGATAGAACAAGCCCCTCCTAAGGGCTAGATGCTGGTTCGACTCCAGCAGGGGGCGCCACCACTACGGTTCGGAACGCCCCCAGAATCCCTGCCTAGAGCGGGGGTTTTTGTTTCTGGATGCATGTGGCGCATCTCTATCCCCATCCCAGCGTGACTGCCGTGACAGCCAGATAACGTCCAGCCTTGGCCAGAGCGACGATGAGCAGAAAGCTCGGCAGCGGTTCGCGCATGATGCCGGCCACCAGGGTCAGTGGATCGCCGACGAGCGGAAGCCAGCTGAGCAGCAGCGACCAGCGGCCATGACGGCGATACCAGCGTTGGGCGCGTTCCAGTTGTTCGGTATCGGTTGGGAACCAGCGCCGCTCCCGGTAATGCTCGATGGAGCGGCCGAGCAGCCAGTTCACCAGCGAACCCAGCGTATTGCCAGCGGTGGCCGCAGCGAGCAGTCCCCCCGTCGAATGGGAGCCATCCAGCAGAAGGCCGGCCAGTGCGACCTCCGACTGCGCCGGCAAGAGCGTCGCGGCGGCCAGAGCCAGCAGAAAGAGTCCAGTGTAGACCATGGGTTCCATCATTGAGCGTTCGTCGTCGATAGGCGCGTGCGGTTTGTGCCAAGGGTACGGCATCGCTGCTGGGCGAGGGGGGATGGCTTGACTTTCGGGGCAGCCTGGACAGCTTGAACTCCCGGGCATCGGCTGCGTACTGTGTACTGACTGCCGTGGAAGGGGAGGCCCCGTCATGATCAAGCCTCAGCTGCCTCTCGCCGAGCGTCTGGCCGGTATCGAGGAGGTCGAGTGCGTCACGCCCGATCTCAACGGGGTGCCCCGCGGCAAGGTGATGACCGCCGCGGGCTTTCTCGAAGGGCGGCGTCTGCAACTGGCGCGTGGGGTGCTACTGCAATGCATCATGGGCGGCTATCCGCCGGCTCGCTTCTACGGCGGCGACGACGGCGACCTGCTGCTGGTCGCCGACCCGCGGCAGATCCATCTTCTGCCCTGGTGCGAGCGGCCGCGGGCGCTGGCGATCTGCGATGCCGAGGAACTCAAGGGGGGCGGTTCGCCGCTGTCCACCCGCACCCAGCTCAAGCGGGTGCTGGCCGCCTACGCCCGCCAGGGCTGGCAGCCGGTGGTGGCCACCGAGCTGGAGTTCTTCGTCTTCGCCCCGCATGGCGATCCACAGCAGCCGTTTCAGCCGCCGACCGGACTCGATGGGCGGCGCGAATCCGGTTTCTCGGCCTTCGGCATTTCCTCCAGCAACGGCCTGCAGCCGTTCTTCGAGGATGTCTACCGCTGCATGGCGGCGCTCGACCTGCCGCGCGATACCTTTATGCACGAGATGGGCATCAGCCAGTTCGAGATCAACCTGCTGCATGGCGATGCCTTGCAGCTGGCCGACCAGACCTTCCTGTTCAAGTACCTGCTCAGGGAGGTGGCGCTCAGGCACGGGCTGATGGTGGTGTGCATGGCCAAGCCGCTAGCCGGGGTTCCCGGCAGCTCCATGCATATCCATCAAAGCCTGGTGGAGTCGGGCAGTGGGCGGAATCTGTTCAGTGACGAGCACGGCGAACCGACGCTGGCGTTCCGCCACTTCATCGGCGGCCAGCAGCGGGCACTCGCCGACTTCACCCTGCTGTTCGCCCCGCACGTCAACTCCTACCAGCGGCTGTGCCATCCCTATGCATCGCCGAACAACGCCTGTTGGTCCCACGACAATCGTGCGGCGGGCTTGCGCATTCCGGCTAGTCCGCCGGCGGCGCGGCGGGTCGAAAACCGTCTGCCGGGCGCCGACGCCAATCCCTACTTGGCCATCGCCGCCAGCCTGGCTGCCGGGCTGTTCGGGCTGCTGCAACAGGTGGAGCCGAGCGCGCCGCTGCAGGGCGAGTTCCAGGTGCCGGAAGCCCTGACCCTGCCGAGCGGCATGCCGGTCGCGCTGGCTCGCCTCGAGCGCAGCCAACTGGCGAGAGAGTTGTTCGGCGACGAATTCATCGAGGGGTACGTCGCCAGCAAGAGCTTGGAGCTGGCTAGCTTTCTCGACGAGATCACTCCCTGGGAGCGGCGCATTCTGGCAAGCCAGGCCTGAGCGCCCGGGATCCTTCCGTTCGTGGCCTGCCCCGGTGGAGGCAGGGGACCTTTGATCGGTACAGGCGGGCGCCGTGCTGTGACGGTCATGGAATCAGGCGTACTGTAGGGCCGATGTGGCATTTGCGCTTGGCCTGGTCAGGGCGCGGTAGCCCGCTGGCCGACTGGCGCATCACGAGGGAGAACCCTGGCATGAGCCTGTCGATTTCCTTGCACTTGCTGGTCCACGCCCTGGCCCCCGGTCAGGTCAAGCCTCGCCTGATCCCGAGTCTGGGCGAGGACGGTGCATGCGACCTGCAGCGCCTGCTGGTGGAGCGTGCGCTGAACCTGCCGGCGAGCGATTTCCAGGAGCGCTTCCTCTGGCTCGACGAGGGCCCCGACGACGCTCTGGGCGCCATGGCGGAGGCCTGCGGCTGGGCCGTCGTCGAGCAACCGGCGGGCGACCTGGGCGAGCGGATGCGCCGTATCGCCACCCTCGGCCTCTGTACCACCGATGCGGTGATCCTGATCGGCAACGATTGCCCGGCACTGGACGGCGACTACCTGAATGCTGCCTGCGCGGCCCTGCGCGAGGGGGATGCGGTGCTCGGGCCGGCCGAGCACGGCGATTATGCCCTGCTGGGTCTGCGGCGGGTCGATCCGCTGCTGTTCGAGGCGGTTCCCTGGGGCTGCGAGGAGGTGCTGCCGATCACCTGCGAGCGCCTGCGTCAGCTGGGCTGGAAGCACTGCCTGTTGCCGCGGCTGTGGGAGGTGGAGGGACCGGAGGATCTGCTGCGGCTGGCCGAGCTGGGCATTCGCCTGCATTAGCGCACCTGCGTCCCGCCGGCACGGCTATCGAGCGGGGAGCATCCTTTGTAGAATGCCGGCGTTCACTCAAGCATATCTAAGCGGATTGGCCGGTGTGCCAGTCGCTCGCCTCAGATATCCGGGATCGTCCAGTGCCGTCTGCCTGTCCGCTCCGCCGGAGTTTCGCCGGCGGGTGCCCATGGATGTGCCTTTCTCTCGATTTGATGCCATAGGTTGAAGTCCCGACCGCGGGCGGCCGTGCAGGTTGCGCGCCCCGATGGCGCTTCCCGAGGCCTCTTCAGTTCAGATACCCGACAACATGTGGCGTGACATAAAGATTCTTCTGATCGACGATAACCTCGACCGGCGTCGGGACCTGTCGGTCATTCTCGATTTTCTCGACGAGCAGCATCTGGCCTGTGCCAGTACGCAGTGGCGAGAGCGGGTCGAAGCGCTGGCCTCCAGTCGGGAGTTGCTGTGCGTGCTGCTGGGGACGGTCGAGGCGCGGGGCGGGGGACTCGAGCTGATCAAGGCGCTCCGCGGTTGGGACGAGACCCTGCCGGTGCTGCTGCTCGGTCAGCATCCGCCGGCGGATTGGCCGAAAGAGGTGCGGCGGCAGGTGCTGGCCAGCCTGGAGATGCCGCCTTCCTATAACAAGCTGCTCGATTCCCTGCACCGGGCCCAGGTCTACCGCGCGATGCCCGGTCAGGGGCGCGGTCTGTCGCGCGAGCCCAATCTGTTCCGCAGCCTGGTCGGTACCAGCCGGGCGATCCAGCAGGTGCGTCAGCTGCTGCAGCAAGTGGCCGATACCGATGCCTGCGTGCTGCTGCAGGGCGAGTCCGGAACCGGCAAGGAGGTGGTGGCGCGCAACCTGCACTATCATTCCCGACGTCGCGATGCGCCCTTCGTACCGGTCAACTGCAGCGCCATCGCCGTCGAACTGCTGGAGAGCGAGTTGTGCGGGCACGAGCAGGGGGCTTTCGGCGGTGCCCTCTACAATTACGCCGGGCGCCTCGAGCTGGCTCAGGGGGGCGTGCTGTTCCTCGATGAAGTCGACGCCCTGCCGCTGTCGATGCAGGCCCGGCTGCTGCGGGTGCTGAAGGAGGGCGTCTTCGAGCGCCTGGGCAGCACGCAGACGCAGAGCGTCGATGTGCGTATCGTCGCCGCAAGCCACAAGGACCTCGAGGCGATGGTCGGGGAAGGCAGCTTCCGCGAGGACCTTTACTACCTGCTCAGCGTGTTCCCCATCGAGATGCCGCCGCTGCGGGAGCGGGTGGAGGATCTCCCGCTGTTGCTGAACGAACTGATCGCCCGGCTGGAGCACGACAAGCTGGGATCGATCCGCTTCAACTCGGCGGCGATCATGTCGCTGTGTCGTCACGACTGGCCGGGTAATCTGCGCGAGCTGGCCAATCTGGTGGAGCGCATGGCGATCATGCACCCCTATGGAGTCATCGGCGTGCAGGAGTTGCCGAAGAAATACCGCCATATCGAAGTCGAGGACGAGCAGGGCGACGAGGGCGGGGTGTTCGAGGTCGGCCTGTCGGATCCGTCCAGCCTCGCCCTGCTGCCGCCGGAGGGGCTGGACCTGAAGGATTATCTGGCCTCCCTCGAGCAGACGCTCATCCAGCAGGCGCTGGACGACTCCGCCGGCGTGGTGGCGCGGGCCGCCGAGCGCCTGCGGATCCGCCGCACGACGCTGGTAGAGAAGATGCGCAAGTACGGCATGAGCCGGCGCGAGGACGGCGGCGACGCGGTGGAGCCGGGGGCTTTCGTAGCCGTCGACAATCGATCGGCGGTTGCCCCGCCGGGAGCCGAGTGTTAAATCTCACTGCAGCGACGACACACACCTGAGGAGCACCGCATGGCTATCACTTCGCAGCCTTCGGCAGACGGACAAGAACTGACCATTTTCATCCAGGGGCGCTTCGATTTCGGCGCCCACCAGGAATTCCGGGATGCCTACGAGCGGGTGAACGTCACCCCGAAACGCTATGTCGTCGACCTGCAGGGGGCGACCTACCTCGATAGCTCGGCGCTCGGCATGCTCCTGCTGCTGCGCGACCATGCCGGCGGCGAGCGGGCGCAGATCCGCCTGATCCACTGCAGCCCGGACGTGCGCAAGATCCTGTCGATTTCCAATTTCGAACAGCTCTTCCACATCGCCTAGGGGCCGTCCCATGCCGTCGCCCCTGTGCATCCTGATCGCCGAGGACAGTCCCGCGGACCGGATGCTGCTGGCAACCATCGTCGGCCGTCAGGGGTATCGCGTGCTGACCGCCGGCAATGGGCTCGAGGCGATCATGATATTCGCCCGCGAGCGCCCGCACATGGTCCTGATGGACGCCCTGATGCCGTTGATGGACGGCTTCGAGGCCGCCCGGCGGATCAAGCAGATGGCCGGCGAGGAGCTGGTGCCGATCATCTTCCTCACCTCGCTGACCGAGAGCGAGGCCCTGGCCCAGTGCCTGGATGCCGGTGGCGACGATTTCCTCGCCAAGCCCTACAACCGGGTGATCCTTGACGCCAAGATCAAGGCCATGGACCGTCTGCGCCGGCTGCAGGCCACGGTGTTGGAGCAGCGCGACCTGATCGCCCGGCACAACGAGCACCTGCTCAACGAGCAGCGGGTGGCCAAGGCGGTGTTCGACAAGGTCGCCCACTCCGGCTGTCTCGATGCGCCGAACATCCGCTACCTGCAGTCGCCCTATGCGCTGTTCAACGGCGATCTGATGCTGGCGGCCTTCAAGCCCTCCGGCGGCATGCACGTGCTGCTTGGCGACTTCACCGGACACGGCCTGCCGGCGGCGATCGGCGCCATGCCCCTGGCCGAAGTCTTCTACGGCATGACCGCCAAGGGCTATTCGCTGGCGGAAATCCTTCGCGAGATGAACGCCAAGCTCAAGCGCATCCTGCCGGTGGGGGTGTTCTGCTGCGCCGTCATGCTCAACCTGAGCTTCCAGCGGCGGGTGGTGGAGGTCTGGAACGGCGGCCTGCCGGACGGCTATCTCCGGCGTCTCGGCAGCGGCGAGCGGATTCCCCTGCGCTCCCGCCATCTGCCGCTGGGTATCCTCGACTCCTCGTGTTTCGACGACCGCTACGAGATCTACCCCATGGAGACCGGCGACCGGATCTTCCTGCTTTCCGACGGCGTGCTGGAAACCTGCAACTTGGGCGGCGAGTGCTTCGGCGAAGAGCGGCTGCTCGGGGTGTTCGCCGCCAACTGCCAGCCGGATCTGCTCTTCGGCGAGATCCAGCAGGCGCTCAGCGCCTTCCGCGGCGAAGCGCAGGACGACGTCAGCCTGATCGAGGTCAGCCTGATGGAGCAGGGGCAGCTGCCGCATTCGCCGCTGATTTTCTCCGACTCCGGACAGGATTTTCCGCTGGACTGGTCGGTCGGCTTCGAATTCCGCGCCGAAACCCTCAAGCACTTCAACCCGCTGCCCTATCTGCTGCAACTGCTGCTCGAGGTACAGGAGCTGCGCCTGCGCGGCAGCGTGCTCTACACGGTACTCGCCGAGCTCTACTCCAATGCGCTGGAGCACGGTGTGATGGGCCTCGACTCGTCGCTCAAGCGCGATGCCCAGGGCTTCGCCGAATACTACCGGGAGCGCCGCGCGCGCCTGGCGAACCTCTGCGACGGCTACGTGCGTTTTCATCTCGACCTGCGCCCCGAGGGCGCGGGCGGACGCCTGAGCATCCGCGTCGAGGACAGCGGTCCGGGCTTTGATGTGCAGCGGATGCTGGAACGCCACGCTTCCACTGAGCACCTGAGCGGGCGCGGCCTGAAGCTGGTGCGCCAGCTCGCCGACCGCTGCAGCTGGGCACCGGACGGGCGCAGCGTGTGCGTGGAGTTTTCCTGGCCTGCTCGGCATAATCCGCCGGACTGCCAATTGGCTCAGGAGTGACGTGGAGTGTCCGAGCATCTCGATCCTAGTGTTCTGGCGATGCTGCAGGAGGTCATGGAGGACGAATATCCGGTCCTGCTGGATACGTTCCTGAGCGACTCCGAAGATCGCCTGCAGGCCCTGCGCCAGGCTCATGAAGTTCGGGATGCCGAGGCCCTGCGCCGGGCCGCCCACAGCTTCAAGGGCAGTTGCGGCAACCTGGGGGCGACGCTGCTGGCCGAGCTGTGCCGGCAGCTCGAAGAGTCGGCCCGCGCCGGCGACCTGGCTCCGCTGCCCGCACTGCTGGAGCAGGCGGAGCAGGAGTTCGCCATCATCCGTACCCTGATCGAGTCCGAACGACAGCGTCACCGGTGACGCCCCAGCTGGAGAGAAAACATGCCCATGGCGATGGATGCGGTGCTGCAGCGTGCGCGCCCCGTACTCCCGGTACTGGTGATCGAGGACGTCGCGCTGGCGGTGGACTTGGCGCGGGCCCTGCACGCGGGCGGCATCCAGGTGCTGGAAGTGACGCTACGTACCCCGCGCGCCCTGGATGCGCTGGCGGCGATCCGTCAGGCGTTGCCGGACCTGCTGGTCGGCGCCGGCACCCTGATCCACAGCGAGCAGTTTCTCGAGGCCCGCGACGCCGGCGCGCAGTTCGTCGTCAGTCCCGGCTGCACCCAGCGCCTGGCGGCGGCTGCGGACGACTGCCGGCTCCCTTACCTGCCGGGGGTGATGACGCCCTCGGAGATCCTGCAAGCGTTGGAGTTCGGCTATCGTTCGCTGAAGCTGTTCCCGGCCAACGGCACCACCAGCGTGAAGATGTTGAAGAGCTTCAAGGAGCCCTTCAGCGGCATCCGCTTCTGTCCCACCGGCGGGGTGACTCCGGACAACCTGCTGAGTTTTCTCGGCCTGCCCAATGTCGCCTGCGTCGGCGGCACTTGGATCGCGCCCTCCAGTCTGGTCCGCGCCCGCGCCTGGGACCAGATCACCCAACTGGCCCGCGAGGCCTGCGAGCTGGCCGCCAGTCTGGAGCCCCATTCTTGAGCTGGCAGCGGCCTGCGCCCTTCGTCATCGACATCGAGGTGCTGTCGGCGCACATCGACGGCCTCGGCCACGTCAACAACGTGGTCTATGTCGGCTGGCTGGAGGACTGCGCCTGGCGCCACTCGCAGAGCCTGGGCTTGGGGCTGGACGAGTATCGGCGCCTGGACCGGGCGATGGCGGTGCTGCGCCACGAGATCGACTATCTGGCCAGTGCCCGTCTGGGCGAGCGCCTGCAGATGGGGACCTGGATCGTCGACTCGCCCCGCGGACTGAAGATGACCCGCCGCTTCCAGTTGTTGCGCCCGGCCGATGGCGTCACCCTGCTGAACGCGCAGACCACCTTCGCCTGCATCGAACTCTCCAGCGGACGGCCCCGGCGGATGCCGGAAGACTTCGTGGAGCGTTACGGCAGGGCCCTGGTCGACCTCTAGCCGCCCGCATTTGCCGCTTGCCTCTTGTTTCCCGCCCGAATCTTGCCGGAATCCCCCCTCATGCAAATTGCCTTGGCCCCCATGGAGGGATTGGTCGACGAACTCCTTCGCGACCTGCTGACCCGTGTTGGTGGCATCGACTGGTGCGTGACCGAATTTGTCCGTGTCAGCGACCGTCTGCTGCCGCCCGCCCAGTTCGAGAAGCTGGCCCCGGAAATGCGCCGTGGCTGGCGGACCGGCGCCGGTACGCCGGTGCGCCTGCAACTGCTCGGCTCCGATCCCGCGTGTCTGGCGGAGAATGCGGCACTGGCCGCCGAACTGGGCGCACCGGTGATCGACCTCAACTTCGGCTGTCCGGCGAAGACGGTGAACCGCTCGCGGGGCGGCGCGGTGCTGCTCGACGAGCCGGAGCTGCTGCACGCCATTGTCCGCGCGGTGCGCCGGGCCGTGCCGGCGCCGGTGCCGGTGACCGCCAAGATGCGCCTGGGCTACAGCCGTCCCGACGGCGCCCTGGAGTGCGCCCGGGCGTTGGCCGAGGGCGGCGCGGCGCAACTGGTGGTGCATGCGCGGACCCGGGCCGAGGGCTATCGGCCGCCGGCCCACTGGGAGTGGGTGGCGCGGGTGCAGGAGGCGGTGCGTGTGCCGGTCTATGCCAACGGCGAGATCTGGACGGTCGAGGACTGGCAGCGCTGCCGGCAGGTCAGCGGGGTGGAGGACATCATGCTGGGCCGCGGGCTGGTCGCGCGCCCCGACCTGGCTCGGCAGATCGGGGCGGCCCGGGCCGGCCGTACGCCCGAGCCGCTGGAGTGGCGCGCGGTGCAGCTGCTGCTGGGCGAGTTCTGGCGGCGCGCCCGGCAGCGGATCGCGCCGCGCTACGCCCCGGGCCGGCTCAAGCAGTGGCTGGCCATGCTGACCCGCAGTTATCCGGAGGCGGCCGCGCTGTTCGCCGAGCTGCGCCGGGAGAACGACTGCATGCGGCTGGACGCCCTGCTCGGGGTGGACCTGGACCGCGAGCCGGCGCTGTCGGAAAAAGCCTTTTCGGTCTCTTGAAATCCCCGCGGCGAGCTCCATCTGGAGGAGCGTGTGATGCCGAAGTCGGGTCCCGCCACGCAACACTCGCTGATTATCGGGAGATGAATGATGACTGCTCTTTCCATGGCCCCCCTGTTCCGTCAATCGATCGGTTTCGACCGCTTCAACGACCTGTTCGAGTCCGCCCTGCGCAACGAGGCGGGCAGCTCCTATCCGCCCTACAACATCGAGAAGCACGGCGACGACCAGTACCGCATCGTGATCGCCGCGGCAGGCTTCCAGGAGTCCGATCTGGAGCTGCTGGTCGAGCGCGGCGTGCTGACCGTCAGTGGCGGCAAGCGCGAGAGCGAGGCCGGGGACGTCACCTATCTGCACCAGGGCATCGCCCAGCGCGCCTTCAAGCTGTCGTTCCGCCTGGTCGACCATGTCGAGGTCAAGGGCGCCGAACTGCACAACGGCCTGCTGAGCATCGAGCTGGTGCGCATCGTGCCGGAGGAGGCCAAGCCCAAGCGCATTCCGATCAGTGGCGGGCGGCCGGTGCTGGAAAGCTGACCGCTACGCCGGCTGGAATTGGAAAGGGGCGCCGTTGGCGCCCCTGCTTGTTTTCGCAAATGGCCTTACTGGGCGGCCAGGGCCTTGTCGTAGGCGCTCTTGAAGAGGGTCCACTCTGCCGGCGACATCTCCGGGCAGTGGCGGCGCAACTGGTCCAGGTCGCGGCGCGAGGCGCTGGCGACGCGCAGGCGCTGGCGGCTCTTCTCCAGGTCGATCAGGGCGATCTCCACCGTGGGACGGCCGGCGACTTCCTCGGCCTTGACGAAGATGTGCTTGGGATAGCAGCAGCCGTGCTGCCAGCGGCCCCGGTGCAGGCGGCTGAGGGTCTGGGCCAGTTCTTCGAGCATCTGCCGCTGGACCGCCTCGCCCCAGCGCTGGGGCGCATCGCTGCGATACCACTCGTCCAGGCTGACGAAACCTTCCAGTGATTCGGTCACCAGCAGGGCCTGCCACTGTCCGGCGACTTTCCGCGCCGAGCAGAAGACGATCTTCGGTACTCGCACGCCGAGGCACTCGAGGGCGTCGAGGGCATCCTGCTCGCGCAGCACGGTCGGTCGGCCGAGAGGATGGCGCAGCGAGCGGTAGAGGTGCCCGGTCTGGCGCTTGCTGTAGAGCGGTGTGCTGGTCGCGCTGAGGCGCTGCACGCCGCTTTCCCCGGCCCGGCGGACGTTGGGCTCCTCGACCCATTCCCCCTGGCGATTCCACCAGCACTGGAAGGTTCCGGTGAAGAGTTCCGGCGACTGCAAGGTGATCGATTCGTTCAAGCGGAGGTCCTCTTGTACAGCACGTAGATACGCCGCATGGCATAGCCGGGCAGGGCGTCGTGGTGGCCGACGATGTCGAAGCCGGCCTCGCCGAATTCGGCCTCGATGGTCGCCCGATCGACGACGAAGCGCTTGCGCCGCTCTTCCCGGCCTTCCTGCTCGGCGCGCTGGCGGGCCAGATGGCGGCGCCGCCAGGCCTTGAAGTTGCCGTCCACCCACAGGGAGACGATCAGGCTGTCGCGGCTGACCCGCTGGAACTCGCGGAGGATGGCCAGACGGCCTTCGCGGTCGGCGACGTGGTGCAGCAGGCGCATGGAAAAGATGCTGTCGACCGCGTTGTCGGGCAGGTCGATGGCGAAGGGGGAGGTCTGGAAAGTCCGCACCCGCGCCAGCACCTCGTCGGTGTGGCTGGCCTTGACCAGCGAGAGGATCTCCGCCGAGCTGTCGGCGGCGAGGACCACCCGGTTGGGCTGCTCGGTCAGCAGCGGCCAGAAGCGGCCGGCGCCGCAGGGCAGGTCCAGGACCAGGTTGGGTTCGCCGGCCTGTTGCAGCGCCCGCCGGGCCAGTTGTCCGTCGCGCCAGTGGGACAGTCGGCGGATCAGGCGGTCGCAACGCCTGACCAGCAATTGCACGGCAGGGGTTTGGCCGAGTTGGTGCGATAGTTCCAGTCCGCAGGTGTGCTTTCTCGACGACATGGCAAGGGGTTCGTTGGGCTGGGGATGATGGCAATGGTAACGCGAAATATATCGATTTTTTGGCAGAAAGATGAGAGAAAAAAGTCAAGAACACCATCGGCGCCGCTCCGTTCGTCGGTGCGGCGCCGGGTGCCGTGGCTATTTCAGGCGGACCCGGAAGCAGCTGCCGTGCGGTGCCAGGTCGTTCACCCGGACCTGCCAGCCTTGGTGCGTACAGATCCGCTTGACCAGCGAAAGCCCGAGGCCCAGGCCCTCGCCGCGGGCCTGCTCGCCGCGCACGAAGGGCTGGAAGATGCGCTCGCGCTGCTCCTCGGGGATGCCCGCGCCGCTGTCCTCGACGCGGAAGCCGCCGTTTTCCAGGATCAGCCGCACCCTGCCGCTCTCGGTGTAGTGCAGGGCGTTGCGCAGTAGGTTGGAAAGGACCACGCGCAGGAAGGTCAGGTTGTAGGCGGCATTGTCGGCATCCTCCACGAGCAGCTCGAAGTCCAGGCCTTTGGCGCGGATCGGCGGTCCCCAGCGCTGGCTCTGCTCCTCCGCCACGCTGGCCAGGGTGGCGCTGCCGCCGATGGCGGCTTCTTCCTGCCGGGAGCGGGCGAGGATCAGGAAGGTTTGCACCAGCTCCTGCATCTCCCGGGCGGCGCGCCCGATCCGCGCCACCTGCTCGCCGGCGCGCGGCGGCAGCGCGGCCTCGCCGAGCAGCTCGCAAGCGCCCTGGATGACCATCAGCGGGGTGCGCAGCTCGTGGCTCACGTCGCTGGTGAACAGGCGTTCGCGCTCCAGGCTCTGACGCAGTTGGCCGAGGGTGCCGTCGAAGGACTCGGCCAGGCGGCCGACCTCGTCGTCGGGGTATTCCGGCGCCAGTGGCGGCGCCAGCGGCAGCAACTGGTCGCGGTGGCGGACCTGGCGGGCCAGGCGGGTCACCGGGGCCATCACCTTGCGCGCCAGCAGCCGGCCGAGCAGCCAGGCGCTCAGCACGCTCAGCAGGAAACAGACCAGCACCACACGGAAGAGCATCCTCTCGCGGGTTTCGATTTCGTGCTGGTCTTCCACCAGCATGTAGCGCTGGTCGTCGATTTGCTTCACGTAGACGTAATAGGCGATGCCGTCCTCCTCCCTTTCGCTGAAGCCCCTCGCGAAGTCTCTCAGGGACTCGGGAATGGCGTATTGCGGCATATCCGAGGCGAAGAAGCGGGTTCGGGCGTCCAGGCGGGGAGACCGGCCATAGGGGATGTCCTGCTCCAGCACGGTTTCCAGCTCTTCCTTGAGTTCCCAGGACACCAACTGCCGTTCGACGACATTGACGACGACGACGATGGCCAGGGAAAAGAACCCGCTGACCACCACGGTCATCAGCACGAAGGCGATGACGATGCGCCGGGCGAAGGGTTGCTTAAGCCGCATGCGGGGTCTCCGCCAGGCGGTAGCCGATGCCGTGGACGGTGTGCAGCAGGCGTTTGTCGAAGGGCTTGTCGAGCGTCTGGCGCAGTTGGTGGATATGGCTGCGCAGGCTGTCGCTTTCCGGCAGATCGTCGCCCCACAGGGCGTTCTCGAGGAATTCCCGGCGCACCACGGCCGGACTCTTCTGCATCAGGATGGCCAGCAGCTTGTAGCCGACCGGATTCAGCTTCAGCGGTTTTCCGGCGCGGCTGACGCTCAGGGTGTCCAGGTCGTAGCTCAGGTCGCCGACTTGCAGCTGGCGCTTGCGGCTGCCCTGGGTGCGGCGCAGCACCGCCTCGATGCGCGCCACCAGCTCGGAGAGCGCGAAGGGCTTGAGCAGGTAGTCGTCGGCGCCCTTGGCGAGGCCCTGCAGGCGGTCGTCCAGGGAGTCGCGGGCGGTCAGCATGATGATCGGCGTCTCGCTGCCGGCATCGTTGCGCAGGCGCTCGCAGAGCTGATAGCCGTCGATGCCTGGCAGCATGACGTCCAGCACGATCAGGTCGTACTGCCCGGTGACCGCCAGGTGCAGGCCGCTCAGTCCGTCCTGGGCGCAGTCGACCGTATAGCCCTTGAGCTCCAGGTAGTCGAGTACGTTGGCAAGGATGTCGCGGTTGTCTTCGATGACCAGAATGCGCATGGTTGAGGGCTCTCGGCAGGGGGGGCCGATACTGTAGCAAGGTGGCGGGCGGGCTGCATGGAGGGGCAGGGAGCGGGCGCTCCTGCCGGCGGCTCCGAAGTCCGCCTCTGGGTTTTCACCTCCTGTTTACGGTGTTTTTACGAGATGCTCAGTGCCCCCGGAGGAGACTCTGCCGACCCTCTCTTCCTGCAAGGTCCATCGGGATGCCTTGGCTCCGTTACGCTCAGCTTCGCTACCTCTCGGTCATTCTTCTCGCCTGGCTGGCGGTGTTCTTCCTGACCCGCTGCGTGCTGCTGCTCGGTCATCTGGGCGATGCCCAGGCCAGCCTGGCCCAGTTGCTTGGCCTCTACGGCATCGGCCTGGTCTACGACCTGGGCTTCCTGTTCTACGCCGCGCTGCCGCTGGCCGCCTATCTGCTGCTCTGTCCGCGCTGGCTGTGGCAGCGCCGCTGGCATCGCCGGCTGCTGCACGCCCTGGTCGCCGTCAGCCTGTTCGTCATGCTCTTCACCGCGCTCTCGGAGTGGCTGTTCTGGGACGAGTTCGGCGTGCGCTTCAACTTCATCGCGGTGGATTACCTGGTCTATTCGGACGAGGTGGTCGCCAACATCCTCGAGTCGTACCCCGTCTACCCGCTGCTGGCCAGCCTGGCCGTACTGGCCGTCGACGGCGCCGTGCTGCTGCGCCGGACGGTCGGCGCGGCCCTGGATGCGCCGCCGCTGGCCTGGCGCGGGCGCTTTGCGGCGCTGGGCGCGGGGCTGTCGCTGGCCACCCTGAGCGGCCTCGCGCTCGACCAGCAGTTCCCACGCGGCAGCGGCGGCAACGCCTACCAGCGCGAGCTGGCCGCCAATGGCCCGTACCAGTTCTTCTCCGCCTTCCGCAACAACGAGCTGGACTACCCGCAGTTCTACGCCACCCTGCCGGACGCGCAGGTCGCCAGGGTATTGCACCGGGAGGTGGGCGACTCCTCCGACCGCCTCGTCGGCCGCGATCCGCTGGACCTGCACCGGGTGATCGACAATCCCGGCCAGCCGCGCCGGCTCAACGTGGTGCTGGTGACCATCGAGAGCCTGAGCGCCAAGTACCTGGGCAGTTTCGGCGATACCCGAGGGCTCACCCCCAACCTCGACCGGCTGCGCGGGGAAAGCCTGTCCTTTAGCAAATTCTACGCCACCGGCACGCGCACCGACCGCGGTCTGGAGGCCATTACCCTGTCGGTGCCGCCGACGCCGGGGCGCTCCATCGTCAAGCGCATCGGTCGCGAGACGGGCTACGCCAGCCTGGGCGAGCAGTTGACGGAGCAGGGCTACGACAGCGTGTTCGTCTACGGCGGGCGCGGCTACTTCGACAACATGAACGCCTTCTTCGGCGGCAACGGCTATCGCATCGTCGACCAGGCCCGCGTCGACGAGCGCGACATCCACTTCAAGAACGCCTGGGGCATGGCCGACGAGGACATCTATGCGCAAGCGCTGAAGCTGGCGGATGTCGACCATGCGGTCGGTCAGCCGTTCTTCCTGCAGCTGATGACCACCTCCAACCACCGCCCCTACACTTACCCGGACGGGCGGATCGACATTCCCTCCGGCGAAGGCCGCGAGGGTGCGGTGAAATACACCGACTACGCGATCGGCCAGTTCCTCGAGCAGGCGCGGCAGAAGCCCTGGTTCGACCAGACCTTGTTCGTCTTCGTTGCCGACCACACCGCCGGCAGCGCCGGCCGGGAAGACCTGCCGGTGGCCAACTACCACATTCCGCTGTTCATCTACGCGCCCGGGCTGATCGAGCCGCGCGAATACACCGAGCTGGCCAGCCAGATCGACCTGGCGCCGACCCTGCTGGGCCTGCTCAACCTGGACTACACCTCGACCTTCTTCGGCCACGACCTGTTGCATGGGGACGCGCCCCATCGCGCGCTGATCGGCAACTACCAGCACCTGGGGCTGTTCGACGGCAAGGACCTGGCGATCCTCAGCCCGCGCCGGGGCATCCGCCGCCACGACGACGCACTGGGCGCCAGCCGCGAAACGCCGGCCTCGGCCAGCGATCCGCTGGTGCAGCGGGTCATCGGCTACTACCAGGGGGCCAGCTACGAGTTCAGCCACGGCCTGCTCGGCATCAACGCTTCCACTTCTTCCGGCGCGCAGCGGGAGGTGGTCCATGTCGGCGACTGAGCTGAGCCTGCCGGCGGTTGCCGCGGCCGGGCCGCTGCCGGCGCTGTCGCAACCGCTCGACTTTCGCCTCGCCCTGGGCATTCCGCTGGCCGCGATGGCGTTCTTGCTGCTGTTCGATCCGAGCAGCCTCGATTTCGCGATCAGCCGATGGTTCTACGCGCCCGGCGAGGGCTTCATCGGTCGCCACTACGGTTCCTTCCTGGAGAACTTCCTGCACGACCGGGCCAAGCAACTGGTCATCGTCGTCGGCGTGCTGGCCATCGCCGGCTTCCTGCTCAGCCTGCTGCCGACCCCCTTCAGGCGCTGGCGCCGCGTGCTCGGTTACGTGGTGCTGGCGATGGGGCTGTCGACTAGCCTGGTCAATCCGCTGAAGACCCTGACCGGCATGCATTGCCCGTGGAGCCTCAAGGAGTTCGGCGGCCGGGAGATCCATACCGCGCTGCTCGAGGAGCGCGCCCCGCCGGTCGTCCGGGCCGGGCGCTGCTGGCCGGGCGGACATGCCTCGGCCGGTTTCTCCCTGCTGGCGCTGTTCTTCGCCCTGCGCGACCGCCGCCCGCGGCTGGCGCGGATCGCTCTGTGGACGGCGCTGGGGCTGGGGGCGGCGTTCTCTGTCGGGCGGGTGATGCAGGGCGCGCACTTCCTCTCCCACAACCTCTGGACGCTGCTGCTCGACTGGACGATCTGCACGCTGGGCTACCGGCTGATCCTCTACCGGCCGGAGGCATCCGCGCCGGCCTGATCCGTGCCGCCCGGCCGGCCGGGCGACTGCCAGGCGAAGCGATAGACGCGCGCCGGCAGCTCGCCGCGGCACTGGCCGTTGTCCGCCTCCGGGCTGACCAGGAACCAGGTCGCGCGGGACGTGTCGCCGAGCTGGTGGGCCCGCTCCGGCCGGAAGCAGCGGGACAGGTCGGCGGCGGGAATCAGGGCGAACGCCTGCGGGTGGCGGCGCAGCCACTCGACGGCCTTGTCCACTGTCGCCGGCGCGCTGAAGCCGAAATGCACGATGGGTTGCCGGGCGAACAGCCAGTGACCTTCGCGCCACTCGCTCAGGACCAGATCCGCACCGTCGGTCAGTTCGGCCGCCTGATGCATGATCCCCGCGTGCGGATTGCTCCCTTCCTTGAGCGGCTCGATGAAGCCGCGGGCGAACCAGGCGCCGAACCAGAGCAGGCAGAGCGTGCCGAACAGTCGGGTCCGGCGCGGTTGTCCGGCGAACCAGCGGCGCAGCAGCCAGGGCATCAGCGGCGCCACCGCCAGAGCCAGCGCCGGCAGGGCCGGGTAGATGTAGAGCTTGCGCTTGCCGCTGCTCAGGCAGAAGAACAGCAAGACCAGCGCCACCCAGCCGAGCAGCAGCAGCGTGCGCCCGTCGCGCTTGGCGAGTTGCCGCCGCCAGGCCGGTATCAGCCAGGGCAGGGCGAGGACCATCGGCAACCAGTACTTGGGAATGACCTCGACGAAGAAGTACCAGAACGGCTCCCGGTGGGCCCAGGCGTTCGCATAGCGCTCGGCGGTCTGGCGCAGCAGGATTTCCCTGGCATAGGCCAGGCTGTCGGCATCGCCGCGCAGGGCGACCGTGACCAGCAGGGGCAGCAGCCAGACGCCGATGGCTGCCAGGGCGACCGGCAGGCCGAGCAGCCAGGCGCCGGTCTTCCCCGGCATCGGCACCACGCCCGACCAGCCCCGGCGCACCGCGTAGAAGTACGGCAGCAGCATCAGGATCGGCAGGAAGCCGACGCCCTTGCTGATGATGCCGAAGCCGGCGGCGGCACAGGCCAGGTAGTACCAGCCCCAGGCCGGACCGAGCAGGAGGTGGCGGATCAGGCCGTAGAGGCCGAGGACGATCCACAGGCAGAGAAAGCCGTCGATCTGTCCCGCACGGAGGATGCTGAAGGTCTGGTAGGTGGAGAGGAACAGCAGCGCGGCGAATACCCCGCTGCGCCGGTTCCACAGGCGGCGGCCCAGGTCGTACAGACAGGCCGTCGCCACCAGGCCGGCGAGCAGGGCCGGCAGGAACAGGGCGAGCGCGGGGGCGCCGGTCAGCCGGACGAACGAGGCGACCGCCCAGATGAACAGCGGCGGCTTGTCCGGATAGATTTCGCCGGCACGGTGGGGAATGAACCACGAGCCGTCCTGGAGCATTTCCAGGGAAACGCCGAGGAAACGCTCCTCGTCGACGTTCAGCGGCTGGCGCAGCCCCAGGCCGGCGCCGATCAGCAGCAAGGCCAGCAGCAGCAGCCCGCCCAGCCCGATGCGCCGCGAGAGGTCGCGGCTCATCGGTCGTCTCCCCGCTCGTTTTGCCGGGCGATCAACTGCAGGTTGCGCAGATAGACGATAAACCCGAACGACTGCCCGAGAATGAACACCGGGTCCTGGCGATAGATCGCATAAGCCAGCAGCAGCGAACTGCCGACCAGGCTCAGGTACCAGAAACCCACCGGAATGAGGCTGCGCTTCTGGTATTCGCTGTACAGCCACTGCAGAAGGAAGCGGCCGGTAAAGGCCATTTGACCGGCGAAGCCGATCGCCAGCCAGAGCGTCTCCTTGCCCATATCGTCAGTCCTCGATTTCCAGTGCCGGTACGTCCAGGCGCGTGCGCCGGATCAGCCAGCAAACCCCGCACAGGTCGAAGATGCCGACCAGGGCCCGCTCGAGGTTGCCGTATTTGGATACGCCGGCCTTGCGCGGGCGATGGTTGACGGGATGGATCAGCATCCGGCCGCCGTGCCGGCGGATCAGTGCCGGAATGAAGCGGTGCATGTGGTCGAAGTACGGCAGGCGCAGGAAGGCCTCCCGTTCGATGACCTTCAGACCGCAGCCGGTATCCGGCGTTGCGTCCCGCAGGACACGGCGGCGCAGGCCGTTGGCGATGCGCGAGGCCCAGCGCTTGCCGAGCGAGTCGCGCCGTTCGATCCGGTGGCCGGCCACCAGCTTGATGCCCTCGGCCTGGCCCTCGCTGCCGCGCACCCGTGCCAGCATGCCGGGAATGTCCGCCGGGTCGTTCTGCCCGTCGCCATCCAGCGTGGCCAGCCAATGGCCGCGGGCGGCGAGCGCCGCGCGATGCAGGGCGGTGCTCTGCCCCAGCGAACGGGCATGCCCGAGGATGCGCAGCCGGGGGAAGCCGGCGCTTTTCAAGGCGCGCAGTTCGGCGGCCGTGCCGTCGTCGCTACCGTCGTCCACCACGATGATTTCGTGGGCTTCGCCGGCGAGCGCACGGCGGACTTCCTCCAGCAGCGGGGTCAGATTCCCGGCCTCGTTCCTTGCCGGAATCAGGACTGATACATAAACGTCTTCCATGTCGTGCTCGAGTTCCTTTCCATGGGGGAGGAGCTGGCAGGATCGCCCTGCCGGGTCGGCGCCCAGCGACGAGGCGCCCGGATGCCGACGGTTTCTCGCAGAGAGTAGCTGGTCCTCGGAGGATATAAGGGATATGGCCGAGGGCCCGCTTGCCGCATCTGGCGACTGACGGCGAATTCGCCGGGGTATGGGCCGGCCCGCGTCGTTTCCCCGGCGACGGGCTATCTGCTATTGATAGCACATCATTATTTCCGCCAAAGGATTTACAGGGTGACGTTCGCCAATCTCAAGAACCGTCTGCAAGGCTGGGCACGCAGCCTGAAGCGGCAGATCATGATCCTCTGGTTCTGCGCCCGGAACCCGGAGACGCCCTGGCTGGCGAGGGTCCTGGTCGTCTGCGTGGTCGCCTATGCGCTGAGCCCAATCGACCTGATTCCCGACTTCATCCCGGTGCTCGGTTATCTGGACGACGCGATCCTGCTGCCGCTGGGCATTCTGCTGGCGCTGCGCCTGCTGCCGCCGCCGGTGCTCGCGGCGGGCCGGCAGCAGGCCGAGGAGTGGGAGCGGCGGCAGGTGCCGCGGCCGGTCAATTGGCCGGCGGCCGGCTTGATCCTGTTGCTCTGGGCGTTGGGGATCGTCCTGGTCGGCCGCTGGCTGATGGCTTAATCGGCCTTGTCCGCGGTGCTCCGGGCGCACTGGGGATCGATGGTGAAGGTCCGGGAAACGTCCACCAGGCCCAGGTGCTCCAGGGTCCGCCGGCCGATCAGTACCGGGTAGTTCATCTTGCTGCGGTTGTTCAGGGAGAACTGCTCGTCGTAAACCTGCTTGCCGATGCAGATCTGCATCTGCACCACCGGCCGGCGTTCCGCGCCGCCGGCCCCGCGGACCTTCACGTTGCGCAGCACCTCACGCTCGAACGGCGAGTTGACCAGCTTGCCGGTGTCCTTGTCGGTCACCTCGACCTTGAAGCGTACCCACTCGTCGCCGTTGCGCTCGAAGCGCTCCAGGTCCTTGGCGTCCAGGGAGGAGGTCAGGGCGCCAGTATCCAGCTTGATCTTCACCGGGATGTTTTCCGGCTGGATCAGCCCCTTCTCGATCCAGCCGAAGACCCGCGCGGGCTGCTTCTCGTCGGCAGCGGCGGAGAGGGCAGTGGTGCCGAGCAGCAGCACCAGGGGGATGATCTTGAGCAAACGCATCGAGGACAGGCTCCTTGGGAAAGATTGGCCGACCATAGTAGGTCGCCGGTGAAAATAATGTCGGTCGCTCTTCGCAGTGGGGGAGGCGACCAGTCCTTCGGCGCCGGTGGCGCACCGTCCGGGGCGATGCGCCACCTCGACACGATGTGTCGGGCTTGCCCGACGAGCGCAGCCGAGGTTTCCGCCCCGTATCGAGACGGAAGAAGGCTTCATCCGTTCGGGAATCCCTTCTTCTGCGCTCCATCGAAGAGCCTTTCCGAGCTTTTTCGTCCGGCTTTTCCGTATTCGCAGCACGCTTCGCCGATATACGCCTGTGGGCGGGCGAGTTTCCAGGCTGTGCTCTTTTCCGGTTTTTACCACCCTTTCAAGTGGTTGCCGGATGTTCTCGTTGATGGTTCTGACGGGGCGACATTTTTTTCACATGATGGCTCTTTAAAATATTTGACGATGAACGGTTTTTAATACTCTTCCGGCTGTCGATTGGCATGCAATGTGCCTAGATTGAATGGTGGCTAATTCCGCGGTAACATTCTGAAATATTTTTTAGGAGCCTTGAAACACCCCTTCGGATACGCCATCGGGAAACAGTTTTTTCACGAGCCAGGTGAAGACAAGTTCATCGGGAATGCTGTGCGTGCTCTCCGGAGTGCAGGGCGTGGTGCGCTATTCGTTGAACGATTGGAGAGGCATGTCGTTAATCTGGAAGTTCTTCTTCGAGAATTGGCCGGCGACGGCATCAAAATGGATCAGGTAGAGAAATGGCCTGTCTTGTCCGGACAGTTGTTTCCGCGTCTTTGCGTGAAATAACCGGAAAGGCGAGGCTTTATTCAATCTTCCCTTCGGGCTATTTGAGTTGTGCCGATGGCCTATGGAGATAAATCGATGTCCGCTAGATCAGGAAGTCCAGCACAGTCCGGGAGTTTCGACGAGATTGCCGTACTGCACGCGCTTGAGCACTATCTTCCGAAACAGGCGCCCTTGAAGGACTTCGTTCACCACAACACTTTGCATGCCTTTCAGGACTCGAAGTTTTATGACGCGGCGCGCAATGCCTCGGGTATCTTCGGGTACAGCGTATCTCTGAAACTGGATAAATACCGCAGTCTGTATCTCGACGGCGAGATAACGCCTGCCGTTCTGGACTGGGTCATTCGCTCGCGCAAGGGCGACCAGTTCGAACTCTGGAAGAAGAAAGTCGTCGAGGAACCGTTCGCGCCGCCGTCATTGCCGCGGATCGGTTCACTGCGCGCGAACTGGAAGAGGGGACACCGGGTCGACCTGGATTCGCTGGTGCATCCGCTGCTGTTCCGGATTCTCTGCAGCTATCTGGACCAGGGTATTTCGATCTGGACCTTCCCTTCCAATGGAGAAGGTTTCCTGAGCGCGCTGCGGGAGCTGGAAGGCAACAGCCTGACCAGCTTTTTCCGCGGCAAGCGCGCGCGCAAGCTGCTGCTCGAACAGGACTGCTCGATCGCCGACCTGCTGAAGATCCTGGTGCGCGACGAGTCGCTGTTCAAGCATTACCTGTTCGACCAGCAGTTCGCCCATCCCGGCTGGTCGGGCATGGTCTCGGTGATCGAAGCGCAGCCGGAAACGCTGATCGACAGGCGCAAGATCTCCCTGCGCGAGCTGATCGTGTTCGAACTGCTCCTCGAGATCGATGCGCTCGACGCCCATTTCGCCGAAGGCTGGCGTCCTCTGCTGACGGAGGCGACCGGCGAGCCGTCGGACATCCTCGCGGAAGTGCCCGAAACCGAATTGCACGAGGTCATGGCGATCTGGCAGGACGCCCTGGAGTGGAGCTTCTACGATCCGGTGCTGAGCGCCATCCAGCGCCAGCCCTCGGAAAGTCCGGTGCTGTCGGACAAGACCTTCCAGGGGCTGTTCTGTATCGACGACCGGGTCTGCTCGTTCCGCCGGCATATCGAGAGTCTCGATCCACACTGCGAAACCTTCGGGACGCCGGGCTTCTTCGGCGTGGAGTTCTACTTCCAGCCGGAGCACGGCAAGGCCTATTCCAAGGTATGTCCGGGCCCGATCGATCCCCAATACCTGATCAAGGAAACCGGCAATCAGGACCGGCGCGAGGCCGAGCCGCACTTCAGCAAGCACTCCCACGACCTCCTCGGCGGCTGGGTGTTCTCGCAGACCCTCGGCTTCTGGTCGGCGATCAAGCTCTTCAACAACATCTTCAAGCCTTCGGCAAGCCCGCTGAGCGCGTCCTCGTTCCGCCACATGGGCCGGCTTTCCAGCCTGACCATCGAGAACCGCTCGCCGGACGACCGGGAGAACGGGCTGCAGATCGGCTTCACCGTCGAGGAGATGGCCCAGCGCGCGGAGAACCTGCTGAGCAGCATCGGCCTGATCCGGGATTTCGCCCCCCTCGTCTATGTGGTCGGGCACGGCGCGAGCAATACCAACAACCCGCACTATGCCGCCTATGATTGCGGCGCCTGTTCGGGCCGGCCGGGGTCGGTGAACGCGCGGGTGATCTGCGCCATGCTCAACCATCCCGACGTGCGGCAGATACTCGCCGACAGGGGGATCGGGATTCCTGCGCAGACCCAGTTCGTCGGCGCGCTGCACGACACCACCCGCGACGAGATCGCCTTCTACGACGAGTCCTCGCTCAGCCCGCTGAATCTTGAGCGCCACCGACGGAATGCGGCGATTTTCGCCGACGCCCTGGCGCTCAATGCCAAGGAGCGTTCGCGGCGCTTCGCGCTGACCGACAGCCAGCTGCCGCCGGAGCGGGTCCACGAGGCCGTCAAGGCGCGCGCGGTGTCGCTGTTCGAACCGCGCCCCGAGCTCAACCATGCCACCAACGCCTTGTGCATCGTCGGGCGCCGGGCGCTCAGCCGCCGGCTGTTCCTCGACCGCCGCTCGTTCCTCAACTCCTACGATTACCGCGTCGACCCGGACGGCAAGTACCTGCTCACCATCCTGCGCGCCGCAGCGCCGGTCTGCGGCGGGATCAACCTGGAGTATTTCTTCTCCCACGTGGACAACCAGAAGCTGGGGGCCGGCAGCAAACTGCCCCACAACGTGATGGGGCTGATCGGGGTGGCCAACGGCAACGATGGCGACCTGCGCCCCGGCTTGCCGAGCCAGATGATCGAAGTCCACACCCCGGTGCGGATGATGATCGTCGTCGAGCAGTTCCCGGAGGTGGTCCTGCAGACCATCCGCCAGCAGTCGGCCACCTGGGAATGGTTCGCCAACGAATGGCTCAACCTGGTGGTCGTCAATCCCGAGAGCCATGAACTCTTCCAGTTCAAGGACGAACGGTTCGTGCCGTATCGCCCGCTGACCGAACGGCTCGATGTCGCCGCGGATCTCGAGAAACTCTTCGAAACCCAGGCGGACAACCTGCCCGTCTACGCGTTGAACTAGGAAACCGCCATGGCTGCACTACTCCAGATCTTCATCTTTCTGCCGCTACTCGGATTCCTGGTCAGCCTGACGCTCCCGGAGCGGGACGAGGCGCGGATCTCCCGTACCGCCTTCGTCACGGTCGGCGCTCACCTGGCCGGCTTCGGCCTGTTCCTGCTCTATTGGGCGATCAGCGGCTTTCCAACCCTGGAGCTGAAGGAGGTGGATCTTTTCCGGGCAGGGGACTACGAGTTCTTCATCGACTTCCTGTTTGACCGGATCACCGCGACCTACGTCTTCGTCGGCGCCTTCCTGACCTTCATGGTGCTGCTCTACAGCCGCCACTACATGCACCGCGAAGCGGGCTACAAGCGCTTCTTCAGCACGGTGCTGTTCTTCTACGCCGGCTACAACATGGTGGTGTTTTCCGGAAACATGGAAACCATGTTCACCGGCTGGGAAGTGCTGGGGATCACCTCGTTCCTGCTGATCGCCTTCTACCGGGACCGCTATCTGCCGGTGAAGAATGCCGTCAAGGTGTTTTCCATCTATCGGATCGGCGATATCGGCCTGTTGCTGGCCATGTGGATGATGCACCACCTCTTCGATGAGAACGTCACCTTCCACATGCTCGAAAACCACGCCTTCGTGCTCGAGCACCTCCAGTCGCACGCCTTCGTCGGCGCCCTCATCGCGCTGATGATCCTGGTGGCCGCCGCCGCCAAGTCGGCACAACTGCCTTTCTCGAGCTGGCTGCCCCGGGCGATGGAGGGGCCGACGCCGTCGAGCGCGATCTTCTACGGCTCGCTGTCGGTGCACATCGGGGTCTTCCTGCTGCTGCGCAGTGCGCCGTTCTGGCGGGACCAGCTGTTCGTCTGCCTCGTCATCGGCCTGTTGGGATTCGCCACCAGCGTCGTCGCCTCGGTGATCGCCCGCTCGCAGTCGGCGATCAAGAGCCAGATCGCCTATGCCTCCATCGCCCAGATCGGCCTGATCTTCATCGAGATCGCCGCCGGTTTCGACACCCTGGCCCTGGTGCACTTCGCCGGGAATGCCTTCCTGCGCACTTACCAGCTGCTGGTTTCGCCGTCGGTGGTGACCTATCTGATTCGCGAGCAGTTTTATAACTTCGTGCCCAGGGTGCACAAAGTCGGGGGTATGCTGCCGAAGAAACTGGTGTATTCCCTGTATATGTTGTCCGTGCGGGAGTTCAATCTCGACGCCTTCATGTACCGCTACTTGTGGAATCCCATGAAGCGTCTGGGGAATCGTCTGGACTTCCTGACGTTCTGGCGGGTGATCGGCATTTTCGTGCCGCTCTATCTGCTGGGCCTGTACTTCGTCTATAACCGGGAGACACTGCCTGGAACGATCACGGCGGTGTTGCCGCTGGTCTTTTCGCTGGTGGCGGCGGTGCTGGTGCTCAAGTCCTTTACCGAGCGAAAGCGGGCGCGGATGACTTGGCTGTTGGCGGTCATGACCCATTTCTGGATTGCCCTGGCCATTTCCTTCAATGAGAACTTCGACTTCAGTGAAAGTTATCTCTACCTGAGCGGCGTCGCGATTGCCGGCGTGGTGGGCTTTCTCTGTCTGCGACGGCTCAAGTTGCTCGAAGGGGATATCGATCTCGACCGCTTCCATGGGCATTCCTGGCGCCATCCGAAGATCGCCTTCGTATTCCTGCTCTGTTGTCTGTGCGCGACCGGATTTCCGATCAGCCCGACCTTCGTCGGGGAGGATCTGATGTTTGCGCATATCCAGGAAGGACAAGTCGGACTGGCATTTCTGACCAGCTTCAGTTTCATCATTGTCGGTTTGTCGATCATTCGTATCTACGCGAGGGTGTTTCTCGGGCCGCATGCCAAGTCGGTTTACGAGATGGCTTACAAGTCTTCCTGATCCATTGACGAAGTTTGAACGGAAATATTTCTCTCCACGGTATTTGAAAATGCCGGTAAACGTTAGAGGAGTCATTGCTTTATGAAAGCATGTGCAATTCCAGAAGATGGCCTGAACGGCCTTAAGCAGAACTGGCGCAGCGATATGGTGTCGGGGTTTCTGGTATTCCTGCTGGCGCTTCCCCTGAGCCTCGGCATCGCCAAGGCGAGCGAGTTCCCCCCGGCCATGGGCGTGCTGACCGCCATGATCGGCGGCCTGTTCGTCAGCCTGTTCGCCGGCTCGCGGCTCACCATCAAGGGACCGGCCGCCGGTCTGATCACCATCTGTGCCGGGGCCGTCGTGGAGTTCGGCGGCGGCGCCCAGGGTTGGCATTTGGCGCTCGGGGCGATTTTCGTGGCGGCCATGCTGCAAATGGTCTTCGGACTTCTGCGCTTCGGCTCCCTGAGCGACTTCTTCCCGCACTCCGTGGTGCATGGCATGCTGGCAGCGATCGGCCTGATCATCTTCGCCAAGCAGATCCATGTGCTGCTCGGCATCGACCCCGCCACCCTCAAGGGCCTCGAACTCATCCAGCTGTTCGAGCGGATTCCCAGTTCGATCATGCATGCCGATTCCCACGTGGCCCTAGTGGGCGCCGTCAGCCTGACGATCATCTTCGGCATGCCCCTGCTGAAGATCCCGGGCCTGAAGAAGGTCCCGGCGCCGATGCTGGTCCTGCTGGTGGCCGTGCCCCTGGCGCTGATCCTGGACTTCAGGCACACCGAGCCGGTGTTCGACATGGTGACCATCGGTAACTTCTGGGCCAATGTCGGGCTGAACGTGGACTTCTCCCTGATCGGAACCGGGGTGTTCTGGAAGTACGTCCTGATGTTCCTCTTCATCGGCAGCCTGGAGTCCCTGCTGACAGTCAAGGCCATCGACGGGCTGGACCCCTGGAAAAGGGCCTCGGACTTCAACAGGGACCTGGTCGCGGTAGGGGCGGGGAACGCGCTGTCCGGACTGCTGGGGGGCTTGCCGATGATTTCCGAGGTGGCCCGCAGCTCGGCGAACGTCACCTTTGGCGCCCGCAGCCGCTGGGGCAACTTCTTCCACGGTCTGTTCCTGTTCGTCGCCATGCTGCTGTTCATCCCGGTCATCGAGATGATCCCCAATGCGGCGCTGGCTGCGCTGCTGATCGCCGTGGGCTACCGGCTGGCCTCGCCCCATGAGTTCTTCAAGGTCTACCGTATCGGGGGCGAACAGTTGGTCATCTTCCTGGCGACCGTGCTGGTGACGCTGTCCACCGACCTGCTGGTCGGCGTCGGGGCCGGCATCGCCACGAAGATGGCATTCAACCTGGCGCACCGGGTTCCGCTCGGCAACTTCTTCAAGGCCCGCTACGAGTGCTCCGAGTCCCAGGGCGAATGCCTGATCGAGGTCCAGGGGTCGGCGATCTTCTCCAACCTGCTGGGCTTCAAGAAGCTCTTCAGCCAACTGGATCGCAGCAGCAACGTGACGATCGATTTCTCCGCGGCCCACTTGGTGGATCACACCTTCATGGAGTTTCTGACCCACCTCGGCGAGGAGTTCGAGCATGCCGGAGGCGCCCTGCTTACCGTTGGCTTCGAGCGTTTCAAGCCGTTCTCGGACCATCCCCTGGCTGCCCGCAAGCGTCTGTCTGGCAATACCCAACTGGCTTGACCGAGCCTTACTGTCGCCGATGGCGGTTTCCCGCGCATCGGCGGGTATCGGCAACTGATTCAGGCCACGGATGGCCTGTCCCCCTGGCGCGCCTTTCCGAGGCGCTCCGGTGCGGAACCCCTCCTTGCTCCCCTCCGACGCCAGTCATGTCAAAGCCATCTTGGCTCCGTAGTGTCTTTCCCGTAGCGGTACCTCCCGACGCGGGCGCATCGCACGTTTGAGGAAACTTAGGGGCATGCCGGCCTGTCCACTCCGCTGCCGCCCCGGTTTTGCCGCAGTCCGGGCGTGTCGTTCGCGCGTATCCGCCTTAAGCCGATTTCCCTGGCGCGGGGACGGGCAGAGGCTATCTTTTTGCTACAGCACTGCGGCTTTCATGGCGGGACCGCTGATCTGTCGGCGGGATTTCCCGGCGCCGCCGAGGTAGTCCGCTTCGAATGCCCTTGGGACGGAGGATGCTCGTGCACATTGCCGATATGACCATGTTCTATGCCCCTGCCAGCGGCGGGGTACGGACTTATCTGGAGGCCAAGCACCGCCGTCTGCGGCTGTACTCCGGGGTGCGCCACAGTGTGCTGGTGCCCGGTGCCGACTACCGGGAGCAAGCCGGCATTTATGAGGTTCCCTCGCCCCTGTTGCCGTTCGGCAATGGCTATCGCTTTCCCTTGCGCCGAGCCCCCTGGCGCCTCCAGCTGCAGCGCCTGCAGCCTGACCTGATCGAGGTCGGCGATCCTTATCTGACCGCGTGGGCCGCGCTGGATGCCGGGCGGCGTCTGGACGTCCCGGTGATCGGTTTCTACCACTCGGACTTGCCGCGGCTGGCCACCAAGCGCGTCGGCGCCTGGTGTAGCGGCCGGGTGAGCGACTACGTGGCGCGTCTCTACGGCCAGTTCGACCGGGTGCTGGCACCCAGCCGGATCATGGCGGAGAAGCTGCAGCGCCTCGGCGTGCGGGACGTGTTCGTGCAGCCCCTGGGTGTCGACCTGGAGGTCTTCCAGCCGGTGCGCCGCGATTCGGGCCTGAAGCGCGAGCTGGGGCTGGACGAAGAGACCCGGCTGATGATCTTTGCCGGCCGCGGGGCGCGGGAGAAGAACCTGCACATCCTGCTGGAGACCGCCCGGCGCCTCGGTGCGCCCTATCATCTGCTGCTGGTCGGCGCCGACATGCCACGGCGGGTGCCGGACAACGTCACGGTGATCAACCACTTCCAGCCAGCCGCTGCCGTCGCCCGGCTGATGGCCAGCAGCGACGTGCTGCTGCATGCCGGCGACCAGGAAACCTTCGGCCTGGTGGTGCTGGAGGCGATGGCCTGCGGCATTCCGGTGGTCGCGGTGCGCGCCGGGGCGCTGGCCGAGATCGTGCCGTTCAGCGCCGGCCGCCTGTGCCGGCCCAACGATTCGCGGGCGATGGCCGCGACCGTGCGCGAGCTGTTCGAGGGCGATGTCGTGCGGCTGGGCCGCCAGGCGCGTCGGCACGTCGAGGCCCATCATGCCTGGGATGCGGTGGTCGCCGGTTTGCTTGCCCACTACCATGCCGTGCTGGGCACGGCCGAGCTGCCGGTTGCCGTGCATGTCTGAACGCCATCTGCTGCTGGTGCTGCACGACGTCGCCCCGGAAACCTGGGCCGACTACCGGGATTTCGTCGCCGCGGTGGACGCTCTCGGCGAGGTGCCCATCAGCTGGCTGGTGGTGCCGGATTTCCATCGCCGCCAGCCGCTGGTGGCCCACGCCGAGCTGCGCCGGCGGCTCGATGCGCGGCTGGCGCGTGGCGACGAGCTGGTCCTGCACGGTTACCACCACCAGGACGATGCGCCGCCGCCGCGTACCCCCGGAGAGTGGCTGATGCGCCGCGTCTACACCCATGAGGGCGAATTCTACCGGCTCGACCAGGCGCAGGCGCTGCAACGCCTGGAGCAGGGCATCGCGGTGTTCCGCCGCTGCGGCTGGCCACTGCATGGCTTCGTCGCCCCTGCCTGGCTGATGAGCGAGGGGACTCGCCTGGCCCTGCGGGAAACCCCGCTGAGCTATACCAGCGACCTGCGCCACCTCTACCGGCTGCCGGATTTCCAGGCCATCGACGCCCCCGGCCTGACCTGGAGCGCCCGCAGCGGTTGGCGCCGCGGGGTGTCGCGGGTCGTCTGCGCGGGCCTCGCCGCCCGCTATCGCCGGGCGCCGTTGCTGCGCCTGGGGCTGCATCCGGTGGACATGCGCCACGAGTTTTCCCGCCGCTACTGGTTGGAGCTGATCGAGCATCTGCTGGCGGCGGGGCGCCAGCCGCTGACCAAGATCGGCTGGCTGGACCGGCAGCTTTCGCTCGTGCCGGGCGTCACCGCATGAGCCGCGGCCTGTGGCTGCTGCTGGGCGGCCTGCTGGCGGCCCTGTCGATCCCCCTGCTGCTCGGCGGCAGCGGGCTGTGGCGGCAGGTGCAGGCCTTTCCCGCCGACCTGCTGCTGGCCATGCTCGGGATGATCCTGGTCTGCTGGAACCTCAACGCCCTGCGCCTGCGCCTGCTACTGCCCGGATGCCGGCTCGGCCAGCGCGATGCGCTGGGCATCGTCATGGCCACCGAGTTCGCGATCTGCGCGACGCCGGGCGGTGCCGGCGGTCCCCTGACCCTGATGGCGCTGCTGATGCGCCGCGGGGTGCCGGCGGCGCAGGGCACCGCCACCTACGCGGTGGACCAGCTCACCGACTTGCTGGCGTTTGCCTGTGCGCTGCTCGGCATCCTGGTCTATGCCCTGTCCCATGCCCTCAGCCCGCACCTCGCCTGGCTGCTCGGCGCCAGCGCCGGCCTGCTGCTCGGGGTGTTCGTCCTGCTGTTCCTGCTCGGCCGTTTCCACCGCCAGATGTTCCGCCTCAACGGTCGGCTGCTGCGGCGTCTGGGGGTGGGCGCGCGACGCCGTTTGAAATACGCCCGCCAGGTGATGCGCTTTCGCAACGCCCTGCGTCAGAGCCTGGGCCTGCCGCGTTCGGTGCTGCTCGGCGTGTTCCTGCTCAGCGGCGCGCATTGGGTGCTGCGCTACAGCGTGCTTTACCTGACCCTGCGCGGCTTGGGCAGCGAACTGTCCTGGGCCTGGACCTTCCTGGTGCAGATGCTGGCGCTCAGCGCCGGACAGGCCAGCCTGCTGCCGGGCGGCGCCGGTGGGGCGGAACTGGCGTCGGCGGCGCTGCTTGCACCGCTGGTCGGCAAATCGACCAGCGCCGCGGCCATCCTGATCTGGCGTGCGGTGACTTACCACTTCTACCTGATCGCCGGTGCGCCGGTGTTCCTGCACCTTGCTGGCCGGCCGCTGCTGCGGCGGTTGGTGCGCTATCGGCAGTCCTGAAGCGGCTACTTCTTGCCGAGCTTGATGTGCCGGCTGGGGGGCGCGGCGATCTGGCCGCTGACGCCGATGGCGATCTGCCGAATCTCGCCGCCGTCCTGGAGAAAGGCGGAAACCAGTGCATCGAGGGATTCGTGGGTTTCGTGGGCCGGTTCCGGCTTGGCTTTCCTGTTCGATCCTGCAACCCGCATGACCATGACCGCTTCTCCTCTGGAAGGGCGGATCGCCCAAAATGAAAAAACCGGCCCGAGGGCCGGTTTCTTGGACAGCGTAAGTGATCAGATCACTTGCACTTCGTCCGCTTGCATGCCTTTCTGGCCTTTCACTGCCACGAAGGAGACCTGCTGGCCTTCCTGCAGGCTTTTGAAGCCGGCGCTCTGGATGGAGCGGTAGTGAACGAACAGATCGGGACCGCTTTCCGGGGTGATGAAGCCGAAGCCTTTTTCATCGTTGAACCACTTGACGGTGCCAGTTTGGCGAGTGGACATGTGTTGTCTCCTTGGACAAAGTTGAATGCCGGGCCGAGTGGCTCGGGCGTTGACTGAGTGCAAAGAGAAATCGAAAAAGGACCGGATCTGAATTCAAGCGGATCGTTTCGCGGTGACGCATGCAGCACAGTAGGGACTACTCTACTCCCTCGGCGCTGAATCACCTAGCCTTTTCTCCGGCCGTTCGATGGGTGGCGTGCCTCGATCCTTTCCGGCGAAGGTCCGGGCTGTCCTGGGTCAAGCGTTCGCCAGTGGATTTTCCGCTATGGTTAAAAAGGCGGTACGAGCTCCCACAAACGCAACAGAGGAGGAAAGGAAGATGGAAATGTCCATCCACAGTCTGTCCACGCTGTTCGATCAGCTGGGTCTGAAATCCGATCCCGCCAGCATCGATGCCTTCATCGGAAGCCACATGCTGCCCGATGGGGTCAAGGTGTCCGAAGCTCCTTTCTGGACGCCTGCCCAGGCTGCGTTGCTGAAGGAGGAAATGCTCGACGATGCCGACTGGGCGCCGGTCGTCGACGAACTCAACGAGCGCCTGCATCCCAGGCACTGAGCGAAGTTTCCCGGTCGCAGCCGGCTGCGGAGCGGCGGCTGCGCCAGGCCCCAGAGGGTCTTTTCGTCCATCAGGCACAACGAGTGTGCAGCCCATGAAGAAAGTACTTGTTCCGTTCGACGGTTCCGAAAGCGCCAAGCGCGCCTTGCTCTATCTTGTGGATCTGGCGAAGCAGTTGCCGGATCTGGAGGTGCATCTGCTGAACGTGCAGGGGCATCCGATCATGTACGGCGACTACGTCGCCGGCCCCATGCTGGAAACCTTGGTCGGCGCAGCCCAGGAGCATGGGCGCAGGATCAATGCGAAGGGGCTCGAGTTTCTCAAGGACTATGACCTCAAGGTCGCCGCCCACGAGCAACTGGGCGAAACGGTGGGGGAGATCGCCAAGGCGGTCCTGGCGCTCGACTGCGACACCGTGGTGATGGGGACGCGGGGCATGAGCAACTTCTCCAACCTGGTCATGGGTTCGGTCGCCACGCGGGTGGTGCACGAGGTTTCGGTACCCGTGTTGCTGGTCAAGTGACGGCCGGCTGCCTCCGGTAACAACGGGTAACCGGTTGTTTGGAGGGGGCGGTGAGGGGGAGCACGGCGATTTTCCACGCTCTCCCCCGGATTTCGGGCGGGAAAGGCCTGCGGCTGTTTCCCGCCCCGTCCGTTTCAGTCCTGCTTGTTGCCGTTCTTGAGCAGGTCGCCCAGTCCGGCGAGGCCCTTGAAGGTGGTCTTCGGACCCAGGTCGGCGCCGGGGCGGGGGGCGGTCTGGTACTGGCTGTCGGTATAGCGGGAGTGCTCGTTGTCGTGGCAGTACAGGCAGAGCAGTTCCCAGTTCGAGCCGTCTTCGGGGTTGTTGTCGTGGTTGTGGTCCTTGTGGTGGACCGTCAGCTCGCTGAGGCGCTTGCCGGAAAACTCCCGGGCGCAGCGGCCGCAGACCCAGGGATACATCTTCAGGGCCTTTTCCCGGTAGCCCTGTTCGCGCTGGGAATAGGGGACGTTGGTCTTGTTCGTGCTCATGGTGGGTTTGCCTGACTGCTGGTTCCTGGTGATGGGACGGGTGAACGCATAGTTCGCGAGACTACGGGTATCGGGCCCAGGGGGGCAACCGTACGATTGTCCACAGGACGCGCGGGTGCTTCATCATGCCGCTGCCGGCCTCTCGCCAGCTAGACGAGTTAGCTTGCTAAGATTCCGCCAATCCTTTGCATCGCCGCTCCCGGGTTCACCATGACCAGCTCTGCCGTCCGCTCGACCCTCGCCAGCCTTCCCGATGCCTACAAGGCGCTGCTTTACGTGCTGTTCCTGGCCACCCCGAGGAACAAGACTTCGCTGCTCGAACAGCTCAAGCGCCTCGGTGTGCGCGCCACGGCCAGCCGCGCCATGGACGGCGTGGTGCTGGGCGAGATGCTGGAAACCCTGCAGCGTCTGAACTGGCTGGAGCGTGGCGACGAGCGCAGCTTCTTCAGGTTGAACCCGGCGGCCTGCAACCAGGTGCTGCTGCTGCTGCAGAGCGAGCCACAGTGGTGGCCGAAACTGCGCGCCGGGCTGATCGAGCACGCTGCTGGCCCGGGCACCCTTCCGGTGAGCCTGTGGCGAGGCCTCTGGCTGGCCCTGTTGGCGGGGGAGGTGCCGGAGCTGACCCAGTTGTTGCTCGGCATGGAGCAGGACCGAGGCGAGCTGCCGCATCCCTGCGGCCAGCTGCTGGCCGACGAAACCGGTCGGCAACTCTTCGCCCGACTTGTCCCGGGCGTTCGCGAGGTGCTGCTGGAGGACTACCTGACCCGCGCCAACGGCGGGCCGCTGGCGGCCGGGGAGGCCTACCGGCAGGGCCTGGCCTTGCTCGATAGCGGCCAGACGAAATCCGCCGAACTGCCGCTACAGCTGTTCCTGCAGTCGCTCTGGCGCGGTGACTGGCCGCGCCTCGAAGCCCTCGGCCAGGGCGAGCTGGCGTCGTTCGGCAGGGTCTTCCGGAATCTGCTGCACGGAGAGTCCGCCCAGGCCCAGGAGCAGATCCAGGAGTTCATCCGCCTCCAGCGCGGCAGCCGCAAGCGCCGGGTCGAGCTGCCGGCCACGCTCAACGCGTGCTACTGCCTGCTCCTGCTGGTCGGCGGCGACAGCCAGCAGCATGCGGCGCTGCGCCAGGCGCTGGGGCTGGGGTTGAAGAAGGGTCTCGGCCGAGCCTACGAGGCGTTCGGGAAGCTCTTCGAACAGTTCCAGGGCAAGGGTTCGCGCTGCGCCGATCCGGCCGGCTGGGTGCAGTCCCTGAACGGGTTCGACGGCCTGCTGACCGCGATCGCCCTGTACTGGATGGACGCTCCGGCATCATCCGCCTGGCAGAGACGCCTGCAGAAATTCCGCGCCGAGCTGGCCGGGGAGGGCTACGATTGGCTGGTGGCCGAGCTGGATGCCCTGCTCGGGCGGCAGTTCGGCCTGCCTCCTACGGATTGGCACCGGCGCCAGGGGCTGCGCCCGCTGGTCGAACTCTACCGCCGCCAGGAACTCTGGGAGCACGCCCTCGCCGCGCTGGCCGCGCTGCGCCCCGGTTCCCGCTCCGCCGCCCCGGTAGCGCCGCAGAGCAGCCAGCGCCTGGCCTGGATGATCGGCAGCGCTGCGGCGCAGGTGCCGAGCGTCGAGCCGCGCGAGCAGAAGCTCGGTGCCAAGGGCCAGTGGAGCAAGGGCCGGGCGGTGGCGCTCAAGCGCCTGCTCGAGGAGACCGACAGTTTCGACTACCTGCTGGAGCAGGACCGCCGGGTCATCCAGCAAATCCAGATGCACAGCGATTATTACGGTGTCCGCTACCAGCTCGACGGCGAGCGCGCCCTGCCGCATCTGGTCGGCCATCCGGCGCTGTTCTGGAGCGACGCCCCGGAGGTGCGCATCGATCTGGTCGCCGGCAGCGTGGCCCTGGAGCTGCGCCAGCGGGGCTCGCAGATCCACTTGGCGCTGACCCCCGAAGGGATCGCGGCATGCGACGGGCTGTTCCTCGAGCGGGAAACCCCGACCCGCCTGGTGGTCTATCCGCTCGGCCGCGAGGCGCAGCAGATCGCCGCCATCCTCGGCGGCGGGCTGAGCGTGCCGCAGTCGGCCAAGGCGCAACTGATGGAAACCATCGGCAGCATCGCGCCGCTGTTGCCGATCCACTCGGACCTGCCGGAGCTGGCGGTGAACATCGACAAGGTGGCTGCCGACGGCAAGCTGTACGCCCACCTGTTGCCCTTGCTGGAGGGCCTGCGCCTGCAGCTGCTGGTGCGGCCGCTGGCCGGCGGCAGCTGGTTCCGCCCGGGGCAGGGCGCGGAGAGCGTGCTCGGCGAGCAGGACGGCAGGCCGCTGCAGGCGGTCCGCGACCTGCCGGCCGAGCGCCAGGGGCTCAAACAAGTGTTGCAGGCCTGTCCGGCGCTGGCCGAGGCCGACAGCGACGGCCACGAATGGCAACTGGCCGAGCCGCAGGCCGCGTTGCAGGTGCTGAGCGAGCTGCAGGGGCTGGACGCCGGGCTGCTCGAGTGCGTTTGGCCGGAGGGCGAACGCATGCGCATCAAGGCCCAGCCCGGCCTGCGCCAGCTGCAACTGCGCCTGCGCCAGAGCGGCGACTGGTTCGAGCTGGAGGGCGAGGTGGTCGTCGACGATGGCCGCGTGCTGCAGCTGCGCCAGCTGCTCGAACTGCTGCAGGCCAGCCCCGGACGCTTCGTACGGCTCGGCGAGCAGGACTGGCTGGCCCTCGGCGCCAGCCTGCGGCGGCGCCTGGAGGAATTGGGCCGGCTGGCCGAGCGCAACGGCGACGAGAGCCTGCGGCTCAATCCGCTGACCGCGCCGTTGCTCGCCGAGCTGGCCGAAGAGGTGGGCAGCTTCGAGGCCGATGCCGCCTGGAAGGACCATCTGGCCCGCCTCGAATCGCTGCGCGACTACCGCCCGCGGGTGCCCAGCACCCTGCAGGCCGAGCTGCGCGACTACCAGCTGGAAGGCTTCGACTGGATGGCGCGTCTGGCGAAGTGGGGCGTCGGCGCCTGCCTGGCCGACGACATGGGCCTGGGCAAGACCCTGCAGACCCTCACCCTCTTGCTGCACCGTTCCGCCGCCGGCCCGCAGCTGGTGGTGGCGCCGACCTCGGTGACGCCCAACTGGCTGGCCGAGACCACCCGCTTCGCGCCCACCCTGCGCCTGCATGCCTACCGCGAGACCCGCAGCTTGGAAGGGTTGGGGCCGCGCGACCTGGTGGTGGCCAGCTACGGTCTGCTGCAGCTGGATGCCGAGGCGTTCGCCGGCCAGAACTGGACCACCGTGGTGCTCGACGAGGCGCAGGCGATCAAGAACGCCGCCAGCAAGCGCTCCCAGGCGGCCATGGCGCTGCAGGCGGATTTCCGCCTGGTCGCCACCGGCACGCCGCTGGAGAACCACCTGGGCGAGTTGTGGAACCTGTTCCGCTTCATCAACCCCGGTCTGCTCGGCAGTCGCGAACACTTCGCCCAGCGCTTCGCCGGACCCATCGAGCGCGGCGACCAGGTCGCCCGCAAGGCGCTCAAGGCACTGATCCAGCCATTCATCCTGCGCCGCCTGAAGAGCCAGGTGCTCGACGAACTGCCGGCGCGCACCGAGGTGGTCTACCGGGTGCCGCTCTCCGACGCCGAACTCCACCACTACGAGGCGATGCGCCAGCAGGCGTTGGACTCCTTGAGCCAGGCGGGCGAGGAGGGCAGCCAGTCGCTGCGGGTGCTCACCGAAATCACCCGGTTGCGCCGCTTCTGCTGCCACCCCAGCCTGGTGCTGCCGGACAGCGGCTTGCCCGGCAGCAAGCTGGCGGCCTTCGCCGAGATCGTCGAGGAGCTGCTCGACAGCCGCCACAAGGCGCTGGTGTTCAGCCAGTTCGTCGACCACCTGAGCATCGTCCGCGGCTGGCTCGAGGAGCGCGGCATCCGTTACCAGTACCTCGACGGCTCGACCCCGGCCAAGGACCGCATGGCGCGGGTGGAGGCCTTCCAGGGCGGCGACGGCGACATCTTCCTGATCAGCCTCCGGGCCGGCGGCACCGGTCTGAACCTGACCGCCGCCGACTACGTGATCCACCTCGACCCCTGGTGGAACCCGGCGGTGGAGGACCAGGCCAGCGACCGTGCCCACCGCATGGGCCAGCAGCGCCCGGTGACCATCTACCGGCTGGTGGCGGAGAACACCATCGAGGAGCGCATCCTCGCCCTGCACGGGCAGAAGCGCGACCTTGCCGACAGCCTGCTGGAGGGCGGCGAAGTCAGCGCCAAGCTCGACGCCGAGGCGCTGCTGCGCCTGCTGCGCGGCGGCTAGGGCCGTGCCTTTCCTCTCCGCCCGCCGGCGCGTGCTGCTCGGGGTTCTGACGATCCTCGCCGGGCTGTTGGTCAGCGTCTGGCTGGCCGGACGCTATGCCGAGCGGCGTCACTGGAGCGAGACCGCCATCGAGGCCCGCGGCCAGCTGGAGCTGTATGCCCAGTCGCTGCGCATCCTGGTCGAGCGCTTTCGCGCGTTGCCGGCGATCCTCGCCCTGGACACCGAGATCCAGGCGCTGCTACGCGAGGGCGCCGATCCGCTGGCGCACGAGCGACTCAACCGGCGCCTGCAGCGCCTCAACCAGGAGGCGGGGGCCGGGGTGATCTTTCTGCTCGACCTGCAGGGCAGGACTATCGCCGCCAGCAACTGGCAGGAGCCGGGCAACTTCGTCGGCGGCAGCTACGCCTTTCGCCCGTATTTCCAGGGCGCCTTGCGCGAGGGCAGTGCCCGCTACTTCGGCGTCGGCGTGACCACTGGGGTGCCCGGCTACTTCCTTGCCCGTGCGGTGCGCGATGCCGATGAGCGCATCCTCGGCGTGCTGGTGCTCAAACTGGTGGTGGAGGACCTGCAGCGTGACTGGGCCGGGCAGCCGGGTACCCTGCTGGTGACCGACCAGCATCAGGTGGTCATTCTTGCCAGCCGGCCGGCCTGGCGCTTCCGCCTTTTGCAGGGACTGCCGGCGAAGCTGCGCGCCAATCTGGACGACGCCCGCCGCTATGGCGTCCGCGAACTGCAGCCGCTGGCGATGCAGTCGTTGCGACAGCTCGACGACGGTGCCGAGCTGCTGCGCATCGATAGCCCGGACGGTCGGCGCGACTACCTGCGCCTGAGCCAGTCACTCCCCGACGAGGGCTGGACCCTGCAGCTGCTGCGCGAGGCGCGCGTCCCAGGCGGTGCGGTGCGCGGCTATGCCCTGGCGGCGGCCGGCATCTGGCTGGCGCTGGCGTTCCTCTTCCTGTTCCTTGGCCAGCGGCAGAAGAACCGCCGCCTGCTGCTGCGCCGCCGGGCCGAGCTGGAGCGGTTGGTCGAGGAGCGCACCGCGGCGCTGCACCAGGCCCAGGACGAGCTGGTGCAGGCGGCGAAGATGGCCGCCCTCGGGCAGATGTCGGCGGCCCTGGCCCACGAGATCAACCAGCCGCTGACCGCCATGCGCATGCAGCTCGGCAGTCTCGGCCTGCTGCTGGCGAAGAACGATTCGGCGGCGATGCGCACCTGCCTGGCGCGCATCGACGGCCTGCTCACCCGCATGGCGGCGCTCACCGGGCACCTCAAGACCTTCGCCCGCGACACCCCGAGCGGCCTGCGCGAGCGCCTGCAGCCGGATACCGTGGTCGACCACGCGCTGCTCCTGCTCGAGGCGCGGATCCGCCAGGACGCCGTGCAGGTGCTGCGCCGGCGCGAGCCGCTGGCCTGGGTCGAGGGTAACGCGATCCGCCTCGAACAGGTGCTGGTCAACCTGCTGCACAACGCGCTGGACGCCATGGCCGGGCGCCAGCGCCGCGAGCTGCGCATCGCGCTGCGCCGGGACGGCGGCGATTGGCTGCTGAGCGTCGCCGACAGCGGCGGCGGCATCGCCCCCGAGCACCTGTCGCGGGTCTTCGAGCCGTTCTTCACCACCAAGCCGGTGGGCGAGGGGCTCGGCCTCGGGCTCGCGGTGTCCTACGGCATCGTCCGCGAGTCGGGCGGCCAGCTGGAGGTGCATAACGCCGAAGGCGGGGCGCAGTTCACCCTCCGGCTGCCGGCCGCGGCGTCGCCGGATACACTGCAGCCCAGTCCGCAGGAGCCGTGAAATGCAGCAGATTCTCTTCATCGACGACGAAGCGCCGATCCGCGAGGCGGTGCAGCAGTGGCTGGAGCTGTCCGGCCTTTCGGTGCGCACCTGCGCCCGTGCCGAGGAGGCGCTGGCGTTGCTCGATGCCGACTTTTCCGGGGTGGTGGTCAGCGATGTGCGGATGCCTGGCATGGACGGCCTGGCCCTGCTCGAACGCGTCCGCGCGCTGGATGCCGAGCTGCCGGTGATCATGGTCACCGGCCACGGCGACGTGCCCATGGCGGTGGCGGCGCTGCAGCAGGGGGCCTACGACTTCATCGAGAAGCCCTTCACCCCCGAGCGCCTGCTCGGCAGTCTGCAGCGCGCCCTGGACAAGCGCCGGCTGGTCTGCGAGAACCGCGCGCTGCGCCGCCAGGTGGCGCAGCGCGGCTGCATCGAGGGTCGCCTGCTCGGCGTGTCGCGGGCGATGGAGGAGTTGCGCCGGCAGATCCTCGAGCTGGCGCCGACCTCGGTGAGCGTGCTGATCCGCGGCGAGACCGGCAGCGGCAAGGAATGCGTGGCGCGTTGCCTGCACGCTTTCGGTCCGCGCGCCGACAAAGCCTTCGTCGCGGTCAACTGCGCGGCGATCCCCGAGCAACTGTTCGAGAGCGAGCTGTTCGGCCACGAGAGCGGCGCCTTCACCGGCGCCCAGGGCAAGCGCATCGGGCGGATCGAGCACGCCGCCGGCGGCACCCTGTTCCTCGACGAAGTGGAGAGCCTGCCGCTGGCACAGCAGGCCAAGCTGCTGCGCGTGTTGCAGGAAAAGAGCCTGGAGCGGCTCGGCTCCAACCGCAGCATCGCGGTCGACCTGCGGGTGATCGGCGCGGTCAAGCCGGACCTGGTCGCCGAGGTGCGCGCCGGGCGCTTTCGCGAGGACCTCCTGTACCGCCTCAACGTCGCCGAGCTGCACATTCCGCCGCTGCGCGAGCGGCGCGAGGACATTCCCCTGCTGTTCGAGCACTTCGCCCAGGCCGCGGCCGAGCGCCATGGCCGCGAAGCGCGCCCGCTCGGCGCCACAGAACTGACCGGGCTGCTGACCCGCGACTGGCCGGGCAACGTGCGCGAACTGGCCAACGCCGCCGAACGCCACGCCCTCGGCCTGGGCGGCGGGGCGGGCGCCGCGGCGGCGCCGCAATCGCTGGGGGAGCAGTTGGAAGCCTTCGAGGCGCAGTGCCTGCGCCAGGCCTTGCAGCAGTGCCGCGGCAACATCGCCGAGGTCATGGCGCTGCTGCAGCTGCCGCGGCGCACCCTCAACGAGAAGATGCAGCGCCACGGACTGAGCCGCGGCGACTTCCTCCCCGCCGGCGAGGAGTGATGGTATCGGCGGATTATTGCCGACCAGTCTTCAAAAATCGGCTGAAATCCGCCGATGGCTGTTTGATATTTGGGCGCAGACCCGCAAGATAGAGCCTTCTTTCACCTTGGCCTGTATCCTGCTAAAGCATACTTCGTTGCTCTGGTGCCCGGTGTGACGACTGTCCGCTCCGGCGCCTAGCGGCCCTCTGCCAACTGCGGCAGTTGCCGCGCAGGCCGAACGCCCACAAGAAACGGAGAAATACAATGACAAGCCCTAACAGCCCCGAGCTGTGCGCCCCTGCGGACCTTGCCGCCAACCGCCCTGACGAGACCCCGTCCACGACCGCCCAGGAGTCCGTGTACACGGCCGCCGAGCGCCGCCAGCGGATCTTCGCCATCGTCGGTGCCTCGTCCGGCAACCTGGTGGAGTGGTTCGACTTCTACGTCTACGCCTTCTGTGCCATCTACTTTGCCCCGGCCTTCTTCCCGGCGGCCGATCCCACCGTCCAACTGCTCAACACCGCCGGGGTATTCGCCGCCGGCTTCCTGATGCGCCCGATCGGCGGCTGGCTGTTCGGCCGGATCGCCGACAAGCACGGCCGCAAGACCTCGATGCTGATCTCGGTGCTGATGATGTGCGCCGGCTCCTTAGCCATCGCCGTCCTGCCGACCTACGAGAGCATCGGCGTCGCGGCGCCGGCCCTGCTGCTGCTCTGCCGCCTGTTCCAGGGGCTCTCGGTCGGCGGTGAGTACGGCACCACCGCCACCTACATGAGCGAGGTGGCGCTCAAGGGTAAGCGCGGCTTCTACTCCTCGTTCCAGTACGTCACCCTGATCGGTGGCCAGTTGCTCGCGGTGCTGGTGGTGGTGATTCTGCAGCAGCTGCTCAGCACCGACGAGCTGAAGGCTTGGGGTTGGCGCATTCCGTTCGTGATCGGCGCCATTGCTGCGGTGATTGCCCTGCTGCTGCGCCGTTCCCTGGAGGAAACCACCACGGCGGAGACCCGTGCGAGCAAGGAGGCGGGCAGCATGGCCGGCCTGTTCAAGCACCACAAGGCTGCCTTCATCACCGTGCTCGGCTACACCGCCGGCGGCTCGCTGATGTTCTACACCTTCACCACCTACATGCAGAAGTACTTGGTCAACTCGGTGGGCATGGACGCCAAGACCGCCAGCGGCATCATGACCTTCGCGCTGTTCTGCTACATGCTGATGCAGCCAGTGTTCGGCTCCCTGTCCGACCGGATCGGCCGGCGTGCCTCGATGCTCTGGTTCAGCTCCCTGGGTGCGCTTTGCACCCTGCCGATCCTGATGACCCTGAAGACCGCAGGGAGCCCTGTCATGGCCGGCCTGTTGATCATCCTGGGCATGGCCATCATCAGCTTCTACACCTCGATCGGTGGCATCGTGAAGGCCGAGATGTTTCCGCCGGAGGTGCGTGCCCTGGGCGTCGGTCTGTCCTACGCCATCGCCAACGCGATGTTCGGCGGCACCGCCGAATACGTGGCGCTGGGCCTGAAGTCCATCGGCCACGAGGAAGCCTTCTACTGGTACGTCTCGGGCATGCTGGCGATTGCCTTCCTCTTCAGCCTGCGCCTGCCGAAGCAGGCAGCCTACCTGCACCACGATCGCTGATCGTCCCGACCGTCCGTTCCGCCCGGCGAGGGCGGAGCGGACGCGTCGCTCCGGCCGCTGGCCGGGCGCCTCTGCTGTTCCCCTCCGCTCGATTCTCTCCCGCTGCCTTCGTGCCCCCTGCCGGGCGTCGCGTGCCTGCCGCCATCGGCGGAAATCTGCCGATCCCGGGGAGCGGCCGGCGGTGGCGCTGTGCTGCGCCGGGGTCGGGTTGTGCGGGGAGGGTTCAGTCCGAGGTCGCGCGGTTGCGCAGGTGGTCGGCGAAGGCGTAGATCGGCGCCTTGATCAGTCCCTTGGCGGTCTCGCTGGCGCCAATGTCGTCCAGCGCCTTGTTCAGGCACAGCATCCACTGGTCGCGCTCCTTCGGGCCGATGGCGAAGGGGCGGTGCGCCGGGCCCATGGCCACGGTGCCGTATTTCTCCAGGTACAGCTTGGGGCCGCCGAGCCAGCCGGAAAGGTACTCGAAGAGTTTCTCGCGCACCGGCCCGATGTCCGCGCCATGCATGCGGCGGATAGTCTGCGCCTCGGGCAGGCGTTCCATGTTGTCGTAGAAGGCGTTGCACAGCCGGCGTACGCCGTCTTCGCCGCCGAGCAGTTGATAGGGGGTGAGGACGTTGATCATGCGGAGCGCTCCGTGGATTTTCCGATTGCCGCCCGGCTGCCGGGCGGCCTTGACCCGAATTGCGGACACCGTTCAGGCGTGCCCGCCCATGTCCATGCCGCGGAAGATGCTGCAGCGCTCGAACATCGTGAGGCTCGGCGCCACCGACTTGTGGTGGCAGTACTTGGCCACCAGCTTGGCCAGGCCCTTGATGTCGCGGCCGCTGGCGTCGGGAAAGAGGGCGGCCAGGCGCTCGCAGAGTTCCGGGGCGACGCTCAGACCGAACTGCTCGGTCATCACCTGCCAGATCCGTCGGCGATCCTCCAGGCCGGGCGGGTGGTACTTGATCAGCGCGATGCAGCGCGACACCACCGCCTCGTCGATGTCGTCGACCCGGTTGGTGGTGAGGAACAGCAGCCCGTTGAAGTACTCCAGCACGCGCAGGAACACGCCGACCACCGCGTTGGCGGTGATGTTGTCGTCGCGCCGCTTGATGTACACGTCGGCCTCGTCGATCAGCATCACTGCGCCCCAGCGCTGGGCGCGGGTCAGGGTGGCCTTGAGAGTCTTCTCCATCTCCGCGACGTTCAGGCCGAGCTGGCCGGAGTGCACGCGGTACAGCGGGCGCTTGATGATCTCCGAGTAGACCTCGGCGGTCAGCGTCTTGCCCACCCCGGGCGGGCCGGCGCAGAGCACCGTGGTGCCGCCGGACTTGCCCTCGACGATGTCGTCCATCAGCACGTCCATCTCGGCGGTGAGGATGTCGATCAGGTCGGTCTGCTCCGGCGGCAGGATCAGCTTGTCCTTGAGTTCCGGCTGGTAGACGTAGGGCAGCATGTCGTCGACGTGCACCCACAGGTGGTGGTGCAGGTCGAGGTGGAACATCAGGATGTAGCCGTGTACCGGCAGCTCGGCGAACACCCCCTCGGGGATATCGCTGCGCATCGCCTCGGTGGCCTTCTCCACGCGCTCGTCGTACTTCACGCTGCGCCCGGCCTTGCGCAGGTACTTGCCGAGCACGTCGCCGCTGGCGTCGAGCACCAGGGCGCGGTCCTTGAGGATCTCCTCGTCGTTGACCAGCCGCGCGCTGCCGCCGCTGGAGGAGAGCACCACCCGCTCTTTGCGGGTCCAGTCGGTGTTGCGGTGGGTGGCGGTCGGGTCCTCGGCGAAGATCCCGGTGCCGCTGGCCGCGAACTGCCGGCCGTAGTCGGCGCGGTGCTCGAAGAAGCGCGCCGTGGAGTGGTCGTAGGCGGTGATCAGCTCCGGGGTTTCCTTGAGGAAGCCCTTGGCAATGAGGATTTCCGCGATGGTCCGGCCGACGATGTCGCGCTCGAGGATGGTCAGGGTCTGCGAGGTGACCCGCGCCATGGAGTTGGCCTTCAGTTCGATCAGGATGCGCCCGCTTTCCTCCTCGCCCGGCGGGGTGAAGTCGATGCGCGACACCAGGTAGGCGAGCGGCTTGCCGGCCATGTTGATCTTGAACAGCCAGCCGCGGAGCGCGCCGCGGATCAGGAACTCGGCGACCACCGGCACCATCCGCTCCAGGTCGCGTTCGCCAAAGCGCTCGCCGCCGTCGCTCACCGCGCGGCGCAGGGTGGCGATCTGCGCCGCGCGCAGCTCCATGCCGGGTCCTGCGGCCAGGTAGAGCCGGTGCAGACCGTCCAACTGCGCCATCGTCAGCTGCTCGAAGACCACTTCGGCCCTGTTGCCGAATTTCAATTGCTGGGTCAGCGCCGATAATTCGGGGAATTCGCTGACCAACGCCTCGACGTAGGGTCGATCGATGAGAAGTTTCATGCCGGACCAGCCTTGGTAATCACGGAGCAAGCAATTCAGCAAGCTCCATGCCATTGGATAAGTCATTGATTTTTATTGTGAGTTTTCGGTTTTCTGTAGGTTTCTCTACATAGCGGGGCTGCGCCTGTGTGGGCTAGGGGACAAACCGAGGGCGAGCCAGACCCGCTGGCGTCCTTCATCGGCGGCACCGAGCCGGCTTCACGGCCTGGGCATTGCCGTAGCGCATATATGGCCTGCAAGTTCGAAACTGCGCCAATTTGTTTCCGTTACGGATTGCCGGCGACGAAATATTCAATACAAATATATACAGCCCGTTTGGAAGACAATTTTTGTAATAGCTGGGCTTTGACATTCACCGGATCGAATCGCAGTATTGCGCTATGTTTTCCAGGTAGGAACGTTCATGTGGGATTCGCTGCTTTTAACCTGTATTTCACCGTTTTTTTACAGGTTGAAGCGGTATGTTTCGATGTGCCGGAAAGATTCTATACACAGTGCGTTTGATTTTTCCGTATCCGGCCTTATATAAGTTACGCATACTTTCCGGTATGCAATCTTCTATCGGCAACCCAGTCAAGAGAAAACCATGCAGTCTGAAGAGAAGAATCTGATCGATGGCCTGTTTTCCCGCCTCCGCGATGCCGAAGGCCAATCCGCGCCCCGCGATCCGCAGGCCGAAGGGGTGATCAGGGAGCACATCGCCCGTCAGCCGGCCGCTCCCTACTACATGGCCCAGGCGATCATCGTCCAGGAGAACGCCATCCAGCGGCTCGACGGTCGCGTCAAGGAGCTGGAGGCGCAGATCGAGCAGCTCAAGCAGCAGGTCGAGAACGCCCCCCGCCAGCAGAGCGGTGGCGGCTTCCTGTCCGGGCTGTTCGGCGGCGGCCGCAGCGAGTCGCAGCCCGTCGCTCGTCCGCAGCCGGCGGCCCGTCCGGCGGCTGCGGGCTGGAACGAGCCCGGCTACGGCAACCAGGGTGGTTTCGGTAGCCAAGGTGGTTTCGGTCAGCAGCCGGGCTTCCAGCGCGGCGCCTTCGGGGCCCCGGCTGGCGGCGGTGGCGGCGGCTTCCTCTCCGGGGCCCTGCAGACCGCGGCCGGCGTGGCTGGCGGCATGGTGCTGGGCAACGTGCTGATGGATATGTTCCAGGGTGACGAAGAGCCGAAGGTGGCCGAGGCTGCCCACGAGCCAGTAGCTGCGCCGGAGCCGCAGCATCAGGTCGCGGAAGAGAACTTGGCGCCGCAAGAGGACTACTTTGCCGACAGTGGCGAGGGTGACGACTTCTTCGGCGGGGACGACGAAGACTTCGTCTGACCGGCTCTTTCGGCAGGCGTCGGGAGCTGCCGCCGGCAGTTCCCGCTTCTCGTGGGGGCGGTCTCGACCGCATGCCGCCGCAGGCGTGTGCGGGTCTACGGCCGACCCCATCTCTGGGTGGAGCGGTCCCGACGGCGTGCTTCCAATCTCCAGGCCTCAAGCCTTCTTCACGAACTCCGACTTCAGCTTCATTGCGCCGATCCCGTCGATCTTGCAGTCGATGTCGTGATCGCCGTCGCACAGGCGGATGTTCTTCACCTTGGTGCCGACCTTCACCACCAGGGACGATCCCTTGACCTTCAGGTCCTTGATCACGCTGACGGTGTCGCCGTCCTGCAGGACGTTGCCGACCGAGTCCTTGATCACCCGGTCGCCTTCCGTCGATGCGGCGACCGCCGTGGCGGACCACTCATGGGCGCATTCCGGGCAGACCAGCTGATCGCCGTCCTCGTAGGTGTATTCGGAGGCGCATTTGGGGCAGGGCGGCAGGGTGCTCATGAAGAGTCCTCATGTACAGAGATGAAAAGGGCGGGGATTGTATCGGTTTTGGCAGGGTGTGGCGCAGTCGCTCCTGCCGCAGCCAGGGCAATCGCATGAACGGATGAGCCCGTAGCTTCAAGCGGCTTCAGCCCGATCAGGTTTGGTGTGGCGTGTCTTTTCTTTGTCGAGAAGGGATACGCGATGCAGCAAGCAGACAGACCGAGCCTGGCCGAAGTCTTTGTTTCGATCGACGACCCTCGGCAAGCGGGCCAGGACAATTGCATGAAGGCTACCCAAGTCCGAGAAGTGCAGCACGATAGGTATCGGAGGTGGATGCAATCAGGCGGCGGGTCTTGATGCCACCCTTCTTGCCGGTGGGGTCGAGCCGAAACAGGTTGAGGACGAGCTGTTTGAGCACGGCCAGGCTGTGTGCGGCGTATTGTGTCCTGGCACGCATCTGGTCATCGGCGAAGGCGACATCCATGCACCCGTGCAGTGGGTTCTCGACGCTCCAGTGCGCACGTATGGCTTGGGCCAGGCACTGGGCGTCGGCAGGCAAGCTGCTGATATGGCAGCGATATTCTGTCGCTTGCAGATCCTTGACCTGCCTCGTGGACTCGATGACGGCAAAGGATTTCAGGTCCACCCCTTTCAAGGTCTTTTACTTTTCGAGGCCTTGATGAGGCGGTCGGTGGAGACATGGGCGCGAGCCGTCGCGGCATCGACCCAGGCCTTGGGCTTTTCCACCTTGGGGCCGCGCTTACTGGTCGCCACCTGGCTGGGCTTGATCTGTCGTGCCAATGCCAACAGGCGCTGTGCCAGTGTGCTGGCCGAATCGTCGGCCCAGGCGGGCCAGTGCTCCACCGCCAGCGCGACGAGCATCCCCTCGTAACGGCTTCTGACCTGCACCGCCAGGTGGTAGGGGGACGCCTCCCAGCCCTCGGGAAGCC
>NZ_FOFJ01000001.1 GCF_900110885.1 Azotobacter beijerinckii | reverse complement strand
CTTCGTCACCCACATCCGGCTTGGTCTTGAACCGCTCGGCCTCCAGGCGCTTGAGCCACAGACAGAAGCCGTTGCGATGCCAGTACAGAATTTTCACTTGGTTGCGTGTGCGATTGAGGAAGACGAACAACACAGGGTCGAACACCGCGACCTTGATATCCAACTCGACCAGGGCTGCCAGGCCATTGATGGATTTACGGAAATCGACCGGCTTGGGGTAGAGGTAAACAGCTTTGACGTTGGGGGCGGGACGCATCATGCGGGGCAAGTTCCAGAAGGAATCGGGAGCTCAGCATCAGATCTCAGGGCGCGGTTTCGAAGGTAGGGTTTATGGAGCGGTTACGGTCAGACGCTGGGGCCGGAACGGATGTTTTTCAATCTGGAGGAGGCCGTTGCACGCTACGAAGCCTTGTCGGCGTCAGTGAGTCCCTCGTAGTTCCGCAAAGCCTGTTGGGCGCTCTTGATCGGTCATGCAGCCGGCGGCCGGATGGCTCTCAGGGGGTTGGCTCCGTGTGCTATCGTCGCGTCCCGCTTTGCAAGCAGCTCTGGAACCCGCGATGAAATTTATCCACCAGCGCGAGCAACTGAACGAGGGCGATCTGGTCGTCATCGAAAGCTCGCAGCCGTGCAATATCCGCCTGATGAACGATGCGAATTTCCGCAGCTTCAAGAACGGTGGGCGGCATGGCTACCACGGCGGCGCCTTCGACCGTTTTCCGGCGAAGATCCGGGTGCCGAGCAGCGGCTTCTGGAACATCACCTTCGACACCGTGACTCGCCGGGCGATCAGCGTGACGCGCAAACCGAATCTGCAATACAAGATCAAGATCGTGCGGCGTTCGGGCTCGCCGACAGCCGATCGCTGAAGCTGCCAGGCTGCTATCGGTTGGCCCTTTTCGGGGCATGCCGAGGTGCAGATAGTCCGTAGATGCGCTCCCAGGCGGAGTAGCATGGGAGCACACATTTACACTGTCTATTGTTTATGCAGACTCCGTTGCCTTGTTTTGAAATATCAGGCTACTGTGGGCGCAGTCTTCACAAGCTAGGAAGTATTTATCCAGTTGCTTGGTCACGCGGGTCTTTTCGGAGTGACAGCGTGGACAGGATTTTTTCATTGGGGTATTGCCTTGGCAATGCCCGCATTTGACGTAATAGCCATATTTTCCCCACATGTCGGTAAGGGCGTCGCTTTTACCGCACTTCCGACAAGGCAGCGGCATTGGCGATAGGCTGAGGGTTGGCGGCTCGATTTGGGGGGCGGGGGGCGCCGCTTCGCATGGTGTGGAAACAACCGGCGATTGTACTGTTGGCGTGGCGAGTGTGTGGTCAGTTTGGGTATGATTTGCAGGTTGCTTTTCAAGAATAAAGCTTGAAAGTTGCTCCAAGGCTTTCTGTGTGTAGAGCGGCTGAGTAGTGACGAAGGAGTGCAGGAGCCCTTTTGTAGCACTAACTTCCTTTACTTTTATTGCAATGAACTCCGCTTTTATGACTTGCTCGGAGACTTTTTGGGGCATCCCTTCGCGGTGCAGGATAGCGTTACTGCTGACGGCGCATAGAACTTTCCATTCATAACCTACCACGCCCAATGTTCTGCCAAGCAACGGAATCTTGTCGAAAAAGGACTCGCGGTGGGTATTCAGCCAGTCACGCAGCAAGTCGGCCTGAATCTCTGCCTGGCGAATGGGGGAGGCCATACCCATCCACTGCTCTTTGTAACTCCGACTCCACTCGCCCTGGGCATTAACCTTCAACTCGCCACAGATGCTCTTGGATTCGATAATGAGGAATCCTTTGGGGTGCAATACGAGATGGTCGATCTGTGCCTTCTCGCCGGCGTGCTCGATACGAATGTCATTGAGCACGAGAACATCTTTCGCATCGGCAAACTCTCTGCGCAGGTAGTAGGCAACGTCTTTTTCGTGGTTATTACCGGCGGCTGCCTTTATATCCTGGCTTACAGCCGAGTCCTTTTCCTTCAAGATCACTGGCGATCTCCGTTCAGTCCAAACGAAAGGCCCGGGTACGGGCCTTTACCAATCCATCACCGATCAGGCGTCATACCCCAGGTTCGGCGCCAGCCACCTTTCGCTCACGCCCACATCCTGCCCCTTGCGCGCGCTGTAACTCTCCACCTGATCCTTCTCGACTTTGCCCACCGCGAAGTATTTCGCCTCTGGATGGGCGAAGTACCAGCCGCTGACGGCGGCGGCGGGGAACATGGCGTAGTGCTCGGTGAGAGTCACGCCGCTGGTGCCTTGCGGGTCGAGCAGTTGGAACAGGGTGCCCTTCTCGGTGTGGTCCGGGCAGGCCGGGTAGCCGGGGGCGGGGCGGATGCCCTTGTACTGCTCCTTGATCAGCTCCTCGTTGCTCAGCGCCTCGTCCTTGTCGTAGCCCCAGTAGTCCTTGCGCACGCGCTCGTGCAGCCATTCGGCGCAGGCTTCGGCGAGGCGGTCGGCCAGGGCCTTGACCATGATCGAGTTGTAGTCGTCGCCCTTGTCCTGGTAGGCCTTGGCCAGCTCTTCGGCGCCGATGCCGGCGGTGACGATGAAGCCACCGACGTAGTCGGTGACGCCCGAGTCCTTCGGCGCGACGAAGTCGGCCAGCGAGTAGTTGGGCTTGCCGTCGGGCTTGGCGGCCTGTTGGCGCAGGTGGTGCAGGGTGGTCAGTTTCTCGCCGTTGGCGCCGTAGACCTCCAGGTCGTCGTCCCGCACCTGGTTGGCCGGCCAGAAGCCGAACACCGCCTTGGCCTTGATCAGCCTCTCGTCGATCAGCTTCTTCAGCATGGCCTGGGCATCGGCGTACAGCGCGGTGGCCGCTTCGCCGACCACATCGTCGGTGAGGATGCGCGGGAACTTGCCGGCCAGGTCCCAGGACATGAAGAACGGCGTCCAGTCGATGTACTCGGCGAGCACGGCGAGGTCGATGTCCTCCAGTTCCCTGACGCCGGTGAAGGAGGGTGCCGTTGCCTGGTAGCCGGCCCAGTCGAACGGCGGCTTGTTGGCCACCGCCTTCTCGTAGCTCAGGCGCTCGGTGCGCGCGCTGCGGTTGGCGGTGCGTTCGCGCACCTCGGCGTATTCCGTCTTCAGCTTGGCCACGTAGTCGGGCTTCATTTCCTTGGACAGCAGGGTGGTGGCCACGCCGACGGCACGCGAGGCGTCGGTGACGTAGATCACCGCATCGTTGTTGTACTGCGGCTCGATCTTCACCGCGGTGTGCGCCTTGGAGGTGGTGGCGCCGCCGATCATCAAGGGCAGGCTGAAGCCCTGGCGCTGCATTTCCCTGGCGACGTGAACCATCTCGTCGAGCGACGGGGTGATCAGGCCGGACAGGCCGATGATGTCGCACTTCTCTTCCCTGGCGACCTGGAGGATCTTCTCCGCCGGCACCATCACGCCCAGATCGACGATATCGTAGCCGTTGCAGCCGAGCACCACGCCGACGATGTTCTTGCCGATGTCGTGGACATCGCCCTTCACGGTGGCCATGAGGATCTTGCCCTTGGCTTCCGGCTTGTCGCCCTTTTCCGCCTCGATGAACGGGATCAGGTGGGCCACCGCCTGCTTCATCACCCGGGCGGACTTGACCACCTGGGGCAGGAACATCTTGCCGGCGCCGAACAGGTCGCCGACCACGTTCATGCCGCTCATCAGCGGGCCTTCGATCACCTCGATGGGCCGCGCGCATTGCTGGCGGCACTCCTCGGTGTCCTCGACGATGAAGGCGGTGATGCCCTTGACCAGCGCGTGCTCTAGGCGTTTTCCAACCGGCAGGCTGCGCCATTCCTCGGTCTCGGCTTCCTTGACCGAGCCGTCGCCCTTGTACTGGTCGGCGATGGCCAGCAGCGCTTCGGTGGCGCCCTCATGGCGGTTGAGCACCACGTCCTCGACCTTCTCGCGCAGCTCCTTGGGGATCTCGTCGTAGATCTCCAGCTGGCCGGCGTTGACGATGCCCATGGTCAGGCCGTTCTTGATCGCGTGGTAGAGGAACACCGAGTGGATCGCCTCGCGCACCGGGTTGTTGCCGCGGAACGAGAAGGACACGTTGGACACGCCGCCCGAGGAGAGGGCATAGGGCAGGTTGTCGCGGATGTAGGCGCAGGCCTCGATGAAGTCGACCGCGTAGTTGTTGTGCTCGTCGATGCCGGTGGCCACGGCGAAGATGTTCGGGTCGAAGATGATGTCTTCCGGCGGGAAGCCGACTTCGTTGACCAGGATGTCGTAGCTGCGTTGGCAGATCTCGCGCTTGCGTGCGGCGGTGTCGGCCTGGCCGGCCTCGTCGAAGGCCATCACCACCACCGCGGCGCCGTAGCGCTTGCACAGGCGGGCGTGGTGCTTGAACGCCTCGACGCCTTCCTTCATGGAGATCGAGTTGACGATGCCCTTGCCCTGGATGCACTTGAGGCCGGCCTCGATCACCTCCCACTTGGAGGAGTCGATCATGATCGGCACGCGCGAGATGTCCGGCTCGCCGGCGATCAGGTTGAGGAAGGTGACCATCGCCGCCTTCGAATCGAGCATGCCCTCGTCCATGTTGATGTCGATCACCTGGGCGCCGGCTTCCACCTGCTGCAGGGCGACTTCGAGGGCCTCGGTGTAGTTCTCCTCGCGGATCAGCCGGGCGAACTTGGCACTGCCGGTGATGTTGGTGCGCTCGCCGACGTTCACGAACAGCGACCGGCGGTCGATGGTGAAGGGTTCCAGGCCGGACAGCCGGCAGGCCTTGGGAATGTCCGGAATGGCGCGCGGCGGGTACTTGGCGACCGCCTCGGCGATGGCCTTGATGTGCGGCGGGGTGGTGCCGCAGCAGCCGCCGACGATATTCAGGAAGCCCGAGGCGGCGAATTCCTCGACCACCGCGGCCATTTCCGCCGGTGTCTCGTCGTATTCGCCGAAGGCATTGGGCAGGCCGGCGTTGGGGTGGGCGGAGACGTTGGTCTCGGCCTTGGTGGCCAGCTCTTCCAGGTACGGGCGCAGGTCCTTGGCGCCGAGGGCGCAGTTCAGACCCACGGAAATCGGGTTGGCGTGGCGCACCGAGTTCCAGAACGCCTCGGTAGTCTGCCCGGAGAGGGTGCGCCCGGAAGCGTCGGTGATGGTCCCGGAGATCATGATCGGCAGCGTGACGCCATCCTCCTCGAATACCTGCTGCACGGCGAAGATCGCCGCCTTGGCGTTGAGGGTGTCGAAGATGGTCTCGATCAGGATCAGGTCCGCGCCGCCCTCGATCAGCCCGCGGGTGGCCTCGGTGTAGTTCTCCACCAGCTCGTCGAAGGTGACGTTGCGGTAGCCGGGGTTGTTGACGTCCGGGGAGATCGAGCAGGTGCGGCTGGTCGGGCCGATCACCCCGGCGACGAAGCGCGGTTTCTCGGGCGTTTCGGCGGTCTTGGCATCGGCCACCTGGCGGGCCAGGCGCGCGCCTTCCACGTTCAGCTCGTAGACCAGCGCCTCCATGCCGTAGTCGGCCTGGGACACGCGGGTGGCGTTGAAGGTGTTGGTCTCGAGGATGTCGGCGCCGGCGTCCAGGTAGGCCTTCTCGATGGCCTGGATCACGTCCGGGCGGGTCAGCAGCAGGAGGTCGTTGTTGCCCTTGACGTCCTGCGGCCAGTCGGCGAAGCGCGCGCCGCGGTAGTCCTCTTCCTGCAGCTTGTAGCTCTGGATCATGGTGCCCATGCCGCCGTCGAGGATCAGGATGCGTTCCTGGAGGGCGTGCTGGAGGGCCTGGAGACGGGCGGCGCGGTCGGACATGAAGGAAGTACCTGGGTCAAGCCTGGAAAGAGGGTGGCAGATAATAGCAAAGCTGCATGGCTTTCGAGGCGGGCAGGGGTTTGCATGAGCAGTGCTCATGATGGGAGCGGCGCCTGCCATGCCTGTGCCTTGTTGGGGCCAGCTGGCGGGCGATGCTCTTGGCAGAGCGCCGATCGCCAGCAGAGACTGGCCGCACCTTCCGCCGGCGAGGCCGGGGCCGCGCATCCCCATTTCTGGGGCATCCCACTCCCCGGCTTCGGGGGTGTTTCCCCGCGCAGGGAATCCCCGACGGCAGAGCCGTCCGCCTTGCCGGCAGATTTGCCGGAGAATCCCTGCAAAAAGCGCGGTAAATCCTCCGGATTCGGCGGGGGGCTATGCGCAGCTATCTGAAGTCGCTGGAGCGTTTCAGTGGCACGCCGGTTGCTGAGAGGCTTGGGCGCCCCCTGTATTGGCGTCCGTAACCGCCACCGAAGGTAAGCCACGATGAACAGGAACCGCATCATGGCCAGCCGTGCTTTCCGTCGAGACGACGACGCAGTCAGGTTTTTCGTTCGCCTTGGTGGGCTGCTCGCGCTGACCGCTGCAGCATTGCTGCCCCACCGACAGGCCGAGGCCGCGATCAGCTGTGCACGCACCCTGGTCGCCGACGTGGTGGCGCTCGACCAGCCGCTGATGTTCAACCGCCTCGGCGCGCAGAACGTCAACGGCATGATGTTCGCGCTGCGCCGGGATGTTCTCGACGAGAGCGGCAAGCCGCTGCACCAGGGCGGCTCGGCGCAGCCCGGCAGGGTCGCGCTGCGCCCGGACAAGCGGCCGCGGCCGCTGGTGCTGCGGGTCGCCGAAGGCGACTGCCTGAAGATCAACCTGCAGAACCTGCTGGCCGGGCAGGCCAATCCGCGCAATGCCGAGGAGCCCGAACTGCAGGTCGACGACCAGGTGCGCGGCCGGCAGATCGGTTTCAAGGTCAACGGCCTGCAGGCGGTGGGCGGCATCGGCGACATCGCCGCGAACAGCGGGCGTAACGGCAGCACCCTGCTGGCGCCGGGCGCGACGCGCAGCTACACCCTGTACGCCGAGCGCGAGGGCGTGTTCCTCGCCACCAGCGACGGCGCGACCTTCGGCGGCGAGGGCGCGGCCGGCAACGTTGGCAACGGTCTGTTCGCCCAGGTGGTGGTGGTGCCCAAGGGCGGGCGGATCTACCGCAACACGGTGACCGAGGAGGAACTGCGCCTGGCCACCACCGGCCGCACGCCGGCCGGCCAGCCGATCATCAATTACGAGGCGCGCTATCCCGATGCCGAGCCCTGGCGCCGCGAAGGCAAGGCCGGCGCGCCGATCCTCAACATGATCGACGGCAGCCAGATCGTCGCCAGCCACAGCGACGCCATCGTCATGGGGCCGAACGAGGACGGCAGCTTCCCGGCCTCCACCTATCCGCTGGAGCGGATCGGCCGGCGCAATCCGGCGCTGCCCAACCGGCTGGAGCCGTTCCGCGACTTCGCCGTCGCCTTCCAGGACGAGGCGGTGGCGGCCCAGGCCTTCCCCGGCTACTGGAGCGACCCGGTGTTCGGCCATGTGCTGGAGCCGGCCCGCGACGCCTTCATGATCAACTACGGCGCCAACGGCGTCGGTGCCGAGGTGCTCGCCAACCGCCTCGGCGTCGGGCCGATGCACGACTGCCTGGGCTGCCAGTACGAGGAGTTCTTCCTCAGCTCGCACGCGGTGGGCGACGCCGCCATGCTGGTGGACGTGCCGGCCAACGTCGGCCTCGAGTCCCTGCGGTCGGGGCAGACGCCGCCGGCCAATGCCACCGGAATCAAGGCCGGCATGGCGCTGTATCCGGCCGAGCCGTCGAACGTCAGCCACAGCTACATCGGCGACTTCGTCAAGTTCCGCAACACCCATGCCGGCCACGAGCAGCACGTCTTCCACCTGCACGGCCACCAGTGGCTGTACAACCCCAACGACGACAACTCCGACTACGTCGACGCCCAGGGCATCGGTCCGGGCGCGGGCTACACCTACGAAATCGCCTTCGGCGGTTCGGGCAACCGCAACCGGGTGGCGGGCGATGCGATCTTCCACTGCCACTTCTACCCGCACTTCGCCCAAGGCATGTGGAGCATGTGGCGGACGCACGACGTCTTCGAGGAGGGTACCCGGCTGGAGGTCAGCGAGGAGGGCCGGAACGGCTTCCACGATGAGCCCTTCGAGCTGCGCAGCGGCCTGCCGGCGGAGGGCGCGCGCGCCCTGCCGGACGGCGAGATCGTCGCCGGCACGCCGATCCCGGGCAAGGTCCGGGTGGTGGCGAAGATCGGCCATGGCCCATCCGACGATGACGATGACGACGAGGGCCGGGTCGTCGGCTCGGTCGCCCGGGTCGACCGCGGCGAGGCCAACCGCAACGCCGACGGCACCCTGAAGAACCCCGGCTTCCCGTTCTGGATCGCCGGCCTGGAGGACAGCGTCGGCCAGCGTCCGCCGACCCCGCCGCTGGACATGCTCGACCGTGCCAAGGCGCAGGCGCTGCGCGACAGCGGCAAGGCGCTGTGGGCCAACATCGACCCGGCCCAGGCCGGCGGCTGGAGCGGCGGCCTGCCGCGCGGCACCCTGGACGGCTGGTCGGCCGGCGGCGAGGCCCATGTCATCACCAGTGCCCTGGACTTCAGCAAGACCGTCGAGAAGGCCAGGCCGATCTACTTCCCCGAGGAGGGCACCGAGGTCGAACAGGCGGCCATGGCCTTCCATGCCAAGGGCGAGTACGCAAGCTATGCGGTGCTGCCCGGCGGCACCGTGCAGCAGAAGAACTTTCGCACCAACGGCGCGCTGCCGGTGGCCGGCGCTCCCTTCTTCGAGCCGTGCATGGACGACCGCCAGATGCGCCTGACCGCGTCGGCCGGCAGCGGGCGCTTCTTCGGCGCCTCCGGGCTGTCGTTTAGCGGCTCCTCGACCTTCACCGCCGACCGGCCGCGGGTCTACAAGGGCGCCAACATCCAGTTCGACGCGGTGTTCAACAAGGTCGGCTACCACTTCCCGCAGGCGCGCATCCTCACCCTGTGGGAAGACGCGGTGCCGACGATCGACAAGCGCAAGCCGCCGGAGCCTTTGGTGATGCGGATGAACACCTTCGACTGCACCATGTACCACCACACCAACCTGGTGCCGGCCTTCTACGAGCTGGACGACTATCAGGTGCGCACCCCGACCGACGTGATCGGCCAGCACATCCACCTGCCGAAGTGGGACCTGACCTCTGCCGACGGCTCGGCCAATGGCTGGAACTACGAGGACGGCGTGCTCTCGCCGGTCGCCGTGGTCGAGCGCATCCAGGCCATCCGCGCGTTCAACCGCTGCACCGCGGGCGATCCGCGCGACGGCACGCCGGTTGACCACCGGGTCGGCGAACCAGCGCTGCATCGTGGTCCGCGCGCCCACCCAGTCGGCACGCCCGAACTGGCCGAAATACGGGTGCGCCAGGGCCTGCGGACCAACACCCACGACGTCGACCGCGGCCTGGGCAACATCTTCACCCACGACCACCTCGGGCCGTCCACCCACCAGCAGGTCGGTCTTTACGCCACGGTGCTGACCGAGCCGGCCGGCTCGAGCTGGTACCACGCGGAAACCGGCGAGCCGCTCTACACCCGCGCCGACGGCGGGCCGACCTCCTGGCAGGCGGTGATCGCCACCGGCGACTACGACGGCGACGGCAAGAACGACAGCTTCCGCGAGTTCTTCCTGGAGTACAGCGACTTCCAGCACGCCTACGAGGCCGGCGTCTACGTCGGCGCCGGTCCCGACGGGGTGCCCGACCCGGCGGCCTATCCGGCGACGGTCGAGACCTTCCGCCAGGCCATCAACCCGCCGGTGCGTCGCAACGCCTCGACGCTGCTGGAGGCGGTGGTGGAACTCGCCGGCGGGCAGGCACCCGGTTGTCCGGCCCGTCCCTGCCCGCAGGCCATCTCGGTGGACGATCCGGGAATCTTCGTCGTCAACTACCGGCACGAGCCGCTGGCGCTGCGGGTGTTCGACCCCAACCGCCGCGGCCCGGACGGCAAGCCGGGGATGCAGGCCGAAGGGCTGGCCGGGGACCTGGCCCATGCCCTGCAGAGCCGCACCGACCGGATCATCGCGCCGCTCAACCTGGCGCCCTCGGCGATCCGCGAGGCCGAAGGGCCGGCCGGCAGCACCGCCTTCCCGCCGCACGTCAACGTGGCCGGCGACCTGCCGGGCGATCCTTTCACGCCGCTGCTGCGCAGCTATTCCGGCGACAACGTGCGGCTGCGGATGCATGCCGGCGGCCACGAGGAGGTGCACAACGTCACCCTGCACGGGGTGAAGTGGCTGCAGAACGGCACCGGCTACGGCAGCGGCTACGGGCGCAGTCCCAACTCGGGCTGGAAGGCCGCGCAGATGGTCAGCATCTCCGAGCAGTTCGGCTTCGTCGCGCCGGTGAGCATGATGTCCAGCGCCATCGCGGAAACCGGCGACTACCTGTACAGCATCAACGCCTCGCTGGAGGGCTACTGGAACGGCCTGTGGGGCGTGATGCGCAACTACACGGTCAGCCGCGGCGACCTCTATGCACTGCCGAACAACCCGCGACCGGTGGCGGCGCGCAACACCGCGGCCTTCGACGGGGTATGCCCGCGCGTCAGCCCCAATCCCACCGGCAACGGCAACCGGCCGACGCCCCTGCGCAGCTACGAGATCGTCGCGGCGCTGGCCAACGACATCCTCGGCAACCCCCTCGGGCTGACCATCGGCGATCCGCAGGGCGCCGGCCAGCACGTCGGCGCGCCGCTCAACCCGGCCGGCGGCACCCTGGTGTTCAACCCGCGGGCGACGACCATCGCGCAGACCACGGTGGTCGACGAGGAGACCGGCGAGAGCGAGACCCTCGGCGGCCAGTCCGGTCCGTTGCACGACCCCACCGCGATCCTCTACGTGCACAAGGCCGACCTCGATCCGAACACCGGCAAGCTCAAGGCCGGCGTTCCGGTCGAGCCGCTGGTGCTGCGTGCCGCGGCGGGCGACTGCATCGACATCACCCTGGAGAACCGCCTACCGGAGCAGATGCCCGACCTGCCGACCTACGCCATCCTGCCGGGCACGGCGAAGCGCGACCGCGCGGGCGCCGAGGGTTCGACCACCTTCAACAACAACCTGCTGCGTCCCTCCAGCCATGTCGGCCTGCACGCCCAGTTGCTGTCCTACGACGTGACCCAGTCGGACGGCTTCAACGTCGGCATCAACCCGGAGCAGACGGTTCCGCCGCGGGTCGCCGGAGGCGCCTACCCGAGCCGGACCTACCGCTTCTACGCCGGGCACCTGGAGCGCGAAGGCAAACCCTCCGAGAATGGCCAGCGCAACCTCGACAAGATCGACGCCACGGCCGTCGAGTTCGGCGGCCTCAACCTGCTGCCGGCGGACCCGATCAAGCAGGGCCAGAAGGGACTCGGCGGGGCGATGAGCGTGCTGCCGCTGGCCTCGACCTGGACCACGGATGCGGCGATGCGCGCGGCGGCCACGGTGACGCAGTCCGGGCAGGCCGACTACCGCGACTTCTCGCTGGTCTGGCAGAAGGGGCTGAACCTGCGCTGGGCGAACGGCCGGCCGGTGGAGAACATGGCTGCCGAGGGCTTCGGCGTGCCGGTCGATTCCGAGGACAACTCCGGCATGGCGATCAACTACAAGAGCGAGCCGCTCTGGTACCGCTTCGCCCAGGCGCCCGACGCGCCCTTCGGCCACGGCGGCTGGGGCGATCTTGCCAATGTCCACATGGCCTACGCCAACGATCTGGTCAATGGCGATCCGGTGACCCCGGTACTGACCGCCAGCCCCGGCCAGCCGCTGCGTGTGCATGTGACCATGCCCTCCGGCGGCAGCCGGGGCGCCACCTTCCAGCTCGACGGCCATCTGTTCCCGCAGGAGCCCTTCCTCGCGCAGTACACGGAGAACGGCTACCCGGCGAAGGACGCCGGCATCGGCTCGGTGCGCTTCGGCCTCAACCCGCTGACCCGCCATGCCGGGGCCCAGGAGAGCGTGCTGCCGGCGGCGCACTTCAACTTCCTCTACCCCAGCGCCGGCGGCGGCAACGCCGTGCCGGGCGACTACCTGTACAGGGACCAGGCGGCCTTCGGCAACGCCGGTGGGCTGTGGGGTCTCCTGCGGGTACAGCAGCAGGGCAGCCAGACGGCGACGGGCACCCAGACCAACGGCAATGGCAATGGAAAAGTGAAGTGACCGAGGGAGCGGACCGGCCTGCGTTCGAGCCGGTCCGCCCTGTACCTCGGGGCGTATGAGCCCTTCCCGGGTCGCAGCGGCAACCAGAACAAGAAGAGGGATACAGCCGTGAAAAACCTTCGCAGGGGACTGAGCCTGCTGCTCCTGCTCGGCCTGCCGCTCGGCGCCGGCATCTTCGCCGGCCGCCCGTCGGAATCCGCGGGCACGCGGGCCGACGGGCCGGCACTGTCCGAGGCTGCCGGCAGCGGCCGGCTGGTGCGCGACGGCATCGCCGTCGAGTTCGCGGTGCAACCCGTCGACGGCACCAAGCCGACCGAGGGGATGTTCGCCGACCTGCGCTTTCGCCTGAGAGGCTGTGAAAAATTCAAGCCGCTGCTGAGCCCCCTTCAAAACCCCCGCTAAAACGTTGCGCTACGTGAAAAGTGAGACTATTTGGTCCGCAAACTCTCCTGCATTTCACGTAGCACGCCGTTCTGAAGGTGGTTGGAGAGGTTCTCGCGGCGCTATTCGATTTTTTCACAACCTCTGAGCGATGCCGCCACTGGTCAGCCGCTCGCCGGCCAGGTGCCGGGCGCCTGGCTTGACCGGGCGCCCGCCGACGACGCCAAGGACGGGCCGGGCGCCTGCCGCAGCCGTATCGGCCTCTACCTCAAGGGGCTGCCGGGGGTACGCCCGCTGCTCGATCTGACCAGCTACTACCTGCTGATCCTCAACCAGGACCCGAGCATCACGGTGATCGACCCGCTGACCTCGGTGGGCGGAGTGACCAGCATGCTCACCCGCATTCCCCTCAAGCGTCCGCCGATGGACTGGGTGGCCAGCCCCGCCGAGCGGCGCCTGTACGTGTCGCTGCCGGAGGCCGGCGAAGTGGCGGTGATCGACGCCGAGCGCTTCCAGGTGATTGCCAGCGTCCCCGCCGGGCGCCGCCCGGTACGCCTGGCCCTGCAGCCCGACGGCCGCTACCTGTGGGTCGGCAACGATGCCGAGGCGGCAGCCGACAGCGGGGTGACGGTGATCGACACCCAGAGCCTCAAGCCGGTGCTGCAGGTGGCTACCGGCGGAGGGCACCACGAAATCGCCTTTGGCGCCGACTCCCGGCATGCCTTCGTCACCAGCCGCGAGGCCGGTACCCTGACGGTGTTCGACGTGGCGAGCCTGGGCAAGCTCCGCGAGATCCGCACCGGGCCGCATCCGCTCGGCGTGGCCCTGTCGCCGCTGTCCGGGGCGGTCTACGTCAGCGACGGCGAGGCCGGCACGGTCAGCGTGATCGACGCCGCCAGCCTGGAAACCCGCAAGACGATCCCGGTCGGGCGGGGCATCGGCCCGCTGGCGTTCGCCCCGGACGGCCGCTACGGCTTGGTCCTCAACACCCCGGAGAGCCGCGTGGCGGTGATCGATGCCGCCAGCGACGAGGTCGTGCATCGCCTGGAGGTCGCCGCCGAGCCCTACCAGATCGCCTTCACCCGCGCCTTCGCCTACGTGCGCGGGCTGGCTTCGCCGAGGGTCTCGATGATCGACCTGGCCTCGCTGGGCAAGGGGCGCGAGCCGGGCGTGCTGGGCTTCGAGGCGGGACCTGCGGCGCCCCGGCTGGCCGGCGACCTGCCGCTGGCGAGCGGTCTCGCCCCGGCCGGCGACGATGCCGCGCTGTTCGTGGTCAACCCGGTGGACAACACCGCCTACTTCTACATGGAGGGGATGAACGCACCGATGTCCGGCTACCTCAACCGGGGACACACGGCCCGCGCGGCGACCGTCGTCCAGCGCAGCCTGCGCGAGCTGGAGCCGGGGCTGTTCGGTGCGCGGGTCCGGCTGCCGGCCTCCGGCCGCCTCGACGTCGCCTTCCTGCTCAATCAGCCGCAGATCGCCCACTGCTTCGGCCTGGAGGTGCAGGCCAACCCCGTCCTGCAGCGCCGGCGGGCGAGGCTGCAGGTGCAATACCTGGTCGCCGGGGCGCCCCTCGCGCTGCGCTTTCGCCTGTTGACGGGCGACGAGGCGCCCCAGGCCGGCGTGCGGGACCTGCGCGTGCGCTACTTCCTCGCCCCGTCCTCGCGGCCCCGGGAAGTCGCGGCGCGGGAGGTCGGCGAGGGGATCTACGAGGTGCCGGTCGAGCTGGAGCAGGTCGGCGCCTACTACCTGCATGTGGGGGCGGCGTCGCTCGGGCTGAAGTTCGGCGATCTGCCCTATCTCGGCCTGCGGGCCGTGCCTGCCGAAAGCGGCCTGGCCGCGGGAGGGCACTGATCATGGGACGACTCCATCCCAGCCTGGCCGGGGTGCTCTGCGTCCTGGGGCTGACGGCCGGTGCGCTGCCGGTCGGCGCGGCGGAAGAACATACCGGCCACCCGATTTCGCAAGCCCGGGCGGAGGGCGCCGAGGTGCGCTTCGCCGACGTGCCGCTGACCGACCAGCACGGCCGCGAGCTGCGCCTGGCGGACGCGGTGGGCGAACGCATCGTGGTGATGGGCTTCGTCTACACCAGCTGCACCACGGTCTGCCCGGTGATCTCGGCGATCATGCAGAAGGTCCAGGTGCAGCTCGGCGAGCGGGTCGGCGCCGAGGTGGGCCTGCTGTCGATCAGCGTCGATCCGCTGCGCGACAGTCCGGCGCGGCTGCTGGAGTATTCCCGCGCTTACCAGGCCGGCCCCGGCTGGCGCTGGCTGACCGGGCAGGCCGCCGCGGTGGACGAAACCCTCAGGGGCCTCGGCGTCTGGTCGGCGGATTACGCCAGCCATCCGCCGATCCTGCTGGTCGGCGACGGGCGCAGCGGCCAGTGGACGCGCTACTACGGGTTCACCGATCCGGCGGTGCTGGTCGGGCGGGTCGAGGCGCTCGCCGAAGCGCGCCAGCATGCCGGGCACGGGCATATCGCCCGGCGGGACGCAGCGCCGGAGGGCCGGCCATGAAGGCCTTGCGCTGGATAGCCCTGGCGCTGCTTGCCGCAAGCGTACAGGCCCACGAGGGCCACGCCCCGGCCGCCGGAGCGACGGCGCAGGACGTGAAGGGCGGCATCCCGGATGCGCGCAGCTACTTCACCGACACGCCTTTGCTCGACCAGGACGGCCGCGAGCGGCGCTTCTACAGCGACGTGCTGGCCGGGCGGGTGGTGCTGCTCAACGTGATCTACACCCGGTGCAAGGATGCCTGCCCGCTGATCACCCGCAAGCTCCGCGAGGTGCGCACGGCCCTCGGCGAGCAGGCTGGCCGGGTGTATTTCGTCTCCCTCAGCAGCGACCCCGAGCACGACTCGCCCGAGGCGCTCAAGGCCTTCGCCCGCCAGCAGGGCGCGGACGATCCCAACTGGATCTTTCTCACCGGCGACAAGGCCAACCTGGAGCGGGTTCTTGCCCGGCTCGGCCAGCTTTCGCAGAGTCCCGAGGCGCATTCGACCCTGCTGATCGCCGGCGACGTGCCGAACAAGCGCTGGAGCAAGATCCGCCCGGACGCCCCGCCCGCGGCCATCGCCCAGCGCCTGCAGCTGCTCGCCGAGCCGTTGGTCGGGCGCTGATGGGCGCGCGGGCCGCTCCGGACGCTCGGCATCCGGTGGCAGCGAAGTCGCGGACGCGAAGGGTTCACTCCCCGGTTCCCATGCCGGAGCGCGGGAAGCATCGCCTGCATCGCTGGCGGGTCTGGCTGCTCGCCGCACTGCTCGGCTGGGCAGGGCTGGTCGGGGCGCTCGAGCTGACGGCCGAGGAGGCTGCCGGGCGGCGGCTCTACCGGGAGGGGGTCGGCGCCGGCGAGACCCCGGTCGAGGCGCGCCTCGGCCCGGCCGGCACGTCGCTGCCGGCCAGCGCGGTGCCCTGTGCCGGCTGCCACGGCCGCGACGGGCGCGGTCGCCCGGAGGGCGGAATACGGCCGCCGGAGATCACCTGGCGGCACCTGACCTCGGCTCGTTCCGCCTACGACGAGGCGAGCCTGGCCCGGGCGCTGGGCGAGGGGATCGATCCGGCCGGCGAGCGCCTGGACCCGGCGATGCCGCGCTTCGTCATGAGCTGGCGCGACCTGGCCAATCTCGGCGCCTATCTCAAGCGCCTCGAGGAGGACCGCGACCCCGGCCTGCACGAGGCGCGGCTGCGTCTCGGCACCTTGCTGCCGTCCGCCGGTCCGCTCGCCGCGGCGGGCCGGACCGTCGGCGCGCTGCTGCAGGCGGCGCTCGACGAATTCAACCGGGCCGGCGGCGTCCACGGCCGCCAACTGGAGCTGGTGATCGCCGATCCCGGCCCCGACCGCGCCTCGGCCGAGGCGGCGCTGGCCGGGTTGGTCGAGGGCGGCGATGTCTTCGCCCTGCTCGCGCCCCTGGCGCCGGCGCTGGCGGAGCGCTATGGCGAGCTGCTGGCACCGGGCGGGATGCCACTGGTCGGGCCGCTGCCGGGACCGGGCGGGGAGGCCAGCCGGCTGGTCTTCGCACCGTTGCCGGGGCCGGGCGAGCAGCTCTCCGCCCTCGCCGAGTTCGCCGCCGGCGAGTCGGCGCCGGGCGAAACCCCGGCGCTGATCGTCTACCCGCCGGAGGCCGCCCGGCAGGCCGAGGCGCTGGCGACCCGCCTGCGGGCGCGCGGCTGGCAGCGACTCGGCCTGCTCGGCTACGGCGCGCCGGCGCCGAGCGGCGCGAAACCGCTGGCGGCGGACCTGCAGGCGCTGTTCTTCCTCGGCTCCGGGGAGGCGCTGGTCGCCCTGGGCACGGCGCTGGATGGGGCCGGGCTGGCGCCCCGCCTGTACGCCAGCGCCCAGCAGGTGGCCGGCGCAGCACTGCGCCTGCCGCCGGCCTTTTCCGGACGGCTGTTCCTCGCCTATCCGCTGCTGCCGGCGGACGTCACGCCCGCCGGTGCGCAGGCGCTCGAAACCCTGCGCCGGCGCGCCGGTCTGGACGAGCACCAGCCGGCGCTGCAGATCGGCGCCTACAGTGCGGCGCTGCTGCTCGCCGAAGGCCTCAAGCGCGCCGGCCGCGACGCCAGCCGGGAACGCCTGGTGAGCGAGCTGGAGAACCTGCACGCCCTGCAGACCGGAGTGACCCCGCCCCTGGGCTTCGGGCCAGGACGGCGGGTGGGGGCGGCGGGGCGCACATCGTCGGCGTGGACCTGGCGGCGGGGTGCTTCGTCCCCACCGGGCGCTATGTCGAGGCGGCCCCGTGAGCGGCCGGCGATCCTCCCCGGTTTGGGGGCGGCGGGCCGGAGGCGGGTGGGGTTTTCCCCGAAACTGGGGAACCGAGCGTTCTAGAGAACTCTGAAAAATCAGCTGGATAGCGATATGCAGGGAGCTGGCCCGAGCCGTGCATCTGCCAAGCCGAGCGTTCGTTTTCACGCTTTGGGGATGGTGCAGGTTTCAGGAGCGGAGGGGCAGCCGTCGTGGCGATCAGGAAAGTCTTGCTTGTCGAGGACGAGCCGATCCTTGCGGAAAATCTCCAGGCCTATCTCGAAACGAGGCGCTGCGAGGTGCGCAGGGCCCGTGACGGAGCCGGTGCCCTCCTGCTGGCGGCGAACTTCGGGCCGGACATCCTGGTGCTCGACTACCGGCTGCCGGACATGGACGCCTTCCAGGTGCTCGATGCCCTGCGCGGTCGCTACGACGGCGAGCGGGTGCTGATGACCGGCCATCCGAGCGGGGAGATCTGCGAGGGCGCGGCGCGCCGCGGCATCGTCCATATCCTGCTCAAGCCCTTTCCGCTGGCGGATCTGGCCCGGGTGGTGTGCAAGCCGCAGGTCCTGGGCCGGGTGCGCAGCGAGTAGCGGAGCCCGCCCGGGGCGGGCGATTGCGTTGGACGAGGGGAGGTTGCATGGACAGTCTTTCTCCCACGCTTTCTTCCGAGCCGGCTGCTGTGCCGGACGGCGTGGAGCGGGCCGGTTTCGCGGCGGCGCTGCTGCGCGAGGCCCGCGAGCGGGCCGCGGCCGAGGGGGAGCCGGTGGTCGAGGCGCTGGAAGCGCTGAGCGGGCTCGACGCGGGTGCGTTCGTCCGCCGCCTGGGGGCGACCCTGCGCTACCCGGTGCTCGACGGCGAGGTGCTGTTCGCCTGCCTGCCGGTCTTCGAGCGGCTGGCGCTGGCCCAGGCGCTCAAGCGCGAGTTCGCCGTGGTCCGCCTGGACGAGCGCGAGGTCGGGGTGTTCGCCGATCCCTTCGACGATGCCCGGTTGGCCTGGATCGATGCCTGCCTGGAAGGCGCGCCGCTGTACCTGGTGCATTCGGCCGACCTGGCCGGCTACCTGGCGCGCCACGAGGAGGCCTTCCACGCCGTCGAGTCGCTGGGCGCCGACGCCGCCGGGGCGGCCGAGGTCGAGGCAGTGGAGACGCTGTCGCTGGCGCGGATCAGCGAGGACTCCAGCGTGGTGGTCAAGCTGGTCAACTCGACCCTCTACGACGCGCTGAAGATGCACGCCAGCGACATTCACCTGGGCATGACCGGCAACGGGCTGGCGATCAAGTACCGGATCGACGGGGTGCTCAACGCCATCGGCCGGGTGCAGGGCAGCGAGATCGCCGACCAGGTGATCTCGCGGGTCAAGGTGCTCGCCGAGCTGGACATCGGCGAGAAGCGGGTGCCCCAGGACGGCCGCTTCAAGGTCGGCATCCACGGCCGGCAGATCGACTTCCGGGTGTCGATCATGCCGAGCATCTTCGGCGAGGACGCGGTGCTGCGGGTGCTCGACAAGCAGGACCTGGCCGACCGCGTCAGCGGCGTCAGCCTGGAGGCGCTGGGCTTCGAGGAGGCGACCCTGCGCAGCCTGCGCCGGCTGGCCGCCGAGCCCTACGGCATGGTGCTGGTGACCGGCCCCACCGGCAGCGGCAAGACCACCACCCTGTACGCGATGATCACCGAGATCAACCACGGGGTGGACAAGATCATCACCATCGAGGACCCGGTGGAGTACCAGTTGCCCGGCGTGCTGCAGATCCCGGTCAACGAGAAGAAGGGCCTGACCTTCGCCCGCGGCCTGCGCTCGATCCTCCGCCACGACCCAGACAAGATCATGGTCGGCGAGATCCGCGACCCGGAAACCGCGCAGATCGCCGTGCAGTCGGCGCTCACCGGCCACCTGGTGTTCACCACCATCCACGCCAACAACGTGTTCGACGTGATCGGCCGCTTCGTGCAGATGGAGGTCGACCCCTACAGCTTCGTCTCCGCGCTCAACGCGGTGCTCGCCCAGCGGCTGATCCGCCTGGTCTGCCCGGACTGCGCCATGCCCGTCGAGCCGGGTGCCGACGAGTTGCTGAGTTCCGGGCTGAACCCGGCCGAGGTCGGCGACTTCCGCTTCGTCCAGGGCAGCGGTTGCGGGCGCTGCCGGGGCTCGGGCTATCGCGGCCGCAAGGCGATCGCCGAACTGCTGCTGCTCGACGACGAGATCCGCCAGCTGATCGTCGAGCGCCAGCCGATCTCGCAGATCAAGGAACTGGCCCGGCGCCGCGGCCTGCGCCTGTTGCGCAGCTCGGCGCTGGAGCTGGTGCGGACTGGGCGGACCACCCTGGAGGAAATCAACCGTGTCACTTTCGTGGGGTGAACGGCGCATCGCCGTGCTCGGCGCCACGCGCCTGGCGCTGTTCCGAAGGCGGCGCGGCGCGCTGGATCTGCTCGGCGGGGCCGAGTACGGCCCCGCCGAAGGGCCGGTCTGGAGTGGCGCGGCGCAGGCCCTGGAGCGTCTGCTGGGCGAGCCGGGCCGCAGGCGCGGCAGCCTGACCCTGGTGCTCTCCAGCCGCTTCGTGCGCTTCGCGCTGGTTCCCTGGAGCGAAGCGATCGTCTCGCCGGAGGAGCTTGAGGCCTATGCGCGCTTTCGTTTCCAGGAGATCTACGGTCCGTCCGCCGACGACTGGCTGCTGCGCCTGTCGCCGTCCCCGGCCGGGCAGCCGCGGCTGGCGGCGGCCGTCGAGCGGGGACTGGTCGAGCGCCTGCAGGTCGCGCTGAAGGGCGCCGGGCTGCGCCTTTGCTCGGTGCAGCCCTACCTGATGGCGGCCTTCAATCGCTTCGCCGGGGAACTGCCGGCGGGCGACTTTCTCTTCGTGCTCGCCGAACCGGGGCGCAGCAGCCTGCTGCTGGCCCGCGAAGGGCGCTGGGCCAGCGTGCGTTCGGTGGCCGGCAGCGACGACGATGCGGCGCTGCTCGCGCTGGTCGAGCGGGAATGCGAGCTGCAGGGCCTGGAGGGCGAGGTGCGCGCGGCGCGCTACCTGCATGCGCCGGGGCGCACGGCGGCACTGGCCGGGCTGCGTGCGCTGGATCTGCCGGGGACGCCGGCGGATGTCCTGCAGGCCATGGCCCTGGCGGTGCACTGAGATGCGCGCCCTCGATCTCGACTTCCAGCGCAGATCCCTGGCCAGTCCGCTCGGCTGGACGCTGTTGGCCGCCGGCCTGCTGCTGGCCGGGCTGCTCTGGGCGCTGCAACGGCAAGTCGCCGCGGATACCGTGCGCGACGCGCAGGAGCTTGCCCGGCTGCAACAGGGGCAGGGCGGCGAGGTCCGCCAGGCGTCGCTGTCGAAGGCCGACAGCCTGGCCCAGCAGGCCAGCCTGGCGGAAATGCGCCGGGTCTCGGCGGCGCTGAACCTGCCGTGGAACGGGTTGTTCGCCACCCTGGAGTCCTTGCCGCTCCAGGATGTCGCCCTGCTCGGCCTGACCCCGGATGCCCGCAAGCGGCTGCTGCGGATCAGCGCCGAGGCGCGCAACCTGGAGGCCATGCTGGAGTTCCACCGGCGGCTCGAGGACAGCGACGGGCTGAGCGACGTCTCCCTGCTCGACCACGAGGTGCTGGTCCAGGTAGCCGAGCGGCCGATCCGCTTCAACCTGCTGGCGACCTGGGAGGTGCCGGATGGCCGTCCATAGGCTGATCCTCCTCGAGCACCTGCGCCGGCTGGGCTGGCCGGCTGCCGGAGGCGCCGCACTGCTGGTACTGGCTGCCGCTTACGGGCTGTTGGTGCTGTGGCCGGCCTGGCAGACGCGCGAGGTGCTGGCCGGGCAGATCGTCGAGGCCCGCGAGCGCCTGGGGCGCATCGCGCGCGGCGTCGAGCTGCCGCCGCAAGGCCCCGGCCGGCAGCTGGCCGACTTCCATCGCCAGCTGCCGGCACAACCGGCGGCGACCGCGACCATCGACCGGATCTACGCGGCGGCACGGGCGGAGAACCTGTCGCTGGCCCGCGGCGAATATTCCCTCGGCATCGATCCGAAGACCCGTCTGGCGCGCTACCGCATCCTCCTGCCGGTGCGCGCCGGCTATCCGCAGCTGCGCCGCTTCCTGCACCGTCTGCTGGCCGAGGTGCCGGCGCTGGTGCTGGAGGATGTCGAGTTCAAGCGCAAGGACATCCATGAAACCGAACTCGAGGGGCGCATCCGCATGACCCTCTATCTGTCGAGGTGGTGATGGGCCGGCGGCGGCTGCTGGGCTGGCTGGCGTTCCTCGCCTGCGCGGGGCTGCTGGCGCTGTTGCCCGAGTTCTTCCCGCCGGAGGCCGAGCCCCTGGCGGTGGCGCCGCGCAGCCGGCCGGCCGCGGTGCCGACCGAGCAGGCCGCCGCCCCGCCGGACGTCCGGGCGCTGCGGGCCGGGCCGGCGAGCCGGGCGGTGCCGCAGGCGAACCTGTTCGCCGCGCGCAGCTGGCGCGTGGAGCCACCGCCGCGTCCGCCGGTCGATACCGCGCCGCCGCCGGTGGCCGCACCGCCGCCGCCACCCCCGCCGGCCGCGCCGTCGCTGCCCTTCGAGTTCATCGGCAGGCTGGACGACAGCGTCCGCCTCCGGGTCTTTCTGCTGCGGGGGGATCGCCTGCACACGGTGGCGGCCGGCGACGTGATCGACGGTACCTACCGGCTGGAGAAGATCGCCGCCGACGAGCTTACCCTCGTCTATCTGCCGCTGAACCAGACCCAGTCGCTGCCCGTGGGAGAGCATCCATGACCATCGCAACGCGCAAGGCTGCAAGCGCCCTCTGGCGGCCCCTGCTGCTGGGCGTCGTGCTGCTGTCCGGCTGTGCCGGCCAGCCGAGCAAGGAAGGCATCGAGCTGATCGATCAGGGCAAGTACGAGGAGGGCCTGGCGCAGCTGGCCGAGGCGGCGCACCGCAATCCCGAGGACCCCAGCGTGCAGATCGCCCTGACCACTCAGCGGACGCGGGTGGTCACCCGGCTGCTGGGCCAGGCCGAGCAGGCGCATGCCGCGCGCAACAACGAGGCCGCGCAGGTCGCCTACCAGCGGGTGCTGGGCATCGAGCCGGGGAATACCCGGGCCACCGAGGGGATGCGCAGGATCGTCCAGTTGCGCAATGTCGCCGAGCTGTACCGGCAGGCGGAGCTGGCCCTGAGACGTGGCGACCTGGACGGGGCCGAGCGGCTGCTGCGCTCGATCCTCGACCTGGAGCCGCAGCACGAGGGGGCGCTGGCCCTGCAGGAGGGCATCGAGGCCACCCGCGCGCAGACCGCCGTCGCCTATCCGCAACTGCGTGCCAAGCTGCAGCGGCCGGTGAGCCTGGAATTTCGCGAGGCCAACCTGAAGCTGGTCTTCGAGGTGCTGGCGCAGACCGCGGGGATGAACTTCATCTTCGACCAGGACGTGCGCCCGGACCTCAAGGCGACCATCTACGTCCGCCAGGTGGCCATCGAGGATGCGGTGGACCTGCTGCTGCAGCAGAGCCAGCTGAAGCAGAAGGTGGTCAACGACAACACCGTGGTGATCTACCCGAACACCCCGCAGAAGCTCAAGGACTACCAGGAGCTGGTGCTGCGGACCTTCTACCTGACCAACACCGACGCCAACACCGCGCTGAACATGGTCAAGACCCTGCTCAAGACCCGCGACGTGTTCGTCGACGAGCGCCTCAACACCCTGACCATGCGCGACACGCCGGACGCGGTGCACCTGGCCGAGAAGCTCTTCATGGCCCAGGACCAGGCCAACCCGGAGGTGGTGCTGGAGCTGGAGGTGATGGAGGTTTCCCGCAAGCGTATCCTCGATCTCGGCCTGCAGTGGCCGAATACCTTCGGCATCCTCACCGAGGACGGCGCCAGCTCGGTGAGCATCCTCGGCCAGTTGCGCGGGATCGATCCCGACCGCATCTCCTTCTCGCCGTCGCCGACCCTGAAGATCAACGCCAACGACAGCGACATCAACACCCTTGCCAGCCCGGTGCTGCGGGTGAGCAACCGCCAGCAGGCACGTATCCACATCGGCGAGCGGGTGCCGGTGGTCAGCGCCACCTCGACGCCCTCCACCCAGGGGCCGGTGATCACCGAGAGCATCACCTACCTGGACGTGGGCCTGAAGCTGGAGGTTGAGCCGACCATCCACCTGAACGACGAGGTCGCCATCAAGGTGGGGCTGGAGGTGAGCAACGCGACCCAGCAGCCGGCCACCGCGGCGGGCACCATTCCGGTCCAGGTGGACACCCGCAACGCGGTCACCACCCTGCGCCTGCGCGACGGCGAAACCCAGGTGCTGGCCGGCCTGGTGCGCAACGACCACGGCACCTCGGGCGACCGCATTCCCGGGCTGGGCGACATTCCCGGCCTCGGCCGGCTGTTCGGCAGCAACAAGGACGCCCTGAGCAAGTCCGAGCTGGTGCTCTCGATCACCCCGCGCATCGTGCGCAATCTGCCCTACCAGAGCCCCTACGACATGGAGTTCGACTCCGGCACCGAGAGCGGTTTGCGCATGCGTCCGGCGGCGCTGCCCCGCGAGGGCGAGGTCGGCCGGCGGCCGTCGAAGCCCGAGCCGCTGGCCGCCGCCGGGGACGCACGGCGATGAACGGCGGCGTGCGGCAGGGGCGCGGTTTCTCGCTGCTCGAACTGGTGATCGCCCTGGCGATCCTCGGGCTGCTGGCCGGCATGGCCGCGCCGCTGACCGAGACGGTGATCCGCCGCGGCAAGGAGCAGGAGCTGAAAACGGCGCTGTACCGTATCCGCGATGCGATCGATGCCTACAAGCGGGCGACCGACGCCGGCTTCATCGAGAAGTCCGCCCTCGGCAGCGGCTATCCGCCCTCGCTGGCGGTGCTGGTGGAGGGCGTGCGCGACCTGCGCAATCCCTCGGGGAGCAAGCTCTATTTCCTTCGGCGAATTCCCCGCGACCCCTTCGCCGAGCCGGACATGAGCGCGCCGGAGAGCTGGGGGCTGCGCAGCTACGACAGTTCCGCGGAGAACCCGCAGGAGGGCGAGGACGTCTTCGACGTCCATTCGCTGTCCAAAAGCCGCGGGCTCAACGGCATTCCGTATCGGGAGTGGTAATGAAGCGACAGGGCGGATTCACCTTGATCGAGCTGCTGGTGGTCATGGCGATCATCGCCAGCCTGCTGACCATCGCCGTGCCGCGTTATTTCTCCAGTCTCGAGTACTCCAAGGAAACCACCCTCAAACAGAGTCTGACGGTGATGCGCGATGCCCTGGACCAGTACTACGGCGACACCGGTCGCTACCCGGAAAGCCTCGAGGCGCTGGTGGAGCAGCGCTACCTGCGCAACTTGCCGGTGGACCCGATCGTCGAGCGCAGCGACCAGTGGGTGTTGCTGCCGCCGCCCGAGGGCGTTGCCGGCGGTGTCGCCGACGTGAAGAGCGGGGCGGACGGGCGAGCCAAGGACGGCAGCCTGTATGCCGAATGGTGAGGCGATGGACGGGCAACGGGGCTTCACCTACCTGGGCGTGCTGTTTCTCGTCGCGCTGATGGGCGGCGCGCTGGCCGCGGCCGGCCAGCTGTGGTCGACCGCCAGCCAGCGCGACCGGGAGCGCGACCTGCTGTGGATCGGCAACCAGTACGCCCTGGCGCTGCGCAGCTATTACCGCAACTCGCCGGGTATCGCCCAGTATCCGCAGAGCCTCGAGGAGCTGCTCGAGGATCGCCGGCAGATCAAGCGCCAGCGGCACCTGCGCCGTCTCTATGCCGATCCGGTCACCGGCGGCGGCGAGTGGGGACTGGTCCGCTCGGTCGACGGGCGCATCGCCGGGGTCTACAGCCTGTCCGAACGACGGCCGCTGAAAACCGCGAACTTCCCGCCGGACTGGGAGTTTTTCGAGGGGATGACCCGTTATGCCGACTGGCAGTTCGTCGCCGAGCCGTTCTTTCGCCAGGAGTAGGGGCCGGAAAGCAAAACGCCCCGACGAGGCGGGGCGTTTGCCGAATGGCCGAGGTCGGACTCAGCCCTGCCAGCGCTTGAACACCAGGGTGGCGTTGGTGCCGCCGAAGCCGAAGCTGTTGCTCATCACGGTGTTCAGGGTGACGTTCTCGCGAGTCTTCTGGACGATCGGCAGGTCGGCCACTTCCGGGTCCAGCTCTTCGATGTTCGCCGAGCCGGCGATGAAGTTGCCTTCCATCATCAGCAGGGTGTAGATCGCTTCCTGCACGCCGGCGGCGCCCAGGGAGTGGCCGGACAGGCTCTTGGTCGAGCTGATCGGCGGGGCCTTGTCGCCGAACACGATGCGCACCGCCTTGGCTTCGGCTACGTCGCCGACCGGGGTGGAGGTGCCGTGGGTGTTCAGGTAGTCGACCGGGTCGACGACCGTGCTCAGCGCCTGCTGCATGCAGCGCACCGCGCCTTCGCCGCTCGGAGCGACCATGTCGTAGCCGTCGGAGGTGGCGCCGTAGCCGACGATCTCGGCGTAGATCTTCGCGCCGCGCTTGAGGGCATGCTCCAGTTCCTCGACCACCACCATGCCGCCGCCGCCGGCGATGACGAAGCCGTCACGCTTGGCGTCGTAGGCGCGGGAGGCCTTTTCCGGGGTGTCGTTGTACTGGGTGGACAGGGCGCCCATGGCGTCGAACAGGAAGCTCTGGCTCCAGTGCTCCTCTTCGCCGCCGCCGGCGAAGACCATGTCCTGCTTGCCCATCAGGATCTGCTCCATGGCGTTGCCGATGCAGTGGGCGCTGGTGGCGCAGGCCGAGGAGATCGAGTAGTTCACGCCCTTGATCTTAAAGGGGGTGGCCAGGCAGGCGGAGACGGTGCTGCCCATGGTGCGCGGTACGCGGTACGGGCCGACGCGCTTGACGCCCTTCTCGCGCAGGATGTCCATGGCTTCCATCTGGTTGAAGGTGGAGGCGCCACCGGAGCCGGCGATCAGGCCGATGCGCGGGTTGGAGATCTCTTCCGCGGTCAGGCCGGCATCCTTGATCGCCTGCTCCATGGACAGGTAGGCGAAGGCGGCGGCGTCACCCATGAAGCGGTAGACCTTGCGGTCGATCAGCGCTTCCAGATCCAGGTCGACGGAACCGGACACCTGGCTGCGCAGGCCCATTTCGGCATAAGAGGGGTTGTGGCGAATCCCTGGCCGGCCGGCACGCAGGTTGGCGGATACGGTGTCCTTGTCATTGCCCAGGCAGGATACGATGCCGAGGCCAGTGATCACGACGCGACGCATGTGGATGTCCTTCAGAAGCTGTCGGTAGAGGTGAACAGGCCGACGCGCAAGCCTTCGGCGCTGTAGATCTCGCGGCCATCGACGCTGACGATGCCGTCGGCGATGCCGAGGATCAGCGAACGGTTGATGGTGCGCTTGATGTGGATGTTGTAGGTGAGTTTCTTCGCCGTCGGCAGCACCTGGCCGAAGAATTTGACCTCGCCCGAGCCGAGGGCCCGGCCGCGTCCCGGATAGCCTTGCCAGCCCAGGTAGAAGCCGACCAGCTGCCACATGGCGTCGAGGCCGAGGCAGCCGGGCATGACCGGATCCCCTTCGAAGTGGCAGGCGAAGAACCACAGGTCGGGATTGATGTCCAGTTCGGCGACCATTTCGCCCTTGCCGTACTTGCCGCCGGTGTCGCTGATATGCGTGATGCGATCGACCATCAACATATTGGGGGCGGGCAGTTGCGCATTACCCGGACCGAACAGCTCGCCGCGAGCGCAGCGCAGCAGGTCTTCCCGGGTATAGGCGTTTTGTTTGGTCATGCAAATTCCTCAATGGTCCGTTCGTGGAGACGGACTGAACGTCTGGTGGCCGCAGGCAACGGGGGTATGATTCGGCAGCCTAGTCATAGACTGTTGCCTGATGTTGAAAGTCACAGGGCCGAGCGCTGTCATCCCTGCCGTGGCGTTGCTGGCGGCAGCCAAATGCATGGGGTCGGAATGACGAAGGTCAGCCGCAATTGCATAGTTTATCACTTGTCGGTGGGGGGAAGGGTCGCCAACCGGCCATGGAACGGCTTTACGACAGTGTTCGTGACCGTGCAAGGGCCAACCGATGACTGGTCTCGACGGTCTCGCTCCGTAATAATGCGGTCCCATTGCCGTACTGGAGGAACGAGATGACTGCAAGACAACCCATCGCGGTGCTCGGCGGCGGCAGCTTCGGCACGGCGCTTGCCAATCTGCTGGCGGAGAGCGGCCAGACCGTGTGGCTGTGGATGCGCGATCCCGTGCAGGCCGAGGCGATCCGCACGCAGCGGGAGAACCCGCGTTACCTGAAGGGCATCAAGGTGCTTCCCGGCGTCGAGCCGGTCACCGACCTCGCCGCGACGGTCTCGGCCTGCGAGCTGATCTTCGTCGTGCTGCCTTCCAGCGCCCTACGCCAGGCGCTGCAGCCGGTGTCCGGGCTGCTGGCCGGGAAGATGTTGGTCAGCACCACCAAGGGGATCGAGGCGCAGAGCTTCAAGCTGATGAGCCAGATCATCGAGGAGATCGCTCCTGCGGCACGCATCGGCGTGCTCTCCGGGCCCAACCTGGCACGGGAGATCGCCGAGCATGCGCTGACCGCCACGGTCGTCGCCAGCGAGGACGAAGCGCTGTGCCGGGCGGTGCAGGCCGTGTTGCACGGGCGCACCTTCCGCGTCTACGCCAGCGCCGACCGCTTCGGCGCCGAGCTGGGCGGGGCGCTGAAAAACGTCTATGCGATCATGGCCGGCATGGCCGCCTCGCTGGGGATGGGCGAGAACACCAAGAGCATGCTGATCACCCGCGCCCTCGCCGAGATGACCCGCTTTGCCGTGCGGCTCGGCGCCAACCCGATGACCTTCCTCGGTCTGGCCGGGGTCGGCGACCTGATCGTCACCTGCACCTCGCCGAAGAGTCGTAACTATCAGGTTGGCTATGCGCTCGGCCAGGGCCTCAGCCTGGAGGAGGCGGTGGCGCGCCTCGGCGAGGTGGCCGAAGGGGTCAACACCCTGCGGGTGCTCAAGGCCAAGGCCGAGGAACTGGGCGTCTACATGCCGCTGGTCGCCGGCCTGCACGCGATCCTCTTCGAGGGGCGCACCCTGGCCCAGGTCATCGAGGCGCTGATGACCGGCGAGCCGAAGACCGATGTGGACTTCATTTCCACCAGCGGCTTCTGATCCATCCACCCCGGCCGGCGAGGAGATCCCGATGAAACTCTGGCTGCTGCGACACGGCGAGGCCGAGTCCCATGCCCGTACCGATGCCGAGCGCGAGCTGACCCGGCACGGCCGCAAGGAGGTCCGCCAGGCGGCTGCGCACCTGGCCGGGCGCCCGTTGCCGACGATCCTCTGCAGTCCCTATGTGCGCGCCCGGCAGACCGCCGAGCTGCTGGCGGCCTTTCTCGACGGCGCGCCGAAGCTGGTGGTGGTGGACTGGCTGACGCCGGACAGCGATCCGCGCCAGGCCCTCGACCGGCTGGCCGAACGCGGCGAGGAAGAACTCCTGCTGGCCAGCCACCAGCCCTTCCTCGGTGCGCTGGCCGGCTTGCTGATCCACGGCCACCTGCAGGACCCGCTGCCGATGCAGACTGCCAGCCTGGCCGAGCTGGATGGCGAACTGCCGCTGGCCGGTGCGATGTACCTGCGCGCCCTCCATCACCCGGGGCATCGGCCGTAGGGCCGAAGATCGCAACCCGCCACGGCTGCCCGCGACGACTTCGTGGCCGGGGCCGTTTCCCCGTGCTCGTCCCGCCGGCCGGATGAAGCGGGCCGGCCCGCTTCATCCGGCATCTGGGGCCGCTAGGCTGGCAGCTCTTATATCGAATACCGGCCTTCATGATCGCCAATCGTGCTTAGCCACCCTATAGCAATGGGCTATAAAAACACCCACAAGAACGAATACCAGGATGAGCCAGTCGGGGTCCAGAGGCATCCTTCTTTGCAGGGAGGCGAACACCCTTGGGCGCGGAAACCCCGAAGCGGTTCCATCTGATCAGGTATTTCTCCTTGGTCAGCTTCGTCGTCATCACGGCGGTTGTCGTCTCGCTGGCTATCGTTTCAACCCGTTTTCTGTTGATCGAGAGCGTCCGCCGCGAGGGCCTGCTGACCGTTCAGGCGGTCCGCTCGATCGCTGAAATGGAGCGCCGTCATGCCGACATGAGTCTGGACATGACCATGGGCATGCTGCTCGAGCCGGGACGGGAACTCTCCGGCTCCGAACTGCTGCGCAGAACGATCGCCAAGGTCCGCAGCGAGTTCCTCGACCACATCACCCATCTCCCCGAGGTACTGCTGGTCAACCTGTATGGTGCCGACCGGGTCATCTTCTGGTCGACCAACCCGCGGCTGATCGGCAGGAGGGTCGATAACGCGGACCTCGAGGAAGCCTTCGGCAGCGGAGACGCGGTCGCCGCCACGACCGGCGAGCACCTCGGGGAAAACGTCTTCAGCCCGCCAGGGGAACTCTATGTCGGGCACTACATTCCGCTCGGCGACGGCGCGGGCAGGGTGGCGACGATGGTGGAGATCTACAAGGAGCCGGTGGACCTGATCGCCCGTATCCAGCGCAGCTACCTGCTGTGCTGGCTGGCCGCGGTGCTCGGCGGCGTGCTGATCTACCTCGGGTTGTTCTGGATGGTCTGGCGGCTCTCGGGGCTGCTCGCCGCCCAGCAGAAGCAGCTGATCGCCAACGAAACGGCGGTCGCCCTCGGGGAGATGTCCACGGCGGTGGCGCACAGCCTGCGCAATCCCCTCGCGGCCATTCGCTCCAGCGCGGAGCTGGCGCTGGATGTGGATGCGCCGCCGATCCGCAAGAACATCGAGGACATCATCGGCCAGGTCGACCGCCTGTCGAAGTGCGTCAGCGAACTGCTGATTTCCTCCCGCCCGCTCTGTGGCGACCGGGAGGCGGTGGACCCGGTGGCGGCGGTGGACGACGTGCTGCACGCCTTCGACCAGCAGATCCGCGCTGCCGGCATCCGGGTCGACTGGCCGGCACAGCCGGCGCCGGCGGTGATCAGCCATCGGGTGCTGTTCGCCCAGGTGCTCAACAGCGTGATTTCCAATGCCATCGAGGCCATGCCCCGGGGCGGCACGCTGCGCATCCGGATCGCGGTCGATGTCCGGGAGCGGCGCCTGCGCCTGACCGTCGGCGACAGCGGCAACGGCATGACGCGGGAACAGATGGCGATGGCCTTCAAGGCCTTCTATACCACCAAGCGCGGCGGGCTCGGGGTCGGGCTGGTGCTGGTGAAGCGGATCATGGAGCGTTTCGGCGGCTCCATCCGGCTGGATAGCCGTGAACGGGAAGGGACCGACGTGTGTCTGGTCTTCAGGATTGCAGAAGGAGATTAGCGATGGAGCACAGCATTCTGATCGTCGAGGACGACGAGACGCTGGCGGACAATATTCGGACTTATCTCGAACGCCGGCACTACGAGGCGCTGGTCTGCGGCTCGGCCGAGGAGGCGCTGGAGCTGCTCGGGACGCAGCGCCCCGACGTGCTGCTGACCGACCGCTCCCTGCCGGGGATGAGCGGTCTGGAACTGGTCGCCCGGGTTTGCGCCAGCGACCCGCGGATCAAGCCGATCATGATGACCGGCTACGGCAACGTAGAGGATGCGGTGGCCGCGATGAAGGCCGGGGCCTACCACTACCTGACCAAGCCGGTGGTGCTGGCCGAACTCAAGCTGCTGATCGACAAGGCGCTCGAGGCCCAGCGTCTGGAGCATGCGCTGTCCTTCTACCAGGCGCGCGAAGCCCGGGCCGCCGGACTCGACGCGCTGATCGGCAACTCGCCGGCGATGCGGGCGATGAAGGCGACGGTGCGTCAGCTGCTGGAGGCGGAGAGCCGGATGACCGACGCCGATCTGCCGGTGGTGCTGATCGAAGGCGAAACCGGCACCGGCAAGGAGCTGATCGCCCGCGCCCTGCATTTCGACGGCAACCGCCGCGGCGGCCCCTTCGTCGAGGTCAACTGCGCCTCGATTCCGGCGCACCTCTTGGAGGCGGAGCTGTTCGGCCACGAGCGGGGCGCCTTCACCGACGCCAAGGAGCGGCGGGTCGGCCTGGTCGAGGCGGCGGACGGCGGCACGCTGTTCCTCGATGAGATCGGCGAGATCGAGCTGCCCTTGCAGGCCAAGCTGCTCAAGCTGCTGGAGGACCGTAGCATCCGCCGGCTGGGCGCGGTCAGGGAGCGCAAGGTGAACCTGCGCATCATCAGTGCGACCAACTGCAACCTTGAGCGGATGGTCCAGCAGGGCAAGTTTCGCCGCGACCTGTTCTTCCGCCTGCGGGTCATCGAGATCAAGGTGCCGCCGCTGCGCGCGCGCGGCGAGGACGTGATCGCCCTGGCTGAGCATTACTTGGCCCAGCACGGCAAGCGCTACGGCAAGCCCGGCCTTGGTTTCACTGCGGAGGCGAGGGCGCTGCTGAAGAGCTACAGCTGGCCGGGCAACGTGCGCGAGCTGCGCAACATGCTGGAGCAGACCGCCCTGCTGGCGCCGGGCAACCTGATCGGCCCCGCTCAGCTGGCGATCTGCCCGGAGCTGATGGAGGGGGGCGATCCGCGTCCGGCCCTGGTCCGCGACTTCGACCCGGCGCTGCCGGGGGAGGGGCTCAACCTGCCCGAGGTGGAGCGCGACATGGTGTTGCGCACGCTGGACAGGACCGACTGGAACGTGACCAAGTCCGCCCGCCTGCTGGGGCTGACGCGGGACATGCTGCGCTACCGCATCGAGAAGCTCGGGCTGGCGCGGCCGGATCGCCGGCATTAGGCTCGCCCGGCGAGGGACGGGCCCCGGCGCTAATCCGCCTCGACCGGTGCCAGCTCCGCCGCGCTCCCGGCCGGCTGGCGGGCGCTGCGCTGCTGCAGGGCCAGGGTCAGGCCGAGGCCGCAGAAGGCGGCCAGCGCGCAGACCAGAAAGATCGAGCGAAAACCCTGGCTGCCGATCAGCAGGCCGATCAGCGGGCCGGCGACGCCCAGCGCCAGGTCGAGGAACAGCGAATAGGCGCCGATCGCCGCCCCGCGGTTGGACGCCGGCGTGCTCTTCACCGCCTCCACGCCGAGGGCCGGGAACACCAGCGAGAACCCGAAGCCGCTCAGCCCCGCGCCGAGCATGGCCAGCAGCGGGCCGGGCGCCGCCCAGAGCAGCAGTAGGCCGCCGCCTTCGACCAGCAGGCAGGCGATCCCCACCCGGTAGCCGCCCAGGCGGTCGATCGCCTGGGCGAACAGCAGGCGGGCGGCGATGAAGCTGAAGCCGAAGGCCGTCATCGCGTACTCCGCCCAGGCCCAGCCGCGGCTGTCGTAGTAGAGGGTGATGAAGGCGGCGATGGTGCCGTAGCCGAGGGTGCCCAGGGCCATCGCCAGGCCGTAGGGGCCGACTCGCCCGAGTACGCTCATGAAGCTCAGCCGATCGCCGGCGACCACCGGCACGCCCGTCTTGCGCCAGGCCAGGGCGAGCCCGCACAGGGCGATCAGCAGCACGCTGGCGCCCATCCAGGGCAGGCCGAAACGGCCCGCCAGCCACACCCCGAGCGGTGCACCCAGGCCGATCGCGCCGTAGCTGGCGATGCCGTTCCAGGAAATCACCCGGGCGGTGCCTGCGCTGCCGACCTGGCCGATGCCCCAGGCGATTGCGGAGGCGCCGAGTACGCTGTGGGCCATGCCGAGCACCAGGCGGCTGAGCACCAGGACGAGCAGGCTGAAGAGCGGCAGGGCCAGCCAGAGGGTGGCCAGCAGCATCAGCAGGCCGCCCAGGGCGCAGCCGGTCAGGCCGTAGATCAGCGCCTGTTTCGGTCCCGCGCTGTCGATCACCCGGCAGGAGAACGGGCGCACCAGCAGGGTGACCAGATACTGCAGGCCGATCACCAGGCCGGCGACCAGGGTGCTGAAGCCCAGGTCGTGATGGATCAGCCCCGGCAGAACCGCCATGGGGATGCCGACGCTCATGAAGCCGATGAAGGAGAAGCAGACGATGGAGAGGATCTGCAGGGTGGTGCCCTGGACGGGCTCTGTGGGCGGCGCGCTGGACATGGCGATTTTCCGGATGGCTGGGTTGCTTGAATGAGATATGTCATCAGACAACTGTTTTTGCCAGGAAGCAACCATTGATCGGTTCCGGGGATGATGCGTTCCCGGCGGCTGGCACGGGAAGCCGTCGGGGCGTACCGGCCGGAAAAGACGTTCGCTGATCGCGCGGTTCGGGCATGCGCGTTCGCTGGCCGTTCAGTCGCGGTAGAACACCTGCACCAGGTGATAGCCGAACTGCGACTTCACCGGGCCATGGATCTCGCGCAGGGCCTTCTTGAAAATCACCTGGTCGATCGCCCGCACCATCTGCCCCGGACGGACCTCGCCGAGGTCGCCGCCGCGCTTGCCCGAGGGGCAGGTCGAGTGGCGGCGGGCGAGCTGGGCGAAGTCCTCGCCATTGGCCAGACGCTTCTTCAGCTGCGCCGCTTCGGCCTCGCTGCCGAGCAGAATGTGACGTGCCATCGCTTTGGCCATGAAGGAGTCCTCAACTTGGAAGTCTGCGCATTGTGCCAGATCGGAAGGGGTGGCTAGAGTGCCGCGGGCCGGTTTGACAACCGATTGATTTTGAACGACATACGCCTTGCGGACCTATTCCATGGATATTCAATCGATGCTCAGAGTCCTGGCTACCCAGGACGGTTCGGACCTTTACCTGTCCACCGGCGCGCCGCCCTGCGCGAAATTCAACGGCGTGCTCAAGGCGCTCGGCCAGGAGCCTCTGCAGTCGGGCGCCGTGGCGAAGATCGCCGAAGGGTTGATGGACACCGAGCAGCGCGTCGAATTCGAGCGCGAGCTGGAAATGAACCTGGCGATCTCCCTGCCGAACATCGGCCGCTTCCGCATCAACATCTTCAAGCAGCGCAACGAGGTGTCCATCGTCGCGCGCAACATCAAGCTCGACATCCCGCGTTTCGAGGACCTCAAGCTGCCGAAGATCCTCCTCGACGTGGTGATGGAGAAGCGCGGCCTGGTGCTGTTCGTCGGCGGTACCGGCTCGGGCAAGTCGACCTCCCTGGCGGCCCTGATCGACTACCGCAACCGCAACAGCGGCGGGCACATCATCACCATCGAGGATCCGGTGGAGTACGTGCACCGGCACAAGAAGTCGATCATCAACCAGCGCGAGGTCGGGGTGGACACCCGCAGCTTCCATGCCGCGCTGAAGAACACCCTGCGCCAGGCGCCGGACGTGATCCTGATCGGCGAGATCCGCGACCGCGAGACCATGGAGCATGCCCTGGCCTTCGCCGACACCGGCCACCTGGCGATTTCCACGCTGCACGCCAACAACGCCAACCAGGCGCTGGACCGCATCATCAACTTCTTCCCCGAGGAGCGCCGCCCGCAGCTGCTCAACGACCTGGGCAACAACCTCAAGGCCTTCGTTTCCCAGCGCCTGGTCAAGACCCAGGACGGCAAGCGCCGCGCCGCGGTGGAGGTGCTGCTCGGCACGCCGACGGTGCGCGACCTGATCAAGCGCAGCGAACTGAGCGAGATCAAGGAGATCATGGCGAAGTCGCGCAACCTCGGCATGCAGACCTTCGACCAGGCGCTGATCGAGCTGGTCAACGAGGGGGCCATCGGCGAGGAGGAGGCGCTGAAGAACGCCGACTCGGCGAACAACGTGCGTCTCCAGCTGAAGCTGCACCGCGACGGCGGGGTGGCCGGCGCCGACAAGGCGGACGGGGAGAAACCCTGGCAGGGGCTGAGCCTGGAGGTTCTGGAAGAGCCGGAGGAGGCCGGCAACAGCTGAATCGTCGGCGGGGCCCCGCTCGGGCGCCCCGCCATCTGCGTGGGCCGCCGGGCGACGGCCCCGGCGCGCTTCAGTACACCCAGACCTCCACCCGGCGGTTCTTGATCCGTCCCTCCTCGCCGTTGTTGGCAGCCACCGGCAGGGCATCGCCCTGTCCGACGATCTCGCGGAAGGTCGCGCCGCCCTTGGCCAGTTCGCGGCGCACCGCCATCGCCCGCAGCTTCGACAGCAGGGTGCTGCGCTCCTTGTCCTGCTTGGGGTCGCCGAAGCCGACCAGCACCAGCGAATTCTCCAGCTTGCCGTGCTCGCGCAGGTAGGCGAGCACGCGCTCGATGTCGCGCTGGGCCTTGTTGTCGAGCAGGGCGCTGCCCTCCTGGAAGCGGAAGTTCACCGACAGGCGTTGCGCCTCGCGGGCCAGGTTCAGGTAGCCCGGCGGCATGTCGGGGCGGGGCTCGACGCGCACCGCCTGGACTTCCTGGGCGATGAAGCCGTTCTGCGCGACCACCTTCTGGCCGTTCGGGCTGTGGGCGAACTCCACCAGGGCCTTGACCCAGGGACCGGGCTGCTGCGGCGGGTTGTAGAAGAACAGCCGTCGCGACAGGGGATAGTCCTCGGTGGCGACCAGGCTGGGCTCGGGCGGCATCGGCTGGGACTCGCCGGAGGAGATCGCCAGGGCCTTGGCCTTGCGCACATAGGGCAGGCCGATGAAGCCGATGCCGGCCGGGTCCTGGGTCACCGCGCTGGAGAGCTGGCCGCTCGACTCGTAGCGCCGGGCCGTCGCGGCGAGGGCCTTGCCCTGGGGCTTGAGCACCAGCTCGTTGAAGGTGTCGAAGGTGCCGGACTGGGCGTCGCGGGCGTACAGGTGGATCGCTCCGCCGCGCCCGCCGAGTTCCTCCCAGGTCTTCACCTCGCCGGCGAACACCCGGGCCAGCTGTTCGAGGCTGAGGGCGCGCAGCGGGTTGTCCGGATGGAGGATGACCGCCAGGCCATCGATGGCGATCACCTGTTCGGCCTGCGGGCTGCGCAGGTCGCCCTGCGCAGCCAGCGCGGCGACCTCGTTGTCCTTGATCGGCCGCGAGGAGGCGGCGAGGTCGGCCTTGCCTTCCTGCAGGGCGACGAAGCCGGTGCTCGAGCCGTGGGCGCTGATTTCCGCCACCACCTGGCGGCCCTGGGCATCCAGACCGACGACTCGCTGTTCGTTCGCCGCGGTGCCGTTCTCGACGCGCACCTGATGCAGACCCTGCTGCGCGAACAGGCCGGCCACCAGGGCCGGGCCGAGTTCGGCGCCGATGGTGTTGGAGCCCTGGATGCGCAGCACGGGGTCGGACGCGGCAGCGGCGGGCTGGGCTGCCGCCGCGCTCCACGGCAGGCTGGAGCAGAGCAGGACGACCAGCAGGGAGCGGGCCGGGTGGGAAAAGCGGGCAGGCAAAGGCAGGGCGCGCAACATCGGGGGCACCTTCTTACTACGTCAGGTGGGAGGGTTGCGCGAGAATAAGTCTGTTTGGTTGCGCTTATGTGACGACCGACCGGTGGTATGGACCATCGTGCCAAACCGTGAGGCGGTTCACGGTCTGCGGCACTCAGTCGAGTTCCAGCCACACCGGCGCATGGTCTGAGGGCTTGTCCATGGCGCGCAGTTCGTAGTCCACGTCGGCCGCGCGCAGGCGCGAACGCAGGGCGCGGGAGGTCAGGATCAGGTCGATGCGCAGGCCGCGCCGGGGGTCGTCCTCGAAGCCGCGGCTGCGGTAGTCGAACCAGCTGAAACGGTCGCCGACCGCCGGGTGCAGCTCGCGGAAGCTGTCCTGCAGGCCCCAGCCCTTGAGCCGGGCCATCCATTCGCGCTCCTCCGGCAGGAAGCTGCACTTGCCGGTGCGCAGCCAGCGCTTGGCATTCTCCGCGCCGATGCCGATGTCGCAGTCTTCGGGGGCGATGTTGAAGTCGCCCATCAGCGCCAGGGCCTGGTCGGGGCCGAAGCGGCTGTCCAGCAGGGCCTGCAGGTCGGCGTAGAAGCGCGTCTTGGCGGGGAATTTCAGCGGATGGACGCGGCTCTCGCCCTGCGGGAAGTAACCGTTCATCACCGTGACCGGCTGCCCGGCGGCATCGGCATAGACGCCCCAGATGAAGCGCTTCTGCGAGTCCTCGCCGTCGTCGGGAAAGCCCTTGTGTACCTCCAACGGCGGCTGCCGGGAGAGTAGGGCGACCCCGTAGTGGCCCTTCTGCCCGTGGTAGTGCACCTGGTAACCCAGCGCCTCGACCTGCTCGAGGGGGAATTGCTCGTCGGCGACCTTGGTCTCCTGCAGGCCGATCACGTCCGGGAGGTGCTTGTCGATGAGCGCCGAGAGCTGGTGCAGGCGGGCGCGCAGGCCATTGATATTGAAGGAGACGATCTTCATGAAGGGCTGCCGGGTCGAAGCGGGGGCGCCATGCTAGCCGATCACCGCGTCGCCGGGCCAGCCGCCTGGCGGCGGTCGGATGCCGATGCTAACGTGCAGGGAGGGAACAGCGAACCGCCGCCAGGAGGCCCTGCCCATGACCGCACCTACCGAAGTTCGGCTCATCGACGGGGGCTACTTCCGCGAGTCCTGCTCGCTGCTCTACCAAGCCTACCGCCACACGCCGACCTTCGCCTATCTCTTCGAGTCCGACCGGCCCGGCTACGAGCAACGGGTGCGCGCCACCGTACGCGAGCTGCTGGTGCGCCACTTCGCCGATGCCCTGCCGGCGCTCGGCCTGCTGCTCGGCGAGCGGCTGATCGGCGTGGCGCTGATTTCTCCGCCGCAGCGCCGGCTGGAGATCACCGAAAGCTGGAGCTGGCGGATGCGCATGCTGCTGACCGCCGGATTCCGCTGCACCCGGCGCTACCTGGACTACCACGAGGCGGTGATCGCCTGCCTGCCGCCGGGCGCCTACCACATGCTGCCGCTGCTCGGCGTGCGCCCGGAGTTCCAGGGCTGGCACTACGGTGAGCAACTGCTCGAGGCCCTGCAGCGCTGGTGCGCCGAGGATGTCAACTCGCGGGGCATCGTGCTCGACACCGGCGATCCGCACTGCCTGGAGTTCCTCCGCCGGCAGGGCTACCGGGAGGTCGGCCAGGTCGAGCTGGGTCCGGTGCACGAGTACATCCTCGTTCATCCCGGCCCGCAGCCGACGGCGGAGAGGGGCGCCTGAGCCGTCGGATAGGTGCGATGTAAACGCTTGGTAAGCACGGTCGGAGCAGTCGGACAGTCGTGCTAGCATCCGGGGCCATGAGAGTTTCAATCCATACAGGGACGTTCCTGGGCCTTCTGCTCTGCGGCTCTGCGGTGTTCGCACAGGCCCGGCTGGAGGTGCGGGTCGAACCGGACAATGCCGATCTTCGGGGTAATATCGGCGGCTATATCGGCGAGCTTGGCGAGCGGGACGAACAGGCGCTGCACCGCCTCGCGCCGGCCGCCGAGGAGCAGGCCCGTCGTGCGGCCGAGGCGCTGGGCTACTACCACGCCGAGGTTGCCAGCGAGGTCCGCCCCGGTACTTCGCCGACCCTGAGCCTGCGCGTGACTCCCGGCGAGCCGGTGCGCCTGCGCCATGTGGAGATTCGCGTCGAGGGGCCGGCGGCGCAACTGGGGGCGTTCCACGTGCCGCAGGGCCGCCGCCTCAGGCCCGGCGCCCAGCTCAACCACGGCCGCTACGAGAGCGCCAAGAAGCTGATCCAGAACCAGGCGTCGCGCCTCGGTTTCTTCACCGGCCGCTTCACCCGCCAGCGGCTGTTCGTCGACCCGGCCGCCGGGGTCGCCGACATCGAACTGGTCTACGCCAGCGGGCCGCGCTTTCGGCTGGGCGAGGTGCTCTTCGAGGGCGACACGCCGTTCGACGAGGCCTTCCTGCGGCGCATGGTGCCCTTCGAGGCCGGGGCGCCCTACGACGCCGACCTGATCGCCAAGCTGCAGCAGAACCTCCAGGGGCGCAACTACTTCCAGGGCGTGCGGGTCGACGCCAGTCCCGCCGCCGCCCGCGGCGAGGTGGTTCCGGTGGTGGTCCGGCTGCAGATGCGCAAGCCGCACAGCTTCGGCATTGGCGCCGGCTTCTCCACCGACGTCGGTCCGCGCGGGCGGGCCAACTGGACGCGCTACTGGGCCAACTCCCAGGGGCATAGCTACGGCACGGAAATGGAGCTGTCGCAGCCCAAGCAGAACGTCGGCTTCTGGTACGACGTCCCCCTCGACCCGCCGATGACCGACAAGTTGCGCTTCGCCGGCGGCTACCAGTTCCAGGAGCTGGCCAATACCGACACCCGCAGCCGCCTGCTCAAGATCGGCCCGGAGTGGCACCGGCTGCTGGACAACGGCTGGCAGCAGGTGTTCTCGCTGAGATGGCAGGGCGAAGAGTTCCGCTACGGCGACGACAACGGAACGAGCACCCTGCTGCTGCCGGGGGTGGCCTATTCCTATCTGGAGAGCGACCACCCCCTCGACCCGAGCCGGGGCTATCGCCTGCAGGTCGAGATGGCCGCGGCGAGCGAGGCGCTGCTATCGGATGCCAACCTGCTCTACGGCACCGTCATGCTCAAGGGGCTGACCACCCTGGCCGGGCGGCACCGCCTGCTCGGCCGGCTGCAGGGCGGCGGCAACTTCACCGACCAATACACCACGGTGCCGCCGTCGCTGCGCTTCTTCGCCGGCGGCGATCAGAGCGTGCGCGGCTACGACTACCAGACGCTGTCGCCGACCAACTCCGACGGCGACCATGTCGGCGGGCGCTACCTGATCGCCGGCAGCCTGGAATATCAGTACACGTTGCGGGACAAATGGCGCATCGCCACCTTCGTCGATCAGGGCAACGCCTTCAACTCGGAAATCTCCCCCCACCTCAAGACCGGCGTGGGTTTCGGCGTGCGCTGGGTGTCCCCGGTCGGTCCGCTGCGCGTCGACCTGGCCCGCGGCCTCGACGACAACAGCGTTCGCCTGCACTTCTCCATGGGGCCGGAATTATGAAAAGCCTGAGGCTGGGGCTGTGTGGCCTGCTGCTGGTCCTGGCGCTGGCACTGATTGCGCTGGGGGCGCTGCTCGGCAGCAGTGCCGGCAGCCTCTGGCTGCTCGGGCGGGTGCCGGGACTGCAGGTGGAGGGCTTCTCCGGGCGCCTCGCCGGCGCCTGGCAGGCCGAGCGGCTGAACTGGCGGCAGGGCGAGCGGGGCGTCGAGTTGAGCGATGTCGAGTTCGCCTGGCGCCCCGCCTGCCTGTTGCAGCTGACCCTCTGCGTGGAGCGGCTGGTTGCCGGGCAGGCGAGCCTGGCATGGCCCCCGGGCGAGGACGGGGCGGGCGGGCCGCGGCAGTTGCCGGCGCTGCAGCTGCCGTTTCCGATCCGTCTCGGCGAGGCCCGGCTCGGCCGTCTGTTGCTGAATGGCCGCGAGCAGGTGGGGGATCTGCAGCTGAGTGCGCAGTGGAGCGCCGAGGGCATTCGCATCGACGTACTCAAGGCCCGCCGCGACGGTTGGAGGGTAGACCTGCAGGGCCATCTCGCCCCCACCGCCGGCTGGCCGCTGACGGCGAGCGGCAGTCTGGCACTGCCGGCGCCGGGCGGTCAGCCCTGGGCGCTGGCCGTGCAGGTGGACGGCGACCTGCAGGAGCGCCTGAGGCTGCAGGCCGACAGCCAGGGCTACCTGACGGGACGGCTGAGCGGCGACATCCGGCCGCTCGCCGAGCAGCTCCCGGTCAGCCTGAAGCTGACGGCCGACGGCTTCAAGGCCGCCGCCGGCCTGCCGGATACCCTGCGTCTGGAGCAGATCGAGCTGGCGCTCGACGGCGACCTGCAGGAGGGTTACGCAGTGCAGGGCAAGGCTCGTCTGCCGGGCGAGGGCGGTGCCGTGGCGCTGGTCCTGCAGGGCCGGGTGAAGAGCGACGGCGCAGAACTCGCGGCGCTCCGGCTGGATGCCGGCGGCGCGCAGCGCCTCGAGCTGGCCGGCCGCCTGGGCTGGCGCGATGGGCTGGCCGGCGAGCTGCGCCTCGACTGGCGGGACTTCCCCTGGCGGCGGCTCTACCCGACCCGCACCGAGCCGGCGGTGAGCCTCAAGCGCTTCACCGGCGAACTGTCCTACCGCGACGGCGGCTATCTCGGCAATTTCGACGCCGAACTGCAGGGCCCGGCCGGTCCCTTCAGTCTGGCCAGCCCGCTGAGCGGCGACTTCACCCAGCTCCATCTGCCGCAGCTCAAGCTGGTCGCCGGTCAGGGGCGGGCGCAGGGCGTGCTCGGCCTGCGCTTCGCCGACGGCATCGGCTGGAATGCCGACCTGCACTTGAGCGGACTCGACCCCGCCTACTGGCTCGCCGAGCTGGCCGGCAGCCTCGGCGGTCCGCTGAAGACCCAGGGGCGCTTTCGCGACGGCCGCCTGCAACTGGACGCCGCCGTCGACCTGAGCGGCCGCCTGCGTGGCCAGCGGGCGCGCCTGCTGCTCGAGGGGCAGGGCGCGGACGACGCCTGGAGCCTGGCGAAGCTCGACCTGGCGCTCGGCGACAACCGCATCCAGGGCAGCGGGCAGCTCGGCGAGCGCCTCGGGGGCCGGCTGGAACTGGCCCTGCCGCAGCTCGGCCAGCTCTGGCCGGGATTGCAGGGCAGCGCCAACGGGCGTCTCGATCTGGCCGGCACGCCAGCGGCGCCGCAGGGCACGCTGGATCTCGCCGGTCGCCGGCTGCGCCTCGGCGCGCGGCGCCTGGACAGCCTGAAACTGGCCGCCAGCCTCGACGCCGCCCAGCGCGGCCGCATGGCGCTGGACGCCGGCGGCATTCAGTTCGGCGACACCCGCCTGGGCCGGCTCCAGGCGCTGGGGCAGGGCGACCGGCGCACCCAGACGCTGACGGTCGATCTCGACGGCCCGCAATTGGTGCTGGTGCTGGCCTTCGACGGCCGCCTGGAGGCGCTGGCGCAGGGCTGGAACTGGCGCGGTCGGCTGAGTCGCGGCGAACTGCGCAGCGGTGGCCAGGACTGGCGCCTGCAAGGTCCGGCGCGCCTCGAGCGCCTGGCCGACGGCCGCCTGAGCCTCGGCGCGCACTGCTGGCGCTCCGGCCCGGCGAGCCTCTGTGGCGAGGATCAGCGGCTGCTGCCGGAGTCGCAGCTGAACTACCGGCTGCGCGACTTTCCGCTGGACAGCCTGGCCGCCTGGTGGCCGCAGGACTTCGCCTGGCAGGGTCGGCTGAACGGCGAGCTGCGGCTCGAACTGCCGGCCGCCGGGCCGCGCGGGCAGGTCCGCCTGGACGCCGGCAACGGCGTGCTGCGCCTGCGCGAGAAAGGCCGCTGGCAGGATTTTCCCTACCGCCAACTGCTCCTCGACAGCCGCCTGCAGCCGCAGCGCATCGATGCCCGGCTGGCTTTCGCCGGGCCACGGCTGGGCGAGCTGGACGTCGCGGTGCAGATCGACCCGCAGGGCAAGAACAAGCCGCTCTCCGGCCGCTTCGCCCTGCGCGGGCTGGAGCTGGGCGTGCTGCGCCCCTTCGCCGGCCCGGTCGAGGAGCTGGACGGCACGCTCGACGGCAACGGCACCCTGCGCGGCAGCCTGCTGCAGCCCCTGATCGACGGTCGCTTGGAGCTGCGCGGTGGGCGGATTGCCGGCAGCGGCCTGCCGATCCGTTTCGAGGATCTCGGGCTGCAGGCGCAGATCGCCGGCGACCGCCTGCAACTGAGCGGCGGCTGGCGCAGCGGCGAGCACGGCCAGGGCAGCCTGGACGGCACCCTGGACTGGCGCCAGGCGCCGGATCTGGACCTGCGCGTCCGCGGCAGCCGCCTGCCGGTGAGCGTCCCGCCCTATGCCGAGCTGGAGGTGGCGCCGGACCTGCGGGTGCGCCTGGCCGGAGAGACGGCCGATCGGCAACTGGCCCTGAGCGGCGCGCTGGCGGTGCCGCGCGGGGCGATCACCCTGCGCGAGCTGCCGGTCTCGACCGTCCGGGTTTCCGAGGACGCGGTGGTGGCCGGTCGCGAGGTCGAGCCCCGGCGGCAGCTGGCGATGCGGATGGATATCGAGGTCGAGGTCGGCAAGGACAAGCTGACCTTCAGCGGCTTCGGCCTGACCTCCGAGCTGGCCGGCCACCTGCACATCGGCGACCAACTGGACGCCCGCGGCGAGCTGAGCCTGAACAAGGGGCGCTACCGCGCCTACGGGCAGCGCCTGGATATCCGCCGGGCGCGGCTGTTGTTCATCGGCCCGATCGACCAGCCCTACCTGGACATCGAAGCGGTCCGCACGGTCGACGATGTGGTGGCCGGCCTGCGGGTCGGCGGCAGCGTCCTGGAGCCGCGCACCGACGTGTTCGCCGAGCCGGCGATGAGCCAGGAGCAGGCGCTCTCCTACCTGCTGCTGGGCCGGGCGCCGGGCAGCAGCGACAGCGCCGACAGCAACCAGTTGGCCGGCGCCGCGCTCGGCCTCGGCCTGGCCGGCAGCTCCTCGATCACCGGCGGCCTGGCGAAAAACCTCGGTATCGAGGAGTTCGAGCTGGGCACCCAGGGCAGCGGCACGACGACCAGCGTGGTGGCCAGCGGCAAGCTTTCCGAGCGGCTCAGCCTGATCTACGGGGTCGGCGTGTTCGAGCCGGTGAACAGCATCGCCCTGCGCTACCAACTGACCCGCCGGCTGTTCCTCGAGGCGGCCAGCGGTCTGGCTAGTTCGCTGGACCTTTTCTATAAGCAGGATTTCTGACGAGGCGGACGCTTTCGGTGTCTCGATCCGGCGGATCGCTGTTCGCGATCGGAAGCGGCATGCAGCCGCTGGCCGGCACTTGTATCGTTTCGCCTCTCCCTTGCCGTGCGTTGCGCCGCTCCGGCAGGGGGCATCGGCCATCGGGCCTGTTGACGTTTTGGCGTAGGCCGCGACGGAGGCCCGTCTGGCGCAGAACAAGGAACGAGGAGAGAAGTTTGGTCATTCCAAATGAACGACGAGCGACGCCGTGCTGCGCCAGACGGGCCCCGTCCCTTCGGGTTGCGCGTCAAATGCTGCCATGCGGCGTTGCGGGACTTGGCAAGGGAATGACCATTGCCGGCGCCCCGCGCCTTGCCTGGCGGCATTTGACGCGGCAACGCGGCTCACGCCAAAACGTCAACAGGCCCTAAGGTAAAAGACCCGTAAAGGCCCTTTGCTTGGTCGACGCGAATACTTATCGTTCGGCGTCCTTTGAAAGCGGTTGCCCGTCATGTCCGAGTCGAACCTGAATTCTCCGTCTCCAGCACCCCGCCGCTGGCCCTATTGGCTGCTGGCGGTGCTCGTCGCCGTCGGGCTTGCCGCCTGGTGGCAGTGGCCGGCGCTTTCCGGTGCCAAGGTTTCGGCCGGTGCGGCGGCAGGCCGGCCGGGCGGCCCGGGAGGACCCGGTGGACCGGGCGGGGCCTTCGGTGGTCCGGTGCCGGTGCGGGTGGGCGAGGTGAAGCAGGGCGATTTCCCGGTCGAGCTCAAGGCGCTGGGCACGGTCACCGCCTACAACACGGTGAACGTGCGTTCGCGGGTCGACGGCGAACTGGTCAAGGTGCTGTACCGCGAAGGGCAGCAGGTCAAGGCCGGCGACCTGCTGGCGGTGATCGACCCGCGGCTCTACGAGGCGGCGCTCAAGCAGGCCGAGGGCACCCTGCAGCAGACCCGCGCGCAGCTGCGCAATGCCGAGATCGACCTGGCCCGCTACAAGGGGCTGTACGCCGAGGATTCGGTCGCCAAGCAGACCCTCGACACCCAGGAGGCGCTGGTCGCCCAGTACCAGGGCACGGTCCGCTCCAACCAGGCGGCGGTCGAGCAGGCCCGGGTCAACCTGGAGTACACCCAGGTGCGCGCGCCCATCGCCGGGCGCCTCGGCCTGCGCCAGGTGGACGTCGGCAACCTGGTCAGCAGCGGCGACACCACGCCGCTGGTGAGCATCACCCAGACCCTGCCGATCTCGGTCAGCTTCACCCTGCCCGAGGGCGAGCTGCCGCAGGTGCTGGAGCAGCTGCACGCCGGCCAGCGCCTGGGCGTGGAGGCCTGGGACCGCAGCGAGCGCAACCGCCTGGCGGTGGGCGAGCTGGAGAGCCTGGACAACCAGATCGACCTGACCACCGGCACCGTGCGTCTCAAGGCGCGCTTCGAGAATGCCGAGCAGCGCCTGTTCCCCAACCAGTTCGTCAACGTCCGGCTGCGCGTGACCACCCGCCGGCAGGCCCTGCTGGCACCGGCGGCGGCGCTGCAGTTCGGCTCCCAGGGCACCTTCGTCTACGTGGTCGGCGACGACGGCAAGGCGCAGCTGCGCTATGTGACGGCCGGCCCCGGCGACGGCACCACCACCCTGATCGAGCAGGGCCTGAGCCTCGGCGAGCGGCTGGTGCTGGAGGGCACCGACCGCCTGCGCGACGGCGGCAAGGTCGAGGTGATCGACGACAGCCGCCCGCCCGCCGGCGAGGCGCCCAAGCCGGCGCCGGCGGGCCGGCCGCAGACAGCGAAGCCCAGCGCATGAACCTCTCGCGCCCCTTCATCCTCCGGCCGGTCGCCACCACCCTGATCATGGTCGCGGTCTTTCTCTGCGGGGTGATCGCCTACCGCCTGCTGCCGGTTTCCGCGCTGCCCGAGGTGGACTATCCGACCATCCGCGTGATGACCCTCTATCCCGGCGCCAGCCCCGAGGTGATGACCAGCGCGGTGACCGCCCCGCTGGAGCGCCAGTTCGGCCAGATGCCGGGCCTCAAGCAGATGTCCTCGACCAGCTCCGGCGGCGCCTCGGTGATCACCCTGCGTTTCAGCCTGGAGGTGAACCTGGAGGTCGCCGAGCAGTCGGTGCAGGCGGCGATCAACGCGGCCAGCAACCTCTTGCCCGACGACCTGCCGACACCGCCGGTGTACAACAAGGTCAATCCGGCCGACACCCCGGTGGTGACCCTGGCGGTCACCTCGGCAACCATGCCGCTGCCGGAGATCAACGACCTGGTGGACACCCGCATGGCGCAGAAGCTGGCGCAGATCACCGGCGTCGGGATGGTCAGCCTGGCCGGCGGCCAGCGCCCGGCGGTGCGCATCAAGGTCGATCCGCAGGCGCTGGCCACCTACGGCCTGAACCTCTCCGACGTGCGTTCGCTGATCACCGCCTCCAACGTCAACCAGCCCAAGGGCAACTTCGACGGCCCGACCCGGGTGTCGCAGCTCGACGCCAACGACCAGCTCAAATCCGCCAACGAATACCGCGACCTGATCCTCGCCCACCAGAACGGCGCGACCCTGCGCCTCAAGGACGTCGCGCGAATCGTCGACGGCGCCGAGAACGACCGTCTGGCCGCCTGGGCCAACCGCAACGCGGCGGTGCTGGTGAACATCCAGCGCCAGCCGGGGGCCAACGTCATCGAGGTGGTCGGGCGCATCCAGGCGCTGCTGCCGCAGATCGCCGCGACCCTGCCGGCCAGTCTCGAGGTGATTCCGCTCACCGACCGCACCCAGACCATCCGCGCCGCGGTGCACGATGTGCAGTTCGAGCTGGTGCTGGCGGTGGGCCTGGTGGTGCTGGTGACCTTCGTCTTCCTGCGCAAGCTGTCGGCCACGCTGATCCCCTCGATCGCCGTGCCGCTGTCCTTGATCGGCACCTTCGGGGTGATGTACGTGGCCGGCTTCTCCATCAACAACCTGACGCTGATGGCGCTGACCGTCGCCGCCGGCTTCGTGGTCGACGACGCCATCGTCATGCTGGAGAACATCGCCCGCCACCTGGAGGAGGGCGCGACGCCGCTCGAGGCGGCCCTCAAGGGGGCGAAGCAGATCGGTTTCACCCTGATCTCGCTGACCTTCTCGCTGATCGCCGTGCTGATCCCGCTGCTGTTCATGGCCGATGTGGTCGGCCGGCTGTTTCGCGAGTTCGCCATTACCCTGGCGGTGGCCATCCTCATCTCGCTGGTGGTGTCGCTGACCCTGACGCCGATGATGTGCGCGCTGTTCCTCAAGCAGGAGGAGCCGGAGGAGCGCCAGGGCCGCTTCTACCGCGCCAGCGGCGCCTGGATCGACGCCCTGATCGCCGGCTACGACCTCGCCCTGCACTGGGTGCTGCGCCACCAGGCGCTGACCCTGCTGATCGGCGTGGCCACCCTCGGTCTCACTGTGGTGCTCTACCAGGCGGTGCCCAAGGGCTTCTTCCCGGTCCAGGACACCGGGGTGATCCAGGGGATCTCCGAGGCGCAGCAGAGTATTTCCTTCCGCGCCATGAGCGAGCGCCAGCAGCACCTCGCCGAGGTCATCCTGCAGGACCCGGCGGTGGCCAGCCTCTCTTCCTATATCGGCGTGGACGGCGACAACGTCACCCTCAACAGCGGGCGCCTGCTGATCAACCTCAAGCCGCATGCCGCGCGCACGGTCACCGCCAGCCAGGTGATCGAGCGGCTGCGTCCGCAGCTCGCCGCGGTGCCGGGCATCCAGCTGTTCCTCCAGCCGGTGCAGGACCTGACCATCGAGGACCGGGTCAGCCGCACCCAGTTCCAGTTCACCCTGGAATCGCCGGACGGTGCGCTGCTCGAGACCTGGACGCCGAAGCTGGTCGAGGCGCTTGCCGCGCTGCCGGAGCTGACCGACGTGGCCAGCGACCTGCAGACCCGTGGCCTGCAGGTCTACCTGAACATTGATCGCGACGCCGCCGCGCGCCTCGGGGTGACCGTTGCCGCCATCGACGACGCGCTCTACGACGCCTTCGGCCAGCGGCAGATCTCGACCATCTACACCCAGGCCAGCCAGTACCGGGTGGTGCTGGAAAGCCGGGCTGTCGACAGCCTCGGCCCGGCGGCGCTGGACGAGGTGCATGTGGCCAGCGCCGAGGGCGGCCAGGTGCGGCTGTCGTCCCTGGCGCGTATCGAGGAGCGGGCGGCGGCGCTGCTGATCAACCACATCGGCCAGTTCCCCGCGGTGACCCTGTCGTTCAACCTGGCGCCGGGCATCTCGCTCGGCGCGGCGGTGGCGGCGATCGAGGGCGTGGAGCGGGAGATCGGCCTGCCGGGCGGCATCGAGAGCCGCTTCCAGGGCGCCGCCGAGGCGTTCCGCGCCTCGCTGTCGAGCACCCTGCTGCTGATCCTCGCCGCCGTCGTCACCATGTACATCGTGCTCGGCGTGCTCTACGAGAGCTACATCCACCCGATCACCATCCTCTCCACGCTGCCTTCGGCCGCGGTGGGGGCGCTGCTGGCGCTGCTGCTCTCCGGCAACGACCTGGGGCTGATCGCGATCATCGGCATCATCCTCTTGATCGGCATCGTCAAGAAGAACGCGATCATGATGATCGACTTCGCCCTGGAGGCCGAGCGCCATCAGGGCATGGACCCGCAGGCGGCGATCCACCGCGCGGCGCTCTTGCGCTTCCGGCCGATCCTGATGACCACCCTGGCCGCGCTGTTCGGCGCCATCCCGCTGATGTTCGCCACCGGCTCCGGCGCCGAGCTGCGCCAGCCGCTGGGCCTGGTGCTGGTCGGCGGGTTGCTGCTCAGCCAGCTCCTGACGCTGTTCACCACCCCGGTGATCTACCTGGCCTTCGACCGCCTGAGCCGGCGCTTCATGGGCCGCAGCGCGGCGGGGGTGACGGCATGAGCCTCAAGCCGTTTTGTGTGGGAGCGAATTCATTCGCGATTTGCGTTGCACCTGTCGCAAATGAATTTGCTCCTACAGGGGGGGCGGCATGAACCTCTCGGCTCCCTTCATCCGCCGTCCGGTGGCGACCCTGCTGCTCAGCCTGGCGATCCTCCTGCTCGGTGCGCTGAGCTTCGGCCTGCTGCCGGTGTCGCCGCTGCCGAAGATGGACTTCCCGGCGATCACCGTGGAGGCCAGCCTGGCCGGGGCCAGCCCGCAGATCATGGCGTCCACCGTGGCGACGCCGCTGGAGCGGGCGCTCGGCGGCATCGCCGGGATCAGCGAGATGACCAGCCGCAACAGCCAGGGCAGCACGCGGATCATCATCCTCTTCGACATCGGCCGCGACATCGACGCCGCCGCCCGCGAGGTGCAGGCAGCGATCAGCGAGGCGCGCACCCTGCTGCCCAGCGGCATGCGCAGCATGCCCACCTACCGCAAGGTCAATCCCTCCCAGGCGCCGATCATGGTGCTCTCGCTGACTTCCAAGGTGCTCGACAAGGGCCAGCTCTACGACGTTGCCTCGACCATCGTGGCGCAGAAGCTCTCCCAGGTCGACGGGGTGGGCGAGGTGCAGGTCGGTGGTAGTTCGCTGCCGGCGGTACGGATCGAGCTGGAGCCGCGCCTGCTCGACCAGTACGGCATCGCCCTCGACGAGGTACGCCAGGCGATCGCCGCGGCCAACGTGCGGCGTCCCAAGGGCGACGTGGAGGATGCCCTGCGCCACTGGCAGGTGCAGGCCAACGACCAGCTGGAGCGCGCCGCCGACTACCGGCCGCTGGTGATCCGCTACCAGAACGACGGGCCGGTGCGCCTGAGCGACGTGGCACAGGTGCACGACGGCGTGGAGGACCGCTACAACAGCGGCTTCTACAACGACAAGGACGCGGTGCTGCTGATCGTCAACCGCCAGGCCGGCGCCAACATCATCGAGACCATCGCCGAGATCCGCGCCCGGCTGCCGGCGCTGCGCGAGGTGATTCCGGCCAGCGTCGAGCTGGAGGTGGCGATGGACCGCTCGCCGGTGATCCGCGCCACCCTCCACGAGGCCGAGCGTACCCTGCTGATCGCCGTGGGTCTGGTGATCCTGGTGGTGCTGGCCTTCCTCGGCCACTGGCGTGCCGCACTGATTCCGGCGCTGGCGGTGCCGGTGTCGCTGGTCGGCAGCTTCGCGGTGATGTACCTGTGGGGTTTTTCCCTGAACAACCTGTCGCTGATGGCGCTGATCATCGCCACCGGCCTGGTGGTGGACGACGCCATCGTGGTGCTGGAGAACATCGCCCGGCACGTCGAGGACGGCGAGCCGCCGCTGGCGGCGGCGCTCAAGGGCTCGCGCGAGGTGGGCTTCACCCTGCTGTCGATGAACCTGTCGCTGGTCGTGGTGTTCCTCTCCATGCTGTTCATGGGCGGCATCGTCGAGCGGCTGTTCCGCGAGTTCTCGATCACCCTGGCGGTGGCCATCCTGATCTCCCTGCTGGTTTCGCTGACCCTGACCCCGATGCTCTGCGCGCGCTGGCTCAAGCCCGAGACCGAGGCACGCGCGCCCAGCCGCCTGGGGCGCTTCGCCAGTGGCCTGCAGGCGCGGGTGATGGCCGGCTACGCGCGCAGCCTGGACTGGGCCCTGGCGCATTCGACGCTGATGCTGTTCGGTCTGTTGGCGACCATCGCGCTGAACGTCTACCTGTATGTCGCGGTGCCCAAGACCTTCCTCCCGCAGCAGGACACCGGCCAACTGATCGGCTTCGTCCGCGGCGACGACGGGCTGTCCTTCCAGGTCATGCAGCCGAAGCTGCAAGCCTATCGCCGGGCGTTGCTCGCCGATCCGGCGGTGCAGAGCGTGGCCGGTTTCATCGGCGGCAAGGGCGGGATCAGCAACGCGATGGTCATCGTGCGCCTGAAGCCGATCGCCGAGCGCGGCCTCTCCGCCCAGCAGGTGATCGACCGCCTGCGCAAGAGCCTGCCGAAGGTTCCGGGCGGCCAGCTGTTCCTCATGGCCGACCAGGATCTGCAGTTCGGCGGGCGCCAGGGGCGCAGCTCGGAGAACGAGTACGTGCTGCTTTCCAGCGATCTGGAGCTGCTGCGCATCTGGCTGCCCAAGGTGCGCGAGGCCATGGCCGCGCTGCCCCAGCTCACCGACATCGACGCCAACCAGGGCGAGGGCGCCCAGCAGATCCGCCTGGTTGTGGACCGCGAGACCGCCAAGCGCCTCGGCGTGGACATGGACATGGTCACCGCGGTGCTGAACAACGCCTTCAGCCAGCGGCAGATCTCGACCATCTACGACGACCTCAACCAGTACCAGGTGGTGATGGAGATCGACCCGCGCTACGCCCAGTCCCCCGAGGCGCTGGACATGGTCCAGCTGATCACCGACGGCGGGCTGCGCGTGCCGCTGTCGGCCTTCTCCCACTGGGAGCGCAGCCTGGAGGAGGACCGGGTGCAGCACCAGGGCCAGTTCGCCGCGGAGAACATCGGCTATTCCATCGCGCCCGGCCATAGCGCGGTGGAGGCCAACCAGGCGATCCAGCAGGCGGTGGCGCGGGTCGGGCTGCCCACCGACGTGCAGGGCCAGCTCGGCGGCACCGGCGGCGCCCTGCTGCAGGCGCAGAAGGCCCAGCCGCTGATGATCCTCGGCGCGCTGCTGGTGGTGTATATCGTCCTCGGCATCCTCTACGAGAGCTACGTCCACCCGCTGACCATCCTCTCCACGCTGCCCTCGGCGGGCGTCGGTGCGCTGCTGGCGATCGAGCTGGTCGGCGACCAGTTCAGCCTGATCTCGCTGCTTGGCCTGTTCCTCCTGATCGGCGTGGTGAAGAAGAACGCCATCCTGATGATCGACCTGGCGCTGCAGCTGGAGCGCCACGCGCGGCTCGGCCCGGAGGAGTCGATCCGTCGTGCCTGTCTGCTGCGCTTCAGGCCGATCCTGATGACCACCCTGTCGGCGATCCTCGGCGCCCTGCCATTGCTGCTGGACACCGCCGAGGGGGCGGAAATGCGCCGCCCGCTGGGGCTCGCCATCGTCGGCGGGCTGGTCCTCAGCCAACTCTTGACCCTCTACAGCACGCCGGTGGTCTATCTGTTCTTCGACCGCCTGCGTCACCGCTTCAACCGCTGGCGCGGCGTGCGCAGCGATGCCGCCCTGGATACCTCGTTATGACCGCCTCCGCTCCATCTTCCCGACCCCAGCGGCTCGCCTGGTCGCTGACCTTCGCCCTGAGCCTGGCCCTGACCGGCTGCGCCCTCGGCCCGGACTATGAACGTCCCGTGTTGTCCACCCCGGACAGCTTCAAGGAGGGCGAGGGCTGGAAGCTCGCCACACCCGCCGACGAACTCGAGCGCGGCCGCTGGTGGGAGATGTACGCCGACCCCGTGCTGAGCGATCTGATGCGCCGCCTGGACGACGCCAACCAGACCGTCGCCCAGTCGGTGGCCCAGTACCTGCAGGCGAAGACTGCGGTGCGCGGGGCGAAGGCGGCGTTCTTCCCGACCGGCGGGGCCAGCGTCGACAAGACCCGCTCGTCGTCGGCCTCGGGCGGCGGCGGTTCGGTGCGCCTGGCCGACGGTTCGACGGTCAGCACCGGCGGCGGAGGCGGCAGCATCACCGACAGCTACAACGCGGTCACCAACATCAGCTGGGAGCTGGACATCTGGGGCAGGCTGCGCCGCCAGCTGGAGTCGGATCGCGCCAGCCTGCAGGCCAGCGCCGCCGACCTCGCCGCGGTGCGACTCAGCCAACAGTCCACGCTGGCCCAGAGCTACCTGCAACTGCGTGTGCTGGACGGTCAGCGGCGCCTGCTCAAGGCCACGGTGGAGGCCTATGCGCGCAGCCTGCGCCTGACCGAGAACCAGTACCGCGCCGGCATGGTCACCAAGTCCGACGTGACCCAGGCGCGCACCCAGCTGAAGAGCACCGAGGCCCAAGCCGTCGACCTGGACTACCAGCGCGCCCAGCTGGAGCATGCCATCGCCGTGCTGGTCGGCGTGCCGCCGGCCGAGTTCGCCCTGGCCGAGCGGGACGCCCTGCCGACCCTGCCGGAAATCCCCACCCTGTTGCCGTCGCGCCTCCTGGAGCGGCGCCCGGACGTGGCCTCCGCCGAGCGCCAGGTGATCTCGGCCAACGCCCTGATCGGCGTGGCCAAGGCCGCCCGTTTCCCGACCTTCAGCCTGAGCGCGGCGGGTGGCTATCGCTCCAGCACTACGAGCAACTGGTTCGTGACGGACAACCGTTTCTGGAATATCGGCCCGGAGATGACCCTGCCCCTGTTCGATGGCGGCCTGCTGCGCTCCCAGGTGGATCAGGCGCGGGCCACCCACCAGCAGGCGGTAGCGACCTACCGGCAGACCGTGCTGGACAGCTTCCGCGAGGTGGAGGACTACCTGGTGCAACTGAGCGTGCTGGAGCGCGAGAGCCGGGCCCAGCAGGAGGCTGTGGACGCCGCCAACGAGTCCCGCCGGCTGATGGAGAACCAGTACAAGGCCGGTACCGTCGACTACACCAGCGTGGTCACCGTGCAGACCGCGGCGCTGTCCAACGAGCGCACCGGCCTGACCCTGCTGAGCAACCGGCTGACTGCCAGCGTGCAGCTGATCGCCGCCCTCGGCGGCGGCTGGGACAGCGCCGAGCTGGACGATCTGGAGACGCTCGACGAGCGGCTGGATAAGGCGCGAGCGAAGCCGGAAGAGGATTGACGGCTTCGGGCGATGAGGGCCGGTGACGAGGCGCGCCTGCGGTTAGAATGCCGCCCCGCCTCAAGGACTTACTCCATGCCGCTTCGCCTTTTCCTCTTCGTGCTGCTGGCGCTGGGCGCCGCGGCGCGGGCCGAAGAGTTGTCGTACCGTCGCGACATCCAGCCGATCTTTACCGCCAAGTGCGTGGTCTGCCATGCCTGCTACGACTCGCCCTGCCAGCTCAACCTGGGCAGCGGCGAAGGGGCGTTGCGCGGTGCCCACAAGCGCTCGGTGTACAACGGCCTGCGCACCGAGGCCGATGAACCCACCCGGCTGTTTCTCGACGCCCGGGGAGAGGCAGCCTGGCGGCGCAAGGGCTTCCAGTCGGTGCTCGAGGCCGGCGGCCAGGCGGCACTGATGGCGCGCATGCTGGAACTCGGCCGCAGCCGGCCGCTGGAGCACAATGTCCGGCTGCCGGAGGACCTGGAGATCGGCATCGGCCGCCGGAACAGCTGTCCGCTGCCCGGCGAGTTCGCGGCCTTCGCCCGGGACAATCCCAGGGCCGGCATGCCCTTCGCCGTCGCCGGCCTCACCGACGGCGAATACGCGACCCTGATGCATTGGCTGAAGCAGGGCGCGCCGGTCGACGAGGTGCCGCTCGAACCGTCGCCGGCCGAGTCGGCGCAGATCGCCGACTGGGAGCGCCTGCTGAATGCCCGGGACATGCGCTCCCGGCTGGTCGCCCGCTGGCTGTACGAGCACCTGTTCCTCGCCCATCTGCATTTCGAGGGCGGCGCGCCGGGACACTTCTTCCAGCTGGTGCGCTCGCGCACCCCCGCCGGCCAGCCGGTCGAGCCGATCGCCACGCGACGCCCCAACGACGACCCCGGCAGCGACTTCCACTACCGGCTGCGGCCGATTCGCGAGGTGATCGTGCACAAGACGCACATCACCTATCCGCTCGGTCCGCAGAAGCTGGCGCGGGTGCGCGAGTTGTTTTTCTCCGGCGACTGGCCGGTGGCGGAGCTGCCCGGCTACGGCGTCCAGCGCCGCGCCAATCCGTTCGACACCTTCGCGGCGATTCCGCCGCAGGCGCGCTACCGTTTCATGCTGGACAATGCCGAGTACTTCGTGCGTACCTTCATCCGTGGTCCGGTGTGTCGCGGGCAGATCGCCACGGACGTGATCCGCGATCACTTCTGGACGCTGTTCCAGGCCCCCGAAAGCGACCGCTACCTCACCGATGCGCGCTACCGCGCCGCGGTGACGCCGCTGCTCGTGCTGCCCGGCCAGCTCGACGACATCGCTGGCCTGTGGAGTCTCTGGGGCACCTATATGGAGCGGCTCAAGCGCTACGAAAGCCTGCGCCGCCAGGCCTATGCCGAAGCCCCGGCGCAGTGGTCGGATCTCTGGGGCGGCAACGACAACGCGCTGCTGACCGTCTTCCGCCAGCACGACAGCGCCTCGGTGCGCAAGGGGCTGGTCGGCGCGGTGCCGCAGACCCTGTGGTGGCTGGATTTCCCGCTGTTCGAGCGTACCTACTACCAGCTGGTGGTGAATTTCGACGTATTCGGCAATGTCTCCCACCAGTTGCAGACGCGCCTGTACTTCGACCTGATCCGCAACGGCGCCGAACAGAACTTCCTGCGCCTGCTGCCGGCCGACTCGCGCCAGGCGATCCTCGACAGCTGGTACGAGAACAGCGGCCAGCTCAAGCTCTGGCTCTCCTATACCGAGATCGACGGCGTAACCCCGTCGGCACTCGGACTGCCGCAGCACCAGCCGATCCGCAGTTTCGCCGAGCATCTTCTGGAGCGGCATGCGGCAATCAACGCCCGTCCCGATCCGCTCAACCGCTGCCGCTCGGCGCATTGCTACCGTCCCGGGGTAGCGCGGGAGCTGCAGTACGCCGAGCAGACCCTCAGTCGTCTGGCCAGCCGGCCCGCCGCCAGCCTGCCGGCGGTGCTCGCCCTGCCGGAGGCCAGCCTGCTGCGCATCGAGTACGGCGAGGGGCAGCGGGAGATCTACAGCCTGCTGCGCAACCGTGCCCACAGCAACGTGGCGTTCATCTTCGGCGAGCAGCTGCGCTACCGGCCCAGGCTGGATACCCTGACGCTCTATCCGGGGGTGCTGAGCAGCTACCCGAACTTCCTCTTCAACGTCCGCGCCGAGGAGGTGCCGGCTTTCGTCGCGGCGCTGGAGCAGGCGAGGGGAGGGGCGGGCTTCGCGGCGGTCGTCGAGCGCTGGGGTATCCGCCGCAGCCACCCCGAGTTCTGGCGTTACTTCAACGACCTCTCGGCCTGGTTGCGGGAAACCGAGCCGCTGGAGGCCGGGGTACTGGACATGAACCGTTACCAGAATCTGTGAGGTGGCCCGTCTGTGGCGGACTTTCGGAGCTTATTCCGACTGGCATGCTAGGACTTTATCCCCCCGAAAGCATGGCGTACACTCGGGGGCATATTCGCGAGGAGCTGCCATGAGCGCCATCATCATCACCGACGCCGCACACGACTATCTGGCCGAACTGCTGGCCAAGCAGAACGGCACCGACATCGGTATCCGTATCTTCATCACTCAGCCCGGCACGCCCAGCGCCGAAACCTGCATCGCCTATTGCCGGCCGGCCGAGCGGAATCCGGACGATACCGCCCTGGCGCTGAAAAGCTTCACCGCGTGGATCGATTCCGTCAGCGAGCCTTTCCTCGAGGACGCCGTCGTCGACTACGCCAGCGACCGCATGGGCGGCCAACTGACCATCAAGGCGCCGAACGCCAAGGTGCCGATGATCGGCGAAGACAGCCCGCTGACCGAGCGGATCAACTACTACCTGCAGACCGAGATCAATCCGGGTCTGGCCGGCCACGGCGGCCAGGTGAGCCTAGTGGACATCGTCGAGGAGGGAATTGCCGTGCTGCGTTTCGGCGGCGGCTGCCAGGGTTGCGGTATGGTCGACATGACGCTGAAGGACGGCGTGGAGAAGACCCTGTTGGAGCGCATCCCGGACCTCAAGGGTGTGCGCGACGCCACCGACCACAGCAACCGGGAAAACGCCTATTACTAATGGCGAGCGGCGGCGGAAACGAAGAAAGGCGGCCATGGCCGCCTTTCCTTTTGTTTGTTGCCGGTCGTTTGCGAGGGGGGCATCTCTGCCATCTGGCTTCCAGCGCTGCACCCTGTCGCGAAGCCTCGCCGGGGCGAGGCTTCATCGAGCGAAGATCAGTCCGGCATGTTCCACGGAGCGAGGGTGACGCCTTTTCTGGTCAGTTCCTGGCGGGTCTGCTGGATAACGGCGGCGAGTTTCTGCGGGTCGGAATAGGTCGAACAGGGAATGCGCTTGTGACCCAGGGTCCGCGTATTGGCGCGGTCCATGACGGTCAGGTTGAGTTCGCTGTTGATCTCTTGAGTCCAGGCGATGCATTGCAGGGGTTTGAATGCGCGATTGGCGATGAGAAGTGCTTCGTTGAAACGGAGCGGATTGGTCATGGGTCGATCCCTCTTTGAGTACCATGAAGAGCCGTCTGACGCGGCTGTTTGTCGCAGGCAAAAGTCATGTCACGTGAGCGTGACAGGAGTTTGAAACTTGCCCAGGCTAGCGGATTCCTTCCGTTGCCCTAAAACTCACATGACGTACTGGCAGTATAGTTCAGCATCGCCAGAGCAATGCAAATTTTTCCGATGAAATTCAGCCCAGGGTGTCCGCCTGACGATAGAGCATCAGGAGCTTGCGGGTGATGGTGTTCTGGATGTCGCTCCGCTCGAAGTTGGACAGGTGGCTGAGTTTGTTGACCTGCAGGCGGTGCAGGTGGAGGTAGGGTAGCTGCTGGCCGAACTCGCGCAGGTCACCCTTGATCAGGATGGGCAGGAAGACGTCGCCGAGCTTCTTCTGGTTGCTGATGATCTGCGCCAGGGCCTGCTTGAACGGCATGCTCTTGGGCATCGATCCGCCTTCGTTCAGCTGTTTCGTCAGTAGCAGGCCGGGTTTGCCGAATACCCGCCCGGGCAGGATGAAGAGGCCTGTCGGTCGCACCGCGAGCGAGTCGATGCCGTGCAGGGTGTCGTGGAAGGCGTAGGGGTTGGGCAAAACCACCATCTTGCGCCCAAGATCGGCCGGAAAGTGCAGGTTGTAGTTGGTATAGAGCTGGCGTACCGACTCCGAGTAGACACACAGCCGGTTCTCGAACAACTGGATGAAACGCTCGGCCATTTCGCGGCGGGCAATGTGGTCCAGCTCCCAGATCAGATCGGGGTTGACCGGTTTGCTGAGGTCGACTTCCTGATGCTTCATGCTGCTCATGCGTGACTCTTCTTGCGATCTAGTAACGAGAAGCTGCCGATCGGGCGACAGCTTGCCTGGCAAGCAACGGGCCGGTGAGCACTCCCGCAGCCAAGGTTTCGCCGCTGGCGATCCGCGCTCGATGGGCACCCGTGTCCACAGCATTCCAGCTCGTCTGCAGAATGCCAAGGAGATATGTCTCAACTAGTGGCGAACGTCATACATTGAAGTTTGCGGCGGTGTTTTCCCTGCTCTGCTAGCATGCCGGCCCGCAAAGAGGGCACTGTCCCCTGGGGCGTCTCCTCCTCATAGTTAGCGTTCATTGGCGCTGTCCGCACCCGCCCGCCAGAGGCGCTCGGATGGCCAAGTTCATTTTTTGCGTTTCAATTTGATGGGGGAATCGATGGATCTTTGGCTCGCTGCGCAGGCGTTCATCTTGGGGGTTGTCGAGGGATTGACCGAATTCCTGCCGATATCCAGCACCGGACACCAGATCATCATTGCCGATCTCATCGGCTTCGGCGGCGACCGGGCCAAGGCGTTCAACATCATCATCCAGCTCGGGGCGATCCTCGCCGTCGTCTGGGAGTTCCGCCAGCGCATCCTCTCCGTGCTGTTCGGTCTGGCCAGCGAGCGTCAGGCGCAGCGCTTCACCGTCAACCTGCTGATCGCCTTCTTTCCGGCGGTGATTCTCGGCGTGGCCTTCGCCGATCTGATCGAGCACTGGCTGTTCAACCCGGTCACCGTGGCCAGCGCGCTGGTGATCGGCGGTTTGGTCATGCTCTGGGCCGAGAGGCGCCAGCACGTCGTCGAGGTGCACGCGGTGGACGACATGAGCTGGAAGCATGCCCTCAAGATCGGCTGCGCCCAGTGTCTAGCCATGATCCCGGGCACCTCGCGCTCGGCTTCGACGATCATCGGCGGCCTGCTGTTCGGCCTGTCGCGCAAGGCGGCGACCGAGTTCTCCTTCTTCCTCGCCATGCCGACCATGGTTGGCGCCGCCGTCTATTCCGGCTACAAGCACCGTGCCTTGTTCGAGAGCGGCAGCGACCTGCCGATCTTCGCCCTGGGCTTCGTCACCTCGTTTATCTTCGCCATGCTCGCCGTGCGTGCGCTGCTCAAGTTCATCGCTAGCCACAGCTACGCGGTGTTCGCCTGGTACCGCATCGGCTTCGGCCTGCTGATTCTCCTAACCTGGCAACTCGGCATGGTCGACTGGAGCACGGCGCAGGGCTGAGGGCGAGCAGGCTATGGAGCAGCGTGGTGTATTGAAGAGCTGGAATGACGAGAAAGGGTTCGGCTTCATCCAGCCGGAACAAGGCGGTGAACAGTTGTTCGTGCATATATCGGCGATGCGCGGCGACCGCCGCCCTGCGCCGGGCGAAACGGTGCTGTTCCTCGCGGAGCCTGATCGGCAGGGCAGGCTGAGGGCCAGGCACATGCGTTTCGACGAGTTGACTCTCGACCGCCCGGCTATCCGGCGCAAACCGCGGCCGGCTGCGATTCAGCCGGAGAGACCTGCTCGCAGGGACTGCTCCGGGCGCAGCGATTCTGGGGCTATCCGGAACCTGCCACTCAAGTCGACCCTGTTTCTCGGGCTCTGCGCGTTGCCAGTTGGTGGTGCGCTGCAGATACTGCAGAGGGCCGACTTCGTCTGGCCGCTGTGTGCCTATGGCCTGCTCAGTCTGATCGGTTTCTTCCTGTACTGGGGCGACAAGAACAGGGCGGAGAAGGGTGGCTGGCGCACGCCGGAAAACACCCTGCATGCCGTCGAGCTGCTCGGCGGCTGGCCGGGGGCGCTGCTGGCGCAGCAGGTGTTTAGGCACAAGACGCGGAAGGTCTCGTATCAGGCGGTGTTCTGGGGAATCGTCGGGCTGCACCAGGCGTTCTGGGGCGATTGGCTGCTGCTGGGCGGGAAGTTCGTCCGGCAAGTGCTGCCGCAGTTGGCCGGATTCATGTAGGGGCGGATTTATTCGCGGCCGGCAACTGCCGGGAATGAATTTGCCCTGCATAAAAGCGGCCGGCCTGATGGCCGGCCGTATAGCTTCAGATCACCACGCCCTGGCTGCGCAGGTAGTCGTCGTAGGTGCCGCTGAAGTCGGTCACGCCGTTCTCGGAAAGCTCGATGATCCGGGTGGCCAGGGAGCTGACGAACTCGCGGTCGTGGCTGACGAAGATCAGCGTGCCCGGATAGTTCTCCAGCGCCAGGTTGAGCGCCTCGATGGATTCCATGTCGAGGTGGTTGGTCGGCTCGTCCATCACCAGCACGTTGGGCTTGTTGAGGATCAGCTTGCCGAACAGCATGCGGCCTTGCTCGCCACCGGAAATCACCTTCACCGATTTCCGGATGTCGTCGTTGGAGAACAGCATGCGCCCGAGAGTGCCGCGCACCAGTTGCTCGCCGCCCTGGGTCCACTGGCCCATCCAGTCGAACAGGGTCATGTCCTGTTCGAAGTCGTCGGCGTGGTCCTGGGCGAAATAGCCGACCTCGGCGCTTTCGGTCCACTTCACCTCGCCGGACAGCGGCGGCATCTCGCCGACCATCGTGCGCAGCAGGGTGGTCTTGCCGATGCCGTTGGGGCCGATGATCGCCACCCGCTCGCCGGCCTCGATCTGCATCGACAGGCCCTTGAACAGCGCGTTGCCGTCGAAGCCCTGGCTGACCTTCTCGAGGGTCACCGCCTGGCGATGCAGCTTCTTGGTCTGCTCGAAGCGGATGAACGGGCTGACCCGGCTGGACGGCTTGACCTCTTCCAGCTGGATCTTGTCGATCTGCTTGGCGCGGCTGGTGGCCTGCTTGGCCTTGGAGGCGTTGGCCGAGAAGCGGCTGACGAAGGTCTGCAGTTCGGCGATCTGCGCCTTCTTCTTGGCGTTGTCGGCCAGCAGGCGCTCGCGGGCCTGGGTCGCCGCGGTCATGTACTCGTCGTAGTTGCCGGGGAATAGGCGCAACTCGCCGTAGTCCAGGTCGGCCATGTGGGTGCAGACGCTGTTCAGGAAGTGGCGGTCGTGGGAGATGATGATCATGGTGGAGTTGCGCGCGGTGAGCACGCCTTCCAGCCAGCGGATGGTGTTGATGTCCAGGTGGTTGGTCGGTTCGTCGAGCAGCAGCACGTCCGGGTTGGAAAACAGCGCCTGGGCCAGCAGCACGCGCAGCTTCCAGCCGGGAGAGACGGCGCTCATCGGGCCGAAATGCTGCTCCAGCGGAATGCCCACCCCGAGCAGAAGCTCGCCGGCGCGGGACTCGGCGGTGTAGCCGTCCATCTCGGCGAACTGCACTTCGAGGTCGGCGACCTTCATGCCGTCCTCTTCGCTCATCTCCGGCAGCGAATAGATGCGGTCGCGCTCGGCCTTCACGTTCCACAGTTCCTCGTGGCCCATGATCACGGTGTCGATCACCGTGAAGGTCTCGTAGGCGAACTGGTCCTGGCGCAGCTTGCCGAGTCGCACGTTGGGCTCGAGCATGACTTGGCCGGCGGAGGGTTCGAGGTCGTCGCCGAGGATCTTCATGAAGGTGGACTTGCCGCAACCGTTGGCACCGATCAGGCCATAGCGGTTGCCGTTGCCGAATTTGACGGAGACGTTCTCGAAGAGGGGCTTGGCCCCGAACTGCATGGTGATGTTGGCGGTAGAAATCAAAGGGCTTACCTATCGGGGGTTTGCGCGGCACCTGTTTCAGGCTTGGGCCACGCTTGGGGCAATCTTGAGCTTTTTCAGCTCGTCCCAGTCACTGCTTGAGTTCAGCCAGCGCGCATATGTGGAGAGCAACATCTGGACACTGTGGCCGAGTTGCTGCGCGATAAAGGCGGGGTTCATTCCGGACATGAGGCATATTGTTGCATATGTGTGCCTGCAGTTGTACGGCGGCCGGTAGCGGATGCCCAGCTCCTGTGGCAGATGCTTGGCCCACTGGCCAGGTTGGCCGGAGATGGTTACGATGGGCGCTATCGCAGCGCATGCGACCATGGGTCGCAGTCGAGGGAGTGGATATGTTGGATTTTCCGCTTTTTGGATTGACTGATAGTTTTTTGCTATCAATTGGTGCTGCAATATACGGCAAAGGTAATAGTATTGGAGTACACAGAACAGATGAGCCGCGAATACAGGGAAGTTGAGGGTGTCCACTTCTGGGTTTCGGCTAGCCAGCCACGAGAAGGCTTGCCGTGGCGGGGTTGGATCAACTTCAGAACAAAGGTTGGCAAGGTCTACCACGATCTTCGCTATGGCATTCCAGGCGAATTTAATTTGTGCAAGAAAGCATTGGATGCGGCAGAGAACTACGCCCGTGTCATTTGTGATTCAGGGCACGTCAGAAGCTTGATTCCAAACATTGCGTAGCTAGGTCAGCAGGCGCTGCGTGGTCTGCATTTTCTCGGCGAACCTGCGCGGCGCTAATCCTCCCCCTGTGCCTACCTATACAACACTGCCGAGGCTGTCAGGGCGTATACAGCAGAACGGGGTGCTCGTCGCTTTGCTATCGCGAGGACGATATGGCCTGGATAAAAACTCCAATGAGTGAGTGGCCCACGGGGGCAGGCCTTGAGGACGGCGGCAGGTGACAGGACCGATGTTGGCGATGGCCAGCTTCGGAGTTTTCTGTGGGCGTGGGGATTCTTCGCCAGTGGCGTGGACTCAAAGTATTAATGGGATTCCGGCGACAGACGCCGTATTACAAGAAGAAAGACAGATGCAATTGATGCAAGAGCAACACTACTGGCGTGAGGTACACAGGCTTTCCACGCAAGCAGAAGAGGCGCATGCGGCTTTAGATCATTTCCTTGCGAGCGTTCGTGCTCCTTTTACCGAAGAAGAGTTAGCGGCCTATGACGAATTGAATAACGCCGCCATCGTAGCCAGTATTCAACTGGATGATTACTGCCAGCAAGACTGCCCCAAGCGATTGCTTCCCGATTTACCAGCGCCTATAGACAATTGCTGCTCGGTATGCTTCGGAGATATCGTGGAGGTAAACGACCACGCAGATCTCAAGCTCCATTTTTCCACTGACGCCGGTGTTCCGGTTGCGGTAGATGCGGTCGGTCTACATGTGAGCCGCTGAGCGTGAATAAGAGGATGCTCTGACGTCAATGAAGAACAGGGTGATCCTCGGCCGGCTCGGGGCGAATACGTCTTGGAGGGGATGGCCGTCTTTCCGGCCTGTCATCTGCTCGGTCGCCGGCTGCGCAGATACAGCCTGAAAGCGGTAGATGGAGAAAATACCTTGGCTTGCGAATTACTCGAACCTGCAGCGCGCCTTACTGGGGGAGCGAGCCACCAGCATGACTGGGGAATCGTGGTCAGCTGACGCTGCTGGCATGCCGATCCGCCAACGGCTTGGGACATGATACCTTGCCCAGCAATAAGGATGGCTTTTTGACATTGTTTTGGTGGAAAAAGGCTTTGCTTTCATCTGCGAGGGAAAGGATCACCAGCTTGCTTGCGCGCCACGCTCTGCTCCGGGGGATATGGGAGGAGGGAGTGGCCGGTTACGCCGGCCAGTCGGGCACTCTGTCGCCGCTGGCATGCCTACCAGCAGGATAGGGCTGATGAACCCTAGACTTGCAGATTACTCGAACAAGCTGCGCGCCTTACCAGGAGCCGTGAGGCCCGGCATGGCCATTTTCGTAATGGCCGGCTGACGCTGCCGGCATGCCGATCTGCCGACGGATGTTGTGATTTTTGCACGGTGCAGGGGAAGGATGGCTGGCCGTCTTTCCGACCTGTCATCTGCTCTGTCGCCGGCTGCGCAGATACAGCCCGTATAGGTGATATGGAAAAACCTAGGCTTGCGAATTACTCGAACCTGCAGTGCGCCCTGACAGACCGTGGAAGGTAGAGTCGGCTGACGCTGCTGGCATGCCGATCCGCCAACGGCTTGGGGCTATGATAATCCGTTGGCGTGGATAAATGTTGTTTTAACAATATCATTTATTTCTATTGAGTAGGTTTTTTAGGAGTAAATCCATTTATTTATGGTTTTATTTCGTCGCTGCTGGCAGGCATCAGTGAGTCTGCCATGGTGGCGATCAGCTTCTCGATGCTTCCTTCTCGCGGGTCTGCAAGACCATGGTACCGACATCAGGTCAAGGCTCTCGATCTTCTTCAGCTCGACCTTGGTTTGGTAGCGGCGTCTTTCCAAGCTCCAGCAAGAAGGGCATTCAAGCAAGGAGCTGGAGGTCCAGCTTCAGACCAACCTGGGCCAAGCCAAAGGCCACAAGGTGGAGGCGGTATCCCTGTCCGCTTTCCAGGCCGGATAGCGGCTATTGGCCGGCTGTGTCTGTGTCGTAGCCTCGTCTACGGGGTCTTGGCTAGGGCGCGGCTGCTAGCAGTGAGCGCGGTTGCACAGAAGTGATATGAAAATAATTTCATACTTATTCGAGTAGCCCGCCATACAAGGAACCTTGAAATGATCGATCTTTCGCACTGGAATCTCACCATTCCAGCTGGGGCCGCGATCATTCAGACCAGGCAGCTTCAGACGTATGAGTCGAAGTGGTTTACTCGCAATGCCGATGGGTCCATTACTTTCTATGCACCTTCATCAGGCTCTGGGATCGGAAGCACTACGAACAGTATCTACCCTCGCTCCGAACTTAGAGAGACGCTGCCCAACGGTAATTATAAGCAGGCTGGGTGGAGCCTCAGCAGCGCTAGGCTCCATCGTCTGAGTGCAACGCTCACGGTCGATTTTTTGGCAGCCAGCAAAAAGGCAATCATCGGCCAGTTCCACGGTGGAAGTACAAAGCCGCCGTTCAAATTGCAGATCACCGGTAACACCATCTATGTGCAATACCGGCCGAAATATAATGGTGAGGAGAAGAAGGATCCCATATTCAAGGGCTACAAGCTTGGCAACAGGTTGGCTTATTCGGCGGCAGTGAGCAGCGACGGGGAGTTTACTGTCATGGTTAACGGCGAGGTCAGGAAGTATCAGTTTGACGTGGCTTCGTATAGGAGCGACAAGTGGTACGCAAAAGCCGGTATGTATAGCCAGGAGGAGATAGGTGGCGTGGGAGCCGGGAGGGCTACCTTCTATATGCTGAGCATGACGCATGGCGACAGGGTGGAAGTGCCATAGACGTCTGAAATGCCGCAACAGGCGGAAGCCAAAGATGCCATTGGCGAAATTCAGGAGCATCTGTCTGGGCTTGGGAGGCTGCTGGATGACCACTCGAGCGTCAGCTACTCCGCCGGCCGAATCAGCTCGACCCCCTCGTTGTGCACATTGCCCACAGCCAGCCCGACCGGATACCACTCGAAGGCCTGCGCCGGCAGCCCCCGGTGGAGGGTGATCTCCTCGGCCCAGGCCGGAGTCTGCTGTGGATCGAGCCAGGCCCGGGCCATCTTGGGTTCCAGGACCAGTGGCCGGCGGTCGTGGATCTCGTTCATCCGCCCCTCGCTCGTCTGAGTGATCAGCGCAAAGCCATCGCCTTCGCGCGCTGCCGCGCCACCTCGCGGAAACCGACCGACGGCCGGAAAGAACAGCGGCTCCCGGCTCTTCAGCTGAAAGAAGAAGGGTTGCTTTCGCCCTGTGCCGGCCGTGTCCTGCCGCCATTCATACCAGCCGTCGGCCGGCACCAGGGCGCGCCCGGACTTCCAGGGTTCCCGCCAGAATCGGCTGCTCGCCAGCGTTTCTACCCGCGCGTTGATCGCCGGCGGCCGTGGACTCCGTGCCCAGACCGGCGCGTACCCCCAAGTGATGGGCTCCAGGCGCAACCCGTCGGCATCCTCATGGATCAGCAGCACTCGCGTATGCGGGGCCACGTTGTAGCGGGCGACCGGTGCGGGCTCGATGCCGGCCGCCAGCGGTGCCTCGCTGCGCAGTGCTTGCAGGTAATCGATCGCCGCCCGGTACTGCACGAATCTGCCGCACATGCCGGCCTCCGCCGCATGACCTGTGTGCTGCGAAGTATTGCCAGCGTCTGCGAGGCTGGCCAGGGCGCCTGGTCGGGGGGCTTCGTCCAGCTGCTCGGCAGCCCGGGCGATGAGCGCTCGTCCGTTACGTTCGGGGGTTGGTCTTGGGTCGCGGGATGGGGTAGTTTTGACCTGCCTTTCGGAGGGGTTTTATCCAGACCCCCCGTTCCTTCGGCAGACCCTACCCGGGTAGCCGGATACCTATAAAAGGAGATACACGATGTCTACCGACCCCGTCACCCTCATGGTGGCGCGCCGCGTGACTTGCGGACGCTACCGGGCTTTCAGCGACTGGCTCGATGAAGGCCGCCGCCTGGCCGCCGACTTCGATGGTTTTCTGGGCTCGGGCGTGCTGGCGCCGCCGCCCGGCGATGACGAGTATCAGATCATCTTCCGTTTCAGCGACGAGAGCACCTTGGCCGTCTGGGAGCACTCCGCCTCGCGGCATACCTGGCTGGCCCGTGGCCGCGGTCTCTTCGATGCCCCCCACGAGCACCGTGCCAGCGGGCTGGGCAACTGGTTCCACGATGCCGTGGGTAACGGCCCGCCGCGTTGGAAGCAGGCCACGGCCATCTGGCTGGCTTTCTTCCCCGTCTCCCTGACGTTCCAGTGGCTGTTCGGCGAGGTCTTGGAAACGCTGCCACTCGTCCCGCGGATATTGGCCAGCACGCTGATGCTGACGCCGTTGATGGTCTTCTTCTTCATTCCGCTCATCACCCGGCTGCTGGCTCCCTGGCTCCAAGGCAGGCCATCGATCTCGGGCGGCCAGGGGCGTCAGCTGCATCTGCGTCGCGCATAGCCGGCTGCACGGGCTCCGGCGTTTCGGAGGGAGCGCCGGGAGTTGGGTTCCAAGGGGGCTTTCTCTCTGGACGGAACAACCGCCCATCCTCTCTACTGAATACTTGAGGCCAACTCGAAGATCGGCATGTACATCAGGATCACGATCACGCCGATGATCAGACCGATGAAGGTCATCAGCAGCGGCTCGAACAGGCGTACGAACCAGTCGATCCAGCGGCCGGTTTCCTCGTCGTAGAAGTCGGCGGTGCGTTCCATCATGACGCCGAGGTTGCCGGCTTGTTCGCCAGCGCGGAGCATGCGCAGGGATACCGGTGTCGCCAGGCGGTTTTCCTCCAGCGAGCGGGACAGGGCGTGGCCTTCGCGGATGCGTTCGCTGGCTCGCTCCAGGCGAGCGCGCGAGGCGGGCCCGAGCAGGCCGCGGACCATGCCCAGCGCGGTGAGGATGGGGATACCGCCCTGTAGCAGGATGCCCAAGGAACGGTAGAAGCGCGCCATCTCGTAGATGAACAGGCGCTCGCGGATGGTCGGGACCCTCTCGACCAGCCGGCCGAGGGCGCGCTGGACCCGTTCCTGGCGCAGCAGGACGACGAGGGCGATCAGGACTGGTACCAGGCTGCCGAGGAGGGCGGTCTGGTGGGTATGGATGAATTGCCCGACCTTCAGCAGCACCTGCGACAGCCACGGCAGGTTGGAACCGAGCCCCTCGAAAACCAGGCTGAAGCGCGGCACCACGTAGCCGATCAGAAACAGCAGCACCCCGTTGCCGACCAGCAACAGCAACAGCGGATAGACCGAGGCGCTGACGATCTTCTGCCGCACCTCGTCCATGCGGGAGCGGTAGGCGACGTAGCGGCCCAGGGCGTCGCCGACCGCGCCGGTCTTCTCGCTGGATTGCACCAGCGCCACGTAGAGTGGAGGAAAGACTGCCGGGAACTCGCCCAGCGCCTGGGAGAAGGACTTGCCCTCGTAGAGCAGGCGGACCAGATCGCCGAGGATCTTGCGCGCCTGGGCGTCCGACTCCTTCTCGGCGAGGCTTTCCAGGGCGTCGATCAGCGCCAGGCCAGCATTCAGCAGGGTAGTCAGCTCCTGGCTGAACAGCACCAGCGCAAAGGCCTCGCGCCGCCGCCAGCGGGCCGGCGACCAGCGCCTTTCGGCGCGCAGGCTGAGTACTTTCAGGCCCTGGTGCTCGGCCAGGCGCCGGGCGTCGGTCGGGCTCGGGGCGTCGAGAACCAGCGATACCACTTCCGCCTCCTTGCGCATGCCCTTGATCTGAAAGCGCATGTCCGGTTCCCGTCACTGCCAGCTGGTGATTTCTGCGTTTTCGCCTTCGCCGCCGGGCTGACCGTCCTTGCCCAGGGTCAGCAGATCGTAGTCGCCGTTCTCGCCCGGCGAGCGGTACAGATAGGCGCGGCCCCAGGGGTCTGCAGGCACGGCCTTCTGCAGGTAGGGGCCGGACCAGCGCGGTTCGTCGCTAGGCGCCGCGACCAAGGCGCTGAGTCCCTGCTCGGTGCTGGGGTAGCGGCCGGTTTCCACCCGGTAGATGTCCAGCGCCTTGCTCAGCCCCTCGATCTGCGCGCGGGCGACCTTGGTTTCCGAGCGGCCGAGTTGGTTGAAATATTTGGGGCCGACGATGCCGGCTAGCAGGCCGAGCACGACCAGCACGACCAGCAGTTCCAGCAGGGTGAAGCCCGAACTGCGGTGGGCCGGGGCGGGAGGGTGCATCCGTTTCATCTGGCTGACCTCGGGTTCCGGTGACGGAAAGGGCCATGTCGCGTCGGCCCTCGGGACCGGGGCGGTTTCCACGGAAGGATTGCTGTCTGCGGTGTCGCCGACAGGCAATCCGGACATGGACATGGCCATGGAAAACGCCGGAGCGTGCGGGAAGGTGAGCAAGCTTCAGGCCATCAGCCCGGTGCCGTTTTCTGCAGGACTTGGCGGTCTCGCGTTGGGGAATTGGGGGTTTTCACCCACCATTCCCCGGTTCGGGCGGCTGCCCGACGCTCTGTTCGAAAACCTGGAAGGCCCGATGCCTGAGGCACAAGGCAGTTTTTTCGGCGCAGCACGATTCTTGCCTTGCTGGTCTGGTGGAAGGGCAGGTGCCGCGAGGATACGCGGCAGCTCATCGGGGGAGGAGTCCATGGGGCGAGTGGTGGCAGTTCTGCTCGGCATGGCTGCCGCGCTGGCGTCGGCGGCACCGGCGTATGGCGATATCTACCGGGAGGTGGCGGCGGACGGCAGCGTCACCTTCACCAATGTCTACCGCAAGGAGCGCAAGAGCGTGCTTCTGCGGCGCGAACCTCGGCCGGCGGTGCCTGCGTCGAAGCCCAGGCCGGTGGCCGGGGCAGCACGGCCCTATGCCGCGCTGGTGGCCGCTGCGGCGGCCGAGCATGGCCTGCCCGAGGCGCTGCTGCATGCGGTTATCCGCGCCGAGTCCAACTACGACCCGCATGCCGTCTCGCCGAAGGGGGCGGCGGGGCTGATGCAGTTGATGCCGGATACCGCCCGCGAACTGGGAGTGGCGGACGTCTGGGACCCAGCCGCTAACATCCGTGGCGGCGCCCGCTACCTGAAGCGTTTGCTGGAGATGTTCGACCAGGACCTCAGCCTGGCCGTGGCGGCCTACAACGCAGGGCCCGGAGCGGTCATCGGCAGCGGCAGCGCCATCCCACCCTCCGCCGAGACCCAGCGCTACGTGCCCAAGGTGCTTGAGTACTACCGGCGCCTGCAGAGCGGCGGCTGATCAGTCAGTCCCCGCGGTATTCGCAGCCGCTGGTGCAGGTTTCGTGGATGCGCACCCGGGAGAGTTCGGGCAGCAGGGGCTTGAGCTGCCGCCAGATCCACTTGGCGAGAATCTCGCTGGTGGGGTTCTCCAGGCCTTCGATCTCGTTCAGGTAGTTGTGATCCAGGCGCTCGTAGATCGGCTTGAAGATCTCCTTGATCTCGGAGAAGTCGCGAATCCAGCCGGTGTAGGGGTCGACCTCGCCCTCGATATAGATGGCTGCGCGGAACGAATGGCCATGCAGCCGGCCGCACTTGTGGCCGGCGGGGACGTGGGGAAGACGGTGAGCCGCTTCGAATACGAATTCTTTGAATAATTCCACTGGTAGTGCCTTGAATGGGGTGGTTGGACGCTTCCCGTGTTGGAGGGGCGCGTCCTGCAGGCGTGCAGGGTGGATTTTAACCCCTGGGCCGGCTTATGGTTCCAGCACAAGAGGTCGGGTGAGCGGGGATTGCCGTTCAGCTTGAATTAAGCCGCTGGGCTCAGGCTAGCCGAGAGGGCTTTCTTCTGGGCATATCAGCGCTTCCAGGCAGCCTTTCCAAATACTTTCGAGAGAAATTCCCATGCGCTCTTTCGCCGTCCCGCTCGCGGGACCCTCCATCGGCCGATGATGATGTTGCCGCCTGTCAGACTCTGGACCTGGGGAATCGTCCTGCTTTTCGCCTTCGGCCCGCCGAGCGCGAGCGCGCGGGATCTGGATCAGGACCAAGCCTTGCGTCTTCGTCAGGAGGGGGTCATCCAGCCCCTCGAGCAGTTGGTACAGAACGCCCTGGGCCGGTATCCGGGAGCCCGTCTGCTGGAGGTCGAGCTGGAGGAGGAGCACGGGATCTATGTCTACGAGGTGGAGCTGCTCACTGCGAGCGGGGTCGTGCGAGAGCTGGAACTGGATGCCCGCGACGGCCGCCTCCTGGAGGACGAGGAGGACGACTGATGCGTTTGTTGTTGGTGGAGGACTCGGTCGGCCTGGCCGACGAACTGATGGCTGGCCTGCAGCGGCAGGGCTATGCCGTGGACTGGCTGGCCGATGGGCGCGATGCCGCCCGCCAGGGGTGCTGCGAGCCCTACGACCTGATGATTCTCGATCTGGGGTTGCCTGGCAAACCGGGATTGGAGGTGCTGCGCGAGTGGCGGGCCCAGGGACTGAGCACGCCGGTGCTGGTGCTGACCGCCCGCGCCTCCTGGGCGGAGCGCATCGAGGGGCTGAAGGCGGGTGCCGACGACTATCTGTGCAAGCCTTTTCATCCTGTGGAGCTGCAATTGCGCATCCAGGCACTGCTGCGTCGGGCCCACGGATTGGCTAGTCGGCCGCAGTTGGAGGTGGGTGGGCTGCAGTTGGACGAGGCGCGGCAGGTGGTTCGCTGCGGCGCGGAGGATATCGAGCTCACTGCCGCCGAGTTCCGCCTGCTGCGCTACCTGATGTTGCATCCGGGGCAGTTGCTCTCCAAGGGACAACTCGCCGAGCATCTTTACGACGGGGAAACCGAACGCGACTCCAACGTCATCGAGGTCCATATCAACCGTCTGCGCGGCAAGCTCGGCAGGACAGCGATCGAGACCCGTCGTGGCCAGGGTTATCGCTTCAGTGGTGTGCGTTGAGGTCGATTCAGCGTCGGCTGGGGTTCGGTCTGATCGGTGTTTTGCTGGGGGCCGGGCTTTTGCTGGCCGAAACGACGCTTTGGATGTTCGATGTGGGGCTGCGTCGCTACTTGCAGGACGATCTGCGCGAGCAAGCGGAGGTCCTGCTGGCGAGCCTGGTCCGTGGGCAGAACGGTATCCAGCTGGATGAGCCCCGCCTGCTGGGCGTCTATCAGCGTCCCTATTCCGGACATTATTTCCGTATCGATTTCGCGGACCAGAGCTGGCGCTCCCGCTCGCTCTGGGATCATGCCTTGACGCCTTCACCCACTGTCGGCCTGCAGGACGGGCTCGCCGATGGTCCGAATGGGCAATTGCTGCTGCTCTATCGCGGCGACTATCGGCGCTTCGGGCAGGATATTTCGATCAACGTAGCCTCAGACTACACGCCGATCCTGCATGCCTATCGGCGCGTGCAACTTTTCGGCTGCCTGCTCGGGCTGGGCGTCCTGGTTCTGGTGGTGATGCTGCAGCGGCTCACGGTGCGCCGCGCGTTGAAACCGCTCGAGGAGGTTCGCCGGCAGGTCGAGCAGCTGCAGCAGGGCTTGCGTCATGAGCTGGACTCCGGGGTGCCCGTCGAGCTGGAGCCGTTGGTGGCGCAGATCAACCATTTGCTGCGACAGACCGAGAGCACCCTACAGCGCTCGCGACATGCAGTCGGTAATCTCGGCCATGCCCTGAAGACACCCCTGGCCGTGCTGACGAGCCTGGCCGCGCGGGCCGAGCTGGCGGCCCGTCCGGAGCTGCAGGCGTCGCTGCAGAAGCAACTGGCACAGATCGAACAGCGCCTAGCTCGCGAGCTGGGCCGCGCGCGGTTGGCTGGCGAGGCGCTGCCGGCCAGCCATTTCGATTGCGCGGCGGAGTTGCCAGGGCTGTTCGCCACCTTGGCGATGGTCCACAACCGAGGAGTGACGCTCGACTGGCAAGCCCCGCCCGGGCTGCGTCTGCCCTGGGATCGGGAAGATGTTCTGGAGCTGCTCGGCAATCTGCTGGACAACGCCTGCAAGTGGGCGCAGACGAAGGTGCTCCTGGAGATCGTCGGAGGGGTGGACGGCTGGCTGATTCGGGTCGACGACGATGGTCCGGGGATGGCCGCCGAATTTCGCGGCGAGGCGTTGAACCGGGGAATCCGCCTGGACGAGCAGGTCGCCGGTCACGGGCTGGGCCTGGCCATCGTGCGGGATATTCTCGATGCCTGGCACGGCAGTCTGGCGTTGCAGGACTCGCCACTGGGCGGGTTGCGGGTGGTGATCGAGTTGCCGGCGCGAAGGGAGGGAGGCTGACGACAGGAAGTCTGGGACGGTGGGAGAGGGGGATTTGGCTGGTCCCGGTACAGCGAAGCGGGTTCGCTGTACCGGAGATCAGACTTCAGCCGACCAGTAGGCCGCTCTGCTGCACCAGCTCCAGCAGGGGTTGCGGGTAGACGCCGAGGCCGAAGGCCAGCAGGGCGATGAGCAGCAGCATGATGCCGCCGCTACCCAGGTTCCAGTGGTGCGGAGCATCGCGACGCTGCAGCTTCGGCTCGATCAGGAACAGGGTGACCATCACCCGCAGATAGTAGTAGACGCCGATGGCGCTACCCACAACCAGCGTGCCGAGCAGCCACCAGAGCCCGGACTCGACGCCCGCGGCGATCACGTAGAACTTGCCGATGAAGCCGGCAGTCAGCGGGATGCCGGCCAGCGACAGCATCATGGTGGTGAGCACGGCGGTCAGGTACGGACGGCGCCAGAACAGGCCGCGGTACTCGTACAGCGCATCGGCGTCGCGGCCGCTGTAAGGCGTCGACATCAGGGTGATCACCCCGAAGGCGCCGAGGCTGGTCAGCACGTAGGATGCCAGGTAGACGCCGATCGCCTCCATGGCCATGCCCTTGCTGGCGATCAGCGCCACCAGCAGGTAGCCGAAGTGGGCGATGGAGGAGTAGCCGAGCAGACGCTTGAGGTTGCTTTGCAGCAGCGCCAGCAGGTTGCCGAGCAGGATCGAAGCGATGGCGATCAGGCTCAGCAGGTCGTTCAGCCAGCCGCCGGAGGTCGCCGGGGAGATCTGGTACAGACGCAGCAGCACGGCGAACACTGCGACCTTGCTGGCGGTAGCCAGGAAGGCCGAGACCGGCGCCGGTGCACCCTCGTAGACGTCCGGCGTCCACAGGTGGAAGGGCACCAGCGACAGCTTGAAGGCCAGGCCGATCAGCATCAGGCCGATGCCGACCTGCACCAGGGTACCCTGCACGCCGCCCGGCGCCATGGCGTTGCCCAGACTGGCGAAGCTCAGGCTGCCGGATTCGGCGTAGAGCAGGGCCATGCCGAACAGCAGGAAGGCCGAGCCTGCGGCCGAGAGCACCATGTACTTGATGCCGGCCTCCAGCGAACGCCGGTTGAAGAAGGCGTAGGCGACCATGCCGTAGACCGGTACCGAGAGCAGCTCCAGGCCGATGAACAGCCCGGCGAGGTGCTGGGCGCCGACCAGCACCAGCGCACCGGCGGCGGCAAGCAGGATCAGCAGGTACATTTCCTCGCGGTTGCCGGGGTAGCCCGGAGCACCGCTCTTGTCGCCCATGTAGGCATGGATCAGGGTCACGCAGGCCAGGGTGGCGACCAGGATCAGCGCCATGTAGAAGCCGGCGAAGCCGTCCATCTGCAGCAGCGGGGTGATCGCCAGCGGCGCGACCTTGACCGCCGGAATGACCGACAGTTGGGCGAGGTTGAGACCGGACACCGAGAGGATGAAGGTCTGCGAGTGATTTCGCTTCCAAGCGATGCCGAGCATCACCGCCACGATGGTGGCAGAGGTGATGAGCAGCGGCAGCAGGGCGATGAGATGTTGAGTCGTCATGTGCATGGCTCTACTTACCGGGCCGAAACGAGTTGGGTGAGGGCGGTGCTCAGCCACTGCTGCACGCCTTGCATGCTGGCGGCAGAGGTGTCGAGAACCGGCTGCGGGTAGACGCCGAGGAGGATCAGCAGGCCTGCCAGGCCGAGCACCATGCTCAGCTCGCGGCCGTTCAGGCCGAGCAGGGCGCCTTCCGTCCTGGCCGGGCCGAAGTAGGCGCGGTGGATCATGATCAGCGAATAGACCGAACCGAGCACCAGACCGGTGGAGGCCAGTACGGTGATCCAAGGAGCGTGCGGGAAGGTGCCGATCAGAACCAGGAACTCGCCGACGAAGTTGCCGGTGCCCGGCAGGCCGAGCGCGGCGGCGGCGAAGAACAGGCTGACCGCCGGCAGCCAGGGCATACGGCCCCAGATACCGCCCATCTCGCGCATGTCACGGGTATGCAGCCGCTCGTAGAGCTGGCCGCAGAGGATGAACAGTGCGGCGGCGGAGAGGCCGTGGGCGATCATCTGCACCACCGCACCCTGCAGGGCGATCTGGCTGCCGGAGTAGATGGCGATCAGGATGAAGCCCATATGCGACACGCTGGAGTAGGCCACCAGGCGCTTGATGTCGGTCTGTGCGAAGGACACCAGGGCGCCGTAGATGATGGCGAACACGCCGAGGCTCATGGCGATCGGCGCGAACTCCGCCGAAGCGTTGGGGAACAGCGGCAGGGCGAAGCGCAGCAGGCCGTAGGCGGCGGTTTTCAGCAGGATCCCTGCCAGGTCCACGGAGCCGGCGGTCGGCGCCTGGGCATGGGCATCGGGCAACCAGGAGTGGACCGGGATGACCGGGAACTTCACCGCGAAGGAGACGAAGAAGCCGAGCATCAGCAGGAACTCGGCACCCGGAGTCAGCTGGGTCTTCAGCAGGTCGGCGTAGTTGAAGGTGAACACGCCGCTCTGGCTGTAGTGGACGAACACCAGGCCGAGGATGGCCACCAGCATGATCAGGCCGCTGGCCTGGGTGAAGATGAAGAACTTGGTGGCGGCAGTGATACGGGTGCTGCCCGTGCTGCCGCTATGACCCCAGAGCGCGATGAGGAAATACATCGGCACCAGCATCATTTCCCAGAAGAAGAAGAACAGGAACAGGTCGACGGCTAGGAAGACGCCGACCACGCCACCGAGAATCCACATCAGGTTGAGGTGGAAGAAACCGACCCGGTGCTGGATTTCCTTCCAGGAGCAGAGGACCGAGAGCACACCGAGCAGGCCGGTGAGCACCACCATCAGCATCGACAGGCCGTCGAGGGCCAGGTGCAGCTCGATGCCGAAGCGCTCGATCCAGCCCAGCCGGAACTCGGCGGTCCAGACGGGGGCGGCTCCCGGGGCGGGGGCCAGGGTGAAGTCCCCGGTGGCCCACAGCCAGAGGCCGAGAACCAGCAGCAGGGACATGGTCAGCAGCGCGATCCAGCGTGGCAGGGTGGCGCCGTAGCGCTCACCCTGCCAGCACAGCAGGCCACCGATGAAGGGGATCAGGATCAGCCAAGGCAGAATCATGACGGGCTCAATTCCTTTCGCAAAATGTCAGGCCAACAGCACGATGCCGAGCAGCAGCACGGCACCGCCGACGATGGAGCCGGCATACCAGCGCAGCTGGCCGGTCTCGCTGCGACTCAGGACCCCGTGACCGTCGCGCGCCAGGCGCGGAATCACGCTGATACCACGGTCGATCGGGTCGTGGCCGAGCAGGCGGCAAAGCTGTAGATAGGGTTTGACGAACAGCCGGTCGTAGAGCTGGTCGAAGCCCCAGGCGGCGTACCACAGGGGGATCAGCTTACGTGCCGGCTCGCTCTGCTCGATGCTGTCGAGAAGTTTCCGGTCACCGAGGAAAAGCCGTGCGGCGAAGGCGATGCCAGCCAGGGCAACGATGGCGGAGATGACTTCGAGCACATGCTTGGCTTCGCCACCGGCGTGGCCGGCGCTTTCCGGCAATACGCCATGCACGGGCGGAACGATCCAGGCACCGACGAAGGTGGACAGGACGATCAGCACCGCGAGCGGCAGGTTGTGGGAAATGCCGTGTCCTGCATGCACCTCGCCCTTCGCCTCGCCGTGGAAGGCGATGAAGATCAGCCGGAAGGTGTACAGGGAAGTCAGGAAAGCACCGAGCAGGCCGGCGAAGAGCAGCAGGACGCGGCCGCTGGCGTAGGCTTCCCAGAGGATCTCGTCCTTGGAGTAGAAGCCTGCGGTCAGCAGCGGCAGGGCGGCCAGCGCCGCGCCGCCGACTAGGAAGCTGGCGTAGGCCAGCGGCAGCTTCTTCCACAGGCCACCCATCTTGAAGATGTCCTGTTCGTGGTGGCAGGCGAGGATCACCGAGCCGGAAGCGAGGAACAGCAGGGCCTTGAAGAAGGCGTGGGTCATCAGGTGGAAGATCGCCGCGTCCCAGGCACCGACGCCCAGGGCGAGGAACATGTAGCCGATCTGGCTCATGGTCGAGTAGGCGAGGATGCGCTTGATGTCGGTCTGCGCCAGAGCGGCGAAGCCGGCCAGCAGCAGGGTCACGCCGCCGACGATGCCGACCAGCTCGAGGACTCCCGGCGTCAGCAGGAACAGGCCGTGGGTGCGGGCGATCAGGTAGACGCCGGCGGTCACCATGGTCGCCGCGTGGATCAGCGCCGAGACCGGAGTCGGACCGGCCATGGCATCGGCCAGCCAGGTCTGCAGCGGCAGCTGGGCGGACTTGCCGACCGCACCGCCGAGCAGCATCAGGGTGGCGATCCACAGCCAGTGATCGCCTTCGGCGTACTTTTGCGGGGCCAGAGCGACCAGATCCTGAATGTTCAGGGTACCGAGATTGAAGAACAGGATGAACAGGCCGATGGCCATGAACACGTCGCCGACGCGGGTGACGATGAAAGCCTTGAGCGCCGCGTTGCCGTTCTTGCGTTCGCTGAAGTAGAAGCCGATCAGCAGGTAGGAGCAAAGCCCCACGCCTTCCCAACCGAAGTAGAGGAACAGCAGGTTGTCGCCCAGCACCAGGAACAGCATGCTGGCGATGAACAGGTTGGTGTAGGCGAAGAAGCGCGAGTAGCCCTCTTCACCGCGCATGTACCAGCTGGCGAACAGGTGAATCAGGAAGCCTACGCCGGTGACCACCCCGAGCATGGTGACCGACAGGCCGTCCAGGTAGAGGGTGAAGCTTGGCGCGAAGCCGCCTACGCTCATCCACTGCCACAGCGTCTGGGTGAAGACGCCGCCTTCCGGCGGGACGCTGTGGAACTGCCAGATGGCGTTGGCAGCGGTCAGGGCCGAAAGGCCCACGGAGCCGACGCCGATCAGCGCCGACAGGTTCTCGGAGAGACGTCCGCGGGAGAAGGCCAGCAGCAGCCAGCCGATCAGCGGAAACAGACAGGTAAGGAATAGTAGGTTCATCCGCGCATCTCGCTGGCAGCGTCGATATCGAGGGTATGGAAGCGGCGATACAGCTGTAGCAGGACCGCCAGGCCGATGCTGGCCTCGGCGGCTGCCAGGGTGATCACCAGAATGAACATGATCTGGCCGTCGGCCTGCGCCCAGCGGCTGCCGGCGACGACGAAGGCCAGGGCGGCCGCGTTCATCATGACTTCCAGGCTCATCAGCACGAACAGGATGTTACGCCGCACCATCAGGCCGACCAGGCCGAGGCTGAACAGCACGCCGGACAGCGCCAGACCGTGCTCCATGGGGATTGCATTCATCGGGTCACTCCTTGGCTTCGTGGCGGCCGAGGTGGTAGGCGGCAACCAGCGCAGCGAGCAGCAGCATGGAAGCCAGCTCCACCGCCAGCAGGTAAGGTCCGAACAGTGCGACGCCGACGGCCTTGGCATCCACTGTCTGCTGGCCGACGACGGCACCGTTCGAGGTGCCGAACAGGACATACAGCAGCTGCACCAGGAGTAGGGCGGACAGTACCGTCGGAGCGGCCCAGATGCCCGGCTTCAGCCATTGCCGTTCCTGTTCGGCGACGACCGGGCCGAGGTTGAGCATCATCACCACGAAGACGAACAGCACCATGATGGCGCCGGCGTAGACGATGATTTCCAGTACGCCGGCGAAGGGAGCGCCGAGGCTGAAGAAGCACATCGATACCGCCAGCAGGGAAACGATCAGATAGAGCAGAGCATGCACAGGGTTGGTGTGGGTGATCACCCGCAGGGTGGACACCACGGCGACCCCGGCAGCGAAGTAGAACGCGAATTCCATCTTTCCTGGGTCCTTAAGGCAGCAGGCCTTTCACGTTGATCGGCTCGGCTTCGTTCTGCGCGGCGCCTTTCGGCTTGCCGGCGATCGCCATGCCCGCCACGCGGTAGAAGTTGTATTCCGGGTTCTTGCCAGGGCCGGAGATCAGCAGGTCTTCCTTCTCGTAGACCAGTTCCTGGCGCTTGAACTCGGCCATCTCGAAGTCCGGGGTCAGCTGGATGGCGGTGGTCGGGCAGGCCTCCTCGCAGAGGCCGCAGAAGATGCAGCGCGAGAAGTTGATGCGGAAGAACTCCGGATACCAGCGGCCATCGTCCTTCTCGGCCTTCTGCAGGGAGATGCAGCCGACCGGGCAGGCTACCGCGCAGAGGTTGCAGGCCACGCAGCGTTCCTCGCCGTCGGGATCGCGGGTCAGGACGATGCGGCCGCGATAGCGCGGCGGCAGGTAGACGGGTTCTTCCGGGTACTGCAGGGTGTCGCGCTTGCGGAAGGCGTGGGAGAACACCATCACCAGGCTGCGCAGCTGGGTGAAGGTGCCGTACAGCACCTCTCCAATGTATTTGAACATGGCGTGTTTTCTCCTTACTGGGCCGCCAGCACGAGTGCGCCGGTCGCCAGCAGGTTGAGCAGGGTCAGGGGCAGGCAGAACTTCCAGCTGAAGGCCATCACCTGGTCATAGCGCGGGCGCGGAATGGCGGCACGCAGCAGGATGAACAGCATGATGAAGAAGGCGGTCTTCAGGGCGAACCAGATGAAGGACAGCTGCGGCAGGATGTCGAACGGGCCGTGCCAGCCGCCGAAGAACAGGGTCACCAGCAGCGCCGAGACCAGCACGATGCCGATGTACTCGCCGACGAAGAACATGCCCCATTTCATCCCGGCATACTCGATGTGGTAGCCGTCGGCCAGTTCCTGCTCGGCTTCCGGCTGGTCGAAGGGGTGACGGTGGGTCACCGCGACGCCGGCGATGAAGAAGGTACAGAAGCCGAAGAACTGCGGGATGATGAACCAGAGGTGCTGCGCCTGGTATTCGACGATGTCGCGCATGTTGAAGGAGCCGGCCTGGGCGACCACGCCCATCAGCGCCAGGGCCATGAACACCTCGTAGGAGATGGTCTGGGCCGAGGCGCGCAGGCTGCCGAGCAGGGCGAACTTGTTGTTGCTCGCCCAGCCGGCGAAGAGCACCGCGTACACCGCGAGGCCGGCCATGGCGAAGAAGAACAACAGGCCGATGTTGAGGTCGGCAACGCCCCAGGTCGGGGTCACAGGCACTACGGCGAAAGCCAGCAGCAGCGCACTCATGGCGACGATCGGCGCCAGGGTGAAGATCAGCTTGTCGGCAAACGGCGGCGTCCAGTCTTCCTTGAAGAACATCTTCAGCATGTCGGCACCGAGCTGGAACATGCCGAACGGGCCGACCCGGTTGGGGCCGTAACGGTCCTGCCAGAGGCCGAGCAGGCGGCGCTCGACGAAGCTGAGCAGGGCGCCGCAGACCACCACGACTAGCAGGATGACGATGGCCTTGAGAACGGCGACGACGATCTCGATGAGTTCGGGAGTGATCCAGCTCATTGCGCAGCCTCCTGCAGGTCGCTGGCCAGACGGCCGAAAAGCGTGGCGGGGATGCCCGGCAGGCCGGCCGGCAGGGCCACCAGGCCGATGCCCAGGTTGTCGTCAAGGCGCAGCGGCAGACGCAGCTCCACGCCGTCGATGCGCAGGTCGAGCAGGGCGCCTTCGTTGACCCCGAGGCGTTCGGCTTCGGCCCTGGCCAGAGCGACGTAGGGTTGCGGGATGCGCTCCTGCACGGGGGCGGCAAGTGCGCTGGTTTCCTCGCTGCCGAACAGGTGGTGGAAGGGAACTACCTGCCAGTTGCCCCGCGGCGGGTTGAACGCCGCCGGCGGTTCGGCGAACCAGGCCAGGCGATCGCCCTGTGCCTCGATCAGGCGGATACCCGGATCACCGGCGCGCAGGTGGCCGCCGACCTCGGCCTGGAACTTGTTCCAGGCCTGCGGCGAGTTCCAGCCCGGCGACCAGGCGAAGGGGATCTGCTGGCGATCTTCGACGCTGCCGGCATAGCCTTCCATGGAGAAGGCGAAGGCACTGTCCTGATCCTGCGGGGCGCGCGGCTCGTGCACGCTGATGTTGGCGCGCATCGAGGTGCGGCCGCTGTAGCGGTGCGGTTCGCGGGCCAGCTTCAGGCCCTTGATGCGAAACGCGGCGTTCGGCGCGGCGTCACGGATGCCCGCCAGCTGTGGGTGGGTACCGGCACAGGCCTCGGTGACCTGGTCGAGCTGGGTCCAGTCGACAGTACGGCCCTGCCGGGCACTATGCAGGGCGTGCAGCCAGCGCCAGCCTTCGCGTACCAGATTGTTGGCGTCGTAGTAGCTCGGCTCGAAGACCTGGAAGAAGCGCTGGGCGCGACCTTCCTGGCTGACCAGGGTACCGTCGGCCTCGGCGAAGCTGGCCACCGGCAGCAGCAGGTGGGCCCGGGCGGCGGTGGCGGTCTGCTGATGGTCAGCGACGATCACCGCCTTCGCGGTTGCCAGGGCGGCATCCACGCGGGCCGGATCGGCACGGCGATACAGGTCGTTCTCCAGGATCACCACGGCATCGGCCTCGCCACTGGCGAGTTGCTCGAGCGCAGTATCCAGCGAGTGTCCACCGAGCAGGGCCAGGCCGAGACTGTTGGCCTCCGGCGCGACCAGGCTGATGCTGGCGTTCTTCTGCCGTTTGTGCAGGGCTTTGGCGATGTTCGCCGCAGCTTCGAGGATGGCCTTCGAGCCCAGAGAGGTGCCGGAGACTAGCAGCGGGCGCTTGGCGGCCAGCAGGGCGTCGGCGATACGTTGGGTCAGTTCGGCGGCTTCGGGGTCGAGGCCTTCGACGGCCGGTGCCTCGGGATCGATGGCGTGGGCCACGGCGAAGCCCAGGCGGGCCAGGTCGTCCGGTGCGGCGTGCACGCATTCGGCCGCCACGTCGTCCAGTCGGGTCGAAGCCAGGCTAGCAATGAACAAGGGGCTCAGCGCGTGCTGGGCGATGTTCTTCACCGCCGCATCCAGCCACGGCTGGACCTTCATGTTGGCGGCCATCTCCTCGGCCTTGCCCTTGACCGACTGGCGCAGAGCCAGGGCGATGCGTGCGGCCGTCTGGGTCAGGTCTTCGCCGAGCACGAACACCGCATCGTGGTCCTCGATCTCGCGCAGCGAAGGGGTCGGTAGCGGACCTTCCTGCAGGATCTTCAGGGTCAGTTGCAGGTGTTCCAGTTCACCGGCTTCGATGCCGCTGGAGAAATTTCCGGGGCCGACCAGCTCGCGCAGGGCGAAATTGCTTTCCAGACTGGCGCGCGGCGAGCCGATGCCGATCACGCGGCGATCCTTGAGCAGGGCGACGGCCTGACCGAGGGCGGCGTCGATGCCGAGCTTGTGGCTACCCTGCAGCGGCTGGCGGGGGCGATCGGTGCGGTTGACGTAGCCGTAGCCGAAGCGGCCGCGGTCGCAGAGGAAGTAGTGGTTCACCGAGCCGTTATAGCGGTTCTCGATGCGCCGCAGTTCGCCGTAGCGCTCGCCGGGGCTGATGTTGCAGCCGACCGAGCAGCCGTGGCAGATGCTCGGGGCGAATTGCATGTCCCACTTGCGGTTGTAGCGCTCGGAGTGGGTCTTGTCGGTGAACACCCCGGTCGGGCAGACCTCGGTGAGGTTGCCGGAGAATTCGCTCTCCAGCACGCCATCCTCGACGCGTCCGAAATAGACGTTGTCGTGGGCGCCGTAGACGCCCAGGTCGGTGCCGCCGGCATAGTCCTTGTAATAGCGCACGCAGCGGTAACAGGCGATGCAGCGGTTCATCTCGTGGGCGATGAACGGACCGAGTTCCTGGTTCTGGTGGGTGCGCTTGGTGAAGCGATAGCGGCGCATGTTGTGGCCGGTCATCACCGTCATGTCCTGCAGGTGGCAGTGACCGCCTTCCTCGCACACCGGGCAGTCGTGCGGGTGGTTGGTCATCAGCCACTCGACGACGCTCTCGCGAAACTGCTTCGCTTCCTCGTCCTCGATGGAGATCCAGCTGTTGTCGGTGGCGGGGGTCATGCAGGACATGACGAGGCGACCGCGTTTGTCGTTCTCGTCGTTGTACTGCTTGACCGCGCACTGGCGGCAGGCGCCGACGCTGCCTAGCGCCGGGTGCCAGCAGAAGTAGGGAATGTCGAGTCCGAGGGACAGACAGGCCTGAAGCAGGTTGTCCGCACCATCGACTTCGAACGTCTTGCCGTCTACGTGGATAGTGGCCATGGTTCAGTTTTCTTCAATACCCGCCGGAGCGGGTGTGGCTAATGGAATCCGGTCTCAGTGGCGCTGCATGGGGCAGCCGCCGACGCAGGTCGGGGCGGGCACTGGAGCCCGGCGGGCCATGGATCGGGCCCCGGCTCCGTTCGACCTGCGTTTCGAGCAAACTCAAACCTGGGAAGCAGCGACGCCTGGGCGTGTTTCGTCGGGGGCTCCCCGCACACCGGCCTCGAACTCCTGGCGGAAATACTTGAGGGCGCTGCCCAGCGGCTCGACGGCACCCGGCGCGTGGGCGCAGAAGGTCTTGCCCGGGCCGAGGAAGTTGACCAGTTGTCCCAGGGTCTCCAGATCGCCGGGCTGGCCTTCGCCACGCTCCAAGGCACGCAGCAGCTTGACGCTCCACGGCAGGCCGTCGCGGCAGGGGGTGCACCAGCCGCAGGATTCGCGGGCGAAGAACTCCTCCATGTTGCGCAGCAGCGAGACCATGTTGATGCTGTCGTCCACCGCCAGAGCCAGGCCGGTGCCCATGCGGGTGCCGACCTTGCCGATGCCGCCGGCGTACATCTGCGCGTCCAGGTGTTCGGGGAGAAGGAAGCCGGTACCGGCCCCGCCGGGCTGCCAGCACTTGAGCCGGTAGCCGTCGCGCATACCGCCGGCATAGTCCTCGAACAGTTCACGGGCGGTGATGCCGAAGGGCAGCTCCCAGAGGCCGGGGTTCTTCACCTTGCCGGAGAAGCCCATCAGCTTGGTACCCATGTCCTCGCTGCCGGGACGGGCCAGGGACTTGTACCAGTCGACGCCGTTGCCGACGATCGCCGGCACGTTGCTTAGGGTTTCGACGTTGTTCACGCAGGTCGGCTTGCCCCACACGCCGACGGCGGCGGGGAAGGGCGGCTTGGAGCGCGGGTTGGCGCGGCGTCCTTCGAGGGAGTTGATCAGCGCGGTTTCCTCACCGCAGATGTAGCGGCCGGCACCGGTGTGCACGAACAGCTCGAAGTCGAAGCCGCTGCCGAGGATGTTCTTGCCGAGCAGTCCGGCAGCCTTGGCTTCCTCGATGGCGCGATTGAGGTTGCGGGCCGCGTCGACATACTCGCCGCGCAGGAAGATGTAACCGCGATAGGCCTTCAGCGCCCGGGCGCTGATCAGCATGCCTTCGATCAGCTGGTGCGGCAGCTGTTCCATCAGCAGGCGGTCTTTCCAGGTGTTGGGTTCCATCTCGTCCGCGTTGCACAGCAGGTAGCGGATGTCGATGGATTCGTCGGCGGGCATCAGACCCCACTTGACGCCGGTGGAGAAGCCCGCGCCGCCCCGGCCCTTGAGGCCGGAGTCTTTCACGAGGGCGACGACATCGGCAGGCGACAGCTCGGCGAACGCCTTGCGGGCCGCGGCGTAGCCGTTCTTCTGCTGGTACTCGTCGAGCCAGACCGGCTCGGCATCGTCGCGCAGCCGCCAGGTCAGGGGATGGGTTTCCGCCGTGCGGGGAGTGCGGTTGGCGGGACCGATGGAGGTAAGGGTCATGGGTAGGCCTCCAGCAGTTGGTCGATGCCTTCGGGAGTCAGGTTGCCGAAGGTATCGTCGTCGATCATCAGGGCCGGGGCCTTGTCGCAGTTGCCTAGGCAGCATACCGGCAGCAGGGTGAAGCGGCCGTCGGAGGTCGTCTGGCCGGGAGCGATGGCGAGCTTCTGGCGGATGGCGCCGAGCACGCCCTCATGGCCGCCGATGTAGCAGGTCATGCTGTCGCACACGCGGATCACGTGGCGTCCCACCGGCACGCGGAAGATCTGGCTGTAGAAGGTGGCCACGCCTTCGACGTCGCTGGCCGGGATGCCGAGAATCTCGCCGATTGCCGGGATGGCGCCGTCCGGCACCCAGCCGCGCTCCTTCTGGACGATCTTCAGTGCCTCGATGGAGGCGGCACGCGGGTCCTCGTAGTGATGCTTCTCGTGCTCGATGGCCGAGCGTTCGGTTTCGCTGAGGGCGAAACGGTCGGTCTGGATAATTGAGTTCATGTCAGCGGTCCACGTCGGCCATAACGAAGTCGATGCTGCCCAGATAGGCGATCAGGTCGGCGACCATGCTGCCGCGGATCACCGAGGGAATCTGCTGCAGGTGGGCGTAGCTCGGGGTGCGGATCCGCGTGCGATAGCTCATGGTGCTGCCGTCGCTGGTCAGGTAGTAGCTGTTGATGCCCTTGGTCGCTTCGATCATCTGGAAGGACTCGTTGGCCGGCATCACCGGACCCCAGGACACCTGCAGGAAGTGAGTGATCAGGGTCTCGATGTGCTGTAGCGTGCGTTCCTTCGGCGGTGGCGTGGTCAACGGGTGGTCGGCTTTGTAGGGGCCTTCCGGCATGTTCTTCAGGCACTGCTCGATGATCCGCAGGCTCTGGCGCATCTCGCCCATCTTGACCATGCAGCGCTCGTAGGCATCGCCGTTGTGCCCCAGCGGTACTTCGAACTCGAAGTTCTCGTAGCCGGAGTAGGGGCGTGCCTTGCGCAGATCGAAGTCGAGTCCGGTGGCACGTAGGCCGGCGCCGGTGACGCCCCACTCCAGTGCCTGCTTGGTGTCGTACTGGGCCACGCCCATGGTGCGACCGCGCAGGATGCTGTTCTGCAGCGCTGCCTTCTCGTACTCGTCGAGGCGCTTGGGCATCCAGTCGATGAACTCCTTGACCAGACCATCCCAGCCGCGCGGCAGGTCGTGGGCGACCCCGCCAATGCGGTACCAGGCCGGGTGCAGGCGGAAGCCGGTGATGGCCTCGACTACCTTGTAGGCACGCTGGCGGTCGGTAAAGGTGAAGAACACCGGGGTCATGGCACCGACGTCCTGGATGTAGGTGCCCAGGTACAGCAGGTGGTTCAGGATGCGGAAGAATTCCGCCATCATGATGCGGATGACGTCGACCCGTTGGGGCACCTTGATGCCAGCCAACTTCTCCACCGCCAGCACGTAGGGCAGGTTGTTCATCACCCCGCCGAGGTAGTCGATGCGATCGGTGTAAGGAATGAAGCTGTGCCAGCTCTGCCGCTCGGCCATCTTTTCGGCGCCGCGGTGGTGGTAGCCGATCTCCGGCACGCAGTCGACGATCTCCTCGCCGTCCAGCTGCAGGATGATGCGGAAGGCTCCGTGAGCAGAGGGATGGTTGGGGCCGAGGTTGAGGAACATGAAGTCCTCATGCTCGCTACCGCGCTTCATGCCCCACTCCTCGGGCTTGAAGCGCAGGGCTTCCTGCTCCAGGTCCTGCTTGGCCGCCGACAGGGTGTAAGGGTCGAACTCGGTAGCGCGGGCCGGGTAGTCCTTGCGCAGCGGATGGCCTTCCCAGGTCGGCGGCATCAGGATGCGGGTCAGGTGTGGGTGGCCGGCGAAGTCGATGCCGTACATGTCCCAGACCTCGCGCTCATGCCAGTTGGCGTTCGGCCAGATGCCGGTGGCGCTGGGGAGTCTGAGGTCGCCTTCTTTCAGAGCGACCTTGATCATCACGTCGCTGTTTCGTTCGATCGACAGCAGGTGATAGAAGACGCTGAAGTCGGCTTCCGGCAGGCCGCGGCGCTGGGTGCGCAGGCGTTCGTCGACGCCATGCAGGTCATAGAGCATGACGTAGGGGCGCGGCAGGTTGCGCAGGAAGTTCAGGACTTCGATGAGTTTTCCCCGTGCCACCCAGAGCACGGGCATGCCTGTGCGGGTGTTTTGCACCGTGAAGGTTTCGGTGCCAAAACGGGAGTTCAGTTCGACGACCACATCTTGGTCGTCGGCCTTGTACGGCGGAATGGACAGAACGCTGTCTGCAGTCATGGTCTCGGTCGCTTTCGGTCAACGGACAGAATGAGCCTGGGCTTGCCGCGCGGATGGGCGCGGAAAGGCCGGCTCAGACTTCGTCGGGGCTGCGCAGGTTGGTGACCTGGATACGCTGTTCGCGGCGCAGTTCCCGTTGCGAGGGCATCTCGGCACGGTAGATGCCTTGGTCGCCGACGACCCAGGAAAGCGGCCGGCGCTCCTGGCCGATGGACTCCTGCAGCAGCATGAGTCCTTGCAGGAAAGCTTCGGGGCGCGGGGGACAGCCGGGTATGTAGACGTCCACCGGGAGGAACTTGTCGACACCCTGGACCACGGAATAGATGTCATACATGCCGCCGGAGTTGGCGCAGGAACCCATGGAGATCACCCATTTGGGCTCGAGCATCTGCTCATAGAGACGCTGGATGATCGGCGCCATCTTGATGAAGCAGGTTCCGGCAACGACCATGAAGTCGGCCTGTCGCGGTGAGGCGCGGATGACTTCGGCACCGAAGCGAGCGATATCGTGGGGAGCGGTGAAGGCGGTGGTCATCTCCACATAGCAGCAGGAAAGGCCGAAGTTGTAGGGCCACAGGGAGTTCTTACGTCCCCAGTTGACCGCACCGCTCAGCACGTCTTCCAGCTTGCCCATGAAAATGTTGCGGTGGACCTGACCCTCGGTGGGGTCGGTTACAGTCTCCCGCTCGCCGATCGGGTATTGCTCGTAGGAAGCATCCGGATCGATCCTAGTGAGTTTGTATTGCATTGCCAAAGCCTCATTGTTTCAGCTTCGCCTGCCGATTGCGGCGGCCTTCCGGAGCCCAGTCGAGGGCACCGATCCGCCAGAGATAGACAAGACCCGCCAACAGAATTGCTATGAAAATCGTTGCTTCGATGAGACCGGCCCAGCCGCTTTCGCGAACCGATACCGACCATGCAAAGAGAAATAGGGCTTCGACGTCGAAGATCACGAAGAGCATCGCGACCAGATAGAATTTTGCCGAGAGGCGCAGGCGCGCACCGCCGGTGGGAACGATGCCCGATTCGAAGGGTTCGTTCTTGCTGCGTCCGACCGCCTTGCTGCCAAGCAGGCGGGAAACGCCAAGCATGAAAGCACACAGGCCTGCGACACCTAGCAGGAAAACCGCAAATCCCCAGTTGTGAGACAGCGTGGCAATAGCTTCGGGCATGCCGGGACTCCTCGGTCAAGGAACGCCTTTAAAATGGATGGCTGCGACAAAATGCAGCAGCTGCTTGGGGCGACGACTTTATGCTCATGCAGTTGTGAAAACATTGTTCCAGATCAATTTTTCATTGAAAAAGCACTGCTCGCGCACCGTTTGAGCGTGAGCCCGATCACGGTGCGCGAGCAGTGCTTCGACGTTGGGCAAAGGTGCTGATGAGCAGCCTTGAGCAAAGCTCTTGCCCGGTAACGATAGCTCATTTATTGGAGATGCAAATTCAAGCTGTCGAGTGTTCGAGCGGGAGGGTGGTCCGCTTCAAGTGCGCAGGCCTCTCAGCCTGTTGGCCCGAAAGAGGGTCACAGTACCTTGCGCCAGCCTTCACGGGTAATGACCACCGTCGCTGAGCGCGGGAGCTTGCCTGGGCCGTCTGGCCAAGTGCTGAGCAGGTTGCTCGGCGTCGAGCCTTCGCCGGGGTGTTGGATGTTGACGAACAGCGTGCGGAAGTCCGGAGTGGCGGTGATGCCGGTAACCTCGCAACCGACGGGACCGACCAGGAAGCGTTTCACTTCGCCGCTCTCGGGGTCGGCCACCAGCATCTGGTTGTTGCCGAAGGGGCCTGCGCTCAGTTGGCTACCGCTCATGTCGGTCTGGATCCACAGACGTCCTTCGGGGTCGAACCAGAGCCCGTCCGGGCTGGCATGGATGTTGTCGGCGGTGAGTGCCGTTCCGTCCGGTCCGCGGCTGTCGTCCTCCGGGCCGCCCAAGAGGAAGATGTTCCAGCCGAAGCGGGTGGCGGAATAGTCCTGATTCTCTTCCTTCCAACGGATGATGTGACCGTAGGCATTGCTGGCCCGCGGGTTGGCCGCATCGGGTTCGGTCCGATTGATGTTGTTGGTGAGGGTGAAATAGATGTCCCCGATTTCCGGATGTACGGCGCCCCATTCCGGGCGATCCATCTTGGTCGCGCCTACCGTATCGGCCGCCGTTCGGGCGTTGATCAGAACGTCGCCCTGGTCGGCGAAGCTGGCGCCCTTGGCGGTGCAGGCAGCCTGAAAGAGCGGATCCTGGATGTCCAAGGGTAGCCAGTCGCCCGTGCCGTCGGCATTGAAGCGGGCGACATAGAGGGTGCCCTCGTCGAGCAGGTGGCTGTTGGCATGATGGCCCGGGTGGAACTTGTCGCGGCTGATGTACTTATATATGTATTCGTTGCGCGAATCGTCGCCCGAGTAGCAGACCAGGGGCTTGCCGGGTTGGATGGGGGCGAAGATTACCCCTTCGTGGGCGAAGCGGCCCAGAGCGGTGCGCTTGACTGGTACGGACTGCGGATCGAAGGGGTCGATCTCGACGATCCAGCCGAAGTGGTTGGGCTCGTTGCGATAGTCGCCGCTGGCCGTCTCGGCCTTGCGGGTGGCATCGAAGCGCTGGAATTCGTCGCCTTCTAGGGTTTCCCAGCCGAAGCGGCCTTTGGTGCCCAGGCCATAGCGCTTCAGCTCGCGCGGCACGTCGCTGTCCCGAGTGGCGAAATACCCCGCCCAGTTCTCCTCGCAGGTCAGGTAGGTGCCCCAGGGGGTGAAACCGTTGGAGCAGTTGTTCTGGGTTCCGCGGGTAGCTGTGCCGTTGGGGCTGTATACGGTGCTCAGGAGGGGGTGGCCGCGGGCGGGGCCCTGGATCTCCATCGGGGTGGCCGCGGTGATGCGTCGGCCGAATTTCGAGTTGGCGACCACTTCCCAATCGCCATGCGGGGTGCGGCGGATTTCCACCACTGAAACGCCGTGGGCGTTGATTTCCTTACGCACTTCCTCGGGAACGGTGCGGTTGCCGTTGGCATCGACGGTCGTGCCGTTGGGGTGCAGCAGAGGCGCGTCGATGTATTCGTGGTTGACCACCAGGAGGCCATGCTCGCTGTTGTGGCCCCGGCCGCTCTGGGCATCGATGGGGAAGTAGTGCATTCCGTCGTGGTGCATGCCGATCTGCTCGGCCTGGTCCTGGGCGCTGTTGGTGCCGTCTTCGCGATAGGCCGGGTAGCTATCGCAGATCGGTGTACCCCAAGGAATGAAGGCCTTGGCTTGGAATCCCTCGGGCACGGTGACGACATCGGCACGGCTTACCGCCACCGGAGCGAACGGCAGACGTCCGGGCCGCTTGAGCAGGCCGTTGGCTTGAGCGGCCATGCCTGCGCTCGGCATGGATACGCCGAGAAAGGCCAGAATGCCCATGGCCATTCCACCGGCGATCACCTGGCGACGACCGATACCCTCGATCAGGTCATTGATGTGCGGATTGTCCGAGCGATTGCTGGGTAGTTCGTCGCCATTGCCGAACAGGGGGGGGTCTTTATCTGTCGTCACGGGAGAGCTCCGTCTAGGGGGGGGCGAACGGAGACGAACCTAAAGGGCATGTGCGACAGGAGAGTGACAGTAGCTGGAGGTGGGCTTGTATCGAACGAAAAAGACATTCCCCGGCAAAGCCGGGGAATGTCAGTGCTACGCCGCTTGCGAACAGGTTCCGATCAGTGGAACTGGTTCATGGTGTTGTCTTTACCGCCGGCCTTCAGAGCGGCTTCGCCAGCGAAGTACTCTTTGTGGTTGTCGCCGATGTCGGAGCCAGCCATGTTCTGGTGCTTGACGCAGGCGATGCCCTGGCGGATTTCCTGACGCTGCACGCCCTTGACATAGGCCAGCATGCCTTCTTCGGCGAAGTAGCCCTTGGCCAGGTTGTCGGTGGACAGCGCGGCGGTGTGGTAGGTCGGCAGGGTGATCAAGTGGTGGAAGATGCCAGCCTGAGCGGAACCGTCACGCTGGAAGGTGCGGATCTTCTCGTCGGCGATCTGGGCCAGTTCGCTGTTGTCGTACTCTACGCCCATCAGCTTGGCGCGGTCGTAGGCGGAAACATCCTTGCCTTCGGCAACGAATGCATCGAATACCTGCTGACGGAAGTTCAGGGTCCAGTTGAACGACGGGCTGTTGTTGTAAACCAGCTTGGCGTTCGGGATCACCTTGCGAACTTCGTTCATCATGGCAGCGATCTGGCCAACGTGCGGCTTCTCGGTTTCGATCCACAGCAGGTCGGCGCCGTTTTGCAGCGAGGTGATGCTGTCCAGAACGCAGCGAGCTTCGCCAGTGCCCTTGCGGAACTGGAAGAGGTTGCTTGGCAGGCGCTTCGGACGCAGCAGCTTGCCTTCGCGCTTGATCACGACGTCACCGTTGCCCAGTTCGGCTTCGGAGATTTCTTCGCAATCCAGGAAAGCGTTGTACTGGTCGCCCAGATCGCCCGGCTCGTTGGTAACGGCGATCTGCTTGGTCAGGCCGGCACCCAGGGAGTCGGTACGGGCAACGATCACGCCATCGTCCACACCCAGCTCGAGGAACGCGTAGCGCACGGCGTTGATCTTGGCGAGGAAGTCGGCGTGCGGAACGGTAACCTTGCCGTCCTGGTGGCCGCACTGCTTCTCGTCGGAGACCTGGTTCTCAATCTGAATGCAGCAGGCACCGGCTTCGATCATCTTCTTGGCCAGCAGGTAGGTGGCTTCCGGGTTGCCGAAGCCGGCGTCGATGTCGGCGATGATCGGGACAACGTGGGTTTCGAAGTTGTCGATCTGCTCCTGGATAGCGGCCGCCTTGGCCTTGTCGCCGGCGTTGCGGGCATCGTCCAGCGCAGAGAACAGCAGATCCAGTTCGCGGGCGTCAGCTTGGCGCAGGAAGGTGTACAGCTCCTCGATCAGACCGGAAACGGCAGTCTTCTCGTGCATGGACTGGTCGGGCAGCGGGCCGAAGTCGGAGCGCAGGGCGGCAACCATCCAGCCGGACAGGTACAGGTAGCGCTTGTTGGTGGTTTTCAGGTGCTTCTTGATGGAGATCAGCTTCTGCTGACCGATGAAGCCGTGCCAGCAGCCCAGCGACTGGGTGTAGACGGAAGAGTCGGCATCGTACTCGGCCATGTCTTTGCGCATGATGGCTGCGGTGTACTTGGCAATGTCCAGACCGGTCTTGAAGCGGTTCTGAGCGCGCATGCGGGCGACGGACTCAGGGTTGATGGCGCCCCAGCTGCTGCCGAACTTTTCTTTCAGGGCGGCAACGGCCTTGATGTCGTTTTGATAAGCGGACATGGTCAATCCTTCAAAGTTGGAAATGGTTGAGCACTGACTTTTCCCACCTGAACCTGCGTGTAGTCGATGATCGATACGGACAACACGCGGCAAAACGTTGAACCTTGTGGGCGGTACAGACACGGAGCTGGCTCGGCTGATTGGCTGGAGCGGGCTCCGGAGGCCCTTTCCAGGGCCCCTGGTTAGCGGGAGCGAGGCCATGATGCCTAGGGTGAAATTCGCCGTCAACGAATTTGTAGTGAGATTTTGTGCGTACTACACAAAAGTATGATGCCCGCCGCTCAGTCCAAAATCTCGACCTTCATACGCATGGATAGTTCTTCCTGGCTGGACGCGGAGTGCTGGCGCAGCAGCCCTTGGTGATCGCTCTGGCGGCTTTCGCTGGCATTGCCGAGTTCGATCCATTCGCCCAGGCGTCCGCTGACTTGGGTGTCCAGGCTCTGGATGTCGATCACTCGAGGTCGGGATGTATCCAGTCGATCATTGTTGCTGCTGAGGGTGATATGCACGTTATCGCCGGATATCCTGGCGATAATGTAGAGGCTTCGGGTGATATCGAGGTAGTCGGTTTCGCGGTAGACCTGTCGTCCGTGGGGGCCGATGTGGGTACTGCGTAGCGGCACGCTCTGGCCGGTCTCGATCTGAGCCGGATAGCCTTCGATGGCCTGGATCTGCTGGAGGGCGCCATTCCGGCTAGCGGTGCCGCGATTCAGGATGCGTACCCGGTTCTCGTCGTGGATCTGGCCGCGGCCAGCCTGGATCTCGACGTTGCCCGCGTCGACCGAGCCGTCCATGGCATAGCCATGGCGCTCACCGGTCTTCGCTTCGCTGTTGTCGACGCTGATCAGCAGGCGTCTGGGTGGGCTATCCAGTTGCTCGAGTAGTCCGCGCAGTTCCTGGATCTTCGCTGCCGGGGCATTGGCGATGAGACGGTCGCCATAGGCGTTGACTCTGCCGTCGCCGCCGAGAATCGACTGCGCGATGGGTAGCAGTTCGTCGGCCATCCGGTAATTTAGCTGGATGATCTCGGTGGCTGCCAGCACACGGGCGGTGGCAAGCGTCAGCAATACGACGAGCAGTGGGCGGATCTTCATGGTGGGCTCGGCAGGGGAAGCATTCATGCCGATATTCTAGGAGGTTGGGGTAGGGGCGTCTGTGGCAGTGGCTGCAGGTCTGTTCAGGACGTCCCGCCTCTCCAGGGGGCGGGACGTCTGCAGGGAGGGATCAGTCGGCCTGACGCATCATCTCTACATGAGGGATGCCGACATCGAGGTATTCGTCGCTGACCACGACGAATCCGAGGCGCTCGTAGAAGCGCGTGGCATGCACTTGGGCGCTCAGGATCAGGCGGTGAAGCCCGCGGCGTTCGGCTTCGGCGATCGCCGCACGCATCAGCGCGTCGCCGATCTTCAGGCCGCGCCAGTCCTTGAGGACCGCGACACGGCCGATATGCCCGTCGCGCAGCAGGCGAGCCGTGCCAGCGGCAAATCCTCCTTCGAAGGCGAGAAAGTGGATGGCTTCGGCATCCTCGTCATCCCACTCCAGTTCAGGGGGGACGGCCTGTTCGACGATGAAAACGCTGTCGCGGATCCGTCGGATGTCGGCATTGTCCTTCTGCCAGTCGGCGATCCGCACATGGATTTCAGTCATCGACGAACTCCAGGCTGCCCTGCACGAGCAGTTGCCAGAGGAGCGGTCGGCCTTCCTCGTCGGCCAGCCAGGAGGCAAGGTTGTCGGTATGCAGGGCATCGGCGCTGCAGACCAGCTTGAGCAGTTCGCGCAGGTGGCCGGGGAGCAGGCGGCTCTGTCCGCTGGCAAACAACAGCAGGTCCTCGCCGACCTCGGACCAGGCCATGCGGGCGCAGGGATTGCGGACCAGTACGCCTCCTTCCTGCAGGCTGGCGAGGAAGTCCTTCTCGGACATTTCCGCACCGGCGACCAGTTCGGGGTAGCGGGGTTCGGTCATGAACTGGCCGAACCAGGTGAGCAGCAGGCGTTCGTCGCCCATGTGCTCCTGGATCAGACCCTGGAGGCGTTCGAGAGCATCGCGCTGGATCTGGTGGGGATCTTCGCAGGGGCGAATGTCCGGATCACCGTAGCGTTCCTCGTCAGGCAAGAACTGGGCGAGAAAGTCGGTGAAATGGGTCAGCACCTCGGCTGCACTGGGAGCGCGGAAACCCACCGAATAGGTCATGCAGTCGTCGATCGCGGTGCCGAAGTGGGCCAGACGGGGCGGTAGGTAGAGCATGTCGCCGGGTTCCAGTACCCAGTCCTCTCTGCCCTGGAACTCGGCAAGGATACGCAGGTCGGCGTGCTTCAGTAGGGGACTGCCGCTGTCGCACATCTGGCCGATTCGCCAGCGCCGCTTGCCGTATCCCTGCAGCAGGAACACGTCATAGTTGTCGTAGTGGGGGCCCACTCCGCCGCCTGGAGCGGCATAGCTGATCATCACATCGTCGATGCGCCAGCTGGGCAGGAAGCGAAAGTTTTCCAGAAGCTCGGCGACCTCCGGGACGAACTGATCGACCGCCTGAACCAGCAGGGTCCAGTCGCGCTCCGGCAGGTTCCGGTAGGTTTCCTCTTCGAACGGACCGCGACGGAGTTCCCATGGATGATTGCCGTGCTCGACGATCAGGCGCGACTCGACTTCTTCCTCGAGCGACAGGCCGGCCAGTTCGTCCGGCGAGATGGGGCTTTCGAAACCGGGGATGGCCTGGCGGATCAGCAGGGGCTTTTTCTGCCAGTAGTCGCGCAGAAATTCGCGTGCGCTGATGCCGCCCAGAAATTGAAGTGGAATATCAGAAGTCATAACTAAGCCCTTGCTTTGCAAAGAGAGCCGAAAATAAAAACGCCCGGCACTGCCGGGCGTGGAGGGAAAGAGAGGAAGTCAGATGCGCTTGGCCTGAGTGGTCGCGTTGCCGATGTAACCGGCAGGGGTCAGCTTGTGCAGCTCGGCCTTGGCGGCGGAGGGAATGTCCAGGGTGTCGATGAAGGTTTTGAGCGCTTCCGGGCCGATGCCCTTGCCGCGGGTCAATTCCTTGAGCTTCTCGTAGGGGTTGGCGACGCCATAGCGGCGCATCACGGTCTGGATCGGTTCGGCCAGCACTTCCCAGCAGGCGTCCAGATCTTCGGCAAGACGTTGAGCATTCAGCTCTAGCTTGCTGATTCCCTTCAGGGTTGCCTCATAGGCGATGACGCTGTGGGCGAAGCCGACGCCGAGGTTGCGCAGTACGGTGGAGTCGGTCAGGTCGCGCTGCCAGCGGGAGATCGGCAGCTTGCTGGCCAAATGCTGGAGCAGGGCGTTGGCAATGCCAAGGTTGCCTTCGGAGTTCTCGAAGTCGATCGGGTTGACCTTGTGCGGCATGGTCGAGGAGCCGATCTCGCCGGCCACGGTCTTCTGCTTGAAGTAGCCGAGGGAGATGTAGCCCCAGACGTCCCGGTCGAAGTCGATGAGGATGGTGTTGAAGCGTGCGATGGCATCGAACAGTTCGGCGATGTAGTCGTGCGGCTCGATCTGGGTGGTGTAGGGGTTCCAGTTCAGGCCCAGGTCGCCTTCGATGAATTCGCGGGCATTGGCTTCCCAGTCCACATCGGGGTAGGCCGACAGGTGCGCGTTGTAGTTGCCCACGGCACCGTTGATCTTGCCCAGTAGCGGCACGGCGGCGGCCTGGGCAATCTGCCGTTCGAGGCGGTAGACCACGTTGGCCAGTTCCTTGCCGAGGGTGGTCGGCGAGGCCGGCTGGCCGTGGGTGCGCGACAGCATCGGAATATCGGCGAATTTCACCGCCAGCTCGCGGATGGCCTGGGCGGTCTGCCGCATCAGCGGCAGCAGCACGGTGTCACGGCCCTCGCGCAGCATCAGGGCGTGGGAGAGGTTGTTGATGTCCTCGCTGGTGCAGGCGAAGTGAATGAATTCATTCACCTTGGCCAGTTCGGGCAGTTTGCCGACCTGCTCCTTGAGCAGGTACTCGACGGCCTTGACGTCGTGGTTGGTGGTGCGCTCGATCTCCTTGACGCGTTCGGCGTGCTCCAGCTGGAAGTCCTCGGCCAACTGGTTCAGCAGGGCGTTGGCTTCGGCGGAGAAGGGCGCGACTTCGGGGATACCGCTGTGGGTTGCCAGGCGCTGCAGCCAGCGTACCTCCACCATGACGCGGAAGCGGATGAGTCCGTATTCGCTGAAGATCGGGCGCAAGGCGCTGGTTTTGCCGGCGTAGCGGCCATCGACGGGGGACACCGCGGTGAGCGAGGAGAGCTGCATGGGGGAGGTCTCGGGCAGTCGGGCTACAAAAAGGGCTGCAATGATACACGAAGGCGGACAGGCCGGCTGAACGCAATCTTCGGCCGACCGTGTCCTCTCAACTGCGTCGCATCAGCGGGTAGAGTTCGTCGAGCAGTTTGCGGCGGCTGAATACCAGCTGCCAGCGGTGTCCGCCGAGCTGGCGCCACAGGCGCGCCGAACGGATGCCGGCGAGCAACAGGGCTCGGACCTTGGCGGCGTTGATAGGGTTCTGCAGGTGGCGCATCTCGCCGTGCACTTGGATGCGTTGACGGAAGGTGCTCAGCGTGTCTTCGTACAGGGAGGCGAAGGCGGCGATCGCGCTCTCGTGGGTCAGTCCCAGGTGCTGGACTTGCAGTTGGATCTGGTCCAGCCGCTGACCCACGAGTTGCAGCATGTCGCCGTGTTTGTCCAGTTGGCGCTCCAGGGTGACCAGTGCCAGCGAGTAGCGCAGGGGCTCGCGCTGCAAGCTCTCTGGGTTGCGCTCGAGTGCGCTGGCTAGGGCGCGGTAGCCGTCGCGCAGGTTGAGGTCGTCGCCGCCGTACACCTCCAGCGTGTCCTTCGGGTCACGCACCAGCAGACTGCCGAGCATGCAGGCGAGGTCAGCTTCTCCGGCCTGTCCGGTCTTGGCGATCCTGTCGACCAGGCAGGCTGACTCGAATACGCCGCCGAGAGCGACCAGTTGTTCCTGTCTGGGGGTCATGGCTGCCTGCCCTTGCGGTCCGATGGTTCGGCGCTCTCGATGACGCCGCCGCCGAGGCAGATTTCTCCGTCGTAGAGCACCACGGATTGGCCGGGAGTCACTGCTCGCTGGGGGGTATCGAAGAGGATTCGGAATCCCTCGGCAGCCTTTTCCAGGGTGCAGGCCTGGTCGCTCTGCCGATAACGAACCTTGGCGGTCAGGCGCTGTGGAAGTGGGAAGTCGAGCGGATTCACCCAGAACATCTCCGAAGCGAGCAGGGCACGGGAGAACAGCCAAGGGTGTTGGTTGCCCTGGCCGACGATCAGTACGTTGCGAGCAAGGTCCTTGGTCAGGACATACCAGGGGTCATCGGCGGTATTCTTCATGCCGCCGATACCCAGCCCCTGGCGTTGGCCGATGGTGTGGTACATTAGGCCATGGTGTTGGCCGATTACCTCGCCATCGACGGTCTCGATGGGGCCCGGCTGGGCGGGCAGATATTGCTTGAGAAAGTCGCCGAAACGGCGCTCGCCGATGAAGCAGATGCCGGTGGAGTCCTTCTTCCTGGCCGTGGCCAGGCCGTGCAGTTCGGCGATGGCGCGTACGGCCGGCTTCTCCAGTTCACCGACCGGAAACAGCGATCTGGCGAGCTGTGCGCCGCCCACGGCATGCAGAAAATAGCTCTGGTCCTTGTTCGGGTCCAGTCCCTTGAGCAGCTCGGTTCGATCGTCGGTATCGCGTCGACGTACATAGTGGCCGGTGGCTATAAGGTCGGCGCCGAGCGACAGCGCATAATCGAGGAAGGCCTTGAACTTGATCTCGCGGTTGCACAGGATGTCCGGGTTCGGCGTGCGCCCAGCCTTGTACTCGGCGAGGAAGTGCTCGAATACATTGTCCCAGTATTCGGTGGCGAAGTTGGCGGTGTGCAGCTTGATGCCGATCTTGTCGCAGACGGCCTGAGCATCCGCGAGGTCCTCCTTGGCCGTGCAGTATTCGGTGCCGTCGTCCTCTTCCCAGTTCTTCATGAACAGGCCCTCTACCTGATACCCCTGTTGCAGGAGCAGGAGAGCGGAAACGGAAGAGTCCACGCCGCCGGACATGCCGACGATCACGCGAGTGTGGGCGGGATCATGCATATGAAGAGTCGGGTCCTGAAAAGTGGGGGATTCTATCAGGCTCCTGAGCCTGGCTGCGAAGGTACGGCCTGTTCAGCGAATGAGGCTCAGCGGAAAGCGCTCCCCAGCCAGGTAGTCGTCGATGCAGCGCAGTACGAGTGGGCTGCGCCAGCATTCCCGTTGCGCAAGCAATTCCTCGCGGCTCAGCCAGCGGGGGGCGATGATCCCTTCGTCGAGTCGGTATCCGTCGATCGGCTGCAGCGGGCGTGCTGCAAAGCAGATGCGCTGATAGGTCACGCCGTTGGGGGCCGTATATAGGTAGATGCCGATCACTGCCGTGAGTTCTACCTGCCAGCCAGTTTCCTCCATGGTCTCCCGCAGGGCCGCTTCGAGCAGGGTTTCGTTGGGCTCGAGGTGTCCGGCAGGCTGATTGAGGACTGTACGACCATCCTGCAGCTCCTCTACCAAGAGGAAGAGACCATTGTCTTCCACGATCGTGGCGACAGTGACGTGTGCCTGCCAATCCATAAAATCCGTCCGGGTGCTTGCCGATAGCTGTGCATTATACGCGGCGGCGCCGGTTCCCGGAGGGCGTGATGGAGACTCCCTTGCTTGGGGGCGGTCGAGGTGTGCGGGGTAATGCTTTGCTCGTCGATGGATGTCCCATGAACAAGAAACCCCGACTCGAAGCCGGGGTTTCTTGTCAGGCTGGAGGCGACGTGAATCGCCTCTCAGGTGGGCAGCGTGACGTCTTATGCAAGCGCTGCCAGAGCTGCGTTGAGGGTTGCGCTCGGGCGCATGGCCTTGCCGGTCAGCTCGGTGTTCGAGTGGTAGTAGCCAGCGATATCCACGGGCTTGCCCTGGGCTGCAACCAGCTCGCCAACGATCTTGGCTTCGTTGTCGGTCAGGGTCTTGGCGAGGCCGCTGAACTGAGCCTGCAGCTCCTTGTCCTCGGTTTGCGCTGCCAGAGCTTGGGCCCAGTAGAGTGCCAGGTAGAAGTGGCTGCCACGGTTATCGATCTCGCCAACCTTGCGCGATGGCGACTTATTGTTGTCGAGAACCTTGCCGGTGGCTTGGTCCAAGGTTTTTGCCAGGACAAGTGCCTTGGGGTTCTTGTACGCGGAGCCCAGATGCTCGAGCGACGCAGCAAGGGCCAGGAATTCGCCGAGCGAGTCCCAGCGCAGGTAGCCTTCCTCGAGGAACTGCTGAACATGCTTGGGAGCCGAGCCGCCGGCACCGGTTTCGAACAGGCCGCCACCGCTCATCAGTGGGACGATCGACAGCATCTTGGCGCTGGTGCCCAGTTCCATGATCGGGAACAGGTCGGTCAGGTAGTCGCGCAGGACGTTGCCGGTAACGGAAATGGTGTCCTTGCCTTCGCGGATGCGGGCCAGCGAGAAGCTAGTTGCGTCAACCGGCGACATGATGCGGATGTCGAGACCGCTGGTGTCGTGATCTTTCAGGTAGTGCTCGACCTTGGCGATTACCTGGGCGTCGTGGGCGCGGGCGGGGTCCAGCCAGAACACGGCAGGGGAGCCGGTGGCGCGGGCGCGGTTGACTGCCAGCTTGACCCAGTCCTGGATCGGGGCGTCCTTGACCTGGCACATGCGCCAGATGTCGCCGGCTTCGACGTTTTGCTCCATCAGAACCTTGCCATTGGCATCGGTCACGCGTACCGCGCCGTCTACAGGGATCTGGAAGGTCTTGTCGTGGGAGCCATACTCCTCGGCCTTCTGAGCCATCAGGCCGACGTTGGGCACGCTGCCCATGGTGGTGGGATCGAAGGCGCCGTGTTGTTTGCAGTCTTCGATGACGACCTGATACACACCGGCATAGCAGCGGTCGGGGATGACGGCCTTGGTGTCGTGCAGCTTGCCGTCTGCGCCCCACATTTTGCCGGAGTCACGGATCATTGCCGGCATTGAGGCGTCGACGATGACGTCGCTCGGTACATGCAGGTTGGTGATGCCCTTGTCGGAGTTCACCATGGCCAGTTGCGGGCGCTGGGCATAAACCGCCTGAATGTCGGCCTCAATCTCCTTCTGCTTCGCCTCGGGGAGAGTCTTGATCCGGGCGTAGAGGTCGCCGATGCCGTTGTTGACATCGAAGCCGATCTGCTTCAGTACGTCGGCATGCTTGGTCAGGGCGTCCTTGTAGAATTCGGTCACGATCTGACCGAACATGATGGGGTCGGACACCTTCATCATGGTGGCTTTCAGGTGTACGGACAGCAGGACGCCTTTGCTTTTCGCGTCTTCGATTTCGGCGGCAATGAAGCTGCGCAGAGCGTTCTTGCTCATTACCGAAGAGTCGATGATCTCACCAGCCTGGACGGTGGTTTTTTCTTTCAGGACGGTATTGCTACCGTCTTTGGCGATCAGTTCGATTTTCACGCTGCCGGCGGCATCGATCAGAGCGGCTTTCTCGCTGCCGTAGAAATCACCGTCGCTCATGTGCGCGACATGCGACTTGGAGTCTGCGCTCCATGCACCCATCTTGTGGGGGTGTTTTCTGGCGTAGTTCTTGACGGAGAGCGGTGCGCGGCGATCAGAGTTACCTTCGCGCAGGACGGGGTTCACGGCGCTGCCCTTGATCTTGTCGTAACGGGCCTTGACGTCCTTTTCCTCGTCGCTCTTGGGCTCTTCGGGATAGTCCGGCAGCTTATAGCCTTGCTGTTGCAGTTCCTTGATTGCTGCCTTGAGCTGCGGAACCGAGGCGCTGATGTTGGGCAGCTTGATGATGTTGGCTTCGGGCGTGGTGGCCAGTTTCCCCAATTCGGCTAAGTCGTCGGAAATTCTCTGGCTTTCGCTCAGGTATTCGGGGAAGGTTGCGATGATTCGGCCGGCAAGAGAGATATCGCGGGTTTCAACAGCGATACCTGAAGATTCGGTGAACGCCTTGACGATCGGAAGCAGGGAGTAGGTTGCCAGTGCGGGCGCTTCGTCGGTAAGCGTGTAGATGATCTTCGATGTGGACATTTTTTACGTTAACCCCTCTGTATTGCTACATTTGCAAGTGCACAAACTCTTGATGCGCGCAGGGTAGGCTAGGCTGCCTAATGGCATCAATGAGCGTAAAGTCGAGGTTCCTGGAGAGATTCCGGATGCCTTGGGCCGATTTGCCAAGGGCGACGGTTGCCAGGTTCAAGTCTGTATGCTGCTTGGGTTTAGAGTGGCTCATTCCAGAATGGCTCTGGATCCAATGTCCTTTCAGTTGCGCGGAGTATATCAGCACGACATGCTTTTTGCATTCGTGTGTTTTTTCGAGGGGGCTGTGTAGTGCCGAGGGGTTCTGCTCTAGAGGGGGCGCAGTAGGTAGTGAGTGTGCTCTAGAAACAAGGGCTGCTTCGTCTGGTCGCGTTCGTGCTTGGTCGGGCAGTGCTGGGCGCTGTGTATCAAACAACCGCAGTGGTGTCTCTGTGGCTGGTTGGATGCGTAGTAGCACCAAGTGGGGCCGGTCGATAGCCGGCCCTGCGTGGTACCTGTCAGGTCTACAAGGTGCCGGCGATATCCGTGACGGATTGCTGTGGCAGGCTGAACTTGGCCGGACTCTCGGCGTGAGCCAGGCAGGGGCGGATATTGATTGCGTGGAGGCCCTTTGGGCCTTGTAGCAGTTCGAAAGTCACCGCCTGACCGGCTTTCAAGGTCTTATAGCCATCCATTTGAATGGCCGAGTAGTGAGCGAATAGATCATCGTCGCGGCCGTCCGCCACGATGAATCCGTAACCCTTGGCGTTATTGAACCACTTGACCTTGCCGCTTAGCATGCCTGCATCCCTCTGCAAAGACTCCGTCACTGGAGTACCATCCGCCCAAGCCCGAAACCACGCTCGACCCTGCGGTCGGGACATAAAGGACCCCTGAACACCCTCATGGGTACCCATTGTTTTTATCATTGTTTTGGCGATAGTCAAGGTCGGGCTTGGTCAGCGGGGAAAGCGCGCTGTATTCCCTTTGCACTGGACAACGATTGTCGATGGTGGATGAGGCTTTTTACCGGGCCTCTCAGTATGCTGCCAGCCCCTCCTCCCCCGCGTCGACGAGGCGAGTAGCGTCAGGCCCGGTTGCTGTTTGGTCCTGATGGTTCGATATTGCTCTGGTTCTTGGCTGCCCAAGCGGGCAGAATCTCTCTAGTGTCCGCATTCGTCCAACCGGAAGCCTTGTCTAGCATGTTCGCAAGCAGTCAGATTCGACTAACATTCAATCAGGATCGCCCCGAGTCGCATGGGGACGACTCTTTCGGGTTGGCCGTTCAGGAGGCGAAGCCGGTATTGCAGGTGCCGCCTATGTACAAGGTGGTGATGTTCAACGACGACTACACGCCGATGGATTTTGTGGTCGAAGTGCTGGAGAAATTTTTCAACCTTAACCGCGAGTTGGCAACGAAGGTCATGCTGACTGTCCATACAGAGGGGCGGGCAGTGTGTGGGATGTTCACTCGTGACGTTGCGGAAACCAAGGCCATGCAGGTCAACCAATATGCAAGGGAATGCCAGCATCCGCTGCTCTGTGAGATCGAGAAGGACGGTTAATGCCGACCGCTTGGGTATGAGGTGAAGCTATGTTGAACCGTGAGCTCGAAGTCACTCTCAATCTTGCCTTCAAGGAGGCTCGTGCAAAACGTCATGAATTCATGACGGTAGAGCATCTCCTGCTGGCTCTTCTAGACAACGAGGCCGCGGCTGCCGTATTGCGAGCCTGCGGCGCAAATATCGACAAGCTCCGGCATGACCTGCAAGAGTTCATCGACTCCACAACCCCGCTGATTCCACAGCATGACGAAGAGCGCGAGACTCAGCCGACCCTCGGGTTTCAGCGGGTGCTGCAGCGTGCGGTCTTTCATGTGCAGAGTTCCGGCAAGAGGGAGGTGACCGGAGCCAATGTGCTTGTGGCTATCTTCAGCGAGCAGGAAAGCCAGGCCGTTTTTCTGCTCAAGCAGCAGAGTGTGGCTCGTATAGATGTGGTGAATTATATTGCCCATGGCATTTCCAAGGTGCCGGGGCATAGCGACCATCCTGATGGTGAGCACGAGATGCAGGACGAGGAGGGTGGAGAAGCTTCGGCTGCCGGCCATCCCCTGGAGGCCTATGCCAGCAATCTGAACGAACTGGCTCGCCAGGGGCGGATTGATCCGTTGGTCGGGCGTGAGTTCGAGGTTGAGCGGGTTGCACAGATTCTGGCTCGGCGGCGCAAGAACAATCCCTTGCTGGTTGGCGAGGCGGGTGTCGGCAAGACGGCCATTGCCGAGGGTCTGGCGAAGCGCATAGTCGACAATCAGGTTCCGGATCTTCTGGCGCACAGCATCGTATATTCCCTGGATCTCGGTGCGCTGCTGGCCGGAACCAAATATCGTGGCGATTTCGAAAAGCGTTTCAAGGCCTTGCTCAACGAGTTGCGCAAGAAGCCTCATGCCATTTTGTTCATCGATGAGATTCACACCATCATCGGTGCCGGGGCTGCCTCTGGTGGAGTGATGGATGCCTCGAACCTCCTCAAGCCGCTGCTTTCATCTGGAGAAATCCGCTGCATCGGCTCGACCACTTTCCAGGAGTTTCGTGGCATCTTCGAGAAGGATCGGGCGCTGGCCCGGCGTTTCCAGAAGGTTGATGTGGTTGAGCCATCGGTCGAGGATACCGTGGGTATTCTTCGCGGACTTAAGTCCCGCTTCGAGCAGCATCACGGAATCGAATACAGCGATGAGGCGCTGCGTGCCGCTGCAGAGCTGTCTTCTCGGTATATCAATGATCGTCACATGCCTGACAAGGCGATCGACGTCATCGACGAGGCTGGAGCGTTCCAGAGGCTCCAGCCGGAAGAGAGGCGTGCCCGGCTCATCGATGTGGCTCAGGTCGAGGATATCGTTGCCAAGATCGCCCGTATTCCACCCAAGCATGTCTCCAGTTCCGATAAGGAGTTGCTGCGCAACCTTGAGCGCGATCTCAAGTTGACCGTGTTCGGCCAGGATGCAGCCATCGACTCGCTCGCCACAGCGATCAAGCTGTCGAGGGCAGGGCTAAAGTCTCCGGATAAGCCGGTTGGTTCCTTCCTCTTTGCGGGACCTACTGGGGTGGGCAAGACCGAGGCTGCTCGACAGCTGGCCAAGGCGTTGGGTGTGGAGTTGGTGCGTTTTGACATGTCCGAGTATATGGAGCGGCATACCGTTTCGCGTCTGATCGGTGCGCCTCCGGGGTATGTTGGCTTCGATCAGGGGGGGCTCCTGACCGAGGCGATTACCAAGCAGCCGCACTGTGTGTTGTTGTTGGACGAGATCGAGAAGGCGCACCCGGAGGTATTCAACCTCCTGCTGCAGGTCATGGATCACGGCACTCTGACCGACAACAATGGACGCAAGGCTGATTTCCGTAGCGTCATCATCATCATGACCACCAATGCCGGCGCGGAGACCGCGGCCCGTGCCTCGATCGGTTTCACCTTGCAGGACCATTCTTCCGATGCCATGGAGATCATCAAGAGGAGCTTCACGCCCGAGTTCCGCAATCGACTGGACACTATCATCCAGTTCGGCCGGCTAAGTCATGAGGTGATCAAGAGCATCGTCGACAAGTTCCTTACCGAGCTTCAGGCGCAGCTGGAGGACAAGCGCGTGCAGCTGGATGTTTCCGAGCAGGCGCGTGGCTGGCTTGCGGAGCATGGCTATGATGCGCAGATGGGCGCGCGGCCGATGGCTCGTCTTATCCAGGACAAGATCAAGCGTCCCTTGGCCGAGGAGATTCTTTTCGGCGAGTTGGCCGAGCATGGTGGTCTAGTGCATATCGATCTGAGAGGGGGCGAACTGTCCTTCGAGTTCGAGACTGCTGCCGAGGTGGCTTGAGCAGGGTATCGATAGGTCTACTGGAACGAAAAACGCCCGGCATGGCCGGGCGTTTTCATTTGATCCGTTTCAGCGGGCGCGATAGGTAATGCGACCCTTGCTCAGGTCGTAAGGGGTCAGCTCGACACGCACCTTGTCGCCGGTAAGGATGCGGATGTAGTTCTTGCGCATTTTGCCGGAAATATGCGCGGTAACGACGTGCCCATTTTCCAACTCCACGCGAAACATGGTGTTGGGCAGGGTGTCGACGACAGTACCTTCCATTTCGAAGCTGTCTTCTTTCGACATTCAATAAAACCCTCGGTATGCAGTGAATGGCCCAACGTAGCTGGCACGCCGAGCAAAACGGCGTGCATTGTGCCTGAATATGGCTGTTGACGCCAAGAGTTCTCAGGTCAAAGTGACCCAGCGATGATTCACCAGCAGCTCGATCGGGCGATATTGAGTCTTGTAGTTCATTTTTCGGCAGTTTTTGATCCAGTAGCCCAGATACACTGCCTGCAGGCCGAGGCGCAAGGCTTCGCCAATTTGCCAGAGAATGGCATAGCGGCCGAGGCTGCGTCGCTCTTCACTTGGATCGTAGAAGGTATAGACGGCCGACAGGCCATTGGGGAGTGCGTCGGTCACGGCGACAGCCAGCAGGCGGCCAGACAGGCGGAACTCGTAGAAGCGGGAAAAAGGCAGGTCACGGACTAGGAATGTGCAGAATTGGTCCCGGCTGGGAGGGAACATGTCGCCATCGGCATGGCGCTGTTCGATATAGCGTGCGTATAGCTTGTAATACTCTTCGTTGAAATTGGGGCGTACTGCTTGCACTGAAAGGTCTGCATTGCGTTTCAGGATGCGCTTCTGTTGTCGGTTCGGTAAGAATCTCGCGGCAGGGATGCGGGCCGGAACGCAGGCATTGCAGCCTTGGCAATGGGGGCGATAAAGGTGATCGCCGCTGCGCCGGAAACCGAGCTCCGAGAGTTCGGCATAGACGTGCACGTCCATCGGCTGGCTGGGGTCGAGGAACAGCGTCGTCGCCTGTTCGTCGGGCAGGTAGCTGCAGGTATGCGGTTGAGTGGCGTAGAATTTGAGACGAGCCAGCTCGGTCATGATCAACCCCCGGAGAGCTCTTGGCGGGCCGTGATTGTTCAGCGGCACTCAGAAGTGTATGCCAGGCCGTGGGCCTCTACTAGGCGACCCAGTCAGCCGTGCTCGGCCGATCCAGATGACGCTGCAGATAGTCGGAAAACTCGCTGCGTGGAATGCTGCGAGCACCAAGGCTTTGCAGGTGCTGGGTGGGCATCTGGCAGTCGATCAGCACGAAGCCCCACTGCTCGAGCCGTTTCACCAGCGTTGCAAAGCCAACCTTCGAGGCATTGTCGGCATGACTGAACATAGATTCGCCAAAGAATAGCTGGCCTATCGCCAGGCCGTAGAGCCCGCCGACAAGTGTGTCGCCCTGCCAGACCTCGACCGAGTGGGCGACGCCGCGGCGGTGCAGTTCCCGATAGGCGGCTTGCATTTCCGGCGTTATCCAGGTGCCGTCGGCATGATCGCGAGGACCGGCGCAGGCTTGGATCACGGCGGAGAAGTCGTGATCGAAGGTGACTTGGAATACTCCCTGGCGGAGGATTTTGCGCAGGCTGCGGGAGACATGCAGTTCGTCTGGAAACAGCACGGTACGCGGATCCGGTGTCCACCAGAGAATCGGCTGCCCTGCCTGATACCAAGGGAAGCAGCCGTGCCGATAGGCTTGGATCAGGCGCTCGGCAGAAAGATCGCCCCCGACGGCCAGCAGGCCGTTGGGGGTGCGCAGGGCTCTCTCCAGGGGAGGGAAGCTCAGGCTGTCGCGTTGCAGGCAGGTCAGCATGTTGACGCCGTAGTGTGGATGGTGGCGTGCCAGAGTCCACCAGGGGGCTCAGTTGTCCAGATAGCGCTCGGCGTCCAGCGCCGCCATGCAGCCAGCGCCGGCTGAGGTGATGGCCTGGCGGTAGACGTGATCGGCCACATCGCCGGCCGCGAAAACGCCTTCGATGCTGGTGGCCGTGGCGTCGCCCGCGCTGCCGCCTTTGATCGACAGGTAGCCGTTGTGCATCTCGAGCTGGCCCTGGAAGAGTTCGGTATTGGGCTTGTGGCCGATGGCGATGAACACGCCGGTCAGGGGCAGCGTTTCGGTCGTGCCGTTCAGGGTGTCCTTCAGGCGCACGCCGGTCACTCCAGAGGCGTCTCCGAGCACCTCGTCCAGGGTCTGGTTCCAGTGCAGGCGGATATTGCCGTTTTGCGCCTTCTCGAAGAGCTTGTCCTGAAGGATCTTCTCGGAGCGCAGTTTGTCGCGGCGATGGATCAGGTGCACTTCCTTGGCAATGTTCGACAGGTACAGTGCTTCTTCCACCGCGGTATTGCCTCCTCCGATCACGCAGACCACCTGATTGCGATAGAAAAAACCGTCGCAGGTGGCGCAGGCGGAAACGCCTTTGCCGGAGAAGGCTTCTTCTGACGGCAGGCCGAGGTACTGGGCGGATGCTCCGGTGGCAATGATCAGCGCGTCGCAGGTGTAGGTTGTGCTGTCGCCGATCAAGGTGAAGGGGCGCTGCTGCAACTTGGCGGTGTGGATGTGGTCGTAGGCAATCTCGGTATCGAAGCGCTCGGCGTGTTTTTGCATGCGCTCCATCAGGTCGGGGCCGGTCAGGCCTTCGACGTCGCCAGGCCAGTTGTCCACTTCGGTGGTGGTGGTCAGTTGGCCGCCGGGCTGGATGCCGGTGATCAGCAGGGGCTTCAGATTGGCGCGTGCGGCATAGACGGCGGCGGTGTAGCCGGCTGGGCCGGAACCCAGGATGATCAGCCGAGAATGCTTGACATCATTCATAAAAAGTCCCCGTAAGCCTTTGTCACAAAAGAAAATGCATGGTCCAATGGAACAGCATGGCAATGATTGCCGGCTATGCTACACCGAAGCGCGAGAAGTCGGCAAAAAGGGGGGGCAGGCTCCCCGCATGGCATCGGATAGGTAAAGCCGTACAATAGGCCCCTCTTCTGACGATGGCCTTGTTGTCTTCTCGCGGGGGAGTGCCGAATGTGCTGACGCCCCTCATCGGAGTCTAGGGTGTGACGAGGGTAGGATGAGACGGGAGAAGTGAAATTTGGCTGAAGACATGGAATTCGCTCATTGTAAATGAGTAGTCTGAGCTTGGTTCCAACGCTGCATGATTGGGCCTGCGGATCATGCCTGAGTTCCAGTCGGCGTTGCCGCACTTCTGGCTCTTGACCGATACGTAACCTACTAGATGGAGCGCGCCATTGGCGCAGGAAAAGAAGCGTTTTGAAGAACTCATCTACTAAAGTACGGCTCCCGGCGTGGCAGCAACAGTTGAGCTCCCGCCTCAAGGAAGGTGCCCTGATTGCCCTGAGTGCCCTGTGCTTGTACCTCTGGATGGCACTGTTGACCTACGACCCCTCCGATCCGGGCTGGAGTCACAGCAGCAGTGTGGCGCAGGTGCAGAACGCTGCCGGCCGGGCAGGGGCTTGGTTCGCCGATGTCCTGTTCATGGCTCTCGGCTATTTCGCCTATCTCTTTCCCCTGTTGATGGTGATCAAGACGGCCCAAGCATTCGCTGCGCGTCACGAGCCCTGGCCCTGGAACGGCTGGCTGTTATCCTGGCGCCTGGCCGGTCTGGCGATTCTGATCCCGGCGGGGTCCGCGCTAGCCTACATCCATTTCCATTCGGCCTCCGGGCTGCCGGCCTCGGCGGGTGGTGCCCTGGGAGAGGTTCTGGGCAGGCTCGCTCTGGATGCGCTCAATGTGCAGGGCAGCACGCTGATGTTTCTGGCGCTGTTCCTCTTTGGCCTGACCGTGTTCGCCGATCTGTCCTGGTTCAGGGTCATGGATCTGACCGGGAAGATCACTCTCGATCTGCTCGAGCTGCTACAGGGCGGCATCAGCCGCTGGTGGAGTGCTTTGGCCGAGCGCCGGCGACTGGTTGCTCGGTTGCACGAGGCCGAGAGGCCAGTCACCTCTCGTAAGGTCGGTGAGCGGCGCAGTGAGCCGCAGGGCGAGCCGTCCCGTGCTGTCTTGCCCCGGCTCGCCGAGCCGCCGACCGCGGTGCTTGCCGAGCCGGCCAAGCCCGCTCCCCATCGCCGCGGTACTGCCGCGGATATTCCGGCCAGATTCCAGCGTCCGCCGGAGTCTGCTGTGTCGCGTAAGCCCCGTATCGAGCCCGTGACCGAGACGCCCAAGCCGCGCATCGAGCCCGAACTGGTAACATCCAGGCCCCGTATCGAGCCCGAGCTCGCAGTCGCCAGGCCTCAGATCCACAAGGAGCCCGAGGAGGTTTCGACCTGGTCCGGGGATTTCAGTGAGTTCGACGATCTGTCGCCGAGCTTTCAGGACCGCACCACACCCGGGGAGGAGCTGCCGGCCAAGCCCGTGGTCGAACCGGAGCGGCGAGCCGCCCCGGTCATCACTCCGCTGTCGGAGTCCCTGGCCATGGGGTCCAGACTGCACGCCAGACCCCAGATCCACAAGGAGCCCGAGGAGGTTTCGACCGGGTCCGGGGATTTCAGTGAGTTCGACGATCTGTCGCCGAGCTTTCAGGACCGCGCCGCGCCTGGGGAGGAGCTGCCGGCCAGGCCCGTGGTCGAACCGGAGCGGCGAGCCGCCCCGGTCATCACTCCGCTGTCGGAGTCCCTGGCCATGGAGCCCAGACCGCAGCCTGTACCCATGCCCGTGATGAGGGAAAGGCCTACCTCGTTCGTCGACAGCACCCTGGAGGGTACCCTGCCGCCGCTTTCCCTGCTGGATGCGCCCGAGAAGAAATCGCAGAACTACTCGCCCGAGTCGCTCGAGATGCTGTCTCGTCTGCTCGAGATCAAGCTCAAGGAGTTCGGTGTCGAGGTGATCGTCGAATCCGTGCATCCCGGCCCGGTGATCACCCGCTTCGAGATCCAGCCGGCTCCGGGCGTCAAGGTCAGCCGGATTTCCAACCTGGCCAAGGATCTGGCGCGCTCGATGGCGATGATCAGCGTGCGGGTGGTCGAGGTCATTCCCGGCAGGACCACGGTGGGCATCGAGGTGCCCAACGAGGACCGGCAGATCGTGCGCTTCTCCGAAGTACTGTCATCCGTTGAGTACGAGGAAGCCAAGTCGCCGGTCACCATGGCGCTCGGCCACGACATCGGTGGCAAGCCGGTCATCGCCGACCTGGCGAAGATGCCGCACCTGCTGGTGGCTGGCACCACCGGCTCCGGCAAGTCGGTGGGGGTCAACGCCATGATCCTGTCGATCCTCTTCAAGTCGACGCCCGAAGAGGCGCGCCTGATCATGATCGACCCGAAGATGCTTGAGCTGTCGATCTACGAGGGCATTCCCCACCTGCTTTGCCCGGTGGTGACCGACATGAAGGAGGCCGCCAACGCCCTGCGCTGGAGCGTGGCCGAGATGGAGCGCCGCTACAAGTTAATGGCGGCCATGGGCGTGCGCAACCTGGCCGGCTTCAACCGCAAGGTGAAGGATGCCGAGGAGGCTGGTACACCGCTCTATGATCCGCTGTATCGGCGCGAGAGCATGGACGACGAGCCGCCGCTGCTGGCGCCGCTGCCGACCATCGTGGTGGTGGTCGACGAGTTTGCCGACATGATGATGATCGTCGGCAAGAAGGTCGAGGAGTTGATCGCGCGTATCGCCCAGAAGGCCCGCGCCGCCGGTATCCACCTGATCCTGGCGACCCAGCGTCCCTCGGTGGACGTGATCACCGGCCTGATCAAGGCGAACATCCCGACGCGGATGGCCTTCCAGGTGTCCAGCAAGATCGACTCGCGCACCATCCTTGACCAGGGGGGCGCCGAGCAGTTGCTCGGCCACGGCGACATGCTCTACCTGCCGCCCGGTACCGGCCTGCCGATCCGTGTGCACGGCGCCTTCGTCTCCGACGACGAGGTGCACCGCGTCGTCGAGGCCTGGAAGCAGCGCGGCGCGCCGGACTATGTCGAGGACATCCTCGCCGGCGCCGAAGAGGGGGGCAGTGGCTTCGAGAGTGGTGGCGGAGACGGCGGCGAAGGCAGCGAGGAGGATCCGTTGTACGACGAAGCCGTGCGCTTCGTGACGGAAAGCCGGCGTGCCTCGATTTCTGCGGTACAGCGCAAGCTGAAAATCGGCTATAACCGCGCCGCACGGATGATCGAAGCCATGGAGATGGCGGGTGTGGTGTCCTCGATGAACACCAACGGCTCGCGGGAAGTGATCGCTCCCGCACCGGTTCGCGACTGATTTCCCAACGCTTCCATGAGGATTGTCATGCGCCTTTTCCGCATGCTATTGCTGTCCACTCTTACCCTTGTCCTCCTGCCAGTGCAGGCCGACGAGCGCTCGATCCAGCGCCTGACCCAGTTGCTCGACCAGGCGCAGACGCTGACCGCGCGCTTCTCCCAGCTCACCCTCGATGGCTCCGGCACCCAACTACAAGAAACCTCGGGCGAGATGGCGCTGAAGCGCCCTGGGCTATTCCGCTGGCACACCGATGCTCCGCTGGAGCAGTTGCTGGTGTCCAACGGCGAGACGGTCTGGCTGTACGACCCGGACCTGAAGCAGGTGACCATCCGCCGTCTCGACCAGCGCCTGACCCACACTCCGGCACTGCTACTTTCCGGCGATGTGTCGAAGATTGGCGAGAATTTCGAGATCAGCCACAAGGAGGCCGGCGGTGTGGTGGATTTCATCCTCAAGCCGAAATCCAAGGACACCCTGTTCGACAACCTGCGCCTGTCCTTCCGCAATGGCGTGGTCAACGACATGCAACTGATCGACGGCGTCGGTCAGCGCACCAACATCCTGTTCTCCGGGGTGAAGATGAACCAGTCGATCGATACCGCGCAGTTCAACTTCAAGGTGCCGGAAGGTGCCGACGTTATCCAGGAGTGATCCGGCCAAGCCCATGGACCTGTTTCGCGCCGATCCCGTCGTCCAGCCCCTCGCCGCGCGCCTGCGCCCGGCCTGCCTGGACGAGTACGTCGGCCAGGGGCATCTGCTGGCCCGCGGCAAACCGCTGCGCGAGGCGCTGGAGCAGGGCGCCCTGCATTCGATGATCTTCTGGGGGCCGCCCGGAGTTGGCAAGACTACCCTGGCACGGCTGCTGGCCAAGGTGTCAGACGCCCATTTCGAGACGCTTTCCGCGGTGCTCGCCGGGGTCAGGGAGATTCGCCAGGCGGTCGAGACTGCCCGCCAGCAGATGGTCCAGTATGGCCGGCGGACTATCCTCTTCGTCGACGAGGTGCACCGCTTCAACAAGTCCCAGCAGGATGCCTTCCTACCCTATGTGGAGGACGGCACCCTGATCTTCATCGGCGCCACCACTGAGAATCCATCCTTCGAGCTGAACAACGCGCTGCTCTCACGGGTCCGTGTCTACGTGCTGAAAAGCTTGGACGAGGATGCCCTGCGCCAGCTGGCCGAGCATGCCCTGGGCGGGGAGCGCGGGCTCGGCCAGCGCCGCCTGAGCTTGCCCGAGGAAAGCCTCAAGATGCTGCTGGCGGCAGCCGACGGCGATGGTCGGCGCCTGCTCAACCTGCTGGAGAACGCCGCCGACTTGGTCGAGAACGGGGAGGCGATCGACGCCGAACTGCTCGGCAATCTGCTGGGCGACAGCCGTCGGCGTTTCGACAAGGGCGGCGAGGCCTTCTACGACCAGATCTCCGCGTTGCACAAGTCGGTGCGCGGCTCGAATCCAGACGCCGCGCTCTACTGGTTCGCGCGGATGCTCGACGGCGGCTGCGATCCGCTCTATCTCGCCCGCCGCGTGGTGCGCATGGCCAGCGAGGACGTCGGCAATGCCGACCCGCGGGCGCTACCCCTGTGTCTGGCGGCTTGGGACGTGCAGGAGCGTCTGGGCAGCCCCGAGGGCGAGCTGGCGCTGGCTCAGGCCATCGTCTACCTGGCCTGTGCGCCGAAGAGCAATGCCGTCTACAGCGCCTTCAAGGCGGCGATGGCCGACGCTGCCCAGCAGGGTTCGCTGGAGGTGCCGCTGCACCTGCGCAACGCGCCGACCCGACTGATGAAGGAGCTCGGCTACGGCGAGGAATACCGCTACGCCCACGACGAACCGGAGGCCTACGCCGCCGGCGAGGACTACTTCCCGGAAGGCCTCGAGCCGCGCCGCTACTACCAGCCGGTACCGCGCGGCCTGGAATTGAAGATCCGCGACAAGCTGCAGCATCTGGCCGAACTCGACCGCGCCAGTGCCTGGCAGAGGAGAAAGCCATGATCGGCGTGACCCTGGCGGTGGCGGCGGGCGGCGCACTCGGCTGTCTGCTGCGCTTCGCCACCGGCAACTGGGTCTCCGCGCACTGGCCGCAGCATTTCTATGCGGCCACCCTGGCGATCAACATTGTTGGCTGTCTGCTGATCGGCTATCTCTATGGCCAGTTTCTCCTGCGCCCCGAGGTACCGCTGGCGCTGCGGGCTGGGCTGATCGTCGGTTTTCTCGGCGGCCTGACCACCTTTTCATCCTTTTCCCTCGACACGCTGCGTCTGCTGGAAAGCGGCCAGGCCCCGCTGGCCTTCGGCTACCTGGCGCTCAGCGTGCTGGGCGGCCTGCTCGCTACCTGGGTCGGCCTGACACTCACCAAGCTCTGATCGATAGACGAGAACATCCCATGCTCGACTCCAAACTGGTTCGTACCCAACTGCAGGAGATTGCGGACCGCCTGGCAACCCGTGGCTTCCAACTGGACGTGGCGCGTTTCGAGACTCTCGAAGCCCAGCGCAAGGCCGTGCAAACCCGCACCGAACAGCTGCAGGCCGAGCGTAACGCCCGCTCCAAGGCCATCGGTCAGGCCAAGTCGCGCGGCGAGGACATTGCACCGCTGCTGGCCGAAGTCGACCGCATGGGCAGCGACCTGGAGGCTGGCAAGCGCGAGCTGGATGCCATCCAGGCCGAGCTGGACGGCCTGATGCTGAGCATCCCCAACCTGCCCCACGAGTCGGTACCGGTCGGTGCCGACGAAGAGGGGAACGTGGAAGTACGCCGCTGGGGCACCCCAGCTACCTTCGGCTTCGAGATCAAGGACCATGTCGCTCTCGGCGAGCAGCATGGCTGGTTGGATTTCGAGACCGCCGCCAAGCTCTCCGGTGCCCGCTTTGCCCTGATGCGCGGCCCCATCGCCCGCTTGCACCGTGCCCTGGCGCAGTTCATGCTCGACCTGCACACCGGCGAGCACGGCTACGAGGAGGCCTATACTCCCTATCTGGTGCAGGCCCCGGCCCTGCAGGGCACCGGCCAGTTGCCGAAGTTCGAGGAGGATCTGTTCAAGATCACCCGCGAGGGCGAGGCCGACTTCTACCTGATCCCCACCGCCGAGGTGTCGCTGACCAACATCGTGGCCGGCGAGATCCTCGATGCCAAACAGCTGCCGCTGAAGTTCGTCGCCCACACCCCGTGCTTTCGCAGCGAGGCCGGCGCCTCCGGCCGCGACACCCGCGGCATGATCCGCCAGCACCAGTTCGACAAGGTGGAGATGGTGCAGATCGTCGATCCGGCCACGTCCTACGAAGCGCTGGAGGAGCTGACCGGCAACGCCGAGAAGGTGCTGCAGCGGCTCGGGTTGCCGTATCGCGTACTGGCCCTGTGCACCGGCGACATGGGCTTCGGCGCGACCAAGACCTACGACCTGGAGGTCTGGGTGCCGAGCCAGGACAAGTACCGGGAAATCTCCTCCTGCTCCAACTGCGGCGATTTCCAGGCGCGGCGCATGCAGGCGCGCTGGCGCAACCCGGAAACCGGCAAGCCGGAGCTGGTGCATACTCTCAATGGTTCCGGCCTGGCGGTTGGCCGCACCCTGGTGGCGGTGCTGGAAAACTACCAGCAGGCCGACGGCTCGATCCGCGTGCCGGAAGTGCTCAAGCCCTACATGGGCGGCATCGAGGTCATCGGCTAGGTCGAGTCGAGCGACACTGAATGCGGGGTGGCCAGGGCCACCCCGTTTTGTTTTCATCCGTCGAGAGGCGACCTATGGACTACCTTCCGCTGTTCCACAACCTCAAGGGCCGCAGCGTGCTGCTGGTCGGCGGCGGCGAGGTCGCCCTGCGCAAGGCGCGCCTGCTCGCCGATGCCGGCGCCATGCTGCGGGTGGTGGCGCCGCAGATCGAGGTAGCGCTCGTCGAGCTGGTGCGGGAGAAGGGTGGGCACTGCCTGGTGCGGAGCTACGCAGCAGAGGATCTGGACGGCTGCGTACTGGCCATCGCCGCCACCGACGACCACGAAGTGAACGCCCGGATTTCCGGCGATGCCCAGGGCCGTGGCGTGCCGGTCAACGTGGTGGATTCGCCGGCCCTGTGCAGCGTGATCTTCCCGGCGATCGTCGACCGTTCGCCGCTGCTCGTCGCGGTTTCCAGCGGTGGCGACGCGCCGGTGCTGGCGCGGCTGATGCGCGCGCGGATCGAGACTTGGATTCCGGCCAGCTACGGCCAGTTGGCCGGGCTGGCGAAGAAGTTCCGCGAGCAGGTCAAGCGCCTGCTGCCCAACGTCCAGCAGCGCCGGGTGTTCTGGGAGGAGGTGTTCCAGGGACCGATCGCCGAGCGGCTGCTGGCCGGGCAAGGCGCCGAGGCCGAGCGGCTGCTCGAGGCCAGGCTCGCCGGGGCGGCGCCCAAGGCGCTCGGCGAGGTCTACCTGGTCGGTGCCGGACCGGGTGATCCGGACCTTCTCACCTTCCGGGCCCTGCGTCTGATGCAGCAGGCCGACGTGGTGCTCTACGACCGCCTGGTGGCTCCGGCGATCATTGAGCTGTGCCGGCGCGATGCCGAGCGCATCTATGTCGGCAAGCGCCGCGCCGAACACGCCTTGCCGCAGGAGCAGATCAACCGCCTGCTGGTGAAGCTGGCGAGCGAGGGCAAGCGGGTGCTGCGCCTCAAGGGCGGCGATCCCTTCATTTTCGGCCGCGGCGGCGAGGAGATCGAGGAACTGGCCGCCCACGGCATTCCCTTTCAGGTGGTGCCGGGGATCACCGCAGCGAGCGGCTGCGCCGCCTATGCGGGCATCCCGCTGACCCACCGCGATCATGCCCAGTCGGTGCGCTTCGTCACCGGCCACCTCAAGGACGGCAGCTTCGATCTGCCCTGGGCCGATCTGGTGGCGCCGGCCCAGACGCTGGTGTTCTACATGGGGTTGGTCGGCCTGTCGGTGATCTGCCAGCGACTGATCGAGCACGGCCGTGCGGCGACGACCCCGGCGGCGCTGATCCAGCAGGGCACCACCCCGCAGCAGCGGGTGATCGCCTCCACCCTGGCCGAGCTGCCCGCGCGGGTCGCGCAGGAGAAGGTCACGGCGCCGACCCTGCTGATCGTCGGCGAGGTGGTGCAGCTGCGCGACAAGCTGGCCTGGTTCGAGGGTCGGCAGAGCGCCGACTGAGCCCCGTTTCCGGGGCTCGGCCTTCATCCGTCACTTCGAGCGGTCGCGGGCCTCCCAGTAGCGCTGTGCCTGGACCAGAGCCTCCTCGCGCGGCGTGCTGAGGGCACGCAGGGCCAGGGCCATGGTGCCCAGCACTGCCAACTGGCCGTAGGCGTCTTCGCTCTCGCCGCGCCAGAAGGCTTGCAGCTGCGCCGGATCGAGCCGCTCGGGCTTGACGTGGCGCAGAGGGGCCATGGCCGGCCATTCCTCGTCCCAGCTCTCGCCGCCGGCGGTGCCGTACAGGTGGCTGACGGCATCGGGATTGATCTCGATCTCGCCGCCGTCGCCCTTGACCACCACGGCGGTATCGCCGAGCAGGCGGCTGCCCTCGCGGTGGATGGCCTGGTAGCCGGGATGGAAGATGCTCTGCAGGCTGCAGCGTGCGCCGAGGGGGTTGAGCATGCGTGCCAGGGAGTGGATCGGCGAGCGCAGGCCGAGGGTGTTGCGCAGCTCGATCATGCGCTGCAGGTGCGGCATCCAGGCGCCGAGAGGAGTGAAGGCCAGGTTGCGGGCCTGCAGCGCCTGTTCGACCTCGCTCCAGTCATGGCACAGGGGAATGTCCAGCAGGTCGAGCAGTTGCTCGCTGTAGAGGCGCCCAGCGGTGTGCACGCCGCCGCCGTGCATGAGGATGCGCACGCCGTTCTGCGCCAGGCATTTCACCGCCAGCAGATACCAGGGCAGATGGCGCTTCTTGCCCGCGTAGCTCGGCCAGTCCAGGTCGACGGCGAGGCCCGCTGGGGGCTGCAGACGGGCGCGGACGGCCTCGGTGAAGCCGGCCAGCTCCTCGGCGCTTTCCTCCTTGTGGCGCAGTAGCATCAGGAAGGCGCCGAGCTGGATTTCCTCGGCCTGGCCGTCGAGCAGCATGCCCATGGCTTCGCGGGCCTCCTCGCGGGTCAGGCTGCGCGCGCCGCGCTTGCCCTTGCCGAGGATACGGACGAACTGGGCGAACGGGTGTTCCGGGGGGGTGATGATAGAGCCTGTCATCGATTATTTCCTTTGTTGCGACGGAGCCGGTTTTGGCGCAGGGCAAGGCGTGAGGAGAGAGGTTTGGTTATTCCAAATGAACGACGAGCAACGCAGCACTGCGTCAAAACCGGCCCGTCCCTTCGGGTTGCGCCTGAAATGGGGCCATGCGGTGTTGCAGCCTTTGACAAGGGGATAGCCATTGTCTGCAGGCTGTGCCTTGCCTGGCCCGATTTTAGGCGGTAACGCAAGTGGGGAAATAATCGATGGCAGGCTCTGGTCATAGGCAGTTGCTCGGCTTCGGCAGGCCGGCCAGCTTGGCGGCCAGTTTGGCGGGAGTACCCTTGAACAGGCGGTTCAGGTGCAGGCTGTTGCCCTTTTCCGGACCGAGTTTTAGGGCGACGTATTTGATCAGGGGGCGAGTCGCCGGCGACAGCTGGAACTCCGCGTAGAAGCCGCGCAGCAGGCGGAGAATCTCCCTGTGCTCGGCATTCAGCTCCAACTCCTCGCGCCGGGCCAGGGCCTCGGCGACTTCCTCCGACCAGTCCTGCAGGTCGGTCAGGAAACCGTCCTTGTCCAGCACCAGGCTGCGGCCGGCGACGTTCAGCGTGTTCATAGCCAGCCGTTGACCTTGTCGTAGCGGGTGCACAGCTCGACGAAGTCGGGGTAGTCCACTACCTGCACGCGCTCCGGCGCCGTGAGGTTGCGCGCTTGCAGGTCTTCTTCGAGGGCATGGATGGCGATGGAGGCGGGCAGGTGCTCCAGCAACTCGAGTGGCGCGCTGCCAGGCTGTAATGCATGGCAGGCGTCACCGCAGAGCAGCAGGCCGTCGCGAACCCCGAGCGGGCGCAGGATGCTGTCCAGCGGACTGGTGAACGGCGATTGGGAAAGCAGGTGCAGGGTCGTCATCAGAGGGTGATCACCAGATCGTAACGGTCGAAAAGGTCGGCCAGCTCCGGCCCTTCCAGCGCCGTGGCCGGCAGGGCCAGGGGCTGGCCGTCCAGGCCGCGCAGGCGCAGGCTCTGCCGACAGACGTAGAGGTCTTCCACGCCGAACAGCGGCAGGGCCTGCAGGTTGGCGGCGAGGTCCTTCTGTTCGACGGCGGCCGGCCGCTGGCCGGGCAGCAGCTGGAACACCCCGTCGTCGAGGAACAGCAGGCCGATGGGTAGCTCGAAGGCGCCGCCGGCCAGGGCGATGTCCAGCGCCTCGCGGGCGCCCAGACCGCTCCAGGGGCTATGGCGGCTGACGATCAGCATCGATTTGGCCATTTTAGACACCTCCGAAGCAGACCAGGCGGTCGGCCTGCTGGGCGGCCTCGTGCAACTGGCCGAGGCCGGACAGCTCCCAGGGTGGCGTCACCGCGACCGCCGCGCGGCCATAGCGCTGCGCTTCCTGCGTATCCAGCACGCCGCGGCGCAGGGCGGCAGCGATGCACACCACCGCATCCAGCTCGTGCCGTTCGACGAAGGCGCGCCACTGCGCTGCCAGATCTGTCTCGTCCTGGGGCGTGACGATGCCGCCGGAGGCGTTGTGTACGCCGTCCTGGTAGAAGAACAGCCGGTTGATCTCGTGGCCGCCGGCGAGCACGGCTTCGGCGAAGCGCAGGGCACGCCGCGACGACGGCGCATGGGGCGGGGCGAACAGGGCGATGGCGAATTTCATGGGGCGACGGCCGCGGGAATAGAAAGGAAAATGATACGCCAGAAAAGCGAAAGCCCGCATCGCGCGGGCTTTCGTGAGGCCGGGACGGCGATCAGTCGTCGCTGCTCATGATGCCGAAGATCTGCAGCAGACTGACGAACAGGTTGTAGATCGACACGTACAGGCTGATCGTCGCCATGATGTAGTTGCGCTCGCCACCGTGGATGATCGCGCTGGTCTGGAACAGGATACAGGCCGACGAGAACAGTACGAAGCCGGCGCTGATCGCCAGTTGCAGGCCGCTGATCTCGAAGAACAGGCCGGCCAGGCTGGCGCCGAGCAGGACGAAGAAGCCGGCGGTGATGAAGCCGCCGAGGAAGCTCATGTCCTTGCGGGTGGTCAGCACGTAGGCGGACAGGCCGACGAACACCAGGGCGGTCATGGCGAAGGCCGAGGACACCACCTCGCCGCCGTTGGGCATGCCCAAGTAGCGGTCGAGGATCGGGCCGAGGGTGTAGCCCATGAAGCCGGTCAGGGCGAAGGTGGAGAGCAGGCCCCAGGCCGAGTCGCGCAGCTTCACGGTGAGGAAGAACAGCCCGTAGAAGCCGATCAGCACCACGAAGATGTTCGGATAGGCCACCTTCATCTGTTGCGCCACATAGGCCACCACGCCGCTGAAGGCGAGGGTCATGGCCAGCAGGCCGTAGGTATTGCGCAGGACGCGGCTGACTTCCAGCTGCTCCGCCTGGGCGGTTTGGAGGACATAACTGTTGGGTTCGTGCATGGCACAGCTCCTTGGATCGAGGTTCCGTGATCGATGGCGGGGATCATAGCAAAGGACGCAGTGCTACCGACTGCCAGAGTTTGACAGTGTATTTCCTGCCTGCTCCCGCTTCGCGCGAAGGCCGGCGCCCTGCGGGCGATACGCCGGGTGTGGGACCAGGGATCGCTTGCACGGGCTATCGCGGGTGGAATGTCGCGCGGATCGTCGCGCTTATTGCGGTTCCTGCTCTTCCTCGCCATGGGAGAGCTTGCCGTCGTTCGGCGGGGTGTATTTGATTTCCTCGGCCGGTTCGTATTCCGGCATCTGCGGGAAATCCCCCGGATGGTTCCAGACTACCGGGTCGGGCTGAGGAATATCGGATCGCTGGCTCATGTCGTCCTCCTGGCCGCCGGGTTGCCTGAAGTCCGCGACGGGCGGCATTTCCTATCTGTGACTCATGGATGGCATGCCGGCCGGCAGGGCCGGGGCCGTGAACTTTCCCCACTCATCAGCATGGCTGGCCGACGCCACCTGCGCCAGTGGCCCGGGATGTCGCCGGTGCGCGGCGTTCGATCGGCTACGCTGCAGAAATAGCCAAATGCGACGCGTAGAGCATCGATTGTCCGCCTGAGGCAGGCCCGTCGGCGTGTACCGTTGCCGCGCGCACCAAGTCTCCCTCTCTGCTTGCCCGGTTGTGGCCGGCCGGCAGGCGAGGTGGCTGCCCTGGCGCTGTTCGGCCTGGAAAAGACCGCCTGCGAAATCGTCTGCAAAGCCGCACACCGCCATGCCTGGCTGGCGTACCGCTGCGGACCCCGGCGAAGCTGGCACAACCGTTACTGGATGGAGAAGTACCATGACCCAACGGCGGACCCTGACCCATTCCGGGGAGCCTCTGCTGCCGCGCGATGCCGATGCCGAGGCCCTGCTGCGTGCCGAGCACGCCGACCCCTTCGCTGTCCTCGGCCCCCATGCCGATGGCGAGGGGCTGATCGTGCGCACCTTCCTGCCCGGCGCGCTGGGCGTCGACCTGCTCGACCGGCACAGCGGCCTGGCGCTCGGCCACATGGAGCAGGGCCAGGTGCCCGGACTGTTCTTCTGCCGCCTCGAGCGTCCGCAGCCCTATTTGCTGCGCATCCGCTGGGAGGAGGGCGAGCAGATCGGCGAAGACCCCTACAGCTTCGGCCCACTGCTCGGCGACGTGGACCTCCACCTGTTCGCCGAGGGCAATCACCGCGAGCTTGGCCGCTGCCTCGGCGCCCAGTGCATGAACGTGGAGGGGGTGGAGGGCGTGCGCTTCGCGGTGTGGGCGCCGAATGCCCGGCGGGTCTCGGTGGTCGGTCCGTTCAACGGCTGGGACGGCCGTCGCCACCCGATGCGCCTGCGTCATTCGGCCGGCGTCTGGGAAATCTTCATTCCGCGCCTCAAGCCGGGCGAGGTCTACAAGTACGAACTGCTCGGTCCCCACGGCATCCTGCTGCTGAAGGCCGATCCCGTGGCGCTGGCCACCGAAGCACCGCCGCACACGGCCTCGGTGGTCGCCGCGCCGCTGGCGCACGAATGGCAGGACGGGCCTTGGATGCGCGGGCGTGCCGCCCGCCAGACGACTGCCGCGCCGCTGGCGATCTACGAGCTGCACGCCGGCTCCTGGCGTCGGGAGAGCAGCGAGGACGGCGTGCCGCCGAACTGGCGGCAACTGACTGAACAACTGATCCCCTATGTGCTGGAAATTGGCTTTACCCATGTGGAACTGCTACCGATCATGGAGCACCCCTTCGGCGGCTCCTGGGGCTACCAGCCGCTCTCGCAGTTCGCCCCCAGCGCCCGCTACGGCAGCCGGGAGGACTTCGCCGCCTTCGTCGATACCTGCCACCAGGCCGGCCTCGGGGTGATCCTCGACTGGGTGCCGGCGCACTTTCCCACCGACGCCCACGGCCTCGGCCATTTCGACGGCACCGCCCTGTACGAATATGCCCACCCCTTCGAGGGCCTGCACTGCGACTGGGATACCCTGATCTACAATCTCGGCCGCAACGAGGTGCACGGCTTCATGATCGCCTCGGCGCTGCACTGGCTGCGCGAGTTCCATGTCGATGGACTGCGCGTGGATGCGGTGGCCTCGATGCTCTACCGCGACTATTCGCGCAACGCCGGCGAGTGGATTCCCAACTGCCACGGCGGGCGGGAGAACCTCGAGGCCATCGCCTTCCTCCGCCACCTCAACGAGGTGGTCAAGGCCGAGGCACCTGGCGCGTTGGTCATCGCCGAGGAATCCACCGCCTGGCCGGGGGTCAGCAAGCCGATCGCCGAGGGCGGACTGGGCTTCGACTACAAGTGGAACATGGGCTGGATGCACGACACCCTGCAGTACATGGTCGAGGACCCGCTCCATCGCCGCTACCACCACGACAAGATGACTTTCGGGCTGATCTACGCCTTCTCCGAGCAGTTCATCCTGCCCATCTCCCACGACGAGGTGGTGCACGGCAAGCGCTCGCTGATCGACAAGATGCCCGGCGACCGCTGGCAGAAGTTCGCCAACCTGCGCGCCTACCTGGCCTTCATGTGGAGCCAGCCGGGCAAGAAGCTGCTGTTCATGGGCTGCGAATTCGGCCAGTGGCGCGAATGGAGCCACGACCACGAGCTGGATTGGTACCTGCTCAACTACGCCGATCACCAGGGTGCGCAGCATCTGGTCAAGGACCTCAACGTGCTGTATCGCCAGGAGCCGGCCCTGCACGAGCAGGACTGCGTGCCCGCCGGCTTCCAGTGGCTGATCGGCGACGACCGCCATAACAGCGTGTTCTCTTGGCTGCGCTGGAGCGCCGGTGGCCAGCCGCTGCTGGTGATCGCCAACTTCACCCCGGTGGTGCGTCACGGCTACCGGATCGGTGTGCCGGTCGGCGGCAACTGGCAGGAGGCGCTCAACAGCGACGCCGAATGCTATGGCGGTTCCAACGTCGGCAACGCCGGCGGAGTAGTCGCCGACCAGTTGGTCAGCCACGGCCAGCCGTTCAGCCTCAACCTCAAGTTGCCGCCGCTGGGCGTGCTGATCATGCGACCGGCCTGAAAGACCAGGCGGGCGGCTGGCGTGGCCCGACGGGCGGGCGCTCCTGCAGATGGGCGGCCCGGCTTTGGGCTGGAGGCGGTACTACGCTGAAAGGCTATCGGTCCTCCGGACCGCCCGGGAGCCGTCCATGAGCCAGGCCATCGACGCGCTGCGTCACGAACACGACGCGATCCTTTCCACCCTGCAGATCCTCCGGCGCATGGCCGGGCGGGCCCGGCAGGGCAGCGCCGACGCCAGCGACATCGCCGCGCTGCTCGGTTTCCTGCAGGAGTTCGTCGACAAATGTCACCATGGCAAGGAGGAGGGGCTGCTGTTCCCGGCCCTGCAGCGCGCCGGCCTGCAGGCCGATCTGGTCGGCGAGCTGAGCGCCGAGCACGAGCAGGGCCGCGCTTTGGTCGCTGCCCTGCGCCGGGCCAGCACGCCGGTTCTCGACGCCGAGGCGTTCGGCGCTGCCGCCGGGGACTATGCGGCGTTCCTCGAGCGGCACATCGCCAAGGAGAACGACGTGCTTTTCCCCCAGGCCGAGCAGGCGCTCGGCGCGGACGAGCTGGCTGCATTGCAGCAGGCCTTCGCCGCGTTCGAGCTGCAGGTCATCGGGCAAGGCCGTCACGAAGAGCTGCATGACCTGCTGCATCGCTGGAAGGCCACCTATCTCGGCTGAATGCTCTCGTGAAGCCCGCCGGATGTCAGGGCCCGAGGGGCGCAACCCATCGACGGCGGTGCGTCTGCTTCAGACCTCCGCGGCCCCGATTTCCTTGTAGGCATGGTTCAGCCAGATCTTCACCCGCTGCCTTTCCAGCAGGCTCAGGGCGTCGTCGCTGGCGTCGTCGCGGTTCTTGGCTGCCCAGAAGCTGTAGCTGTTGCGATCGATCTTGCTCATCACCGGCGGATGAAGCCGCTTCAGGGTGATGACGGCGGCATTCAGGTCCTGCGCACGCTGCTGGACCTCCGAGTTCTCCAGGGCAGTGAAGGTCTCGTCGCGCAGCTGGTTGCGGACCAGCACATAGTCGAGGCGGGAGCCGAACTGCCCGAGCAGCCTTTCCAGCAGATCCACCGAATCCTTTCCCGAGTCCATGACGTTCCAGTAGCGGATGAAGATGCCCAGTTCCTCAGCCAACTCCAGCACGCCCGACTCCTCCATCCAGCGGCTCAGCGGCTGATGGGTCTGCGCGGCGAGATCGACGAGGATGCGTTGTTCCGGCTGCTCGGTGGCGGCTTCGACGATGGCATCCAGACTCTGATAGCTGTCGATGACGGTGGGCGAGGCATAGTCGGCGTAGTAGCGCAGCAGCGCCCCGTGGGACCTGTCGGTATCGAAGCCGATGAACGGCAGCTCATGATCGATCATGTACTGGGCCAGCAGACGGGCAACCACCGACTTGCCCACACCGCCTTTTTCGCCGCCAACCAGATGAATGGTCGCCATGTTTTCCTCTTGCACAGGGTTGTTAGTCGGGAAAGTGTACAGGTGATCCTGTCGCGTTTTTATGACCAGGGAATAAAGCGCCACCCTTTTCGGATCAGGGATGTTCCGGGCGGACCTCTTCCTGGGCGGCGGCGAGCAGTTCGCGGAGGATCCCGCACTCGCCGGCGAGCCGTCCGGCGGCGCAGCGCCCACGCAGTGTCGAAAGCTGGCGCTCCAGCGCCTGCAGGCTCTCCAGGCGTGCTCGCACCCGCGCCAGTTGCGTCTCGATCAGCCGGTCGACATCGGCGCAGTCGGTTTCCGGGTGTAGCAAGAATTCCAGCAGGCGCCGCACCTCCGCGAGGGGGATGTCGAGTGCCCGGCAGTGGCGGATGAGCGCCAGTCGCTCCTGGTGTTCCGGGCCGTAGGCGCGGTAACCGTTGCCGCTGCGCGCGGGGGCGGGGAGCAGGCCGGCCTTCTCGTAGTAGCGGATGGTTTCGGTGTCGACGCCGGTGGCTTTGGCCAGTTCGCCGATGCGCATGATCTTTCCTCTGCAGGCAGCCCCGATCGTTCAAGGGTAGCGCGCTTGACCCTGGAGTCACTACAGGGTGTGCAATGCGGGAAAATCGCCTTTTGGAGGAGAATCCCATGCCCGGTGCCTGCTGCAGTTCCTGCTCGACCTCGATCCCCGTCAGCCCACGCTTTCGCAGGGCCTTGTGGGTGGCGCTGTTCGTCAATGCGGCGATGTTCGCCGTGGAGATCGGCGCCGGCGTGAAGTCCGGCTCGGTGTCGCTCCTCGCCGACTCGCTGGATTTCGCCGGCGATGCGGCCAACTATGGCATCTCCCTGGCCGTGCTGGCCATGGGGTTGGCCTGGCGGGCACGGGCGGCGCTGGTCAAGGGCATCACCATGGCCGCGTTCGGCGTGTTCGTGCTCGTCAAGACCGGCTGGAGCGCCTACGCCGGCATTCCTCCCGAGCCGCTGACCATGGGCGCGGTGGGGCTGCTGGCGCTCTTCGCCAACGCCGGCGTGGCCCTGATGCTCTACGCCTTCCGTGACGGCGATGCGAACATGCGCGCCGTCTGGCTGTGCAGCCGCAACGATGCCATCGGCAACCTGGCGGTGATGCTGGCCGCGGCCGGGGTGTTCGGTACCGGCAGCGGCTGGCCGGATGCCCTGGTGGCACTGCTCATGGCCGCTCTGGCGCTGAGCGCGGGTACCGCCGTGGTACGCCAGGCCCGCCAGGAACTGGCGCAGGCTGCTCAGACAGTCCCGGCCGCCGTCGCCCCGGCTCCCGTGGCGAGCGTCTCCCTGACCCAGATCGGCCTGTAACGCTGGGCGCGGCCTTGGCGCCGCTGTTGGCTTTACGGCCGAACGATCTCATCCGCGATCATTCGGGGTCGGTCGCGGGCGAGTCGCTCTTGCCAGAGAGGGCTGTCTTTCAGGCACCTGCCTAGCTTTTTACGGCTTCTTTACGGCGGACTCCCGGCCGAGCGGCGATACTGGGTTCCTATCCAGGCCGCTCCATGCTTCCCCATCCATGACTCCCTCGCCGCCGAATGCCGCATCCCCCGACCTTTCTCCTCCGCCCGCGACGCCGCCCGGAGCCGGTAGACGTGCCCGGCACGGCCGGCTCAGGGTCTATCTCGGCGCGGCGCCCGGCACGGGCAAGACCTTCGCCATGCTTCAGGCCGCCGGGGAGTCGCTGCGCCAGGGCCTCGACCTGAGGGTCGCCAGTGTCGAGGCTGCCGGTCGTGCCGATCTCGAGGCGCGGCTCACCGCCCTTCCGGGTGGTCGGGACAGGGCCGCCGAGCTGGATCTCGACGCCTTGCTGGCCAGGCCGCCGGCCCTGCTGCTGATCGATCGGCTGGCCCACGCCAATCCACCGGGTAGCCGTCATGCCTACCGCTGGCAGGATGTGCAGGAGCTGCTCGCCGCGGGCATCGACGTCCACACCACGCTCGACGTGCTGCACTTGGAAAGCCTGAAGAATCGGGTCGAGGCGCTCACCGGACAGCCGGTGGCGGAGACGGTGCCCGACTGGGTACTGGACGAAGCCTATGAGGTGGTGTTGGTCGATCGCCCGCCGGCCGAGCTGCCCGTCCAGGGCTACGATCTGGCGACTCTGGCCGCGCTGCGTGCCCTGGCCCTGCAGGTGGCGGCCGGGCGTGCCGATGGCGAACTGCAGCGCCGCTATCGTTCCTCGGGCCGGGAGGCTCCGGCCGTGCTCGGCCGCCTGCTGGTGGCGGTGGATGGCGACGAGCAGGCCGAACACCTGGTGCGCCATGCCAGCCGGGTGGCGCGGCGTCGCCAGTTGCCCTGGAGCCTGGTCCATGTGGACGGCGGCCGGTTGCGCAGCGCGGAGTCCCGCCGGCTGCTGCAGGCGGCTCAGCAACTGGCCGAGCGCTTGGGCGGCGAGGTGGTCGGCCTGCTCGGGGATGAGGTGGCCGATACCCTGCTGCGTCATGCCCGGGAGCGGCGTGCCAGCGTACTGTTGGTCGGCAGTCGCCGCCCCGGCTGGTTCGGCAGGGGCGTCGCGGAGCGCTTGCTGCGCCGGGCGCGCGGCCTGGAAATCGACGTACTGGCCGGCGAGGAGGCGGTGTCCGCCCCGGCATTCGCGCCCCGCGAGCGCTCGGCAGGCCTCTCGGACTACGCCCTGGCGTTGCTCGCCACGCTGTTGGCCAGCGTGGCGGCCTGGGGGATTTCCCGGGTTCTCGCGCTGCCGAACATATCCCTGGTGTTTCTCGTCGCGGTCCTGCTGGTCGCCGTACGCAGCGGCTTCGGCCCCGCACTGGCCTGCGCGCTGCTGTCCTTCTTTGCCTACGACCTGTTGTTCATCTCGCCGGCCTTTTCGCTGACCGTGAAGAGTCAGGCCGATGTGCTGACTCTGATGTTCTTTCTCTTCATGGCGGCGCTGACCGGCAACCTGGCGACCCGTCAGCGTCGGCAAATGCAGGCGCTGCGCGAAACCCAGGTGGAAACCTCGGCGCTGCTCGAACTCACCCGCAAGCTGAGCGCTGCCACCGACCGCCGTGCGGTGCTGGCCGCCGCCGTGCAGCAGTTTTCCGCCTGGCGCGAACTCGACGTCTGCCTGCTCGGTCCCGACGGCGCCGGCGGGCTGCGGGTCGAGGCGGGTGTCTCGGCCGGTCTCGGCGAGCACGAGCAGGCCGCCGCCGACTGGGTCTGGCAGCACGAGCTGCCGGCCGGTCTGGGTACCGATACCCTGCCGGATGGGCGCTGGTGGTGGTGGCCGTTGTCCGGCGAGGAAGGGCCGCTGGCCCTGCTCGGCATTGCCCCCCGGGACCGCCAGCCGCTGCCGGCGATTCGCCGCCGCCTGCTGGTCGCTCTCGGCCAGCCGCTGGCCCAGGCCCTGGCGCGGGCCCAGTTGGCCCAGCAACTGGAGGCCGCCCGCCTGCGCGGGGAAACCGAGCAGTTGCGCAGCGCCCTGCTGGCCTCGGTGTCCCACGACCTGCGCACGCCGCTGACGGTGATGCACGGCGCCATCGACAGCCTGCTGACCCTGGACGGGCAGATCGGCGCGGCGGACCGTCGCGAGCTGCTGGAAAGCACCCGCGACGAGGCCGAGCGGCTGGACCGCTATATCCAGAACCTGCTGGACATGACCCGCCTCGGCCACGGCGCGCTCAAGCTGGAGCGCGACTGGGTGGCACCGGTGGACATCGTCGCCACGTCCCTGCAGCGCCTGCGCCCGGTGCTGGCGCCCTTCGCCCTGGAAACCCGCATCCCGGCGGAGCTGCCGCTGCTTCACGTGCACGCGGCACTGATCGAGCAGGCGCTGGTCAACGTGCTGGAAAACGCCGCGCGCTTCTCGCCCCCCGGCGGGCGGCTGTGCGTGGCGGTAGAAAGCGACGGCGCCGAGCTGCGTCTATCGGTGAGCGACCAAGGGCCAGGCATTCCGCCCGCCGAGCGGGAGAAGATCTTCGACATGTTCTACACCGCTGCGCGCGGCGACCGTGGCGGGCCGGGCACCGGACTGGGGCTGGCGATCTGTCAGGGGATCCTCGGCGCTCATGGCGGGCGGATAACGGTGGGTGATGGCCTGGACGGGCAGGGCGCCACCTTGATCCTGCACCTGCCGCTGCAACCGCAGCCGCTGGGCGAGGCCGAGTGCGACGATGAGTCGACCGGAGGCAGCCGATGAACGGCGCGTCGCAGAGCATCCTGGTGGTCGACGATGAAGCACAGATCCGCAAGTTCCTGCGCATCAGCCTCGTTGCCCATGGCTATCGGGTTCTGGAGGCCGGCAGCGGCCGCGAGGGGTTGGTCCTGGCGGCAGAGGTGCGGCCCGACCTGCTGGTGCTCGACCTCGGTCTGCCGGACATGGACGGCAAGGAGTTGCTCGCCGAGCTGCGCCGGAACTCCCAGATGCCGGTGCTGGTACTTTCGGTACGCGCCGGCGACAGCGAGAAGGTACTGGCCCTGGACGGCGGCGCCAACGACTACGTGACCAAGCCCTTCAGCATCCGCGAGCTGCTCGCCCGGGTGCGCGCGCTGCTGCGCCGGCCGGCGCAGCCCGGCGAGCCGCCGGGCACGGTGTGCTGCGGCCCGTTGGCGGTGGACCTGGACGGCCGGCGGGTCAGCCTGGAAGATCGGGAAATCATCCTGACCCGCAAGGAATACGATGTGCTGGTCGCGCTCGCCCGCCATCCGGGGCGCGTCGTCACCCAGCAGCAACTGCTCAGGGATATCTGGGGCCCGACCCATGTCGAGGACAGCCATTACCTGCGGGTGGTAGTCGGCCACCTGCGCCAGAAACTCGGCGACGACCCCGCCGATCCCCGCTTTATCATCACCGAGGCGGGCATCGGCTATCGCCTGCGCGAGCATGCCCCGTGAGGTGGCAAGCTTTCCCTCGCCACGGCCGGATAGCCAGCCATTTTCCAGGAGTTAATCCATGAGCGAACTCGCCTTGCAGTCGAGCCATCCACCCCGCCACGGCTCGTCCGCCCTGGGCTTGTTGATTGCCGCCACCGGCGTGGTCTATGGCGACATCGGCACCAGTCCCTTGTACACCCTGAAGGAGGTCTTCGCCGGCCATTACGGGGTGGAGGCCGACCACGACGGGGTACTGGGCGTTCTCTCGCTGATCTTCTGGTCGCTGCTCTGGGTGGTGTCGATTAAGTACGTGCTGTTCATCCTGCGCGCCGACAACGAGGGGGAGGGCGGGGCGATGGCGCTGACAGCCTTGGCGCGGCGTGCCACCATTGGCCAACCGCGCCTGAGTCGGGCGCTGGTGCTGCTCGGGCTGTTCGGCGTCGCGCTGTTCTACGGCGACAGCATGATCACTCCGGCGATCTCCGTACTGTCGGCGGTCGAGGGTCTGGAGCTCGCTTTCGAGGGCGTCGGCCAGTGGGTGATCCCTCTGGCGCTCGCGGTGCTGGTTGCCCTGTTCCTGATCCAGAAGCACGGCACGGCGCGTATCGGCATCCTCTTCGGTCCGGTGATGGTGGTTTGGTTCGGGGTGCTGGGCCTGCTCGGCATCTATGGCATCCTGCAGCATCCCGAGGTGCTGCAGGCGCTGAATCCCTGGTGGGCGGCGAACTTCTTCCTCGTCCATTCGGGCGTCGGCGTGACGATTCTCGGCGCGGTGGTGCTGGCGCTGACCGGCGCCGAGGCGCTCTACGCCGACATGGGCCACTTTGGCCGCCGGCCGATTGCCCGTGCCTGGTTCCTGTTGGTGCTGCCGGGGCTGGTGCTCAACTACTTCGGCCAGGGCGCGCTGCTGCTGGCGGACCCGGAGGCGGCGCGCAACCCCTTCTATCTGCTGGCCCCGGAATGGGCGCTGCTGCCGATGATCGCCTTGTCCACACTGGCGACCATCATCGCCTCCCAGGCGGTGATCTCCGGGGCCTTCTCCCTGACCCGCCAGGCGATGCAGCTCGGCTATGTGCCGCGCATGCAGGTCCAGCACACCTCCAGCGCCGAGGAGGGGCAGATCTACGTCGCCACGGTGAACTGGGCGCTGATGGTCGGGGTGGTGCTGCTGGTGCTCGCCTTCGAGAGCTCCGGGGCACTGGCCTCGGCCTATGGGGTGGCAGTGACCGGCACCATGCTGATCACCACCCTGCTGGTAGCGGCGGTGATGCTGCTGCTGTGGAAGATGCCGCGATGGCTGGCGATCCCGTTGCTGCTCGGCTTCCTGCTGGTAGACAGCCTGTTCTTCGCCGCCAACGTGCCGAAGATCGTCCAGGGCGGCGCCTTCCCGGTGATCGCCGGGATCGGCCTGTTCATCCTGATGACCACCTGGAAGCGCGGCAAGGAAACCCTCTTCGAACGCCTCGGCGAAACCGCGCTGCCGCTGCCGGCCTTCATCGACAGCGTGCGCCTGCAGTCGCCGCACCGGGTGCAGGGTACCGCGGTGTTTCTCACCGCGCGGCCGGATGTGGTGCCCCATGCGCTGTTGCACAACCTGCTGCACAACCAGGTGCTGCACGAGCGGGTGGTGCTGCTCACGGTGGTGGTCGAGGACAGCCCGCGGGTGCCGGAGGAACGGCGCTTCCAGGTTGACGGCTACGGCGAGGGCTTCTACCGCGTAGTGCTGCACTTCGGCTTCATGGACGAGCCGGACATTCCCGCCGCCCTGCGTCTGAGTCATCTCGAGGAGCTGGACTTCAGCCCCATGCGCACCACCTACTTCCTCAGCCGGGAAACCGTCATCCTGAGCAAGCGCATCGGCATGGCCCACTGGCGCGAAGCGCTGTTCATCTTCCTGCAGAAGAGCGCCAACAGCAGCATGCGCTACTTCCAGCTGCCGGCGAACCGGGTGATCGAGCTGGGGACGCAGGTGGAGATTTAGAGGGTCTCCGGGATGTGATGGGGGATCGGAAACGGTCCCGCTCGCTGACACCGCCGCGGGCCATTACATGCGCCGCACGCAAACCTTCTGCGTCAAGGGATACGCCGGGGGACCGAACTGGTTGTAGACCGCGACATCCGCCGCATCGCGGCCATAGCCGATCGCCACGTAGCCGCCCCGCAGCTCGGCCTGCGTCGGGTCGAAGGTATACCAGCGCCCGCCGACGTACGCCTCGAACCAGGCGTGCAGGTCCATGGGCTCCAGCCCTTCGAGATACCCCACCACCATGCGTGCCGGAATGCACAGGCTGCGGCACAAGGCGATGCCGAAGTGGGAGAGATCGCGGCATACGCCCGCCTGCCTGGCGTTGATCTCCACCGCCGACAGCGGGATGTCGCTGCAGCCTGGGGTATAGCGGATCGTGGCGCGCAGCCAGGCCTCGATGGCTGCAACCTGATCGTAGCCCGCCCATCGACCCGCGGTGATCGAGGCCGCCATTTGGCCGAAGCGGTCCGATTCGCAGTAGCGGCTGGGCAGCAGGTAGCAGAGCACGGCATCGGGCAGGTTCTGGATATCGACGAAGGGCGCCCCGGGGGCGCGATCCATGTAGTCCACGGTCATGACTTCGGCGGCGGTATACAGCGCGAAGTGCCCGGGCGAGACGGTCAGCCGCTGGCAGAGGTTACCGTAGCCATCGGTGAATTCGAACGCGGGGACGCTCGGCACCAGCCGGTATTCCTCGCGGGCCACCCATTGCTGCGCACCGCTGCGCGGTCGCAGCATGAGCACGAAATGCGTCGGTATCGTGATATCGAAGGTCAGGTCACAGCTCGTATATAGCCACATATGGCAAGTCCCTTGAGGGGCGAGGTGAGCCAATCAATATAGCGCCACTGGCAAGTCGAATGAATGACGCCCCTAAACGGGCGATGCTGGTTTGTCGGCCGCCCGTGCGGATCTGTGCCTCACGCGCAGGGAGCGACCGGGCGGGTTGCCTTGACGCCCGGTTTCTCGGGGATTGCCGTCGAGCCGTTCCGGGCATCCACCATCGTCCGATGCGCGCAGGACGGGGGAGTGTCCCGAGGGGGCTGGCCAGCTTACAGGACGGTGAAGATGTCCTCGGCGGGCAGGCGCGACTTCGGCAGCTTGGCGTTGAAATCGTCGTCGCTGCGATAGCCCAGGCTGACGATCACCACGCTGGTGAAGCCACGCTCGCGCAGGCCCAGCTCCTCGTCGAGCTTGCCGAAGTCGAAGCCCTCGATGGGCGTGGCGTCCACGCCGAGGGCGGCGGCGCCGAGCAGCAGGGTGCCGAGGGCCAGGTAGACCTGCTTCTCCATCCAGTGCTGCAGATCCTTGCGGTCGTAGCGGTGCAGGTTGACGTAGGAGCTGCGCACGTTGCCCTGGCCGGCCTTGCCTTCCGGATTGGCGAAGCGGCCGTCGAGGTCTTCTTGGTTCAGTACGGCCTTGAGGTGGGCTGCGTCCAGGTCGGTGCGGGCACAGAGCACCACGACGTGGGAGGCGTTGAGGATCTTCGCCTCGTTATAGGCGTAGCCGGCCTGGGTCGCCTTGGCGACGCGGGCCTTGCCTTCCTCGCTGGCGGCGATGACGTGGTGCCAAGGCTGCGAGTTCACCGAGGACGGGCTGTAGCGCAGCAGGGTGCGCAGTTCCTCCAGGGTGTTCTCGGGAATCTTCCGGGCCGGGTCGTAGGCCTTGGTGGTGTAGCGGGTCTTGGCGGCGGTGGCGATGGTCAAGGTTCGATCTCCTGTCGAGGGTTTCCGTTATCGATTGGTGGTCTCCGCTCCCGCCGTGGGACGCGGCGAGCGGGGTGGGTGGATGTTCGGCCGTGCGGCTTTCCATGAAAAGCCGCAAAGTCAGCCAACACTTTCTCTCAAGGAGTGAAAATGATCCGCCTGGAGGATCTGGCCCTGTTCGTCCGTTCCGCCGCCCTCGGCAGTTTTTCCGGTGCCGCGCGGGAGGTCGACCTGCTGCCCGGGCAGGTCAGCGCGGCGATCAAGCGCCTGGAGCGGGAGCTGGACATCCGCCTGTTCGCCCGTTCGACGCGCAGCCTGCGGCTGACCGCCGAGGGCGAGCAGTACCTGCCCTATGCCGAGCGGGTGCTGGAAACCCTGCGCGAAGGCCACGAGCGCCTGCACCGGGAGCGGGCCGAGCTGCAGGGCCTGCTGCAGGTCAGCGCGCCCTCCGACCTGGGGCGCAACCTGCTGCTGCCCTGGCTCTCGGAGTTCTGCCGCGAGCATCCGCGGCTGACCCTGCGCCTGCTGCTGTCCGACCAGGTCGCCGACATCTTCCGCGATCCTATCGACGTGGCGATCCGCTACGGGCCCATGGAGGACGCCAGCTTCGTCGCCCTGCCGCTGGCGCCGGACAACCGCCGGGTGCTGGTGGCCGCGCCGGATTACCTGGCGCGCAGCGGGCGGCCGCACACGCTCGACGAACTGGCCGGGCACGCCTGCCTGGTCTATCTGCTGGGCGGGCGGGCCCATGACAAGTGGGGGTTCGAGGAGGAGGGGCGCCGGCGGGTGATCGCGGTGCGTGGGGTGCTGCTCAGCGACGACGCCGACGTGGTGCGCCGCTGGGCCATCGCCGGGCACGGCATCGCCTACAAGTCCTGGCTGGACGTCGGCGAGGATGTGGCCGCCGGGCGCCTGCAGGTGCTGCTCGGGGATTGCCTGGGCGAGCTGGCGCCGCTGCACCTGGTCTGTCCGCACCGCAAGCAGTTCTCGCCGGCGGTCCAGCAGTTCCACGCCCTGCTCAAGAGCCGTTTCGCGGAGCTGGGCGAGCGCCTGCGGCGGCTGGCCGAGGCGCCCTGAGCGCTCAGCGGTTCACATCCACCACGATCCGGCCGCGAACCTTCCCGGCGAGCAACTCGCCGGCCATGGGGATGGTCTCGTCCAGACCGATCTCGCGGGTGATCTCGTCCAGCAGCGCTAGATCGAGGTCGCGGGCCAGGCGTTCCCAGGCGGCGATGCGCTCCGCGCGGGGACGCATCACGCTGTCGATGCCGGCCAGGGTGACGCCGCGCAGGATGAAGGGCGTCACCGTGGCCGGGAAGTCCATGCCCTGGGCCAGGCCGCAGGCGGCGACGGTGCCGCCGTAGCGGGTCGCGGCGCAGGCGTTGGCCAGAGTATGGCTGCCCACCGAGTCGATCACCCCGGCCCAGCGCTCCCTGGCCAGTGGCCGACCGGGCTCGGAGAGCGTGGCGCGGTCGATGATCTCGCCGGCGCCGAGCCTCTTCAGGTAGTCGGCCTGTTCCGGCCGGCCGGTGGAGGCCACCACCCGGTAGCCGAGGCGGGCGAGCAGGGCGATAGCGACGCTGCCGACGCCGCCGTTGGCACCGGTGACCAGGACCTCGCCCTGCTCTGGCGTAACGCCGTGGCGCTCCAGGGCCAGCACCGAGAGCATCGCGGTGTAGCCGGCGGTGCCGACGGCCATCGCCTGGCGCGGCGTGAAGCCCCGGGGCAGGGGGATCAGCCAGCGGCCGTCCAGCCGAACCTTCTGCGCCAGCCCGCCCCAATGCTGCTCGCCGACGCCCCAGCCGTTGAGCAGTACCGCATCGCCGGGCTTGAAGTCCGGGCTGGCACTGGACTCGACCGTTCCGGCCAGGTCGATCCCCGGCACCATCGGGAACTTGCGCACCACCGATCCTTTGCCGGTGATCGCCAGCGCATCCTTGTAGTTGAGCGTGCTGTAGTCCACCCGCACGGTCACGTCGCCTTCGGGCAGTTGCGCCTCGTCCAGCGTGGTGCTCCGCGCACGGTAACCCGTCTCGTCCTTCTCGATCAGAATCGCCTTGAACATGCCGTTTCTCCTATTTAGACCGATCTTCTATGGCGTGCCGAAAAATATGCCCTGACTTTCGCGAGCGTACCTGGCCTTTTCTTGCAGTCACTTGAGTGATGCTGCGACCGCTGTGCGGCAGATTATAGACTTACCGTCTCTAAATAAAGGCCGGCAACAAGAGTCGGTACTGCACCGATTTCACTGACGCAAAAAAGCAGGCTTTTGTAAACTACATTTCCTTAAATCGGAAATGTAGAAAGGTGAAACCCTTTACCCCATAAAGACCATGCAACCACTGACACCAACAGCAATCAAAAGCGGGAAACGGCAATCCGATGGCGCAAGGCACGGACTGAGATGCAGGCAGTAGCGAGGGTTCCAGCCCGTGGGATGCGGGGAGCGAAGACCAGCGCGATGGCCTGCTTTGGCAAGCGAAGAGGAGGGGGCGGAGAGGTGGCTCGGGGGCGTCCTTGCTCGAGCGGGGGGCGTTCCTGCCGAAGGTCCGGCGAGGTTTTGCAGGCTGCCGGCGGGCCTTATGCCGCCACGGGGTCCATGGCGAGAGGCCGACCAGCGCGTTCGAGGAAGTCGAGGGCGGCCCACTTGGCTTTTTCTACCGCCTGGCGGTGCCGGTCGCCGGAGTCCAGGCTCTGCTGCAGAGTACGACGGAACTCGGACTGCAGGTTGTCCAGCAGCCGGCGCTGCTCGCCGGTCAGGGTGGCAGGGTGGCCACTGGCGAAGCCCATCACCGAATCGATTGCCCTGGCGGCATCGAGATGGAAGCTCCGCTCCGGGGCTCCGCAGATGCAGCTCTCGGCTCGCTGTGCGAGCAGCTTCACCTTCTCGCATAGTTCCCGGTACAGCGGGATGAATTGCAGATCGGCAACAGCAGCGGTGCGTTCCCATGCACCCATGGCATCCCTGTGGCTCTGCTGTTCTGCCGCACGGTAAGAGTCCAGGCGAGACTCGCCTCTGGTCGAAATGATTCCCCAATCGTTCATGCTGCAGCCTCCTCTTCAAGGGCTGACCTGCCTTGCCGGGCCGGGTCCTGAACCGGCAGGCGGGGTGCGCCCAGATCGTTGGCGTTCCGGCGGATCGGCGCCGGAGACGTTCCTCTCGAACCTTGCATGGGAGTTACCGCGACCGTTCGCCGCAGTCCCCATGGCGAATGGATAACTGATTGTTAGAGAGATAATCAACTGTTGCGTTACAAAGTGCCACTCGCTAAAGGTTGTAAGTCCGACTGTTCGCGAATCGTCCGACGGGGTTGGCCAATCCCCTAGCGGAGCGGCTAGGATGTACGATCACTCATCAACCTGTAAGGAAAAGGTCCATGTTGGCCGAGCTATTTGCCGTGATGGCGCCGATCTTCATCGTGGCCGGAGTCGGCTATTTCTGGGTGCGCTTTGGTCAGGTCTATCCCACGGACTTCGTCACCCGCCTGATTCTCAACATCGGTACGCCCTGCCTGGTGTTGTCTACCCTGAGCAATTCCCAGATCGATCCGCGGGCCTTCGGCCAGATGGCCGCTGCCTGTGTGGCGGTGACTTTCTCCATGGGGCTGGTCGGCCTGTTGCTCAGCCGGCTGCTGCGCTACGACTGGAAAGTACTGGTGCCGGCCTACCTGTTCCCCAATTCCGGCAACATGGGGTTGCCGATCAGCCTCTATGCCTTTGGCGAGGAGGGGCTGGCGCTGGCGGTGGCCTTCTTCTTGGTGCTTTCGGTGGGACACTTCACCCTGGGCATGGTGCTTTCCGGCGCCGAGCAATCCCTCAGGAAGCTTCTGGTCAACCCGATCATTGTCAGTCTCGGACTGGCTTTACCGATCCTGCTGCTCGACCTCGAACTGCCGCGCTGGCTAGGTAATACCGTGCAACTGCTCGGCGGTATGACCATCCCGCTGATGCTGGTCACCCTCGGCGTGTCGCTGGCCAGCATCCGTACCCGCCAACTCGGTCAGGGGATGCTGCTCGGTGCGCTGCGGCTGCTCTGCGGGGCCGGCGTGGCTTGGGGCGTCGCTCTGGCGCTGGGGTTGTCACCGCTAGCGCAGGGCGTGTTGGTCATGCAATCGGCGATGCCGGTGGCGGTATTCAACTACCTGTTCGCCGTGCGCGCCGGACGCTCCCCGGAGCGGGTGGCGAGCCTGGTGCTGTGCTCGACCTTTCTGGCATTCGGTTTTCTTCCGCTGCTGCTGGCCTGGTGCCTGTCGGTAGTTCGTTGAGTCGATGAATGACGCGGGCGACGACGTTCTACCCCATCAGGTGGTTCAGGTTGGGCAGGATCAGGAGCACCGTGATGGCGAAAACGATCAGGCCGACTTGCCTGACCTTTTGGGGTTGTTTGAACATGCTCTGCCTTTCTTATTGTTTTATTGTCGATATAGCGTTGGGTCCTTTTTACAAGGCATATCTTGTGCCACAAGGCGGCTTCTTCCCGCGGTGAAAAGGAACCGACTCGTAGAAAAGACTCTAAGGGGTTCCCGTTCGATGCTTAGAATTTTTTAGGTATGTTTTTTGGCTACTTATATTTATTGGGTACCTTTGCCGACCAGTCCAGCGATTGCCACCATGTGTTAGAGCATTTTCCGGGGAATTCCGCAGCCATTACCGTCTGTCCGAAAGCGCTGAATCAAGCGGGGTTCGGCGCTGAGTGGTGGCCTGTGGCCAAAAAAGGCGCAGGCGCACTCTATTAATGTGCGGTGTATTGAATTTATTGGCAGAAGTGATTGGCTGTGCTGTTGCCCTCGCAGTACGGTGATGCTTTCTTGGGCGAAGGGAGTCACGTCGATGACTCGGTGCAAACTTTCCAGCGCGTCTACTCTGGCCTGCCTGACTGGGTTGGCACTTGTGGCTTTGATCGGCTTGGCTCTGGCTTCGTCGATCCATAGTCCGTGGGGAGTGGTGCAGCTGTTCTTCAGTAGCCTCTTCGTTTCCCTGGCCCTGGCTTGGCCCATGGTGGCACCCTTCCGCTATGGCAAGCTGGTACTGCGGATCCGACTCACAGGCTAAACGCATGAATTTTTTGAAAAAAGCTTTGCTTTCTGGTCGTCGTTCGGATAAATTACGCGCCGTCGACGGGTGAGAAGGGTCCGTAGATGTCCGGTGGGGTGTCCGAGCGGTTGAAGGAGCACGCCTGGAAAGTGTGTATACGGGAAACCGTATCGTGGGTTCGAATCCCACCTCCACCGCCATATTGAAGCTGAGAGCCCCCGTAATTGGGGGCTTTCGCGTTTCAGCGGCTTTTCATGTGCCATTCAGCATGCCACCCGAGAGGAAAGGGCGTGCCTTACTAGATCTGCTGAGTTAGAGCATTTTCACTTTATTCAGAATCATAGCCGGCTGCTTTGAAGTAGTTCCTGCCGTCGTCCGCTGAGAGTTGCCCGATCGCCTCGCCAATGCTCTGCCACAGTTCGGGCAGCGTCCGCGCCGCCGCCTTTCGCAGCAGCGCCTTGAGCTTGGAGAAGGCCATCTCGATCGGGTTCAGATCGGGACTATAGGGTGGCAGGTAGCGCAGGGTGGCTCCTGCGCCTTCGATGGCCCGACGTACCCCCGCGACCTTGTGGGCCGGCAGGTTGTCCATCACCACAAGGTCGCCGGCTGTCAGTTCGGGAACCAGAACCTGCTCGACATAGGCTAGGAAGGCCGGGCCGTTCATCGCGCCATCGAGGATCAGCGGGGCCGTCAGGCCACCCCGCCGCAGACCGGCCGTGAACGTCGTGGTTTTCCAGTGCCCATGCGGGACTGCGGCCAGGCAGCGCTCCCCGCGCAACGCGCGACCATACAGCCGGGCCATCTTCGTCGAGGCGCCGGTCTCGTCGATGAAGACGATCCGGGCGGGGTCCAGCAGCGGTTGCTCGGTCATCCAGGCCTCGCGGGCCTGCTTCACGTCCGGGCGCTGTTGCTCGGCGGCGTGTGCCGTCTTTTTTTATAGGTCAGCCCCTGCCGCTCGAGGAACTTCCAAACCGTGGTGGTGCCCACGCTCAGGCCATGTTCGGCTCGCAGGTGCGCCACGATCTCGGCCAGGGTCAGGTCGCAGGTCCGCTCTACCAGGGCAAGCAGGTCGTCCCGGTGGGGATCCAGGCAGGAGCCCCGTGGCTTGCCTTGCCGACGGGCAGACGACTCGCCCTGTTCGCGCCAGCGGCGCACCCAGCGGGTCGCTGTCGTGATGCCCACGCCGAAGCGCCGGGCAGCCTGGCGAATCGAGCCATCGCTCAGGGCCGCTTCGATCACGCGGCTGCGCAGATCCACACTGTAGGCTCTTGCCATGCGAGTCTTCCGAATCCCGAATCAATGTTGGGATAGCCAATCAGAGACCTCCACCCGAGGCAACTCCCAGGCGACGGACAAACCATTTTTTAGAGAAAATGCTCTAGTGTCTCAACACGCCTCAATCTGCGGATATAATCTACGCAGCTTGACCCTGGCATCGCGGGTGGTGAACTGCCAATGGATCTTGGCATCGAGCTGGTTGCGGCGTTGCTGCCATGCGGCGACCTCCTTGCGCATTCGCTCGAGGGAAGCGCCTGATAAAGGTCTCGTACAGCGAGGCGGCACTCAGACCACCGGATGGGCTGGATCATGGGGGCGGCTGTAGACATCGAGCACCTGCTCCATGGCCGCCACGAATTCCCCGCTGGCCTTCGGCGGGATCACCCAGCCAACCTTGCGCCACGGCTTGAGTTCGTTTTTTTTAGGGCACGTCGCACCGTCTCCGACGACAGCGAGTCCACATATTCCAACTCCACCGCACGCTCGGCCAGCAGCTTGAGCGTCCAGCGCGCATGGCCTTCGGGAGCAGGTCCGCAGCTCAGGGCGATCAGGCGTGCCTCGAGTTCGCCGTCGATCTTGCGGGCGTATTCGCGCTGGGGTTTCTTTCTCACCAGCACCGACTCCAGACCTTCCTGCACGCAACGCCGCTTGAGGTTGTCGATCTTGCGTTGGCTCACGCCCAGCATCTGGGCGATCTGTGCACTGGTCTTGCGCGGCCCCGGGTCTTGCGAGCGGTCGCAGGCCAGCAGGATCAGGGCGTTGATGACTTGGATTGCCGCGGTCCTGCCTTTGCTTGTCAGCTCTTGCAACCGCGCTCTTTCTTGAGGACTGAGGATGATTCTGTAATGTTCCATGCCGACATTATGCATGACGCAGATTTAGATGTGTCATAATACTAGAGGCCTCGGAATTACTGGTGGTTCCCCCAGCTCCCCTGCGAAAACACAAAGGCCGGGAGGCAATTCCACGGGTAGGCACCAAAGGCCGGGATTCGGGGATGGGGTCGCATGCGACTTACACTCTCGTGAAGTCTCAGGGAACCAAGAGAACCCCTCTCACGTCTCGCGCCGGAACTCCACCACGTTGCCGGCGACCAGCTTGTCCAGGTGATCGGCATACCACGCCATCATCATCTTGCGCTGCTCCAGATAGGTGCTCTTGTCGTAGACGCCTTGACGTGGGGTAGCTGGGCCTCGACGTGCTGCGAGTTAAAGCCGTTTTCGTTGAGGGTGGTGCTGGCCAGATGGCGGAAGCCGTGGCCGGTCTGCCGCCCCTCGTAGCCGAGGCGGCGCAGGGCCATCAGTAACACGGTGTTGCTGCGCGGCTTGGTGGTGTCACTGCGTCCAGGGAACAGCAGCGGGTAAGTGCCGGTGATGTTGTGCAGTTCATGCAGTAGCGCGACCGCCTGGCGGGGCAGGGGCACCAGATGTTCGCGGCGGCGCTTCATCCACTCGGCGGGGATCAGCCACAGGCCGGCATCGAGGTCGAACTCGGACCAGCGGGTTTCCCGGATCTCGGACGGGCGACAGGCCAGCATGGCCAGCAGTTGCAGGCCGATGTGCACGTCGGTGGCGTGGGGGTAAGACTGGATTGCGCGCAGCAGCGCCGGCAGCTCATCGAGTGGGGCGTGGGCGTAGTTCTCGACGGGCTTGGTCAGTAGGAGCTTGTGCAGACCTTCGAGCGGGTTGTGGGTGGCGCGACCAGTGACTCGGGCAAGGTCGTAAATCTCCCGGCACATACCGCGCACACGGCTGGTCTGCATCAATGATGCCGGTCTGTTCCACGCCGCGGAGGAACTCCATCCACTCCATGGGCAGGATCGAGACATAGGGGCGCTTACCGAACACGGGGAACACATGCTTCTCCAAGGCGCCGATGGTGCGAACCGCCGTGCCTTCCGTCCAAGTCCTGCACTTGGTCGCGTACCACTCGCGGGCCAGGTGCTCGAACGTGTTGTTGGCCGCTTCGGCTTCGGCGACCTTTCTGGCGTGTTTCGTGGCGAGCAGGTTAACTGCCCCCGGATGAGTCGCTGCGCAGTTTGGCGGCCTCCTGGCGGGCCTGTGCGCCGGTTAATTGATGGTCGCCTGTGCCGTAGCCTCCAAGCCCGAGCCAAGACCATTTGCCGTCTGGCTTCTTGTAGTGCAGCTCCCACGACTTGCTGCCATTCGGTTTAACCCGGAAGTACAGGCCATTGCCGTCCAGCTCCCGGTATGCGGTGGCCTCTGGTTCCAGGGTGGCGAGCACGGTATCGGCCAGAGGGCGGCGCTTGATCTCGCTGCGCTTCATTGCTTGTATGCCTTCCGTTCAATTTTTTTGGAGGCATACACAGGCATACACGGCGAGCAATGGTATGTGGGGGCATGTAGGGGCATACAGAAACAAGAAAGCCCGCACAGGGCGGGCTTCTTGGGGTGTTTCGTAGACTGTCTGAGACTGGTCTAGATTGCTATTTGGTGGAGCCGGGGGGATTTGAACCCTCATCTAACCGTGTCGCTGTGTGTCTATTCAGCGTGTTCCGTGGCTGCCGCCGCTTCGCCTGTGTCGTTCCGTCTCGATTCGTCGCTATGTTTTCGACACTTTTTCGACGTTTTTCCGGCTTCATGCTTCGCAGTGTTGGGCCTTTTTTTGGGCGGTTTTTTCGCTTGGGGCTTGGTCGTGTTGCTGCCACCAGAATTTGCATTCGGGGGTTAGCAGGCGTTTTTCCTGTGCCTTTTCCGCTGTTTCCTGTTGGCGTTGGGCGACCGCCTGGGCGTTTTTCTCTGCTTCTTGACGTTTTTCTGCTTCTGCCCTTTCAACCGCACGCCTTCTTGCTTCTTCGGCTTGCTGGGTGTAGCGCTTTTCCATCTTATTGAGGGCCATTGTCGTTGTTTCGGTCATAGTCGTTACTGCTGTACCTACGATTAGCAGTCGTAGCACATAGAGTGCTACTCCTGTGCCTATTACGCCGACTACTACGGCTAGGAATGTCGATTTTTGGCCCCTCATTTTTCTCCAATCCTTCGGGCAAACCAGCGTTCGGCGGCTTTCCTGGTTATAGCTATCCCACGTTTTGATTCGGCGAGTCCGAGTGCGCTTTGGCTTCGTCGTAGTCGGGGCTCGTCTGGCCGCAGTCTGGGGCGATCTGGCCGCTTGCAAGCCATAGGGCGTACTGCGGGTAAAGCGTCACCAGCGCTGATAGCTCTTGGGTGCTGATCCGCGTTCTTTTGTCGTATCGAACGGTTCGCCATCTTGTTCCGCCGATCTCGGTTTTCTTGATCAGCTCGTCGATGGTTGCCTTATCAATAAGAGTTCTAATTCTTTCGTCTGCTAATTCCATTTCGTTCTTGTACATTACAAATGTATGGGTTGAATCCTACACCGGCTGGCGTATAGTTCGTTTGTAATTTACAAACGTGAATTACGAATGGATTGCCTATTTGGTCAATTTGTTCAGATCACACAATGGCACGCAATGAGACGAATAGTGACGGATTGATCATGGTACTGGAAGAGCTGGACGCCTCGAAGCTTGTCATCCCCCAACGGGATGTCGAGACGATTGAAGCCTTTGCGGAACGCAATGGACTGACCTATGACACTGCACGCGCCTGGGCTCACAAGGGCGTTATTCCGTCAGTGAAGCTGGGCAAGCGCCGGATGGTCAACAGCGCCCTGCTCCGCAACTGGCTGCTTGATCAGGAGTGGATGGCATGACTCGGATTCGTTTGTCTGCTGAAGTTCGTCGTGAGGTTTTTCGCTGCCTTGTCCGCGCCTCTTCTGCGCGCCATCTGGCTCGTTTTGCTGCTGGTCAAGGCGACTTGTTTAAAGCACGTTGCTACCGCGACGAAAACCGCAGCCATCTTGGCCGGGCTCGCTTGCTTGTTGAGCGTGATTTGTTTGCACAGCTCAAGGCTAAAACGGCTGCTTTGCTGGCTCAGTTGGACAAGGACTTTCCCTGTCTATCAAAAAGGGAAAAGGATTTTTCTAAAGATGACTTCCCAGCTGAGCAAGTATCTGTTTCAGCCGCACGCCCAGGACTGCGAGTGCAGCGTATGTTTCGTGGCTCGCTTGCCAACAAAACCGCAACTATCGCCCTTGCAATCACAGCAATGCCCGGATTGCGTACCGGCTGGACAGCCCGTCCTCGAAAATGGCCGTTGGTATTGCACTCGGGCAACTCCGTGTGCGAAGCATACTCCCGCTCTTCATCCGCCAAAGTATTGGATTGAAGAGTTTTCGAAGGCAACCCCTCAAGTTTCTATTGCCGAAGAGTTTCCCTTCTAAATGTTAAATGATTTATTGCATCTATCCTTCCTGTACAGCCTATCTATATTAGGCCTCGCAGCTGGAATTTCCTTTATGCGTTACTTATGGCACAACTGGCTAGCTTGCTGGTTTGAAAAGGAGAAAAAACAACCATGATTCCCCCTCGCAAACCTGCCGATCAACTCCAGGACAAGGAAGTCCGCTGGTATGTGCATACGCTCTCCAGCGTCAAACAAGGTATGACCGAAGAGGCTTTTCGCCGTGGCGTTGATCTCTGGACTCTCGGCGGCGCCGTCCTGGCCTCTTGGCTTCAAGCTGGTTGCCCTGACTTCCCGTTTGGCAACTCCACACCCTCTATCCCCGCCCCGTCGCCGTCGTCGTCGATCGCGGGACCAAAGGAGCCCGAAGACTGAGCCGCGCAAGGGCGCGCAGCGGCGAAGCTTCCCTTGCGCGGCTCGGGCTTTGGGCTACGGTCCCCTGCGATTGATGAGACGGCAGAGGGGTGGGGATAGAGGATTCCCCGCCCCAGAGCCTGAGGAGGAAGGAGCGCTTTTGCTCTTGCTCCTGAGACGGACGGCGTAGCCGACATAACAGCTTTAAGCGTCCGGGACGGACAAGAGCGACAGGGATCGTTACCCGTAAGGGCCGAGACAAAGTGATAAGGAAATGCGCCTCATCGTTTCCTTATCAGTTTGGCTTGGTTCGCAAAGCGAATAGAGCCCGCCCCGTAAGGGGTCGCCCAAAAGGAACGAATTAACCAACACCAGCGGCAAACAAGGCTTTAAGCCAAGAAAGCCAATGGAACCAAACGAAAGCCCGAAGTGGGTATAGATAGGAAGTCCAAGAATGTTCGTAATCCCGTCAGCAGCATCCATCACCACCCTGTTCGTCATCAAAACCGACTTTTACATGGTCAAGGATACCGGCGAAGTCCGCGCCTCCGTGCAGGCTATCTCGCCGATCCCGGCCGGTGTTACTGGTAATGGCAAAGGCTTCGAAGTCACCGAATATGCCGCCGACGCCTCCGTCCTGGAGCATATCGACTTCGCCAATGGCCCGGTCCTCTGCAAGTTCGAATCGGTACTCCGCCCGATTACCAATCGGTTCGGCAGGACTACCAACACCCAAGTTCTGACGAAGCTCATCCAGGATCAACCGCTTCGCCAGTCCGCCCCGGCTCCGGTTGTCGCTCCGCAAAAGCCAGTCGATTCGCCGAAACCGTAAATCCTTTTCCCGCATTCTTTTTTCTTGGTGACAAATTGTGAATTTCCTGGGTTGTGATGGTTCATGGTCTGTCGGTGCGTCTGGTGAGATTAGCTGCACGGGCGCTTTGACAACTTATACAACCGAGGAACTTGGGGCGCTGATTAATCCGGCGTCCCTTACTCCTGAGGATTCAAAGCAACTGCTCGATTTGACCATTGGTTTATTCGTCGCGGTCTTTGGCGTCCTCGTTCTCAAGAAAGTCCTATGAGGTTCTACCTATGAAACTGTTCAACACTGCTCGCAAGTATGGCTCCAAGATCGTCCTGGCCGGTACTGCCCTGGCTGTTTCCTCCGGTGCTTTCGCCGCGCTCGATGCTGGTGTGACGACTGCGATGGGCGATACCAAGGCGGATGTCACTACTCTGGGTGGCCTTGTCCTTGGCATTCTCATTGCGGCGGCTGCCTTCAAGTACCTGCGCCGCGGTCTGTAAGACCCCCAGCAACTGGCCCCGCCCTGGTGAAGCCTCGGCGGGGTTTTTTTTCGATCAACTGCCCGAGCGGATGTTTTTTGTTAATTGAGCGACGCAGGAGCCAATAACAAAAACAGCCGCGAGATATCAGTATTTAAAGGACTCTCACCATGGCCTTTGATCCTCAGGTTTATGTATTGATCGTTTCCACGCTGGCGTTTGCGTGGCTGCTGTTCGGGCGGGTTTGATATGGAGAGGTTTTTAAAGTTAGTTGTGTTGGTGGTGGGTATTGTTTTGGGGCAGGCTGCTTTTGCTGTTGATTATTACTGGTCTTTGGCTACTCAGAGCTTGCCTGGTACTTCTTCTATTTATGGTCTTCATTATTCTTCGCCTCAAGCTGCTTGTTCTGCTACTGAAGCTGCTTATTCTTCTCCTAGTTGGACCGCTACAGGTTCTTCTTTAAGTTTTGTTTCCCTTACTTCATATCTATGTACTTTAAATCTTTCTGCTTCTAATGGCTCTACTGCTACTCCTTCTGTTTCAATTTCTCGCGGTGGTAGTATTTGTTCTTCTGGTACTACTTATAATTCTTCAACTGGTCTTTGTGATGTTCCGCCTGCGCCAATTTGTACTACTGGTCAGTCAAAAGATTTTTTAATTAATTCCGCCAATGGTTCGTTGCCGACGTCTCTCGTTTCGGAAGGTTGTGTTTATAACATTGTGAACGATGGCGAAAACTTTTTCTGTCAGTCGTCTACTACGGGCACGGGCTTTGTTTGTGCGGTTGAAGCGAAGGGGACGGGCGAGTCAAATACGGGTCCGGTGACGGATGCGCCGGTTGCGGAAGTTACCGAAAAGCCGACGATTGATATTACTGATCAGCCTTGTATTTATGAAACGGCGGCGGATGGCACGCAATCGTGTACGTCTTCTAAGGAAGTATCGAATACCGGTAAATATTGTGGAACTGTAAACGGTCAGCAGGTTTGTATCGGTGAATCTACGTCAAAGACTGATACGGTTGATACGACAATCTCGACATCTAGCAATCCCAACGGTTCTACGACTCAGACAAAGACGGATGTTTATACTAAAGAGGGTTGTACCGGCGTTTCCTGTACTACTTCAAAGACGACAACAACCAAGACAACGGTTACCGATTCGTCCGGTAATGTACTTTCGACTTCGGGTCAGTGCTCTGGCTCTTCTTGCTCTACAGATAGTAATAGTGATCAAGATGGCGATGGTTTGGAAGATTGTGCCGTTACTGATACCTGTGAAAGGAATCCAGTGTTGATGGTGAGCAATGCGATATTCAGTTGTCTTGTGAAGGTGACGCTGTTTCTTGTGCGCTGCTGAATCAAGAGAAGGAATTGCGTTGTAAGGTTGATAAGTTGTATGACTTGGATAGCAATAAGGCGGCGATAGATCAAATGCTTCAGGGCGATCAGTTCCAGGTTGATCAACAAGTAACCCAGGCGCCGTCTTTCATCTCTGAGGCTACCAGCTTTTTGCCCAAGTCTTGTCCGCCTCCTGAGACCACTTCGTTGTCCACGGGTGGCTTGAATGTTTCGTTTGAGTATCAGCCGCTGTGCGATTTTGCCGAGGCGTTGGGGCCTCTCGTTGTGATTGTGGCGAGCGTTTTTTCGGCGCTCTATGTTGGTCGTGCATTTGGGGGTGAGTGATGCATTATCTGGCGTTGATTTCTGTTCTGATTACCGCTCTTGGACCGCTGGTCAAAATGGTCATGAAAGTGTTGGGTATTGGGCTGGCGACGTATGTCGGTGTCAACTTCGTGATCGACGAAGCGCGTGATTATGTGATGTCGCAGATCGGCAATACCGGCATCGTGATCCAGGCGATCATGGGGCTGGCTCAGTTCGATGTTGCTATCAACATCTATTTCTCGGCTGTGATTACTCGGTTGATTCTTTCCGGCATGTCGGCGACGGGTAAGAATGGTCGGTATAAGTTTCTCAACAATGCGGAGAACTTTTAATCATGTCTGCATGTTTGACGATTCGTACCGGTCTGCAAGGCAATGGTAAGACGCTGAATACCATCAAGGAAGTCGATGCCCAGGCGAGCAAGGAGGGGCGGCCGGTTTACTATCACAACGTGACGGATTTGAAGCCTGAGAAGCTCAAGGCTTCCTGGTATGAGTTTGACGATCCTCTCAAGTGGCAGCAGTTGCCGCATAACGCGATTATCGTGATCGACGAAGCGCAAGGTTGGTTTGGTGTTCGTGATCCTCGCAAGGATGTCCCGGAACACATTTCGGCTTTCGAGGTGATGCGTAAGCAGGGGCACGAAGTCCATTTGATCACCCAGGACCCTCGCTTTATCGATGTGCATGCGCGGCGTCTTTGCAACTTGCATGTTCATTATTGGCGCATCTTCGGCTCCTCCAAGGTTTCTCGGTATGAGACGCCTCGAGTCGTTAACGATGTCGAAAAGCTTTCCAGCTTCTCGCAGTCGTCCAGGACGATCATCACGCTGGATCGGAAGTTCTTCGATGTTTATCAGAGTGCGAAGACCGAGCATCACTTCAAGTTCCGGCCGTCCAGGAAGGCTGTGTTGTCTGTCCTGGTCATCCTGGTGGTTGTCTATTGCTCGGTGGTTTTCTATAGCCGCATTGTTCCTGATGAGGCTGCTGCCCAGGACAAGCCTGCGGCTAGTTTGGGGGAGACGGTTGCCGGAGCTGCTAAGGCCGTTCTCCCGGGCATCGTGCCAGACCAGGTTAAGTCGGCTCCGGTATCGCCGGCGCAGTATGTCGCCGAGCGTAAGCCTCGGCTCGATAATCTGCCTGCCTCGGCGCCGATCTATGACGAGCTGACCGAGCCCAAGGCCTTTCCCAAGCTCTACTGCATGTCGAGCAGCGATCCGGATACTTACGCCCGCGAGCGGCAACGGATGGCCTCGGCGACCGTCAACGGCGCTCCTACGGTGTGTCAGTGCTACACGCAGCAGGGGACGCGCTTCAAGACCGATTTTCAGTTCTGTCAGAACGTCGTGGATTATGGGTTCTTCGATCCCACGATTCCCGATCGTCGGCACAAGGGCAAGGATCAGGAGTTTGAGCAGCAGGAGCCGGCGGCACAGCCGTCGACGCGGCAGGCTCAACGCGAGCGTCCTGCAGACCCTCGGCCTGTGGCTTTTGGCTCACCGGAGCCCGTGGTTGTGACCGACAGCGACTATTCGTCCAAACCGTGGAGGTGACTCGATGACCTGGTGCGATCTTTTCGTGTTTTCGGTGCCGCCGCTGGTGTTTCTGTCTGTCGGCTTCATGCTCTGGGTGCGCTCGATTTTCTGAGCCAACGCTTCGCATAACTTGGAGGTGATTAGCCTCCGAAGCGGCGGTTTTTTTGCGGACGGAGCGACGCAGGAGCCCGCCGCAAAAAGCCGCCGCTTCGGGTGGTGGGACGTCCCTGTAGCACGTCAATAAAAGCAATTTCGTGAGTGTCGTTTCGTCTCAGTAAGGGGGTTTTGTGAAAAAGTCAGTCGATCAGGTGCGCGTGTTCATGGGTGCCGGCGGCGAGGTCCAGGAGGACCCGAAGGGCCGTTTCTTTTTCGATGACCAGCGTGCGTCGTTTACCGACCTTTCCGGCGTCCGCCTGATCCGCTGCGGCGTCGATACCGTGCGGCAGCACTATCGCGGCATGCTGCGGCCTGAAACGCTCGCCCTGGCCGAATCCAAGCCCGGACTGGTGGACTTCGCCGGCTACCGCTTCCACTTAAGCCGGGTCGGTCGCGACTCCGGCTATCAGTACAAGCTCCAGAATGCTGACCTTGGCCTGATCCTGCTGTTCAAGAATTTCAACGTCAAACCCGATGCGATTGGTCCCCACCTCAAGATCGAGGTGAGTCCGCATGCCATCGACCAGCAGGATTCGCGGCGCCTCCAGGAGCAGCTCGATTTCCTGGCTGATGCGGCGCTGACGCACAGGGAGCGCTCGCAATGCGCGGTTCACATTGCGCTCGACCTCCAGGGCTGGACGCCTCCGGCTGACCTCGTGGCACGACTGCACTGCAAGGCAACGGCACAGCGCCGGTTCGACGGTGTGTCCTCGTTCGAGTGGGCCGACAAGTCCGCCGTCTACGGCCACGGCCAGTCCTTTCTCTGGGGCTCCGCAGGGGCCTGCCAGCTCGCCATCTACAACAAGACCGAGCAAGCCAGGGCCATCGACAAGCTCGACTATTGGGAAAGCGTCTGGAAGCGTTACAGCAACCCGTTCGATGAGTCGGACCCGGCCAACTATCAGGAGGATCAACCCGTCTGGCGGATCGAGTTGCGCTACCACCATTCCGTTGTTCAGCAGTTCGCCGACGGTAGCTGCTCGATCCATACCGGCCAGTTCATCAATTCCGACTGCTATGCCTCCCTTGTGCCGCACCTGGACGGGCTCTGGCGGTACGGCCTGGGCAATTTCCGCTTGCTCTCCCGTCCTGACGTCAATGATCCGCTGTGGATCCTGATTCGCGACGATGTGCGGGTGGAAACCGGCCGTGACTCGCTCCTGGACGAAACCGAGTACCGCCGCTACTACAAGACCGCCAAGGGCTTCTCCGGCAAAAACGTGGACCTCATGATGGGAAACTTTGTCACGCTCCTGGCACGGCAGGGCATAGGCGCAAAAAAGGGGATTGAGGCACTCAAGACCCTGCCGGTCTGGAAAGTCATCCAGGAGCACTATGCGGCCAAGGAAATGACCGAACGGGACATTTACCGGCAGATCAAGGAGCGCCTCGAGGAGCGTGTCGTGCGTTGGGGGCGGGCTGTCTGATGGCGATTCAGCAAACTCCTGACGGTCGCTGGAAAGTCGATGTGGAGCCGGTCAAGGGCCGTCGCTTTCGCAAGACGTTCAAGACCAAGGGCGAGGCGCAGCGGTTCGAGTCGACGTGCCGAATCAAATGCATCGAGACTCCCGATTGGTCACCGCGGCCGGCTGATGTGCGTCGGCTGACAGCGTTGGTCGCTGCCTGGTTCGATCTTCATGGCCACTCGCTTCGGGATGGTCTGCGGCGTCGATCCAAGCTCGATGCGTTGGCCAAGCGCCTGGGCGATCCGATTGCGGCTCGCCTTGATCCGCAGGTCTATGCGCATGACCGTCGCGTGCGGCTGGAAGCTGGCACTACGGCCAAGACCTTGAACAATGAGCTGGGCTATCTGCGGTCAGTATTCAATGAGCTGCGGGGTCTTGGCCAGATCGACTATCAGAATCCGCTCGCCCTGGTGAAGCCGTTGCGTATCCAGGAGCGCGAACTGTCCTGGCTGACTGCCGAGCAGATTGCTGAGCTACTCGAGTCGATCCGTTCGGGCTGTGACAATCCGCATGTGGAGCCGATTGTCTTGATCTGCTTGGCAACGGGGGCGCGCTGGTCGGAGGCGGAAAAGCTCAAGCTCACTGCTTTGCGGGCTGGAGTGGTCACGTTCAGCGGGACGAAAAACGGCAAGGTCCGGTCCGTGCCGATCACTGCCAAACTGCATAACCTGGTCGTTCGTCACTGGAAGCGGCATGGAGCTTTTACGGGCTCCATCACGTCGTTCCGCCGTGCCTTGGCGCGAACCTCGATCAAGCTCCCCAGGGGGCAGGCTGCGCATGCGCTCCGGCATACCTTCGCCAGCCACTTCATGCAAAACGGCGGCAACATTCTGACCTTGCAAAAGATTCTTGGGCATTCCAGCCTGGCGATGACCATGCGCTATGCGCACCTGTCACCCGATCACCTGTCGGATGCGATCCGCTTCGGCCCGCTGGCTTCGTTCGACACTTTGTCGACACCCAATGAAAAAGCCCCTGAAAATATCTAGTATTTTCAAGGGCTTATTTGGTGGAGCCGGGGGGATTTGAACCCCCGTCCGCCAGCTCTCCGCTATCGGTTCTACATGCTTAGCCGGCTCTACTGAGTTAACTCCGCGCCGCCCGAGTGGCAGGGTGCTTGGAGCGAGCTGTATGGATTTTAGCCGTTACGTCTACAGCGAACTTGGCGGCGATCCTGTTCTGTCTGACGATCACTTCGGGTTTACAGGCATCCCCTGATGATCGCTGGCGCCGAAGCGACCAGATGAAGGTTAGGCGGCTAGCGCGTACCCTTCGAAGTTGTCATCGTTGGCAACTATAGGTTTGCAACAGTGGATTTACGAGTTCTGTTACCAACTCGGCATGCCCCTCAAGTTTCGTTACCGGCGTCGAATCCTAATCGGCCCCAAAACCTTAGGTATTAAGTCAAGTTTACGACAAACAGGCCGGGGCGTCGACAGCCGATGCTGGCGAAATTCGCTGCCGGGCTGCTATTAATGATGTTTCTTTCGATGTCGCTGGGTGGCGAGACTTTCATATGCCTCGGGGAACGCGTTATCCCTTGCGCCGGTGGATCTGGCGCGCCTTCGTTCAGTGCGCCTTGATTCCGCTGATACTGGTGGAGTTCGTGCTGATCGGCGCCTATTTGCTGAGCAATGCCGCCACACGCGATGCCCAGCTCGCTCATCTCGAGGAGCGGGCGCAGCAGGCCCTGGCGGGTACCGTACAGCGCGAGGCGCAGATCGTCGACTGGCGTTTGTGGAATATCGAGAAGCAGGCGCAGATCTTTCGCGGGGCGGTCGCCCATGCCTTGCAGGAGCGGGGTTTCCAGCCGGACGAGGTGGAGCGGGCGCGGCATGTGCTCGGTCCGGATGGACTGTTCTATAGCCGTAGCGACGATGGCCGCGCGGCCTCCGTCTACGCAAAGAGCACGCCGCCGGAGCGGCAGGATCATGCCAAGGCGCTGCGCCTGTCGCAGCTCGATCCGCTGATGCGTTCGATCGAGGAGGCCGGTCCTCTGGTGGTTTCGGTCTATTTTCGCAGCTGGGACAACTACATCCGGCGCTACCCGTTCTTCGACGTATTGCAGAAGGAGTCCGGGGACGTGCTGTCTTCCGGGGGGCGGTTCTATTCCCGGGCCGACGAGCGCCACAACCCGGAGCGCCAGCCGGTGTGGACCGCGCCCTATCACGATCCCGCCGGGGCCTGGCGGATCGCGATGATCGCCCCGGTATACCGGGGCGACTTTCTGGAGGGTGTGGTCGGTCTGGAAATCGACCTCGAGGGGTTGCTGGCCGAGATCGGTGCTCTGGACGTGCCCTGGCAGGGGTATGCCGTGCTGGTCGACGAGGAGGGGAGTGTCATGGCTTTGCCGAGGGCCGGCGGGGCAGCGGGCGAATCCACCGCCGTCAACCCGCCGCGGCAGCGGCGCGAGGTCGAGCATCTGCTGCAGGCGGCCGGCACCGAAGGAGAGGTGCAGGCGGCGATGTTCGACGGTCACGAGCATCTGCTGGCCTGGAAGGCGACTCCCCAGACCGGCTGGCGTCTGCTGCTGGTCGTGGACAAGGAGCGGATCCTCCAGCCGACCCGCGCCCTGGCGGCCCATTATCAGCAGATCGGCTACCTGTTGATCGCCGGCCTGTGCCTTTTCCATGCGCTGTTCCTGGCCCTGTGGTGGCGGCGCTCGCGGCGCTTGAGCCGCGAGCTGGAGCGGCCGATCAACGGCATCGCCGACATGCTGAAGCATCTGGGCAAGGGCCGCCGGAAGGACGAGGGCGATCGGCCGTCGCTGCTACGCCCCAGCCGGATCGAGGAGCTGGATGCGATGGCCGACGCCGTACGCAGCAGCGATCGGCAATTGCAGGCCAGCGAGGCCGAGCGCTCCAGGGCTCAGCAGTTGCTGGAGGTGGTGATGGAGAACACCACCGAAAGTCTCTGGGAGATCATGGCGGACAAGAGCCTGATCCGGGTGAGCAGCCGCTTCGCCAGGCGTTTCGCCCTGGATGCCGAGTGCGTGACCATCGAGGAGTTCAACCGGTTGGTCCACCCGGACGACATGGAGCGCCTCAAGCGCCGGCGCGAGAGCTTCTTCGGCGGTGCCGAGGGGGTCTACGAGGTGGAGTACCGCTGTGTCGACCGTGCCGGCCAGTACGTCTGGCTGTTGTCCCGCGGCCAGGCGCTGGTGCGGGATGTCGACGGCCGGGTGTTGCACTCGGCGGGCACCCATGTGGATATCTCGCGACTGAAGGCGGTGCAGGAGGATCTGCGTCGTGCCACGCTGGAGGCGCAGGACGCCAGCCGGGCGAAGAGCCGCTTCCTGTCCAGTATGAGCCATGAGCTGCGCACGCCGCTGAACGCGGTACAGGGCTTCGCCCAACTGATCGAGCTGGAGGTGGAGGACAAGCCCGAGGCGAGTCTGGTCGGCGAGTACGCGCGGGAAATCGTCAAGGCCGGTCGGCATCTCACCGCGCTGGTGGACGACATCCTCGACCTTTCCACCCTGGAAGGGCGCCGCCAGCAATTGCTCATCCGGCCGGTCGAGGCCGGCGCCATACTGGCCAGCTGCGCCGAACTGGTCCAGCCGCAGATCCGCGAAAGCCAGCTGCACCTGCAGCTGATATCCATGTGCCGGCCCCTCTACGTGCAGGCCGACGCCCGCCGTCTGCGGCAGATTCTGCTGAACCTCTTGTCCAATGCGATCAAGTACAACCGTCCGCAGGGGCGCGTCACGCTCGGCCACGAGGTGCGCTCGGACTGCGTGCGTCTGTGGGTCAAGGACACTGGGCCGGGGCTCGATGCCGGGCAGCAGAGCCAGCTGTTCCAGCCTTTCCAGCGCCTCGGCCGGGAGAGTTCGAACATTCCCGGCTCCGGCATCGGGCTGGTGCTCTGCCATGAGCTGGCGGCACTGATGAACGGCAGCATGGGTTTCCATAGCGAGCCGGGGCGCGGCTGCTGCTTCTGGATCGATCTGCCGGGTGCGGCGGCACCCGAGGAGGAGCGGGCATCGCCCGGCGACGAGCCGCCGGCCGGGCAGGTCGAGCGGGTCGAGGGCGATTCCTGAGGTCCGGCCGGGCGCTGGGGCGTCCCTGCCCCGGCGGGTTCAGGCCGGGCGGACCTTGGCGCGGCTGACCCGGTCGACCAAGTAGACCAGCCCGTGGTAGTCGAGGCCGCTGTGCCGGCTGAGGCCGATCTCGCAGGTGCGGCTGGTGGAGATGCCTTCCTCGCAGTACGCCACCGCCGTCTTCAGGTTGCGCAGGGCGTTGGCGTTCAGCTCGGGGCTGGTGAAGCCCTTGTCGCCGGCGAAGCCGCAGCAGTGGATGCCTTCCGGGACCACCACCTCCCGGGCGCAGCGCCGGGCGATCTCGATCAGCGCCTCGGCTTCGCCCAGATGCTGGGTGCTGCAGGTGACGTGCACGGCGACCGGCGTTTCCTGCGGTTCGAAGTCGAGACGCTCGAGCAGGAAGGTGCGGATGAACTTCACCGGATCGAAGATCTTCAGCCGCTCGTCGGTCAGTTCCCTGACCAGCCGCAGGGTGCAGGGGCTGGTGTCGCAGTAGATCGGATCGAGCCCGCCGCGACTGGCTTCGAGCAGGGCGTCGAGGGTTTCCCGGCGTTTGCGCTCGGCCTGCTCGGCATAGCCCTTGGAGGCGAACGGCTGGCCGCAGCAGAGCTTGTCCTGGGCTTGCGGGAAGACCACCTGGTAGCCGGCCTTCTCCAGCAGGGCGCGGGTCTTGTCGATCAGCGGCACCTGCTCCCGGTCGTCGCAGGACGGACCCATGGCGCGCGACACGCAGGCGGCGAGATAGACCACCCGCGGGCGTTCGTCGGGCTGTGGCGAGGCGCGGCGCTGCAGCCGTACCGGCTGCGGCATGGCCGGCGTCCACTCGGGCAGGTGACCGCCGCTGAGGCGGGTCAGGGCGCCGCTGAACCTCGCCAGGCGTGGCGCGCCGAGCAGACGGCGCGCGCCGTCGGCGGCGAGCAGCACCAGGCGCGAGGCGCGCACGCTGGCGGCGAAGTGCTCGGCCAGCCAGTCGGCGGTGCCTTGGCGGTCGGCCTCCAGGCCGCGCAGCTTGCGCACCAGATCGCCGGTATTGATCCCCACCGGGCAGCGCTGGGCGCACAGGCCGGTGGCCGCGCAGGTGTCGATGCCCTGGTAGCGGTAGGCCTTCTCCAGAGCGTCGCTGGCTGTGCCGTTGCGCCGCCTGGCCTGGATGTCGCGCCACAGGACGATACGCTGGCGCGGCGTCAGGGTCAGGCCCTTGGCGGGGCAGACCGGCTCGCAGAAGCCGCATTCGATGCACTTGTCGACGATCTCGTCGGCAGCTGGCAGCGGCTTGAGGTTCTTCAGGTGGATCTGGGGATCTTCCGAGAGCACCACGTCGGGGTTGAGGATGCCCTTGGGGTCGAGCAGGCGCTTGATCTTCCACATCAGCTGGTAGGCGTCCTGGCCCCATTCCAGCGCGACGAAGGGCGCCATGTTGCGCCCGGTGCCGTGCTCGGCCTTCAGCGAGCCGCCGAACTCCACCGCCACCAGCTGCGCGACCTCCTGCATGAAGGCCTCGTAGCGGGCGACCTGGGCCGGTTCGTCGAAGCCCTGGGTGAAGACGAAGTGCAGGTTGCCCTCCAGGGCGTGGCCGAACAGGATCGCCTCGTCGTAGCGGTGCTTCTCCAGCAACTGGATCAGCCGATTGACGCCTTCGGCCAGGCGTTCGATCGGGAAGGTGACGTCCTCGATGATCACCGTGGTGCCGGTCTGGCGCACCGCGCCGACCGCCGGGAAGGTGTCCTTGCGGATCTTCCACAGCTGGTTGTAGACGGCCGGGTCGCTGCTGAAGTCGACCTGTTTCTCCACCGGGAAGCCGGCGATGGACGCCGCGATCCGCTCGATCTGCTCTTCCAGCAGCGAGGGGCCGGAGGCGCGGGTCTCGATCAGCAGGGCGCAGGCGGTGGCGGACAGGCTCTTCACCCACTCCGGCATGCCCTTCATGTTCTCCACCGAGCGCAGGCTGCGCCGGTCGAGCAGCTCCACCGCCGAGACCGGCTGCTGCTTGAGCACCGGGACGGCGTTGCAGCAGGTTTCCACGTCGGGGAAGACGATCAGCGCGCTGGCCTTGTGCGGGTGCTCGGGCACGGTGTCGTAGGTCACCGCGCTGATGAAGCCCAGGGTGCCCTCGGAGCCGACCATCAGGTGGCTGAGGATGTCCAGCGGCCGGTCGTAGTCGACCAGGGCATTGAGCGACAGGCCGGTGGTGTTCTTCAGCCGGTACTTGTGACGGATCTTCGCCGCCAGCGCCTCGTCGGCGCGGGTTTGCCGGCCCAGCTCGGCGAGCCGTTCGAGCAGCTCGCCGTGGCTGGCCTCGAAGCTCGCCACGCTGAGCGGGTCTTCGGTGTCCAGCACGGTGCCGTCGGCCAGCACCAGGCGCAGGGCGGCGAGGGTGTGGTAGCTGTTCTGCGCGGTGCCGCAGCACATGCCGCTGGAGTTGTTGGCGACGATGCCGCCGATCTTCGCCGCGTTGATCGAGGCCGGGTCGGGGCCGATCTTGCGCCCCAGCGGGGCCAGCACGGCGTTGGCGTGGGCGCCGATGACGCCGGGCTGCAGGCGGATCTGCGCGCCGCCGTTGCGGATGTCGCGGCCGTTCCACTGCTCGCCGAGGACGATCAGCACCGAGTCGCTCACCGCCTGGCCGGAGAGGCTGGTGCCGGCGGCGCGGAAGGTCACCGGCACGCGGGAGGCAGAGGCCAGGCGCAGCAGTTTGACCACCTCGGCCTCGCTCTCGACGCGCACCACCAGCTTGGGGATCAGCCGGTAGAAGCTGGCGTCGGTGCCGAAGGCCAGGGTGGAGAGCGGATCGTCGAAGCGCCGTTCGCGGGGAATCAGCCGCTCGACGGCGCTCATAAAGGAAGCGGGCAGACTCATGCGTCCTCCAGGATCAACACGATCAGGTCCTTGGGACCGTGGGCGCCGTAGGCGAGCACCTGCTCGATGTCGGCGGTCTTCGAGGGGCCGGACACCAGCAGGGCGTTGGTCGGCATGCCGGCGGCCCACTGCTGCTTCTGCTGCACCTCGAAGAAGTTGTCGTAGACCTCGCTGGCCTTGAGCAGGGCGAAGTGCACCGGTGGCACCAGGCTCATCAGTCGCGGCTCCTCGCGGGTCGGCCAGAGGATCAGGCTGCCGGTAGCGGCGATGGCGCCGAGGGTGCCGGTCAGGCTGGCCGGGGTGTCGTCGAACAGCTCGGCCTTCCACTCCTCGATCGGCCGGTCGTAGGCCTTGAGCCGCGGCAGACCTTCGCGCCCGGCGAAGTGCGCGGCGAGCTGCGCGCCGTGGGCGGTGGCCGGAGCGATCAGCAGGCTGGGCAGTTGCTTGTCGGCGAGCAGCTTTTCCAGCAGCGCCGGCCACTCGGCCGTGGTGGTCAGGTGGGTTTCGGTGTGCACCGCTTCCATCAGCTGGCGCAGGCGCGGGATACGCTCCTCGGTCGGGTAGCTCCAGGGCCGGGTCACCAGCTCCACGTCGTAGTCGTCGGCCACCGGCGCGGTGCCTTCGAGGCTCTTTCTCAGCTTGGCGAGGATATTGGCTTTGGCCGACATCATTTGCCCTCCAGGTGCTCGCGGGCCAGCTCGTGCAGCGAGCGGGCGGCCGGTTTCGGTGCGCTGTGGTTCTGCGTCCAGGGGCCGAGGTTGCCCGGCGTCAGGCCGCGCAGGCGGGTGGCGAAGAAGCCGAAGGCGCGGTACAGCCACGGCGAGGTGTTGAGCAGGCGCCAGCCCTTCCACAGCAGGCGTTCGCGCGGCGAGTACTTGCTGCCCTGGCCGCGCATCACCGGGTTGGGTGCATCCGGCTTCTTGATGTTCTCCTCGCGCAGGCGGCGCAGCAGGGAGGGGATCGGGATCTTCACCGGGCAGACCTCGCCGCAGGCGCCGCACAGCGAGGAGGCGGACGGGTGGTCCGGGGTGTTCTCCAGGCCCATCAGGTGCGGCGAGATGATCTTGCCGATCGGCCCGGGATACACGGTGCCATAGGCCTGGCCGCCGATCCGGGTGTACACCGGGCAGTGGTTCATGCAGGCGCCGCAGCGGATGCAGTTGAGGGTCTGGCGCAGCTCGCCGTCGGCGAAGGCCTGGCTGCGGCCGTTGTCGAGCAGCACCAGATGGACTTCCTGCGGGCCGTCCCGCTCGTCGGCCTTGCGCGGGCCGGAGATCAGGTTGACGTAGGTGGTGATGCCCTGGCCGAGCGCCGAGCGGGTCAGCAGCGACAACAGCGGCACCACGTCGCGCAGGTTCTCGACCACCTTCTCGATGCCGGTCACCGCGATGTGCACCGGCGGCACGCCGGTCGACATGCGGCCGTTACCCTCGTTCTCCACCAAGAGCAGGGTGCCGGTTTCGGCCACCGCGAAGTTGACCCCGGAGACGCCGATGTCGGCCTCGAAGAACTTCCGGCGCAGCACGCGCCGGCCGGTCTGGATCAGCGCATCGACGTCCTCGGTGTAGTCCACGCCGAGTGTGTCGTGGAACAGGTGGGCGACCTGGCGGGCGTTCTTGTGGATCGCCGGCATGATGATGTGGGTGGGCTTCTCGTGGTCGAGCTGGATGATGTACTCGCCCATGTCCGATTCCAGGGCCTCGATGCCGTGGCCTTCGAGGAAATGGTTCATCTCCATTTCCTCGCTGACCATCGACTTGCCCTTGATCACCTGTTTGGCCCGGTGGGCCTCGGCGATCTGCAGGACGATGGCGTTGGCCTCGTCCACCGTTTCCGCCCAGTGCACCTTCACGCCGTTGCGGGTCAGGTTGGCTTCCAGCCGTTCGAGCAGCTCGGGCAGCTTGGACAGGGCGCGGGCGCGCACGTGGTTGCCCATCTCGCGCAGGTGCTCGCGTTCGTACTCGTCCGGCATCGAGGCCAGGCGCTTGGCCATCAGCGAGTCCATGGCCTTGCGCATGTTGCCGCGCAGTTGGGCGTCGCCGAGGGCGTTGTGGGCGTTGCGCTTGAGGTCGCGGCTGGAAATCTCCACCGCCGGGATGCGGGCCTGGCCGTTCATTCGGCACCCCCGGTGCGTTTCCAGAGGAAGCTGGCCAGGTGCTGGCCGCGCAGCGGCGCGTGCTGCTTCTCCAGCGCGCCGTTGATGTTGAGCAGGCAGCCGCAGTCGGCGCTGACCATCTGGGCGGCGCCGGATTCCTGCAGGGCGCGGGTCTTGTCGGCGACCATGGCGCCGGAGATGTCCGGCATGCGCACGCTGAAGGTGCCGCCGAAGCCGCAGCACTCGCTCTCGTGGTCGTGCTCGACGCGCTCGACCCGTTCCAGCTGGGCGAGCAGGGCGCGGCCGTGCAGGTGGGTGTTCATCTCGCGGCGTGCCGAGCAGGAGGTGTGCAGGGCGACCTTCTGCGGCGTGCCCCGGTCCTTGAACTCGACCTTGCAGACGTGGAGGAGGAACTCGGCCAGTTCGAAGGTCCGCGCGGCCAGCGCCTGCACCTGGCGTAGGGTGGCCGGCTCGTCCTTGAACAGCTCGATGTAGTGGTGGCGGATCATCCCGGCGCAGGAGCCGGACGGCACCACCAGCGGCCAGTCCTCGGCGAACAGCGCCAGCTGGGCGCGGGCGACCTCACGCGCTTCGTCGGTGTAGCCCGAGGTGTAGGCCGGCTGGCCGCAGCAGCTCTGCTCCTGCGGGAAGTGCACCTGGATGCCTTCGCGCTCGAGCAGGCGGATAGCGTCGAGGCCGGCCTCGGGGAAGAACAGGTCGAGCACGCAGGTGCCGAACAGGTAGGCGTGGCCCGGCTTGTGCGCCGGGTACTGGCGCGCTTCGGGCAGGGGCGGCGCCACGCGGGTGGCGTTGGGCGCGGCGTTGTAGAAGGGTTCGCTCATCAGGCATGCCTCCGGGTGGGCCCGGTTATCCAATGGCAGCGCCGGGAAAGCCCCGGCGCTGCCCGCTATTAACAAGCAGGCTGGAAGCGGCCGACAAAACCCTGCGAGACGATTCTGGCAAGCCCGCACCACGTCGCCAGAAGGGTTTTGCCGGCCATCTCTCAGTGCACCAGCATGCCGGTGAACACGTAGGCCTGGGCCAGGGTGATCAGGCCGACGAAGACGGCGAAGATCAGGCTGTGCTTGAGGGTGAAGCGGAACAGGTCCGACTCCTTGCCGACCAGACCGGTGGCGGCGCAGGCCACGGCGATCGATTGCGGCGAAATCATCTTGCCGGTCACGCCGCCGCTGGTGTTGGCCGCTACCAGCAGGGTGTCGTTGACGCCGATCTGGTGCGCGGTGGTGGCTTGCAGCGAGCCGAACAGGGCGTTGGACGAGGTATCCGAGCCGGTCAGGAATACGCCGAGCCAGCCGAGCAGCGGCGAGAAGAACGGGAAGGCCACGCCGGTGCCGGCCAGCACCAGGGCGAGGGTGCTGGACATGCCGGAGAAGTTGGTGACGAAGGCGAAGGCCAGCACCATGCCGATCGACAGGATCGGCCAGCGCAGTTCGACCAGGGTTCCCTTGAAACTGGTCAGACCATCTTTGAGGTTGACCTTGAGGACCAGCATCGACAGCAGCGCGGAGAGGAAGATCGCGGTGCCGGTGGCGGATACCGGATCGAGCTTGAACACCGCCGGGATGAGGGTGTCCTTGGCGACGATCGGCGCGGTCTTCATCACCAGCTGGTCGAGATGCGGGATGGCGAAGTAGAACACCAGGTCGTGCAGCGCACCGTCCGCGGCGAACAGCGCCTTGAACGGCTTGAGGGTCCAGACGGTCACCAGTGCGGTGAGGATCAGGAACGGCGACCAGGCCTTGACGATCTGCCCGGCGCTGTAGGGCGACGGGGTGGTGCTGCGCACACCGCCGAAGCCGCCCAGCACGGCGGCGCCGCCGGAGATGCCCACCACTTCCTGGCTTTCCGCGCGCTTGGGCTGCCAGACCTTGAGGAACAGGGTCAGCGACACCAGGCTGACCAGCGCCGAGGTGATGTCCGGCAGCTCCGGACCGATGAAGTTGGAGGTGAAGTACTGGGTCACGGCGAAGCTGGCGCCGGCGACCAGCGCGGCCGGCCAGGTTTCCTTGAGGCCGCGCCAGCCGTCCATCATCACCACCAGCCAGAACGGCACGAGGATCGACAGGATCGGCAGCTGGCGACCGGTCATGGCGCCGATCTTGAACGGGTCGATGCCAGTAACCTGGCCGGCGACGGTGATCGGGATGCCCAGAGCGCCGAAGGCTACCGGTGCGGTGTTGGCGATCAGGCACAGGCCGGCGGCATACAGCGGGTTGAGGCCGAGGCCGACCAGTAGGGCGGCGGTGATCGCCACCGGGGCGCCGAAGCCGGCGGCACCCTCGAGGAAGGCGCCGAAGGAAAAGCCGATCAGCAGCACCTGCAGGCGCTGGTCGTCGGTGACCGACAGGACCGAGCTGCGGATCACCTCGAACTGGCCGCTCTTGACCGTCAGTTTGTAGAGGAACACCGCGGCGACGATGATCCAGGTGATCGGCCAGAGGCCGTAGAGGAAGCCGTAGCCGGCGGCGGCCAGGGCCATGTCGGCCGGCATGCCGTAGGCGAAGATGGCGACCAGGATGGAAAGTGCCAGGGTGATGCTGCCTGCCATGTGCCCCTTGAGGCGGAACACGGCCAGGGCGAAGAAGAAGAACAGGATCGGGACGAGGGCGGCCAGCGCGGACAGGCCGAGGCTGCCAAGTGGCGTGTAGAGCTGTTGCCAGGCTTGCATAGGGTTTCCCCCTTGATTGTTTTTGGATGGGATGGACGATTCGGGTCGTTGCGGCTTGACTAAATTGGTAATACCAATTTACACTACCGCCGGACAAGATTAGTTTTTGAGTGGGCGCTGTGTCAATTTGTCTTATGGCGACTTTCGTCGTGAGCTGGCGCCGAGCCTTGGGATTGCTGGCATCAGGCTAGCTGGTTAGGCTTGGCGGAAGAGGCGGAAGAGGCGGAAGAGGCGGAAGAGGCGGAAGAGGCGGACGGGCTGCAGCAGTTGGGCTGTGGGCCGATCAAACAAGTGGGGAGAGCAATGGGATTCGGTCCGGTTCGACAGCGCCGTCTGTCGGATGACATCGTCGAGCGGCTCGAGGCGATGATCCTCGAGGGCTCGCTCAAGGCCGGCGAGCGTCTGCCGCCGGAGCGGGCACTGGCCGAGCAGTTCGGGGTGTCGCGTCCCTCGCTGCGCGAAGCGATCCAGAAGCTGGCGGCGCGCGGCCTGCTGATCAGTCGCCAAGGGGGCGGTACCTATGTGGTCGAGTCGCTGGGCTCGACCTTCAGCGATCCGCTGCTGCAGTTGCTGGAAAGCAATGGGGAGGCGCAGCGCGATCTGCTGGAGTTTCGCCATACCCTGGAGGGCGCCTGCGCCTTCTACGCCGCGCAGCGCGCCACGCCGCTGGACCACGAGCGTCTGCGCGAGGCCTTCGAGCGTCTGCAGCGCTGCTACGCTGCCTCGGTGCCGGGTGGCGGTGCGGAGGAGGGATTGGCCGATGCGTGCTTCCATCTGGCGATCGCCGAGGCCAGTCACAATGCTGTGCTGCTGCACACCATCAAGGGGCTGTTCGATCTGCTCAGGCGCAATGTGGTGACCAACATCGGCGGCATGTACGCGCAGCGCGGCGAGACCCGCGACATGCTGATGCAGCAGCATCGCGAGCTGTACGAAGCGATCATCGAGGGGCGTGCCGAGGAGGCGCGGGCGATTTCCAGTCGGCACATCCTCTATGTGCAGGAGGTGCTGGCCGAGGTGCAGCAGGAGGCGCGACGCGAGGCGCGGGCGCGGCGGCGGCAGGGGTTGGCCGAGAGCTGAGGGGCAGGCGGCGGGCGCCGCCTGGGGCTAGTCTTCCTTGCCCTTGTTGCGCATGGCGCGCTGGATTTCCCGGTCGGAGTCGCGGACCTTCTCGGTGTCGCGCTTGTCGTATTCCTTCTTGCCCTTGGCCAGGGCGACCTCGCACTTGATCAGGTGCTTCTTCCAGTACAACGACAGGGCGACGCAGGCGTAGCCCTTCTGCTGGACGGCACCGAACAGCTTGCCGAGCTCGCGCTTGTGCAGCAGCAGCTTGCGGGTGCGGGTCGGGTCGGCGATCACATGGGTACTGGCCGTCGTCAGGGGCGTGATGTGGCTGCCCATCAGCCAGGCCTCGCCATCCTTCAGCAGTACGTAGCTGTCGACCAGTTGTGCCTTGCCGGCGCGCAGGCTCTTCACCTCCCAGCCAGCCAAGGCCAGACCGGCCTCGAACTTCTGTTCGATGAAGTAGTCGTGCAGCGCCTTCTTGTTTTGCGCGATGTTGCCCTGAGGGTGTTTCTTTTGCTTAGCCATAGGCCGCGCATTATAGGCAGTTGCGCGCGGGCTGGCGACACCGAGCTTGAGGGGGGGCGGCTAATTTCGGAGAATGCCCGATCGCTCCTGCACGCAGAGGCAGGCAAGGCGCGATGGCCGTCGTCGACGGTGTCCTTGCCTGGCCTTCGGCATTCCCTTCGCGGTCTGTCGGGCGGCCTTGCAGGCACCGGGCGTGCTGCCGCGTTTGCTGGCGAATTGACGAAGTAACCGAGAGTTCATTGAATGGCGACTCGCATACACCGCTCGGCACTGCTGCCCTTTCCGGCACGTGCTCTTTATGATCTGGTCAACGACGTGGCGCACTATCCGGATTTCCTTCCCTGGTGCAGCGCCGCCGACGTGCTGGAAACCAGCGAGACACAGATGCGTGCCAGGCTGGAAGTGGCCAAGGGAGGATTGAGTCAGCGCTTTCTCACCCGCAACAGCCTGCAGCCGGGGCAGAGCATCGAGATGAACCTGGAAGAGGGACCCTTCGCCCATCTGCACGGTCTCTGGGAGTTCAAGGCGCTCGGCGAGAAGGCCTGCAAGATCAGTCTCGATCTGACCTTCGACTACTCCGGGCCGCTGATCAAGGCAACTCTCGGGCCGCTGTTCAACCAGGCAGCCAATACCCTGGTGGATGCCTTCTGCGAGCGAGCCAAGCAACTGTATGGATAAGCAAAGCATCGCCGTGGAGGTGGTCTATGCGCTGGCGGACCGGCAGAAGCTGGTCGGGCTGAGCGTGCCGCGCGGTACCACGGTGCGCGAGGCGGCATTGCGCTCCGCTCTCGACAGGGATTTCCCGGGCCTGGATCTGGCGAGCGCGCCGCTGGGGGTTTTCGGCAAGGCGGTGGCCAGGCCGGAGGAGCGCATGCTGGAGGAGGGCGAGCGGGTGGAGATCTATCGTCCGCTGATCGCCGATCCCAAGGAGGTTCGCAAGCAGCGGGCGGCCAGGGCCGCGAAAGCGAAGGGGGGCGAGGACCTGTCGCGGTGAAGAGCGGCGTCTTCGTGTGTCGAGCCTTGGAATCGCTCCGGGCTTGGCAGGCTTGCCGCGGGGCTAGAGGGGTTCCGGTGTCGGCACGGGCGCGCTTTCCGTCTGGTCCACTTCGCGCTGGATCTCGTCGAGCAGCGAGCCCGGTTTGGCTGGCTTTTCGCCTTCCTTGGGGGGTGTACCGCTGCGGCTCAGAATCGCTTCGTCGCGCGTGACGCCGGGCAGGAAGTCGCCGGACAGTCCGACCAGCTGGTCGTTGCGGTCGAACACCAGGCTGACCCGCTCCTGCAGGCGCTCGCCGCCGCCGGGTTTGATACTGTAGAGATAGTCCCAGCGATCCGGATGGAAGGTGTCGGTGATCAGCGGGCTGCCCATGACAAACCGGACTTGACGGCGGGTCATTCCGGGGCGCAACTGGTCTATCATGTCCTGCGTCACGACATTGCCCTGCTGAATGTCGATTTTGTACACCCCGGGGATCGTGCAGCCGGCAAGAGCGAGCAGGCCCACGAGGGGTAGACTGGTCAGCATGAGCTTGGTGTTTTGCATCGCTGGGAGAGTTCCGCTATCTGCCGGGGCACTAATCCCTGATAATACCTGCATTGAAGGAGGCTGCGAAGCAGCAGCAAGAAAGCCGACCATGGTTGAAAATAACGAACTGCGTAAAGCCGGTCTGAAAGTTACCCTGCCGCGCGTCAAGATCCTGCAGATGCTCGACTCTGCCGGGCATCGCCACATGAGCGCGGAAGATGTCTACAAGTCCTTGATGGAGGCCGGGGAAGACGTGGGCTTGGCAACGGTCTATCGGGTGCTGACCCAGTTCGAGGCCGCCGGGCTGGTGGTGCGGCACAACTTCGATGGCGGACATGCGGTGTTCGAGCTGGCCGACAGCGGGCATCACGACCACATGGTCTGCGTGGACTCCGGCGAGGTGATCGAGTTCTACGATCCGGATATCGAGAAGCTGCAGCGGGAGATCGTCAAGCGGCACGGCTTCGAGCTGGTCGACCACAACCTGGTGCTCTACGTGCGCAAGAAGTCCTGAGTTTCGGGGCGTTTCGGCCCACCAAGCAAAAAGGCGACCCGCGGGTCGCCTTTTTGCCTTGTGGAGCCATGCCGTTCAGGTCTGGGCGCTGCCGATCATCCGCCGGGCGTGGGCCAGGGATTCCTCGGTCAGCTCGAGTCCGCCGAGCATGCGGGCGACTTCCGCGATGCGCGAGTCGCCCTCCAGGCGGGCGACCGCGGTGCGGGTTTCGTCGATCCCGCGAGCCTTGTGCACGAAGAGGTGGCGATGGCCCTGGGTGGCGACCTGGGGCAGGTGGGTGACGGTCAGGACCTGGCCCTGCTGGCCGAGCTGGCGCAGGAGTTGGCCGACCACTTCGGCGGTCGGGCCGCCGATGCCGACATCGACCTCGTCGAAGACCAGGGTCGGGGTGCGCGAGGTCTGTGCGGTGATCACCTGGATGGCCAGGCTGATGCGCGACAGCTCGCCGCCCGAGGCCACCCTGGGCAGGGGTTTCAGGGGCTGGCCGGGGTTGGCGCTGACCAGGAACTCGACCTGCTCGAGCCCCTGGGGGTGGGGCTCGCTCGAGGTGGACGGATGCAGTTCGATGGCGAAGAGCCCGCCGGGCATGCCCAGGCGCTGCATCTGCCCTTCCACCGCCGTGGCCAGGCGTTCGCCGGCCTGCCGCCGGAGTCCGCCGAGCTCCCCGGCCTTTTCCCGATAATGGCGAGCATAGGCCGCCAGCTCTCGGTCGAGACGCTCGAGGGTTTCGTCGTCGGCGTTCAGTCCGGCCAGCTCGCTCCGCAGTCGCTGTTGCAAGGGGATCAGTTCGCCCGGCGGTATCCGGTGCTTGCGCGCCAGGCCGTAGATGGCGTCGAGCCGTTCCTCGATGCTCTGCTGGCGCTGCGGATCGACATCGAAATGATCGAGAAAACGGTTCAGTTCGCCGACGGCTTCCTCGACCTGGATCTGTGCGCTGGCGAGCAGGTTGACCGCTTCGCCGAGCGGGCCGGGCTGCGCCTGCAGGCTGGTCAGGCGCTGCAGGCTGGCGGTCAGGGCGGAGAGCACGTTGCCGGCATCGCTCTCGCTACACAGGTCGATGACCTGGCGGCAGTTGCCGAGTAGCTGCTCGGCGTTGCTCAGGGTCTTGTGCTCCAGCTCCAGTTCCTCCAGTTCGCGGTCGCCAAGGGCCAGTTTTTCCAGTTCTTCCAGCTGGTAGTTGAGCAGTTGCTGGCGGGCGCGCTGTTCGTCGCCGGCGTTGGACAGCCTTTCCAGCTCCTGGCGGGTCTGCCGCCAGCGCTGAGCGGCCATCTGCACCTGGCGAGCCAGTTCGCTGGCACCGGCATATTCGTCGAGCAGGCGCCGGTGGGTGTCGTTCTTCAGCAGGGACTGGTGCTCGTGCTGGTTGTGGATGTCGATCAGCAGTTCGCCGAGCGCCCGGAGGTCGCCCTGCGGGCAGGGCGAGCCGTTGATGTAGGCGCGCGAGCGGCCTTCGGCGGTGATCACCCGGCGCAGGATGCACGGGCCTTCGCGCTCCAGGTCGCGCTCGGCGAGCCAGGCCCGCGCTTCGGGGATCGCCGTCAGGTCGAAGCTGGCGAGGATGTCGGCCTTGTCCGTGCCCGGTCGCACGGCGCCGCTGTCGGCCCGATCGCCGAGCGCCAGGCCGAGGGCGTCGAGCATGATCGACTTGCCGGCGCCGGTTTCGCCGGTGATGACGGTCATGCCCGTATCCAGCTCGAGGTCCAGGTGTTCGACGATGGCGTAGTTGTGGATCGACAGGTGCACCAGCATGGCGAGGCTCCCGGGATGCGGTATCTGTGTATTGATACAGTAATCGGTTTTGCTTCGACAACTCGCCGGTGTGCGAAATGCCGACGGGCTGCGCGGTTCCCCTTGAAGCGCCGGATTGCATCCCCATATAGGGCGGCAGAAACACGGGCCGCTCCCGTGGCCGCTTTTTGAAAGGAGAGATGCATGGCTGACGAACAGAACCTGGATAACCAGACTCCCGAGGCGACTCCGGCTGCCGAGGGCGCCGCCGCCGGCGAGGACCTGGCCGCTCGCGTGCAGGCGCTCGAAGAGCAGCTGGCTGCTGCCCAGGATCAGTCCCTGCGCGCCGTGGCGGAGCTGCAGAACGTGCGTCGGCGTGCCGAGCAGGATGTAGAGAAGGCGCACAAGTTTGCCCTGGAGCGCTTTGCTCAGGATCTGCTGGGAGTGGTCGACAGCCTCGAGCGCGGTGTCGAGCTGTCCGACCCGGCCGACGAGTCGATCCGGCCGATGCGCGAAGGCATGGAACTGACCCTGAAGATGTTCCATGACGTGCTCAAGCGCTATCAGCTCGAGCAGCTCGATCCCCACGGCGAGCCCTTCAATTCCGAGCACCACCAGGCGATAGCCATGGAGGAAAGCGCCAGTGCCGAGCCGGGCAGCGTGCTCAAGGTGTTCCAGAAGGGCTATCTGCTCAGCGGCCGTCTGTTGCGGCCGGCGATGGTCGTGGTCAGCAAGACGCCGGCGCCCGCGAGCGACGCACAGGCTTGAAATGGGACGGCCCGTCCCCATCTGTAAGGGCATGCATTTATCGGCTTTCGCGCCGGGTCTTCGGGGTCCGGCGGCAGGCCAGTGGAACGCTTAGCACAGGGGCTTTCGATAGCCTGCTGAATCAAAGTTTCGGAGAGTGAATATGGGCAAAATCATCGGTATCGACCTGGGCACCACCAACTCCTGCGTGTCCGTGCTGGAAAACGGCGTGGCCAAGGTCATCGAGAACGCCGAGGGCGGTCGTACCACCCCGTCGATCATCGCCTACAGCAACGACGGCGAGATCCTGGTCGGGCAGAGCGCCAAGCGCCAGGCAGTGACCAATCCGCACAATACCCTCTACGCGGTGAAGCGCCTGATCGGTCGCCGCTTCGAAGAAGACGTGGTGCAGAAAGATATCAAACTGGTTCCCTACAAGATCGCCAAGGCCGACAACGGCGACGCCTGGGTGGAAGTGAAGGGCCAGAAGATGGCGCCGCCGCAGATCAGCGCCGAAGTGCTGAAGAAGATGAAGAAGACCGCCGAAGACTACCTCGGCGAGCCGGTCACCGAAGCGGTGATCACCGTGCCGGCCTACTTCAACGACAGCCAGCGTCAGGCCACCAAGGATGCCGGCCGCATCGCCGGCCTGGACGTCAAACGGATCATCAACGAGCCGACCGCCGCGGCGTTGGCCTACGGCATGGACAAGGCCAAGGGCGATCACACCATCATCGTCTACGACCTGGGCGGCGGTACCTTCGACGTGTCGGTGATCGAGATCGCCGAAGTCGACGGCGAGCACCAGTTCGAGGTGCTGGCCACCAACGGCGATACCTTCCTCGGCGGCGAGGACTTCGACATCCGCCTGATCGACTACCTCGTCGACGAATTCAAGAAGGAAAGCGGCATCGACCTCAAGGGCGACCCGCTGGCCATGCAGCGCCTGAAGGAAGCTGCCGAGAAGGCCAAGATCGAGCTGTCCTCCAGCCAGCAGACCGATGTCAACCTGCCGTACATCACCGCCGACGCCACCGGGCCGAAGCACCTCAACGTGAAGATCTCCCGTGCCAAGCTGGAAGCGCTGGTCGAGGATCTGGTTGCGCGCACTATCGAGCCGTGCCGCGTCGCGCTGAAGGATGCAGGCATCGACGCCGGCAAGATCGACGACGTGATCTTGGTCGGCGGCCAGACCCGCATGCCGCTGGTGCAGCAGAAGGTCGCCGAGTTCTTCGGCAAGGAAGCGCGCAAGGACGTCAACCCGGACGAAGCCGTGGCCATGGGGGCCGCCATCCAGGGCGCCGTGCTGGCCGGCGACGTCAAGGACGTGCTGCTGCTCGACGTCTCCCCGCTGACCCTGGGCATCGAAACCCTGGGCGGGGTGATGACCGCGCTGATCGAGAAGAACACCACCATCCCGACCAAGAAGTCCCAGGTGTTCTCCACCGCTGACGACAACCAGGGTGCGGTGACCATCCACGTGCTGCAGGGCGAGCGCAAGCAGGCCGCGCAGAACAAGTCGCTGGGCCGCTTCGACCTGGCCGACATCCCGCCGGCACCGCGCGGCGTGCCGCAGATCGAGGTCACCTTCGACATCGACGCCAACGGCATCCTGCACGTGTCCGCCAAGGACAAGGCCACCGGCAAGCACCAGTCCATCGTGATTAAGGCCAACTCCGGCCTGTCCGAGGAAGAGATCCAGCAGATGGTGCGCGATGCCGAGGCCAACGCCGAGGAGGACCGCAAGTTCGAGGAACTGGTCTCCGTACGCAACCAGGGCGACCAACTGGTGCACGCTACCCGCAAGATGATCTCCGAGGCTGGTGACAAGGTCGGCGCGGACGAGAAGGTTGCCATCGAGAAGGCAGTTGTCGACCTGGAAGCGGCACTCAAGGGCGACGACAAGGCCCGGATCGAGTCCCAGATGAACGCCCTGTCCCAGGCCACCGCACCGTTGGCGCAGAAGATGTATGCCGAGCAGGCGGAGTCCGGCGAGGCTGCTCAGGGCGGCGAGAAGGCCAAGGCCGGGGACGACGTGGTGGATGCCGAGTTCGAAGAGGTCAAGGACAGCAAGGACAACAAGTAAGCATCACGCTTGCTTCCGTCCCGGCCCATCGCTTGCGATGGGCCTGAACCGCTGCGCGGGAGCTTGCTCCCGCGTCGGCGTGTCTGGGGCAGACGAATCCGGAGTTCATGAGATTTATGGCAAAGCGTGACTATTACGAGGTGCTGGGGGTCGAGCGGGGGGCTGACGAGGCGGAGCTGAAGAAGGCCTACCGCCGTCTGGCTATGAAGTACCACCCCGACCGCAATCCCGACGACAAGTCGGCCGAGGAGAAATTCAAGGAGGCCAACGAGGCCTACGAGGTGCTCTCCGATTCCGGCAAGCGGACGGCCTACGACCAGTACGGGCATGCCGGGGTCGACCAGAGCATGGGCGGCGGTGCCGGCGGGGCCAATTTCTCCGACATCTTCGGCGATGTGTTCAGCGATTTCTTCGGTGGCGGACGCGGCGGTGGTCGTGGCGGGCCGCAGCGCGGCAGCGATCTGCGCTACACCCTGGAGCTCAACCTGGAGGAGGCGGTGCGCGGCACGACGGTGACCATTCGCGTGCCGACTCTGGTGCATTGCAAGACCTGCGATGGCAGCGGTGCGAAGAGGGGAACCGCGCCGGTCACCTGCACGACCTGCGGCGGAATTGGTCAGGTGCGCATGCAACAGGGCTTCTTCTCGGTGCAGCAGACCTGCCCGCGTTGCCACGGTAGCGGCAAGATGATCGCAGATCCCTGCCCGGACTGCCGCGGCCAGGGACGCGTCGAGGAGCACAAGACCCTGTCGGTGAAGGTGCCGGCCGGGGTCGACAGCGGCGACCGCATCCGTCTGGCCGGCGAGGGCGAGGCGGGTACCCTGGGCGGGCCGCCCGGCGATCTGTATGTGGTGGTCAGCGTGCGCGAGCACCCGATCTTCCAGCGTGATGGCAAGCATCTCTACTGCGAGGTGCCGATCAGTTTCGCCGATGCGGCGCTCGGTGGCGAGCTGGAGGTGCCGACTCTGGATGGCCGGGTCAAGCTGAAGATCCCGGAGGGTTCCCAGACCGGCAAGCTGTTCCGTCTGCGCGGCAAGGGCGTGGCACCGGTGCGTGGCGGTGCGGCGGGCGACCTGATGTGCCGGGTGGTGGTGGAGACTCCGGTCAATCTGAGCAAGCGCCAGCGCGAGCTGCTCGAGGAGTTTCGCGGCAGTCTGCAGGGCAACAGCAGCCACTCGCCCAAGGCCAGCGGCTGGTTCGAGGGCATGAAGCGCTTCTTCGACGATCTTTAACCGAACGGGAGGGCGGCGCGGCGTGCTCCGCCCGCCTTCCGGAGCAGAGTTATGCGACGTATTGCAGTGATGGGCGCCGCCGGGCGCATGGGCAAGGCCCTGATCGAGGCTGCGCGGCAGGCGCCGGCAGCCCGTCTGGCCGCGGCCGTCGGTCGGCCGGGCAGCACCCTGGTCGGTGTCGACGCCGGCGAGCTGGCCGGTTTGGGGCGGATTGGCGTGGCCTTGTCGGGCGATCTGGCGACAGTGCTGGACGAGTTCGATGTGCTGATCGACTTCACCCATCCGACCGTGACCCTGAGGAATCTGGAGATCTGCCGCAGAGCTGGCAAGGCCATGGTGATCGGCACCACCGGCTTTTCGGTCGAGGAACGGCAGCAACTGAGCGCGGCGGCTCGGGAGATTCCGATCGTCTTCGCCGCCAACTTCAGTGTCGGCGTCAACCTGTGCCTGAAGCTGCTGGATACCGCCGCGCGGGTGTTGGGCGAGGATGCCGACATCGAGATCATCGAGGCGCACCATCGGCACAAGGTCGATGCACCCTCCGGCACTGCCCTGCGCATGGGCGAGGTGGTGGCCAGCGCTCTGGGGCGAGACCTGGAGAAGGTAGCGGTGTACGGTCGCGAAGGCCAGACCGGGGCGCGGGAGCGGGAGACCATCGGCTTTGCCACGGTGCGTGCCGGCGACATCGTCGGCGATCACACCGTGTTGTTCGCCGCCGACGGCGAGCGGGTCGAGATCACCCACAAGGCCTCGAGTCGCATGACCTTCGCCAAGGGGGCGGTGCGTGCTGCGCTTTGGCTGGAGGGGCGCGTTCCGGCGCTGTACGACATGCAGGACGTGCTCGCGCTGCGCTGAAAAACCAAGTGCGATAGTAGGTTACTAGACCGGGAAGGCCTTTTCCTGTACCCTAGGAATCCAATGTGTCTACTAAAAGCACGCAGACAATTTGAAAAAGAGCGGGATGATGTGTCTACACGTCATTCCGCTTTTTTACAACCTGCGTATGCCCTTTCAGGCTTGATTTACGGGAGGTCTTCTTGACTAAGCCAGCCATTCTCGCCCTTGCCGATGGCAGCATCTTTCGCGGCGAATCCATCGGCGCCGATGGTCTGACCATCGGCGAGGTGGTGTTCAACACCGCCATGACCGGCTATCAGGAAATCCTCACCGATCCTTCATATGCCCAGCAGATCGTCACCCTGACCTACCCGCACATCGGCAACACCGGCACCACGCCGGAGGATGCCGAGTCCTCTCGTGTATGGGCGGCCGGCCTGATCATCCGCGACCTGCCGCTGCTGGCCAGTAGCTGGCGCAACAAGCAGTCGTTGCCGGACTATCTCAAGGAAAACGGCTGCGTGGCCATCGCCGACATCGATACTCGCCGCCTGACCCGCATCCTGCGCGAGAAGGGCTCGCAGAACGGCTGCATCCTGGTGGGTGACGATGCCACCGAGGAAAAGGCACTGGAGCTGGCACGCAGCTTTCCCGGTCTCAAGGGCATGGATCTGGCCAAGGTGGTCAGCTGCACCGAGCGCTACGAGTGGCGCTCCAGCGTGTGGAACCTGGAAACCGACAGTCATCCGGAGCTTCCGGCCGGCAAACTGACCTACCACGTGGTGGCCTACGACTTCGGCGTCAAGCTGAACATCCTGCGCATGCTGGTGGCGCGTGGCTGCCGCCTGACCGTGGTCCCGGCGCAGACGCCGGCCAGCGAGGTGCTGGCGCTGAATCCCGATGGGGTGTTCCTCTCCAACGGTCCCGGCGATCCCGAGCCATGCGACTACGCGATCCGGGCGATCAAGGACATCCTCGAGACCGACATCCCGGTATTCGGCATCTGCCTCGGTCACCAGCTGCTGGCGCTGGCCTCCGGTGCCAGGACGGTGAAGATGGGCCACGGCCACCACGGTGCCAACCACCCGGTGCAGGACCTCGACACTGGCGCAGTGATGATCACCAGCCAGAACCACGGTTTCGCCGTGGACGAAAGCACGCTGCCGGCCAATCTGCGGCCGATCCACAAGTCACTGTTCGACGGCACGCTGCAGGGCATCGAGCGCACCGACAAGGTCGCCTTCAGCTTCCAGGGCCATCCGGAAGCCAGCCCGGGCCCGCACGACGTGGCTCCGTTGTTCGATCGCTTCATCGAAGCCATGGCCAAGCGCCGCTAAGCCCCGCCGATGACCTACGGATTCGAGTGAGTAAACATGCCTAAACGTACTGACATTAAAAGCATCCTGATCCTCGGCGCCGGCCCCATCGTCATCGGCCAGGCGTGCGAGTTCGACTACTCCGGCGCCCAGGCGTGCAAGGCGCTGAAGGAAGAGGGTTTCCGCGTCATTCTGGTGAACTCCAATCCGGCCACCATCATGACCGACCCGGCCATGGCCGATGCCACCTACATCGAGCCGATCAAGTGGCAGACCGTGGCCAAGATCATCGAGAAGGAGCGTCCCGATGCCCTGCTGCCGACCATGGGCGGCCAGACCGCGCTGAACTGCGCCTTGGACCTGGAAAAGCACGGTGTGCTGGAGAAGTTCGGCGTCGAGATGATCGGCGCCAACGCCGACACCATCGACAAGGCCGAGGACCGCTCGCGCTTCGACAAGGCGATGAAGTCCATCGGTCTGGCGTGTCCGCGCTCCGGCATCGCCCACAGCATGGACGAGGCCTACGGTGTACTCGACATGGTCGGCTTCCCCTGCATCATCCGCCCGAGCTTCACCATGGGCGGCACCGGCGGCGGCATCGCCTACAACCGCGAGGAGTTCGAAGAAATCTGCACCCGCGGTCTCGACCTGTCGCCGACCAAGGAGCTGCTGATCGACGAGTCGCTGATCGGTTGGAAGGAGTACGAGATGGAGGTGGTCCGCGACAAGAAGGACAACTGCATCATCGTCTGTTCCATCGAGAACTTCGACCCGATGGGCGTGCACACCGGCGATTCCATTACCGTCGCCCCGGCGCAGACCCTGACCGACAAGGAATACCAGATCATGCGCAACGCCTCCCTGGCGGTGCTGCGCGAGATCGGCGTGGAAACCGGCGGCTCCAATGTGCAGTTCGGCATCAATCCGGTCGACGGCCGCATGGTGGTGATCGAGATGAACCCGCGCGTGTCGCGTTCCTCGGCGCTGGCCTCCAAGGCCACCGGCTTCCCGATCGCCAAGATCGCCGCCAAGCTGGCGGTGGGCTACACCCTCGACGAACTGTCCAACGACATCACCGGTGGCCGCACCCCGGCCTCCTTCGAGCCGGCCATCGACTACGTGGTCACCAAGGTGCCGCGCTTCGCCTTCGAGAAGTTTCCCAAGGCCGACGCCCGCCTGACCACCCAGATGAAGTCCGTCGGCGAGGTGATGGCCATCGGCCGTACCTTTCAGGAGTCGGTGCAGAAGGCGCTGCGTGGCCTGGAAGTCGGCGTCTCCGGCTTCGATCCTAAGCTGGACCTGAGCAATCCTGAAGCCGAGAGCATCCTCAAGCGCGAGTTGACTGTGCCGGGCGCCGAGCGCATCTGGTACGTCGCCGATGCCTTCCGTGCCGGCAAGAGCATCGAGGATGTATTCGCTCTGACCAAGATCGATCCCTGGTTCCTGGTGCAGATCGAGGACTTGGTCAAGGAAGAGGAGCGGGTCAAGACCCTCGGTCTTTCCAGCATCGACCATGGACTGATGTGGAAGCTCAAGCGCAAGGGCTTCTCCGATGCGCGCCTGGCCAAGCTGATCGGCGTCACCGAGAAGAACCTGCGCAGCCATCGCCAGAAGCTCAAAGTGCTGCCGGTATACAAGCGCGTCGACACCTGTGCCGCCGAGTTCGCCACCGATACCGCCTACATGTACTCGACCTACGAGGAAGAGTGCGAGGCCAACCCGTCGAGCCGTGACAAGATCATGGTCATCGGTGGCGGTCCGAACCGCATCGGTCAGGGTATCGAGTTCGACTACTGCTGCGTGCATGCCGCACTGGCCATGCGCGAAGACGGCTACGAGACCATCATGGTCAACTGCAACCCGGAGACCGTCTCTACCGACTACGACACTTCCGACCGCCTCTACTTCGAGCCGGTGACCCTGGAAGACGTGCTGGAGATCGTCCGTGTCGAGCAGCCCAAGGGCGTGATCGTCCAGTACGGCGGCCAGACCCCGCTGAAGATCTGTCGCGCCCTGGAAGAAGCCGGCGTGCCGATCATCGGCACCAGCCCGGACGCCATTGACCGCGCCGAAGACCGCGAGCGCTTCCAGCAGATGGTCGAGCGGCTGAGTCTGCGTCAGCCGCCAAACGCCACGGCGCGCAGCGAGGAAGAGGCCATCGCTGCCTCCAAGCGTATCGGTTATCCGCTGGTGGTGCGCCCGTCCTATGTGCTGGGTGGTCGGGCGATGGAGATCGTCTACGAGGAAGACGAGCTCAAGCGCTACATGCGCGAGGCGGTACAGGTATCCAACGACAGCCCGGTGCTGCTCGACCATTTCCTCAACTGCGCCATCGAGGTCGACATCGACGCCGTGTGCGACGGCGAGAGCGTGGTAATCGGCGCGATCATGCAGCACATCGAGCAGGCCGGCGTGCATTCTGGCGACTCGGCCTGTTCGCTGCCGCCGTACTCGCTGCCCAAGCATATCCAGGACGAGATTCGCGTCCAGGTCGGGAAGATGGCCCTGGAGCTCGGCGTGGTCGGCCTGATGAACGTACAGATGGCGGTGCAGGGCGAAGACATCTACGTCATCGAGGTCAATCCGCGCGCTTCGCGCACCGTGCCGTTCGTCTCTAAGTGCATCGGCACCTCGCTGGCCAAGATCGCTGCTCGAGTGATGGCTGGCAAGAGCCTGGCGGAGGTCGGCTTCACCAAGGAAATCATTCCACCGTTCTTTAGTGTCAAGGAAGCGGTGTTCCCGTTCGCCAAGTTCCCCGGGGTCGACCCTATTCTCGGCCCGGAGATGAAGTCCACCGGCGAAGTGATGGGCGTCGGCGACAGCTTCGCCGAAGCCTTTGCCAAGGCTCAACTGGGGGCCAGCGAGACGCTGCCGACCGGCGGCTGCGCCTTCATCAGCGTGCGTGAGGATGACAAGCCGTTCGTCGCCGACGTGGCGCGCAATCTGGTCGCCCTCGGCTTCGAGGTTGTGGCCACTGCCGGTACCGCTCGGATGATCGAGGCGGCCGGCTTGCCGGTTCGCCGGGTGAACAAGGTGACCGAGGGTCGTCCCCATGTGGTCGACATGATCAAGAACGACGAGGTCACCCTGATCATCAATACCACCGAGGGGCGTCAGTCGATTGCTGATTCCTTCTCGATTCGTCGCAACGCTCTGCAGCACAAGATCTGCATCACCACCACCATCGCCGGTGGTCAGGCGATCTGTGAGGCTCTCAAGTTCGGTCCCGAGAAGACCGTGCGCCGTCTGCAGGATCTCCATGCAGGAATCAACGCATGACCAAATTTCCGATGACTGTCCAGGGCGCGCGTGCCCTGGAGGAAGAGCTCAAACATCTGAAGACCGAACTGCGTCCGCAGATCACTCAGGCGATCGCCGAGGCGCGCGAACTGGGTGATCTCAAGGAGAACGCCGAATACCATGCTGCCCGCGAGCAGCAGGGCATGGTCGAGGCGCGGATCCGCGATATCGAGGGTCGTCTGCAGAATGCGCAGATCATCGACGTGACGGCCATTCCCCATACCGGGAAAGTGATCTTCGGCGTCACTGTGGAGATTGCCAACGTCGAAACCGACGAAACCGTGGTCTACCAGATCGTCGGCGACGACGAGGCTGACATCAAGCAGGGCAAGTTATCGGTCAGCTCACCCATCGCCCGTGCCTTGGTAGGCAAGGAGGAGGGTGATGTGGTCGTGGTGAAGACGCCGAGCGGTACCGTCGAATACGAGGTCGTCGAGGTTCGCCATATCTGATGGCGGTCGGTTGCGGCAGGCTGGCGGTGTTGGAGTGGCGGCCTGGCCGCCACTCTCCGAGGGTGGAGAGTGCGCTTGGCGCGTTAGGTCGGGCTTCTGGCGGGCCTGTGGCGGCTCGCCAGTTGCGTCAAGCCTGCAGAAAGCGGCTTATGTTCGAGAGGTTCTTGTTCGGCTTGGGGTTCTTGCGGTAGAGCAGGGCAACCTTGCCGATCACTTGCGCCAGTTCGCTTCCGGATGTCTCGCAGAGTTCGGCGATCACCGCTTGGCGGTCGTCCCGTTCGGCGAGGTTGATCTTCACCTTGATCAGTTCGTGGTCGTTCAGGGCCCGTTCCAGTTCGCTTAGAACGCCTTCGGTTATGCCATTCTCAGCCACGATCAAGACAGGCTTCAGGTGATGGCCGATGGATTTGAAATGTTTCTTCTGCTCCTGAGTGAGCGCCATAATCTGACCCCTGCGTCCGATCTTGTTGAAAAGCGGCCTAGTCTACCCGAGCGACTCGGGGCCGCCCAGCCAAACACGAGGTGCCTGTGGCCCGATCCAAGACTAGTCATCGTTGGTTGAAAGAGCATTTCGATGACCCCTACGTGAAAATGGCGCAAAAGGACGGTTATCGCTCGCGCGCCAGCTACAAGTTGCTGGAGATCCAGGAGAAGGATCGCATCCTGCGGCCGGGTATGACCGTCGTCGATTTGGGCGCCGCCCCCGGCGGCTGGTCACAGGTGACCAGTCGGCTGATCGGTGATCGCGGTTGCCTGATCGCCTCGGATATCCTGCCGATGGACAGCATTCCGGACGTGACTTTTGTCCAGGGGGATTTCACCGACGATGCGGTGTTCGCCCAGATTCTTGAGGCGATCGGCGGGCAGCCGGTCGACCTTGTGATTTCCGACATGGCACCCAATATGAGTGGAGTCAAGGCGGCCGACCAGCCGCGGGCCATGTATCTCTGCGAGCTGGCACTGGACTTGGCGGGGCGAGTCTTGCGGCCGGGAGGCGATTTCCTGATCAAGATCTTCCAGGGCGAAGGTTTCGACCAGTATCTCCTGCAGGTGCGCGAAGGTTTCGACCGGGTACAGATGCGCAAGCCCCTCTCTTCCCGCGACCGTTCCCGCGAGCAATATCTGCTCGCGCGCGGCTTTCGCGGAGCCTAGACTGCTGGGGAATCGCAAACGTGCCCAAAGGGCGCACACAAAGGGTTACAGAGATGCCTGCCGGGGGGGCGGGGGTTGTGTATTAAGTTAGGCGGGTAGCTGTACCAGCCGTCACGCAGGGACTGGCTCCGTCCCAGAGGGTAATTAATTGAACGACATGGCAAAGAACCTGATTCTGTGGTTGATCATCGCGGCCGTTCTGGTAACCGTGATGAACAACTTTACCAATCCGAGCGAGCCGCAGACGCTGAATTATTCGGACTTCATACAGCAGGTCAAGGACGGCAAGGTCGAGCGGGTCACCGTGGACGGCTATATCATTACCGGCCAGCGGACCGACGGCGACGGCTTCAAGACGATCCGTCCGGCGATTCAGGATGGCGGTCTGATCGGCGACCTGATCGACAACAATGTCCAGATCGAGGGCAAGCAGCCCGAGCAGCAGAGTATCTGGTCGCAGTTGCTGGTGGCCAGCTTCCCGATCCTGGTGATCATTGCCGTGTTCATGTTCTTCATGCGCCAGATGCAGGGCGGTGCCGGCGGCAAGGGCGGGCCGATGAGCTTTGGCAAGAGCAAGGCACGCCTGCTCTCGGAGGATCAGGTCAAGACGACCTTTGCCGATGTTGCCGGCTGCGATGAGGCCAAGGAAGAGGTCAGCGAGTTGGTCGAGTTCCTCCGCGACCCGGGTAAATTCCAGCGCCTTGGCGGACGTATTCCCCGCGGTGTGCTGATGGTCGGCCCGCCCGGTACCGGCAAGACGCTGTTGGCCAAGGCGATCGCCGGTGAAGCCAAGGTTCCGTTCTTTACCATCTCCGGTTCGGATTTCGTCGAGATGTTCGTCGGTGTCGGCGCCTCGCGTGTTCGGGATATGTTCGATCAGGCCAAGAAGCATGCCCCCTGCATCATTTTCATCGACGAGATCGATGCCGTCGGCCGTCATCGTGGTGCCGGTCTCGGTGGCGGTCACGACGAGCGGGAGCAGACCCTCAACCAGTTGCTGGTGGAGATGGACGGCTTCGAGATGAACGATGGCATCATTGTGATTGCCGCGACCAACCGTCCCGACGTGCTTGATCCGGCACTGCTGCGTCCGGGGCGCTTCGACCGGCAGGTGGTGGTCGGTCTGCCGGATATCCGTGGCCGCGAGCAGATCCTCAAGGTACACATGCGCAAGGTTCCGGTGAGCGAGGACGTCAATCCGGCGGTCATTGCCCGGGGTACTCCCGGCTTTTCCGGTGCCGATCTGGCCAACCTGGTGAACGAGGCCTCGCTGTTCGCCGCGCGCGCCAACAAGCGCGTTGTCGAGATGCGCGAGTTCGAGCTGGCCAAGGACAAGATCATGATGGGCGCCGAGCGCAAGACCATGGTCATGTCCGAGAAGGAAAAGCTCAACACGGCATACCATGAGGCCGGACACGCGATTGTCGGCCGACTGGTGCCCGAGCATGACCCGGTCTACAAGGTATCGATCATTCCGCGTGGACGCGCCTTGGGCGTGACCATGTTCCTGCCGGAGGAAGACCGCTACAGCCTGTCCAAGCGGGCACTGGTCAGCCAGATCTGCTCGTTGTTCGGCGGGCGTATTGCTGAAGAGATGACCCTGGGTTTCGAGGGCGTCACTACGGGCGCCTCCAACGACATCATGCGTGCCACCCAGATCGCGCGGAACATGGTGACCAAGTGGGGACTCTCGGAAAAGCTGGGGCCGCTGATGTATGCGGAAGAGGAGGGAGAGGTGTTCCTCGGTCGTAGCGCAGCGGCCCAGCACGCCAACGTTTCGGCAGAGACTGCCAGGCTGATCGATCAGGAGGTGCGCAGCATCATCGACCACTGCTATGGCGCGGCCACGCAGTTGTTGAAGGATAACCGCGACAAGCTGGACATGATGGCGGAGGTGCTGATGAAGTATGAAACCATCGATGCCGATCAGATCGACGACATCATGTCAGGGCGTACGGTTCGCGAGCCGAAGGACTGGCAGGGGGGCTCCGGTACATCTGGAACCTCGGCATCCCAAGGAGTCGATCGTCCCGAGGCTCCGATCGGGGGGCCTGCCGGCGAACATTAAGAACGACTCGAAAATGACCTTGTTGTCCTTGACTCGGTTAGCTTGCGGCAACCGGGCTCTTGATTTTTCACGCTCCCATGTGATGGGGATTCTCAATGTGACGCCAGACTCGTTTTCCGACGGGGGGCGTTTCAGTGAGGTCGAAGCCGCTCTGAACCATGCACGAAGCATGGTCGAGGCCGGAGCCACGCTGATTGATGTCGGGGGCGAGTCGACTCGTCCCGGTGCCCGCGTGGTGTCGGAGGACGAGGAACTGGAGCGGGTCGCGCCCGTCGTCGAAGCCATTGCGGCCGAGCTGGATGTGATCGTCTCGGTGGATACCTCGAGCCCGGCGGTGATGCGCGAGACGGCTCGTCTCGGCGCCGGCCTGATCAATGACGTCCGCTCGTTGCGGCGGGAGGGCGCTCTGGCGGCGGCGGCGGAGAGTCGTTTGCCGGTCTGTCTGATGCATATGCGGGGAGAGCCGGGAACCATGCAGCAGGATCCCCATTATGGGGATCTGCTGGGCGAGGTGCGCGGTTTTCTGGCCGAGCGCATGCACGCATGCGCTGTGGCGGGGATTCCGGCCGAGCGTCTGCTTCTGGATCCGGGTTTTGGGTTTGCCAAGACGCTGCAGCATAATCTATTGCTGTTCCGGCACATGGAAATGCTGCACGAACTCGGTCGTCCGCTACTGGTTGGGGTCTCCCGCAAGAGTATGATCGGTCAGGTGCTGGGGCGCGAAGTCAGTCGGCGCCTGAATGGCAGTCTGGCCCTGGCAGCACTGGCTGTGGCCAAGGGGGCACGTATCGTGCGTGTGCACGATGTGGCGGAAACGGTCGAGGTGGTACGAATGATCGATGCCGTGGAGATGGCGGAATGGGGGGGGAAGAGTTGAGCAAAAAATATTTCGGCACCGACGGTATTCGTGGGCGGGTAGGCGAATACCCCATCACGCCGGACTTCATGCTCAAGCTGGGTTGGGCTGCTGGCAAGGCTTTTCGCCGCCAGGGTGTATGCCGTGTGCTAGTCGGCAAGGATACCCGCATATCCGGCTACATGTTCGAGTCGGTATTGGAAGCGGGGCTCTCTGCGGCTGGTGCCGACGTGCTCTTGCTCGGGCCGATGCCGACGCCGGCCATTGCCTATCTCACACGTACCTTCCATGCTGAGGCCGGCATCGTCATCAGTGCTTCGCACAACCCGCATTACGACAACGGCATCAAGTTCTTCTCCGGGCATGGAACCAAGCTACCGGACGAGCTTGAACTGATCATTGAGGAGTTGCTCGATACGCCGATGTCGGTGGTCGATTCAGCCCACTTGGGCAAGGTTTCACGCATCAATGATGCAGCCGGGCGCTATATCGAATTCTGCAAGAGCAGTGTGCCGACCGGCACCAGTTTTGCGGGTCTCAAGGTCGTCGTGGACTGTGCTCATGGCGCTACCTATAAGGTCGCGCCCAGCGTGTTCCGCGAGTTGGGTGCCGAGGTAGCGGTTCTGGCGGCGCAACCCAACGGCCTGAACATCAACGACCGCTGTGGTTCGACGGATATCGTCGCGTTGCAGGCCGAGGTGCTCATGCAGCGGGCTGATCTCGGCATCGCCTTCGACGGCGATGGCGACCGTGTGCTGATGGTCGATCACACTGGAGCGGTGGTCGATGGTGATGAGCTGCTCTTTCTCATCGCGCGCGACATGCAGGAGCATGGCAGGCTGCAGGGTGGGGGAGTTGTCGGTACCTTGATGAGCAACCTTGGGCTGGAGTTGGCTCTGCAGGACATGGGGGTCCCCTTCGTGCGGGCTAAAGTCGGTGACCGCTATGTTATGGCCGAGCTACTGGCTCGCAATTGGCAACTGGGTGGTGAAAGCTCCGGGCATATAGTCTGTTGCCATCATGCGACGACCGGAGACGGTATCATCGCGGCACTGCAGGTGTTGATGGCTCTGAAGCATCGTGGGCAGAGGCTCGCTGAGGCGCGCCAGGGGATGCGTAAGTTTCCGCAGGTATTGGTCAATGTTCGCTATACCGGCGATAAGGATCCTGTTGGGCATCCTGCCGTGCAGGAGGCTTGTGAGCGTGTGAGCGAGCAGATGGCGGGGCGCGGTCGGGTGCTATTGCGCAAGTCGGGTACCGAACCCTTGGTGCGGGTGATGGTTGAAGGTGACGACGAAAGCCAGGTGCGAATCCATGCGGACCACTTGGCAAGGATTGTTGCGGATGTATGTGCTTGATTCGCTTGCTAGTTAGTTCTGACTTGTATAGTATCTGCCACCACTTTAAGCGATGAAGTGATGCATGCATCGTGCTTTGGTTAATGCACGCTGTGTTGTTTGGTATACCAGATATCGAGGGGGGTGCTTGGTAGGGCCTCCCTCAATGCGGATGAGTTTGGTGCGATTTGTCGTGCTGCGGGTAACTGAAGATGCTGGAAACAGAAACGATCGTTGTCGTCTTTCACTTGCTGGCAGCGCTGGGTGTGGTCGCGCTAGTTCTTGTTCAGCAGGGCAAAGGGGCTGAAGCGGGCGCTTCTTTCGGTTCTGGTGCATCGGCTACCGTTTTTGGTAGTCAAGGTTCCTCTACCTTTTTGAGTCGCGTTACTGCTATACTAGCAGCCGCTTTTTTTGTGACCAGTCTAGGGCTTGGCTTTTTGGCCAAGGAAAAGGCTGGTGCGCTGAGTCAGGCTGGCCTGCCGGATCCGGCAGTGCTGGAGATTCAGCAGAAAAAGCCGGCGGCTGAAGATGTGCCGGTGCTTGAGCAGCAAAAGCCTGTCGATGATAGCGTCGACGTGCCGCAAGCTTCCGAGCAAAAGTAAAGGTTTTTGCCGAGGTGGTGGAATTGGTAGACACGCTACCTTGAGGTGGTAGTGGCCATAGGCTGTAGGGGTTCGAGTCCCCTCCTCGGTACCAAATCAAGAGGCCCGCTGATCAGCGGGCTTTCTTGTCGGCGGAAGTTTAGTTGACCAGAAGTTTTGGTCAGACGTATACTCTCGCTCCAGCTTTTGACGCGGGGTGGAGCAGTCTGGTAGCTCGTCGGGCTCATAACCCGAAGGTCGTTGGTTCAAATCCAGCCCCCGCAACCAGTTGTCGCAGAAGCCCCTTCCTCAAGGGGCTTTTTGCTAGGTAGAGGCAAGCGCCGGTAACGGGCGCACATGGCGAAAATAGTTAAGGGAATGGGCGTTTCGCCCATTTTTTATTTGCACAGCATGCGCGAGGGGTTCAGGTGTCGAGCAAGCTAGAACAGTTGCAGGCCTTGCTGGCCCCGGTAGTCGAGGCGCTCGGCTATGAATGTTGGGGCATCGAGTTCCTGTCGCAGGGGCGACACTCGCTGCTGCGGGTCTATATCGATCATGCCAATGGCGTCCTCATCGACGATTGCGAAAAGGTGAGCCGCCAGATCAGCGGTGTGCTCGATGTGGAGGACCCGATCAGCAACGAGTACACCCTCGAGGTTTCCTCTCCAGGCATGGATCGGCCACTCTTCACCCTTGACCAGTTCGCCCGCAATGCCGGTGAACAGGTGAAAATTCGGCTGCGTTCCCCTTTCGAGGGGCGGCGCAACTTCCAAGGGCTTCTGCGTGGCGTCGAGGATCAGGATGTGGTGGTGCTGGCGGACGACCACGAATACCTGTTGCCGATCGATCTGATCGATAAAGCCAATATCATCCCCCGTTTTGACTGAGACGCGGATCCCGCGGATCCCAATGGATTGCGAAAGGCGAGCGTACGATGAGCAAAGAAGTACTGCTAGTAGTTGAGTCGGTGTCCAACGAAAAGGGCGTTCCGGCTGGTGTGATTTTCGAAGCCTTGGAGCTGGCGCTGGCCACTGCCACCAAGAAGCGCTACGAGGACGAAGTCGACCTACGCGTGCAGATCAATCGCCAGAGCGGTGCGTATGACACCTTCCGTCGCTGGACCGTCGTCGGGGATGATCTGCTGGAAAACCCTGCTGCCGAGTTGACGCTCGACGAGGCTAAAGAGCGAAACCCTGATGCCAGCGTGGGCGATGTGCTCGAGGAAAAGATCGAATCCATCGAGTTCGGTCGTATCGCTGCGCAGACCGCCAAGCAAGTGATCGTGCAAAAGGTGCGGGAGGCCGAGCGTGCCCAGGTGGTGGATGCTTATCGCGAGCGCGTGGGCGAGATCATTTCCGGCACCGTGAAGAAAGTGACCCGCGACAATGTCATCGTCGATCTCGGCAACAATGCCGAAGCGCTGCTGGCGCGAGAGGACATCATTCCGCGGGAGACCTTCCGCGTCGGTGGACGGGTGCGTGCCCTGCTGAAGGAGATTCGCCCGGAAAACCGCGGCCCTCAGTTGATCCTTTCGCGTACCGCGCCGGGCATGCTGATTGAGCTGTTTCGCATCGAGGTGCCGGAGATCGCTGAAGGGCTGATCGAGGTGAAGGCTGCCTCCCGCGATCCGGGGTCGCGCGCCAAGATTGCCGTGCGCTCCAAGGATAAGCGTATTGATCCCCAAGGCGCGTGCATCGGCATGCGCGGTTCGCGTGTGCAGGCCGTTTCCGGCGAGCTGGGTGGTGAGCGTGTCGATATCGTGCTGTGGGACGACAATCCGGCCCAATTCGTGATCAATGCCATGGCTCCGGCCGAAGTGGCAGCGATCATCGTCGATGAGGACGCCCACGCGATGGATGTTGCCGTCGCCGACGATAACCTGGCACAGGCTATCGGTCGCGGCGGGCAGAACGTGCGACTGGCTAGCCAACTGACCGGCTGGACCCTGAATGTGATGACCGAAGCAGACATCCAGGCCAAGCAGCGGGCTGAGACCGGCGGCATCCTGCGCTCCTTTGTCGAGGAGCTGGAGGTTGACGAAGAGTTGGCTCAGGTGCTGGTGGAGGAAGGTTTCACCAGTCTGGAAGAGATTGCTTATGTACCGATGGAGGAGATGCTCGCCATCGATGGTTTCGACGAGGGAATCGTCAACGAATTGCGCGCACGCGCCAAGGATCGCCTGCTGACCAAGGCTATTGCGACTGAAGAAAAGCTGGCGGAAGCCCATCCGGCCGACGACCTGCTCTCGCTCGAGGGCATGGACAAGGAGCTGGCGGTTGAGCTGGCGATGCGCGGAGTGATTACCCGCGAAGACCTGGCCGAGCAGTCGATTGACGACCTGCTCGACATCGACGGCATGGATGAAGAGCGTGCCGGCAAGCTGATCATGGCCGCCCGAGCCCACTGGTTCGAGTAAGTATTAGCGGCCTGAGGAGAGAGATGCATGACGCAAGTCACGGTGAAAGAACTGGCCCTGGTGGTCGATACACCGGTCGAGCGCCTGCTGCAGCAGATGCGTGAGGCAGGCCTGTCGCATACCAGCGCCGAGCAGGTAGTGACCGATAATGAAAAGCAGGCCCTGTTGGCTCACCTCAAGAGCAGCCACGGCGTGAAGCTAGAGGAACCGCGAAAGATCACCTTGCAACGCAAGACCACGACTACCTTGAGAGTTGCCGGTAGCAAGACCATCAGCGTCGAGGTGCGCAAGAAGAAGACTTATGTCAAGCGTAGCCCGGACGAGCTTGAGGCCGACAAGCAGCGCGAGCTGGAGGAGCAGCGTGCTGCCGAAGAGGCTGCTGCTCGCCAGAAGGTGGAGGAGGAGGCCAAGCGCCGTGCCGCCGAGCAGGAAGTGCAGCGCCAGGCCGAGCAGGCTGCCGCTGTCGCGGCTGCGCCGGAGCCGGCGCGGAGCATAGCGGCCGAAATCGTGCCTGCGCCGGCTGCTGCCGAAGAGCGCAAGCGGGAAGAGCCGCGCCGCGTGGAGAAGGAGAAGGTGCGTAACGTCGACGATGAGCGTCGCGAGCGTAAGAATGCCCAGCATCGTCCCTCGGTCAAGGAAAAGGCGCCGGTTGCCCGTGCGGCAGTGCGTAATGTCGATGAAGAGGGCGGAGGCTTCGGTCGCCGCGGTGGCCGCGGTGGCAAGTCCAAGCTGAAGAAGCGCAACCAGCATGGTTTCCAGAGCCCGACCGGGCCGATCGTGCGCGAAGTGACCATTGGCGAGACCATCACCGTGGCCGATCTGGCCGGGCAGATGTCGGTCAAGGGCGCCGAGGTGGTCAAGTTCATGTTCAAGATGGGCACCCCGGTGACCATCAACCAGGTGCTCGATCGGGAAACTGCGCAACTGGTGGCCGAAGAGATGGGCCACAAGGTCAAGCTGGTCAGCGAGAACGCCTTGGAGGAGCAACTGGCCGAGTCCCTCAAGTTCGAGGGTGAGACCAAGTCGCGCGCACCGGTGGTCACCGTCATGGGGCACGTCGACCATGGCAAGACCTCGCTGCTCGACTATATCCGTCGTACCAAGGTGGCGACCGGCGAGGCGGGTGGCATCACCCAGCACATCGGTGCCTACCACGTGGAAACCGACCGTGGCATGGTTACCTTCCTCGATACCCCCGGCCATGCTGCGTTTACCGCAATGCGTGCCCGTGGTGCCAAGGCCACCGACATCGTCATCCTGGTGGTGGCGGCCGATGACGGTGTGATGCCGCAGACCGAGGAGGCCATCCAGCATGCCAAGGCAGCTGGCGTGCCGATCGTCGTGGCGGTCAACAAGATCGACAAGCCGGCAGCCGACCTGGACCGGATCAAGAACGACTTGGCCGCGCGTGACGTGATCCCAGAAGAGTGGGGGGGCACCACCCAGTTCGTCCCGGTTTCGGCAAAGGTCGGTACCGGTATCGATGAGCTGCTGGAGGCGGTGCTGCTGCAGGCCGAAGTGCTCGAACTGACCGCTACGCCGAGCGCTCCGGGGCGCGGTGTGGTGATCGAGTCGCGCCTGGACAAGGGGCGTGGCCCAGTGGCCACGGTGCTGGTGCAGGACGGTACCCTGCGCCAGGGCGACATGGTGCTGGTCGGTGTCAACTATGGCCGCGTGCGAGCCATGCTCGACGAGAACGGTCAGTCGATCAAGGAGGCCGGTCCGTCGATTCCGGTCGAGATCCTCGGCCTGGATGGTACGCCAGACGCCGGCGACGAGCTGACGGTGATCGCCGACGAGAAGAAGGTGCGCGAAGTCGCCCTGTTCCGCCAAGGCAAGTTCCGCGAGGTCAAGCTGGCCCGCGCGCATGCCGGCAAGCTGGAAAATATCTTCGAAACCATGGGTCAGGACGAGAAGAAGACTCTCAACGTCGTTCTCAAGACCGACGTGCGCGGCTCGCTGGAGGCCCTGCAGGGCGCCTTGGGCGACCTGGGCAACGAAGAAGTGCAGGTGCGCGTAGTCGGCGGTGGTGTCGGTGGCATCACCGAGAGCGATGCCAACTTGGCATTGGCTTCCAATGCCGTGCTGTTCGGCTTCAACGTGCGTGCCGACGCCGGTGCGCGCAAGATCGTCGAGCAGGAAGGTCTGGACCTGCGCTACTACAACGTCATCTACGACATCATTGAGGACGTCAAGAAGGCGCTGTCTGGCATGCTGGGCAGTGAGGTGAGGGAAAACATCCTGGGCATCGCCGAGGTGCGCGACGTGTTCCGTTCGCCGAAGTTTGGCGCTATCGCTGGCTGCATGGTGGTCGAGGGCAATGTCCATCGCAACCGCCCGATCCGCGTACTGCGCGACGACGTGGTGATCTTCGAGGGCGAACTGGAGTCTCTGCGCCGCTTCAAGGACGATGTGTCCGAAGTGCGGGCCGGCATGGAGTGCGGTATCGGCGTGAAGAGCTACAACGACGTCAGAGTCGGCGACAAGATCGAAGTGTTCGAGAAGGTCCAGGTGGCGCGCTCGCTCTGACGCGCGCACAAGCACGAAGCTGGAAGCATGAAGCTGGAGGCCAGAAGGCTTCCGGTTTTCGGCTTCCAGCTTTTGGCTTATGAGAGAAGCGAAATATGGCCAAAGATTATAGTCGCACCCAGCGCATTGGCGATCAGATGCAGCGCGAGCTGTCCCTGCTGATCCAGCGCGAGATCAAGGACCCGCGCCTCGGCATGGTCACCATTACCGCTGTCGAGGTCGCTCGCGATCTGTCTCATGCCAAGGTGTTCATCACCGTCATGGGCAAGGAAGACAGCGCCGAGGAAATCAAGCGGAACCTTGAGATCCTTAATGAGGCGGCCGGCTTCCTGCGCATGCAGCTGGGCAGGTCGATGAAGCTGCGCACTGTGCCGCAGTTGCATTTCACCTACGACGTGAGCATTCGTCGGGGTGTCGAGCTGTCCGCGCTGATCGAGCGTGCGGTGGCCGAAGACCGTCTGCATCCCGGCAAGGATGAGGAGTGAGGCGTGGCTCAGGTCAAACGTATCCGCCGCAAGGTCGACGGCATCCTGATACTCGACAAACCTCGCGAACTGACCTCCAACGCCGCGTTGCAGAAGGTTCGTTGGCTGCTGAATGCGGAGAAGGCTGGGCATACCGGTAGTCTTGATCCGCTGGCCACCGGCGTGTTGCCGCTGTGCTTCGGCGAGGCGACCAAGTTTTCCCAATACCTGCTGGAGGCCGACAAGGGCTACGAAACCCTGATGCATCTCGGGGTGACTACCACCACCGGGGATGCCGAGGGCGAGGTGCTCGAACGGCGCGATGTGCGGTTGGAGCGCGATGTGCTAGAGGCGGTGCTGGCCGACTTCCGTGGTGAGATCAGCCAGGTTCCGCCCATGTACTCGGCACTCAAGCGCGACGGGCAGCCCCTCTACAAGCTGGCCAGGGCCGGTGAGGTAGTGGAGCGCGAGGCGCGTTCTGTTACTATTGCGCGCCTGGATTTGTTGGCTTTCGAGCCGCCGTTCGCACGGCTGGCGGTGGCCTGTAGCAAGGGCACCTATATTCGTTCCCTGGTCGAGGACATTGGCCAGCGGCTCGGGGTCGGGGCGCATGTCGCGGAGTTGCGCCGGACCCAGGCCGGTCCCTTCGGCTTGGCCCAGACGGTTAGCCTCGAAGCCCTGGAGCAGGCCCACGCCGAAGGTGGCAATGCGGCGCTGGACCGCTTCTTGCTGCCGTCGGACAGCGGCCTGGAGCACTGGCCCGTGCTGCAGCTCTCTGAACACAGCAGCTACTACTGGCTGCACGGGCAGCCGGTGCGTGCACCCGAAGCGCCGAGGTTCGGCATGGTACGGGTGCAGGATCACACGGGCCGCTTCATCGGTATCGGTGAAGTGAGCGACGACGGGCGCATCGCGCCGCGTCGACTGATTCGGTCGGAATGACCGATGCGAGGGTGGCTGTCGGCAGGCACGGTCATTCCTTTTCTACTCAACACGGGAGATGTCCCGGCCTGTTCACTCTAGGAGCCCATCATGGCACTGAGCGTCGAAGAAAAAGCCCAGATCGTCAACGAGTACAAGCAAGCTGAAGGCGATACCGGTTCCCCGGAAGTGCAGGTTGCCCTGCTGACCTTCAACATCAACAAGCTGCAGGATCACTTCAAGGCCAACGGCAAGGACCACCACTCCCGTCGTGGCCTGATCCGCATGGTCAACCAGCGCCGCAAGCTGCTGGACTACCTGAAGGGTAAGGACACCACTCGTTACAGCGCCCTGATCGGTCGCCTGGGGCTGCGTCGCTAAGGCGCGCGCCAAGCTGGAAGCGGGAGGCTGGAAGTGAGACATCGTGCTTGCTTCCAGCCTTTTGCTTTCAGCTTCCCCCTTTTCAGGAAGCCCTCCGGGTCCGACTCCCGCCTTCCTGAGGATTTCCCCCGAGCAACAAAGAGAAGGAAAATACCGTGAATCCGGTTATCAAGACATTCCAGTTCGGCCAGTCGACCGTCACCCTGGAAACCGGCCGCATCGCCCGCCAGGCCTCCGGCGCCGTATTGGTCACCGTCGACGAGGACGTGACCGTACTGGTCACCGTGGTCGGCGCCAAGCAGGCCGATCCGGGCAAGGGTTTCTTCCCGCTGTCCGTGCACTATCAAGAGAAGACCTATGCCGCCGGCCGCATTCCGGGTGGCTTCTTCAAGCGCGAAGGCCGTCCGAGCGAGAAGGAAACCCTGACCTCGCGCCTGATCGATCGGCCGATCCGCCCGCTGTTTCCGGAAGGCTTCATGAACGAGGTGCAGGTGATCTGCACCGTGCTTTCCACCAGCAAGAAGACTGATCCGGACATCGCTTCGATGATCGGCACCTCTGCTGCCCTGGCAGTCTCCGGGATTCCCTTCAACGGCCCGATCGGCGCCGCCCGCGTGGGCTACCACGAGGAGACCGGCTACCTGCTGAACCCCACCTACGAGCAACTCAAGGCCTCCCGCCTGGACATGGTGGTGGCCGGTACCGAATCCGCCGTGCTGATGGTCGAGTCCGAAGCCGAGGAGCTGACCGAGGATCAGATGCTGGGCGCCGTGCTGTACGCCCACGAGGAGTTCCAGGCGGTGATCCGGGCGATCAAGGAATTTGCCGCCGAGGCTGCCCATCCGGCTTGGAACTGGGCGCCGCCGACCGAGCCGAGCGCGTTGCTCGAGGCCATTCGCGCCGGGTTCGGCGAGGCGATCTCGCAGGCCTATACCATCACCGTCAAGCAGGAGCGCTACAACCGCCTCGACGAGCTGCGCGCCCAGACTGTGGCTAGCCTGGCCGGTGAAGCCGAAGGCCAGCCATCCGTCGGCGAGGTCAAGGATGCCTTCGGCCTGATCGAATACCGCACCGTGCGCGAGAACATCGTCGACGGCAAGCCGCGCATCGACGGTCGCGACAACCGCACCGTGCGCCCGCTGAAGATCGAGGTCGGCGTGTTGCCGAAGACCCACGGTTCGGCCCTCTTCACCCGTGGTGAGACCCAGGCGCTGGTGGTGGCCACCCTGGGTACCGCGCGCGATGCCCAGGTGCTCGACACTTTGGAAGGCGAGCGCAAGGACAGCTTCATGCTGCACTACAACTTCCCGCCGTTCTCGGTGGGCGAGTGCGGCCGTATGGGCAGTGCCGGCCGTCGCGAGATCGGCCACGGTCGTCTGGCCCGCCGCGGCGTGCAGGCCATGCTGCCGAAGGGCGACGAGTTTCCCTACACCGTGCGCGTGGTCTCGGAAATCACCGAGTCCAACGGTTCCAGCTCCATGGCGTCGGTCTGCGGCGCCTCCCTGGCGCTGATGGATGCCGGCGTGCCGATGAAGGCGCCGGTGGCTGGTATCGCCATGGGTCTGGTCAAGGAAGGCGAGAAGTTCGCCGTGCTGACCGACATCCTCGGCGACGAGGACCACCTGGGCGACATGGACTTCAAGGTGGCCGGTACCGCCAAGGGCGTCACTGCGCTGCAGATGGACATCAAGATCCAGGGCATCACCGAGGAGATCATGGAGATCGCCCTGAACCAGGCGCTGGAAGCCCGCCTGAACATCCTCGGCCAGATGAGCGAGGTGATCGCCCAGTCGCGCAGCGAACTGTCGGCCAACGCCCCGACCATGCTGGCGATGAAGATCGACCAAGACAAGATTCGCGACGTGATCGGCAAGGGCGGCGCCACCATCCGCGCCATCTGCGAGGAGACCAAGGCCTCGATCGATATCGAGGACGACGGCTCGATCAAGATCTTCGGCGAGACCAAGGAGGCCGCCGAGGCCGCCAAGCAGCGCGTGCTGGGCATCACGGCGGAAGCCGAGATCGGCAAGATCTACGTCGGCAAGGTCGAGCGCATCGTCGACTTCGGCGCCTTCGTCAACATCCTGCCGGGCAAGGACGGTCTGGTGCACATCTCGCAGATCAGCGACCAGCGCATCGAGAAGGTCACCGATGTGCTCAAGGAAGGCCAGGAAGTGAAAGTGCTGGTGCTCGACGTGGATAATCGCGGCCGCATCAAGCTGTCGATCAAGGACGTCGCCGCCGCCGAGGCTTCCGGCGTCTGACGCCGAAATATCCGGCTGGTAAAGGAGAGGGCCCTGCGGGGCCCTCTTTCGTTTGGGCACGGGATCGCCCGTCCCGCTCATAATGGAAGCCCCCGTCGCCGAAGGCTCACCGGCTTGGCTATTCGCTGGCCAGTTGCAGCGGGACGCCGACGCGCGCGCCGGCCGGCGCCTCGCTGACGCTGACATCCATCTGGTAGATGCGCTGGTCGTCCAGGCCGCCCCGCTCGACCAGGTAGGCCTTGATGCTGGCGGCGCGCGCTTGGGCCAGTTGGCGGAGCAGCAGCATGCTGTCATCCCAGGAAGCCAGCACGGCTTCGCGCAGCCTGGCGGCGCGAAGCGCCTGGTCCAACCCACTCCATTCCGCCGGCGGCTGATGCTTCAGGCGGCTGCGGTAGATGCCTTCCAGCAGCGGCCCTTTCTCTTCCTCGGGAACCTTCAGTCCCTCGGCGCTGGCCGGCACGCGCTCGCCCCGCTCTTGCAGGAGGCGGTAGTAGCCGTTCCGGTATTCGCGCTCCAGGCGCTGCTCAGCCAGCAGGGGGCCGTCGCTGGCTTGGGCGCTCATGCCTTCGACTTCCAGGCGCAACTGCGGCCGTTCCTTCAGGGCCTTGCCGAGGATATCCAGGTTGCGCTGTGCGGTGGTATCCAGTGCGCTGCTACCCGGACTGAACTCGACCTGGCTGAGATCGGCCTCGCCGCTGTCGAGCAGCCCGGCAATGAACTTGAACGGCGCCTGTGCCGTGCGCATCACCAGGTTGCGCAGGGTCTGCCAGACGATGGGCATGACCCTGAATTCTGGGTTGTTCAGGTTGCCTTTGACCGGCAGGTCGATGGCAATCCGCCCCTGGCTGTCCTTCAGTAGGGCCACTGCCAGGCGGATCGGCAGGTCCACCGCGTCCGGACTGTCGACGCGCTCGCCCAGTTGCAGCTGCTCCAGAACCAGGCTGTTCTCGGCATTCAGCTGACCCTTCTCGATGCGGTAGTGCAGGTCTAGGTTGAGCCGTCCCTTGCGGATGCGGTAGCCGGCGAACTTGCCGGAGTAGGGGGTGAGGGTGGTCAGCTCGACGTGCTGGAAGCGGGTCGCGATATCCAGGCTTTCGAGCGGATCGAAGGGGTTCAGGCTGCCCTTGATGCTGACCGGTGCGTAGCGGTCCACCCGGCCCTTGACGTCCACCGTGGCCGGCTTCGGCTGGCGGTTGTCCAGGCTGCCGATGCGCCCGTTGAGCTGCTGGATGGTGGTAGCGAAGTTGGGCTTCAGGCTGAAGTCGGCGAAGTTGGCCGAACCGTCTTTGATCTCCACCGCGCCGACCTGGATGCCCAGCGGCTGTGCGGGCGGTTGCTTCGTCGCGCGGCTGTGCGGCGCCTGTGCTGGCGGGTTTTGCTTTTGGGCGATCAGCAGTTCGCTGACGTTGGTGCTCAGGTTCTCGTTGACGATGAAGCGGGCATAGGGCTGTTCGAGCACGATACGCTCGATGTCAAGCCGTTCGCCATGACGGTAGCTGAGGTTCTCGAGGGTCAGCTGTCGCCACTTGACGAAGTCGCGGTTCTTCAGGGTATCGAGGGTGTGCAGCTGTTTGACGGCGGCGCGGCCGTCGGCCTGCAGGGCCAGCCGTTCGCCGTCCTTCAGGTCGATCTTCAGGCTGCTGTCGAGTTGCCCGCTGCGTAGTTCCAGGCGGATGAAGGGGGCGATGTAGGCCTGCGCCGGGCGCAGGTCCAGGTCGCGGCTGTCGATCTGCAGTTGTGCGGCAAGCGGGCTCAGGCGCACCTGGCCGGCGGCTTCGAGCCGTCCTTGCCGGCCGATGCCGCTGTTCAGTTCGAGGTGGAAGGGGGTCTGGCCGAGGCTGTCGAAGTCGCGCAGGGCCAGGTCCAGCGGGCCGATCTGCAACTCCACGTTCTGCGTCGGCACTCGGTCGACCAGATGCAGCCGGCTGCCGCGCAGCCAGGCATCCGCCAGCAGGATCTGCCAGGACTTGCCGGATGCTTTGTCGGGTTTATCGGGCTTTTGGGCCTGCGCATCGCCGGCACGGCCGCCCGGCGGTTGTCCGGCGCTGCGGGGGGCGAAGAGTTTCTGCCAGTCCAGCGTGCCGTCGGCCTCGCGGGCCGCCCAGGTTTCCAGTCCCTGGCCCTGCAGCTGGCCGATCGAGACCTGGCGTTTGGCCAGGTCCAGCGAAGCCTGGCCGAGTTCCAGGCTCTGCAGGCGCGCCAGGGGCCGTCCGTCCGGTGCCGCGAGGGCGAATGGAGCGAGCTTGAGGGCGGCGTTCTGCAGTTGCAGCCGGAGGCTGTCCGTCAGCTCCAGCCGGTAGTCGCTGCTCAGGCTGAGCGTACCGTCTTCCAGCACCAGGGGCGCAGCATCCCGCACGTAGGGCCACCAGGGGCGCAGGCCGGTCTGGTCGATGCCCAGCTTGCCGCTGGAGCGCAGCGGCACCAGACTGAGTTGTCCGCTCCAGGCGATCCGTCCGACCTGCTTGCCGCTGGCCTGCAGGCTCAGCTCGGCGGTGTCGTTCGACAGGGTGCCGAGATGATGCACGTCGAGGTTAAGGGCGTCGTAGCGAACCTCGACCGGCTCGCTCGGCCGCCGGTCCTGGAAATGCACCTGGCCGCCGCTCAGCAGGAAGCGGTCGAGGTGTAGCGGAAAGGGGGCTCCGGCAGGCCCTTCCTTCCTCGCAGGGGCGGACGCCGGGAGCTTGAACAGACGGGCGAGGTTGAGCCCGCCCTGCTGGTCGAACAGCACGGCCACCTGCGGGCGTTCCAGACGCACCTCGGCAAGGTGCAGGTGATTGCGCCACAGGCTGTCCCAGTGCAGCTTGCCGTACAGGCGTTCGAAAGCTAGCTGCTCGCTGCCCGCCTCGCCGAGGCGCAGCCGGTGCAGGGTCAGTTCCAGGGTAAAGGGATTGAACTCCAGACGTTCGAGCCTGGCCGGTTGGGTGACGAAGCGGGGCAGTTGCCGGTTGATCGCCTGCAGGGCGACGCCGGGGAGAACAAGGAAGCCAAGCAGGCTGTAGAGGGCAGGTGCGATTGCCAAGGTGGCGAGGGCGGGTTTCAGTCCTTTGGGCATGGGGGAACATCTTTTTTTCGGCAATACATGGCTTGGAGTATGGCACGGGAGGGATGTTCCCCGAAGCCGACCCGGCCGCGCTGCAGGCCGGGCAGCCGCCTGCGCCCTGCCTGCGCCGCCTGCCTCAGCGGTTCAGGCGGCAGTCGATCAGTTCCTGGAGCACCGAGGGATCGGAGAGCGTCGAGGTGTCGCCCATGTTGTCCAGTTCGTTGCAGGCGATCTTGCGCAGGATGCGCCGCATGATCTTGCCCGAGCGGGTCTTCGGCAGGCGCGGTGCCCATTGCAGGAACTCCGGCTTGGCGAAGCTGCCGATCTCCCGGCTGACCAAGGCGATCAGTTCCTGCTTGAGCGTATCGTCGGGTTGGCGGCCGGTCACCAGGGTGACGAAGGCGTAGATGCACTGGCCTTTGACGTCGTGCGGGCAGCCGACCACGGCCGCTTCGGCGATCCCGTCGTGGAGTACCAGGGCGCTTTCCACTTCGGCGGTGCCGATGCGGTGGCCCGACACGTTGATCACGTCGTCGACCCGGCCGGTGATCCAGTAGTAGCCGTCCTCGTCCCGGCGCGCGCCGTCGCCGGTGAAGTAGTAGCCGGGGTAGGGCTTGAAGTAGGTGTCGATCAGCCGCTGGTGATCGCCGTAGATGCTGCGGATCTGGCTCGGCCAACTGCCCTTGATCGCCAGCACGCCGGCACCGGGGCCTTCGATCTCCTTACCCTTGTCGTCGAGCAGCACCGGCTGCACGCCGAAGAACGGACGGGTCGCCGAACCGGGCTTGAGCAGGGTGGCGCCGGGCAGCGGGGTAATCATGATGGCGCCGGTCTCGGTCTGCCACCAGGTGTCGACGATCGGGCAGCGGCTCTCGCCGACCACATGGTAGTACCACTCCCAGGCTTCCGGGTTGATCGGCTCGCCCACCGAACCGAGCAGGCGCAGGCTGGCGCGCGAGGTCTTCTTGACCGGGCCTTCGCCGTCGCGCATCAGCGAGCGTAGTGCGGTGGGGGCGGTATAGAAGATGTTCACCCGGTGCTTGTCGACCACCTGCCAGAAGCGCGAGGCGTCCGGGTAGTTCGGCACGCCCTCGAAGATCAGGGTGGTGGCGCCGTTGGCCAGCGGGCCGTAGACGATGTAGCTGTGCCCGGTGACCCAGCCGATGTCGGCGCTGCACCAGTAGATGTCGCCGTCGTGGTAGTCGAACACGTACCTGTGGGTCATCGCCGCCTGCAGCAGGTAGCCGCCGGTGCTGTGCAGCACGCCCTTCGGCTTGCCGGTGCTGCCCGAGGTGTAGAGGATGAACAGCGGGGCCTCGGCGTCCATCGGCTCGGCCGGGCAATCGCTGCTGCAGCCCGCCACGGACTCGTGGTACCAGAGGTCGCGCCCGGCATCCCAGTCGACTGTGCCCCCGGTGCGGCGTACCACCAGCATGCTGGAGACCTTCGGGCAGCTCTTCAGGGCCTGATCGGCGTTGCGTTTGAGGGGGACGGCCTTGCCGCCGCGCAGGCTTTCGTCGGCGGTGATCAGCAGGCGGCAGTCGGCGTCGAGGATGCGGTCGCGCAGCGCCTCCGGGGAGAAGCCGGCGAACACCACCGAATGGATGGCGCCGATGCGGGTGCAGGCGAGCATGGCGTAGGCGGCTTCGGGAATCATCGGCAGGTAGATGCAGACGCGGTCGCCCTTGCCGATACCGCGGCTTTTCAGCAGGTTGGCCAGGCGGCAGACCTGTTCGTGCAACTGGCGGTAGGTGATTCGCGCGGAGTCGGCAGGGTTGTCGCCCTCCCAGATGATCGCTACCTGATCGCCGCGCCGTTCCAGATGGCGGTCGATGCAGTTGTGGGCGACGCTCAGCCGGCCGCCCTCGAACCAACTGGTCTGGCCTTTGCCCATGTCCCCACGGTGGACACTCTGCCAGGGCCTGAACCAGTCGAGGAAGGTGCTGGCCTGTTCGGCCCAGAAGCGCTCCGGTTGCTCGACCGATTGCCGGTACAGGCGCAGGTAGTCGTCATTGTTCAGCCAGCTGTACTGGCGCAGCGCGTCGCTGACGGGATGGTTGGCGATCTCGAACATGGCGGTTCCTTGTTGTTGTCTGTCCGCGGGTGTTCGTAAGCGTGGACCGACAGGTCGCCGGGTTCAAGTCTGCCAGGAGGGTGGGAAGAGGGGGGCGCAGGCCGGGCAGGGCCTGCGCCGGCCTGGCTCAGCCGCGGTGACGGCCGCGGAAGTAGTCGATCAGGCCCTGGGTCGAGGCATCCTCGGCCGGCGCCTCGTCGCAGCCGGTCAGGCGCTGGTAGACGGTTTTGCCGAGCTCCTTGCCGAGTTCGACGCCCCACTGGTCGAAGGCGTTGATGCCCCAGACGACGCTCTGCACGAAGACCTTGTGCTCGTAGAGCGCGACCAGCGCACCGAGGCGCCGCGGGCTGACGCGCTCCATCACCAGGGTGTTGCTCGGCCGGTTGCCGGGGATCACCTTGTGCGGCGCCAGGCGCTTCACTTCCGCGTCCGGCAGGCCCTTGGCGTGCAGCTCGGCCTCGGCCTCCGCGCGGGTCTTGCCGCACATCAGCGCCTGGCTCTGCGACAGGCAGTTGGCGTACAGCCACTGGTGGTGGTCGGCGACCGGGTTGTGGCTGACCACCGGCACGATGAAGTCCGCCGGAATCAGCAGGGTGCCCTGGTGCAGCAGTTGGTGGTAGGCGTGCTGACCGTTGCAGCCGACGCCGCCCCAGATCACCGGGCCGGTGTCGCAGGATACCGGACGGCCGTCCTGACGCACGCTCTTGCCGTTGGATTCCATATCCAGCTGCTGCAGGTGCTGGGTGATGTTCCGCAGGTAGTGGTCGTAGGGCAGGATGGCGTGGCTCTGCGCACCCCAGAAGTTGCCGTACCAGACGCCGAGTAGAGCGAGCAGCACTGGCATGTTGCTTTCGAAGGGGGCGTTCTGGAAGTGCTGATCCATGCTGTAGGCGCCGGAGAGCAGGTCCTTGAAGTTGGCCATGCCAATGGCTAGGGCGATTGGCAGGCCGATCGCCGACCACAGGGAATAGCGTCCGCCGACCCAGTCCCACATCGGGAAGATATTCTCCTCGCGGATGCCAAAGGCCACCGCCGCCGCGACGTTGCTGGAGACGGCGATGAAGTGGCGGTGCAGCTCGCTTTCCGTGCCGCCCTGGGCCAGGTACCAGGTGCGCGCGGCCTGGGCGTTCTTCAGGGTTTCCAGGGTGCCGAAGGATTTGCTGGAGACGATGAACAGGGTGGTTTCGGCGCGCAGGCGGCTGGACAGCTCGTGGAACTCGCTGCCGTCGATGTTCGCCAGGTAGTGGCAGCGCACGCCGCGCTGGGCGAACGGCAGCAGGGCTTCGGACACCAGCTGGGGGCCGAGGAAGGAGCCGCCGATGCCGATGTTCACCACGTCGGTGATGGGCTTTTCCGAGTAGCCGCGCCACAGCCCGTCGTGGATGCGCCCGACCAGCTCGGTCATCTGGTTGAGTACCCGGTGCACCTGGGGAATCAGGTTCACGCCGTCGACCAGCAGGCGGTCGCCGACCGGGCGGCGCAGCGCGGTGTGCAGTGCCGGACGGCCCTCGGAGGCGTTCACCGCCTCGCCCTCGAAGAGCGCGTGGATGGCCCTTTCCAGCCCGGCTTCCCGCGCCAGGCGCACCAGCAGGTCGCGGGTTTCGTGGGTCAGCAGGTTCTTCGAGTAGTCGAGAAACAGGCCGCTGCTGCTCAGGGAAAACTGCTTGAAGCGCTGTGGGTCGCTCTGGAAGGCCTCGCGCATGCTGAAGGACTGCATGGCGTGGCGATGCTGGCGCAGCGCCTCCCACGAGGCCTGGGTCGTCATATCGAGAGGTTGCTGGTAGTGCGACATGGGATTCTGCTTCCTTTGAATCTGTTCGGATAGCAAAAAGCCCGGAGCATGCCGGGCTTTTCGGGGAGACGCTTGCGGCGGACGTTGCCAAAGGGGGAGGTCCGGGAGCTGGCACGGGGCGATTCAGGCGACTTGGACCGGGATCGCGTTGCTGGTATGGCTGAGCACGTTGCCGGGCGCCATGTAGAGCATGCGCGGCTTGTGGCTGGCCAGCTCCGTCTCGCCGTAGTGGGCATAGGCGCAGATGATAACGCGGTCGCCCTTCTGAGCTTTGTGCGCGGCTGCACCGTTTACCGAGATCATCTTCGAGCCGTCTTCGGCGCGGATCGCATAGGTGGTGAAGCGCTCGCCGTTGTCGACGTTGTAGATCTGGATCTGTTCGTACTCGCGGATGCCTGCCAGATCCAGCCATTCCCCGTCGATGGCGCAGGAGCCTTCATAATCGAGTACCGAGTGGGTCACCTCGGCACGGTGCAATTTGGCCTTGAGCATGATGGCATGCATGGCGATTCCTCTTCAGGTTCCACAAGCGGCGGCCGAGTTTGCCTCAACCGCATAGGGTGATCAAGAAAACGGCCCGTCAGACCTTAGTCGTTCAGTCGCCGGCGATGTCGACACTCAGGTTGTCGATCAGGCGGGTATTGCCCAGGTAGGCGGCACCGAGCACCACCAGGCGGCAGTCCTCGGCGTTCGCCGGGCGCAGGCTGGTGGCTTCGCGGATTTCCAGGTAATCCGGGCGGAAGCCGGCTTGCTGCAGCGCTTCCCGTCCCCTGGCGCAGAGCTCGGCGAAGTCCCGCTCGCCGGCCAGGAGGGCGGTACGGGTGTCGCACAGGATGCGGTACAGCGCCGGCGCCACGCCCCGCTGTTCGTCGTTCAAGTAGCCGTTGCGCGAGGACAGCGCCAAGCCGTCGGCGGCGCGCACGGTGGGTTCGCCGAAGATCTGGATCGGCATGTTGAGATCGTGCACCAGGGTGCGGATCACCGCCAGCTGCTGGAAGTCCTTCTCGCCGAACAGGGCGATGTCCGGCTGGGCGATGTTGAACAGTTTGGTCACCACGGTGGCGACGCCCTCGAAGTGGCCGGGGCGCGTCGCGCCGCAGAGTCCCTCGGAGACGCCGGGGACGGCGATGCGCGTCTGTCCCTGCATGCCGTCCGGGTACATCTCCTCGACGCCGGGGGCGAACAGCAGGTTGCAACCGCCTTCGAGCAGCTTTTCCTGGTCGGCGGCGAGGGTGCGCGGATACTTGTCCAGATCCTCGGCGGGGCCGAACTGCAGGGGGTTGACGAAGATGCTGGCGACCACGAAGTCGGCACGCTGGCGAGCTTTTTCCACCAGGGCGATATGGCCGGCATGCAGGTTGCCCATGGTCGGCACCAGGGCGATGCGCTTGCCTTCGCTGCGGGCGTGGGCGATGGCGGCGCGCAGTTCGCGGACGGTCTTGAGGGTGATCATGCGGAAAATCCGTGTTCGGCTGCGGGGAATTCGCCTTGCTTGACCGCCCTGACGTAGGCGGCAAAGGCCGCCTGGATGCTCTCTTGGCCGGCCATGAAGTTTTTCACGAACTTCGGTGTGCGGCCGCTCAGGGACAGGCCGAGCAGGTCGTGCATGACCAGCACTTGGCCGTCGGTGGCGGCACCGGCACCGATGCCGATGACCGGGACTCCGGCCGCCTGGGTGATCTGCTCCGCCAGCGGGCTGGGCACGCATTCCAGCAGTAACATGGCCGCGCCGGCCCGCTCCAGGGCCTCGGCGTCGGCGCGCAGCTGGCGCGCCCGGCCCTCGTCGCGACCCTGCACCTTGTAGCCGCCGAACAGGTTCACCGATTGCGGGGTCAGGCCCAGATGCACGCATGTGGGGATGCCGTTCTCGGCCAGGCGCGTCACGGTTTCGCCCAGCCAGGCGCCGCCTTCCAGCTTGACCATGTGGGCGCCGGCGCGCATCTGCGCGGCACTGCTCTCCAGCGCCTGCTCGAGGGTCGCGTAGGCCATGAACGGCAGATCGGTGACCACCAGGGCGCCACGGTTGCCGCGCTTGACGCAGGCGGTGTGGTAGGCCATGTCGGCCACGCTGGTCGGCAGGGTGCTGTCATGACCTTGCAGGACCATGCCGAGGGAGTCGCCGACCAGCAGCACCTCGACGCCGGCCTGGCAGGCGGTCTGGGCGAAGGTGGCGTCATAGCAGGTCAGCATGGCGATCTTTTCGCCGCGCTGCTTGAGGCCTTGCAGGGTGGTCAGGGTTACATCGGGCATGTTCGGTTTCGTCCTGGTCGGCATCGGCGGGCACCGGTGCGGAGCAATGGGAGGCCTATAGTCCAGATGGGGGGGCTTCAAGTCAATTGGTGCTTTGGCCGCCTGGCTCCGGGGCGGCACGGCGGTGCAGCCCCTGCAGTGGGCAGGCCGCGAGCAGTTCGTCGAGCGAGCGGCCATCCGGCAGGCGCAGCCCGGGGGCGATCTCGGCCAGCGGATAGAGCACGAAGGGGCGCGCATGGAGGTGGTAGTGGGGGACGGTCAGGCGCTCTCCGTGCAGCTGGCGGTTGCCGAACAGTAGGATGTCCAGGTCGAGGGTGCGCGGTCCCCAGCGCTCCGCCTTGCGCACCCGGCCCTGTTCCCGCTCGATCGTCTGGAGGGCGTCGAGTAGTTCGAGGGGCTCCAGCGCGCAGTCCAGCGCAGCGACGGCATTCACGTAGTGCGGCTGGTCGGCCGGCCCCAGGGGCTCGCTGTCATAGAAGGAGGACACCGTCACCAGGCGCGTGCGCGGCAGTTCCTGCAGGGCGGTGAGGGCGGCGTGCAACTGCTCGGTGGGGCCGGCCAGATTGCTGCCCAGGCCGATATAGACGCGCTCCATGCTCAGTCTCCGTTCGCACCCGAGCCACGCTGCCGCCGCCCGCCGCTGCGGCGCCGCTTGCGCGGCGCGCCGACGGTGTCGTCCTTGCCGGCGAGGGCGCGGATCATGCTGCGCCTTTCGCTGTCGCTGGCCTCCTGGTAGTCGGTCCACCAGTCGCCCAGCCCGCCGGTCTGCTCGCCGGCTTCCTCGCGCAGCAGGAGGAAGTCGTAGCCGGCGCGAAAGCGCGGGTGTTCGAGCAGCAGGTCGGCACGCTTGCCTTGGCGGCGCGGCAGGCGCTCCTGCAGGTCCCAGATTTCCCGGGCGGGCAGGGTGAAGCGCTTGGGAATGGCGGTGCGCCGGCATTGCTCGGTGATCACCAGATGGGCGGCTTCCTGCATCGCCGGGATCGGCGGCATGCCGCGCTCCTGCAGTGCCAGGACCCTTGCCGGCAGGGCCGGCCAGAGCAGGGCGGCGAACAGGAAGGCGGGCGTCACCGTCTTGCCCTGCGCGATGCGTTCGTCGGTGTTGGCCAGCGCCTGGCGAATCAACCGGCCGACATAGCCTGGGTTGCGCTCCAGGGCTGCCGCGCTGGCGGGAAACAGCGGGGCGAACAGGTCGTGTTCGAGCAGTAGCTCGAAGGTGTCCTCGGCGTAGCCGGACAGGAACAGCTTGAGCACCTCCTCGAACAGGCGGGGCGCGGGAATGTCGCGCAGCAGCGGCGCCAGCCGGGAGATCGGCGCGGCGCTGTGCTTTTCGATGTCGAAGTCGAGCTTGGCGGCGAAGCGTACGGCGCGCAGCATGCGCACCGGGTCTTCCAGGTAGCGCTGCTCGGGATCGCCGATCAGGCGGATCAGGTGGTTGCGGATGTCGTGCACGCCGTGGGCGTAATCGAGGATGCGCTCGCGGGTGACGTCGAAATACAGCGCGTTGATGGTGAAGTCGCGGCGCTGGGCATCCTCCTCCAGGCTGCCGTAGACGTTGTCGCGCAGGATTCGGCCGCTTTCGTGGCGCGCCGCCAGGTGACTGTCCTCGTCGTCCTCGTCGTCTTCCGGGTGGTGGGCGCGAAAGGTGGCGACCTCGATGATTTCCCGGCCGAAATGCACGTGGACCAGCTTGAAGCGGCGGCCGATCACCCGCGCATTGCGGAACTCCGCCCGGACCTGTTCGGGGGTGGCGCTGGTGGCCACGTCGAAGTCCTTCGGCTCGATGTCGAGCAGCAGATCCCGCACGCAGCCGCCGACGACATAGGCCTGGTAGCCGGCATTCTGCAGGCGCTCCACCACGTTGACGGCATGGCGGCTGATGTCGCTGCGACGCAGCGGGTGCTGCTGGCCGCCGAGTACTTCGGGAGTGCTGCGCGGATGGCTGCGGTTCAGGGATAGGCGGAAAGACTTGAACAGCTTCTTCAGCATCGGGGTCACTGCTTGACGGAGTGGTCGGCCAGAATGAGCTTGACCGCGGAATGGCTGCGGATTCTAGCACCGGCGCCGAAGGATGTACGAAGCCGGAGTAGCCGCCGAACGCAGAAAGGGAGCCGAGGCTCCCTTTCCAATCGAAGTGCGTTCTTTGTTCTTGTTCTGTTTCCGGGCGTGTTGTTCTTGTCGTATGCCCGTCCCGGTTGGCCCGTGGGCTCCGGGATGGCCCCCAATGGGGAGCCAATAGCAAACGGATTTCTTTGGTCGCTGATGTTGCCTGGGTCGTGCCGACCCACCAGTTCGGGTGCTGCCTGGGGGCAGTTTTGTTGTTCTCGGTCTGGCTGCGGGCTGTGCCCGGTGGGCAAAGTATCTACTCCAAAAAAATCGGTTGGCCCCGTCTCCGCGTCGTTGTTTTTGTAAGGCTAGAGTCGTGTCAATCGTTCTTATTCTGAGTGCTGCGTCTTGTTATTGTTGTTGTGTCAGTAATAAGGCAGATCCCGTGCCAGTTTTTAAAAATCCTTATTAAACATGTACTTAATTGTTTTGTGCTGAAGGGCTGGGAGCGGATAGTCGACCTTTGGTTACCTGTCGACCCGGTTTCTGTTACCACTTTGGTCGAAGGTAACAGCCGGCCTTCGGCAGGCTGTTACCTGGGCAGGGATCAGGAGCTGCTGGGGGCGCTCGACTTGCGCCGTGGGATGCCGAGGCGCTGGCGACGTTCCCACAGGCACTTGCGGCTGATGCCGAGCTTGCGGGCCAGTTCGGTTTCGGTCATGTGGTCCTGGTGCTCCAGAACGAAGTGCTGGAAGTAGTCCTCCAGCGAGAGATCCTCGGTGGGCTCGTGGCTGGTATCGACATCCGGACCGGGGTGTTCGGCGAAGTCCTCGTCCTCCAGGTCTTCCAGCTCGATGTCGATCCCTAGCAGGTCGGCAGGTATCGACAGGCCTTCGCAGAGGATCACCGCGCGCTCGATGGCGTTCTCCAGTTCGCGCACGTTGCCCGGCCAGGCGTACTGGCAGATGGCCTGCTCGGCCTCGGGGGAGAAGTGCATCTCGCCGCGCTCCATGCGCCGACTCTGGCGCTTCAGGAACGCCCGGGCGATTTCCAGGACGTCGCCGTCGCGCTCGCGCAGGGCCGGCAGCTTCAGCGCGATGACGTTGAGCCGGTAGAACAGGTCCTCGCGGAACTGGCCGATCTTGGACAGTCCCTTGAGGTCGCGGTGGGTGGCGGCGATCAGGCGGACGTCGACTTTCTGCGACTGCACCGAGCCGACCCGACGGATCTCGCCTTCCTGCAGCACGCGCAGGAGGCGCGCCTGGGCCTCCAGGGGCAGCTCGCCGATCTCGTCGAGGAACAGGGTGCCGCCGTCGGCGGCCTCGACCAGACCGGTGCGCCCGGCGATGGCGCCGGTGAAGGCGCCTTTCTCGTGGCCGAAGAGTTCGGACTCGATCAGGGTTTCCGGAATGGCTGCGCAGTTCACCGAGATCAACGGCGCCTTGGCGCGTTTCGACAGGTTGTGCAGGGCGCGGGCGACCAGCTCCTTGCCGGTGCCGGATTCGCCCTGGATCAACACCGTGGAGTCGGTCGGGGCGACCTTGCGGATCTTGCCGAACAGGTCGCGCATGGCCGGGCAGGAGCCGATGATGCCGATCTCGCCCTCGGCCGGGGCAGGGGCTTGCGCCGCCGGTCCTCCGGAGGCGGCCTCCGCTGGCGTCCGGCGGCGCTCGCTGAGGATGCGCGACACGGCCTGGAGCATCTCGTCGTGGTCGAAGGGCTTGGCGATGTAGTCCATCGCGCCCATCTTCATCGAGTCGACTGCCGAACGCAGGCTGGCATAGCTGGTCATGATCAGCACCGGCGTGCCCTCGGCCAGCCGGATCAGTTCGGTACCGGGCGCGCCGGGCAGGCGCAGGTCGCTGATGACCAGGTCGAAGCCGGGAATGCTGTAGCTGTCCCGGGCTTCCTGCACCGAGCCGGCCTCGCTGACCTGGTACTGGTTGCGTTCCAGCAGGCGGCGCAGGGCGGAACGGATGATGGCTTCGTCTTCGACGATCAGAATGTGTGGCATCGGGCGGGTTCTCTCGACGGTCTCACGGCGCCGGCGGCGTATCGACATGCCGTGGCAGGGTGACCCGGATGCGGGTCCCGCGTTGCCGCTCGGGGTCGGCCGGGCTGTCGATGGTGATTCGGCCATAATGCTCTTCCACGATCGAATAGACCAGTGCAAGGCCAAGGCCGGTCCCTTTGCCAGGGTCCTTGGTGGTGAAGAAGGGCTCGAACAGGCGGCCGACGATGGCTTTGGGAATGCCGCTGCCCTCGTCCTCGACGATCAGGTCGACGCTGTGTTCCGTGGCCTCGCTGCGCACGCGGATGGTACCGCCGGACGGGGAGGCGTCGCGGGCGTTGCTGAGCAGGTTGACCAGCACCTGGACCAGCCGCTGCGGGTCGCCGACCACGCAGTGGGTGGAGTCGCTCAAGTTGAGGAACTGCACCTCGATGCTCTCGCGGTTGAGCGACAGCAGGGCGATGGCTTCGCGGGCGATGTCGGCCAGGCATACTTCCTCGCTGGCCTGCTTGTGGCTGCCGGCATGGGCGAAGCTCATCAGCGAGCGGACGATGCGTGTCACCCGTTTGGTCTGGTCGACGATCTGGCTGCTGATCTCGCCCACTTCGGTGTCGCCCTCGCGCTCCTCGCGCAGGTTCTGCGCCAGACAGGCGATACCGGTGATCGGGTTGCCGATTTCGTGGGCCACGCCGGCGGCCAGGCGGCCGATGCTGGCCAGGCGTTCGGAATGCACCAGCTTGTTTTCCAGGAGCTGGGTTTCGGTGAGGTCCTCGACCAGCAGGACCAGGCCGCTGCTGCCCGGCGCCAGGGGCTCGTCGATTGCCGCCTTGTGCAGGTTGAGCCAGCGCACCTGGCCGTCCAGCGACAGCCGCTGCTTGTGCAGATGCTCGTCGGCGCGCTGGATGAAGCCTTCCAATAGGCCTTTCCAGGGGGCATCGAGGGTCGCCAGGCAGGACCCTATCACGCGCTCGGCGGAAATCCCGGTGAGTTCCTCCATGGCCCGGTTCCACATGAGGATTTCCCGGTCCTTGGACAGCGAGCAGACGCCCATCGGCAGCTCCTGCAGGGTCTGTCGGTGGTAGCGGCGCAGCGCGTCGAGTTCGGCGGCCAGGCCGGTCAGGCGCGAGCGGTAGTCCTCCAGGCGGCTTTCGATGAAGTGGATGTCCTCGGTGACGTAGTCTTCGCTGGCGGTCTTGTAGGGCAGGAAGGTCTCGACGATGTCCTGTGCCACGCTCGGCCCCATCAGGCCGGACAGGTTGGCCTCGATGCGGTCGCGCAGGCGGCGCAGGGCGAAGGGGCGGCTCTCGTCGAACGGCAGATGCAGGTCGCGCAGGGCCTGCTTGACCTCGCGCTGGGCGATCTTCGCGCCGAGCGGGCGGGCCAGTTGGTCGGCGAACGCCTGGGCGGAGGTGGCCAGCAGTTCGCGGCGCTGCGGCCGGCGCACGTTGTCCACGGCGCAGGCCTCGCCGGCGCTGCGCTCCTCGACGCTCGGTTCGGTGAATATCGACACCAGGGAGAACACCAGCACGTTGGAGGCCAGCGAGGCGATTGCCGCCAGGTGCCAGCCGGTGTCGTCCAGCACGTAGACGAAATTCAGCAGCGGCAGGTGCACGCCCTGTAGGTTGCCCAGCATGGGCAGCATCATGCCGAGCAGCCAGACCGTCATGCCGACCAGCAAGCCAGCGATGAAGCCGCGACGGTTGGCGGTTTGCCAGTAGAGGAGCGAGAGCACGCCGGGGAGGAACTGCAGGGTGGCGACGAAGGCGGTGACGCCGAGGTTGGAGAGGTTCTGGCGGGCGTCGAGCAGGCGGTAGAAGGCGTAGCCGGCGGCGATGATGGCGAAGATCAGGGCGCGGCGCGTCCACTTCAGCCAGTTGTAGATATTGCCCTCGGCCGGCGGCTGGTACAGCGGCAGCACCAGGTGGTTGAGGGTCATCCCCGACAGGGCCAGGGTCAGGACGATGATCAGCCCGCTGGAGGCGGACAGGCCGCCGATATAGGCCAGCAGGGTGAGGGGCTCGTTTTCCAGTGCCAGGCCCACGCCGAGGGTGAAGTATTCCGGGCCGGCGGCGACCTCGAGGCGCATGCCGGCCCAGAGAATCAGCGGGACCGCCAGGCTCATCAGCAGGAGGAACAGCGGCAGGCCCCAGCTGGCGCTGGCCAGGTTGCGGGGGTTGAGGTTCTCGGTGAAGGCCATGTGATACATGTGCGGCATGACGATGGCCGAGGCGAAGAACAGCAGCAGCAGGGTGCGCCAGGGGCCTTCCTGCAGCGGGGTATGCAGCGTACCCAGCACTTCCCGCTGCTGCAGCAGCCAGTCTTCCAGGCCCTGGGGGCCGTCGAAGACGCGGTACAGGGTGTAGATCCCGATGCCGCTAAGGGTCGTCAACTTGACCAGCGACTCGAAGGCGATGGCACAGACCAGGCCCTGGTGCTTCTCGCGGGTGGCGACGTGCCGCGAGCCGAAGAGGATGGTGAAGAGGATGATCAGGGCGCAGAAGCTCAGCGCCACGCGCTCCTTCACGGGCTCCTGGGTGAGGATGCCCACCGAGTCGGTGACCGCCTGGATCTGCAGGGCCAGCAGCGGCAGCACCGCGACCAGCATGAACAGGGTGGTCAGTGCGCCGGCCCAGGTGCTGCGGAAGCGGAAGGCGAACAAGTCGGCCAGGGACGACAGCTGGTAGGTACGGGTCAGGCGCAGGATCGGATAGAGCAGCACCGGCGCCAGCATGAAGGCGCCGGAGACTCCCAGGTAGCAGGCGAGGAAGCCGTAGCCGTACTGGTAGGCCATGCCGACTGCGCCGTAGAAGGCCCAGGCGCTGGCGTACACGCCAAGGGACAGGGTGTAGACCAGCGGATGGCGGACCACCCGTTGTGGGATCAGGCCCTGCTCGCTGAGCCAGGCGACGCCGAACAGAGCCAGCAGGTAGGCGGCGCTGATCAGCAACAGTTCACTCAGGCTAAAGCTCATCGGCGTCGGGCTGGCTCTGGAGGATGAAGGTCACCACGATGAGGATCAGCCACAGCAGGTACGGGCGGTACCAGGCGCCGTCGGGGTCGATCCACCAGTCCATGATGGCGGGGGAGAACAGGTAGATTCCCACCACCAGCAGCAGGACCAGCCGATAGATGTACATGGCGTTTCCCTTTGATGGGACGTGAGTGCTGCGGATGGTAATGGATGTACGGTCCGGCGCAAACGTGGCGGCGTGCTTTTGCCGGTTGCTCAGTCCAGTGCCGCCTCGGCCAGGGTTCGGCAGTGCGGGATGCGCCCGGCGTCCCAGTGGGCGATGCCCCAGTCGAGCAGTTCCCGCGGGCGGGCTTTGCCCAGCTCGGCCGGCGGGTGCTGGCCGAGGGCGCGCAGGGCGCGCAGCAGCAGCGGTCCGGCCCGTTCGGCGGGCAGCGGGGGCGAGCGGTAGGACTTGCCCAGCTTGTGGCCGTCCGTCTGGACGATCAGCGGTACGTGCAGGTAGTGCGGGCGGGGCAGGCCGAGCAGTTTCTGCAGGTAGAGCTGGCGTGGCGTCGAATCGAGCAGGTCGGCACCGCGCACCACGTCGGTTACCCCCTGCCAGGCATCGTCGAGGACCACCGCCAACTGATAGGCGTAGAGGCCGTCGCGGCGGCGGATCACGAAGTCGCCGACCTCGCGGCCGAGGTGCTGGGTGAAGGCGCCCTGCACCCGGTCGACGAAGGCGTATTCGCGCTCCGGCACGCGCAGGCGGATGGCGGCGTCGCGGGGCTCCTGCCCGGCCTCCCGGCAGAAGCCCGGGTAGATCCCGGAGAATCCCTCCAGCTGCCTGCGCGAACAGGTGCAGGCATAGGCCAGGCCCTGTTCGAGCAGGCGCTCGACCACCTCGCCGTAACGTGCGAGACGCTCGCTCTGCCGCACGACAGGCCCGTCCCAGGCGAAACCGTAGTCTTCCAGGGTCTTGAGAATAGCGGCTTGGGCGCCCGGCACCTCGCGGGGCGGGTCGAGATCCTCCATGCGCAGCAACCAGCGGCCGCCGGCATTGCGTGCATCCAGATAGGACGCCAGAGCGGCGATCAGCGAGCCAAAGTGCAGGTAGCCGCTGGGGGTGGGCGCGAAGCGGCCGACGTAGGGGGAGGGAGATGAGGCGGTCATGCGGCGCTCGGCAGGAGCTGCCGATCGGGGCGGCGGAAGCCGGCCGGGCTGCAGATGCGACGCGGGGCGCCGTGGCGCCCCGGACACCGGATCAGCCGCCGATCTGCTTTTCCTTGATCTCCGCAAGGGTCTTGCAGTCGATGCACAGGGTGGCGGTGGGGCGGGCTTCGAGGCGGCGGATGCCGATCTCCACACCGCAGGAGTCGCACCAGCCGTACTCGTTGTCTTCAATCAGTTGCAGGGTTTCGTCGATCTTCTTGATCAGTTTGCGCTCGCGGTCGCGGGCGCGCAGTTCCAGACTGAACTCCTCTTCCTGGCTGGCCCGATCGGCGGGATCGGGGAAGTTGGCGGCCTCGTCCTGCATGTGGTGCACGGTACGGTCGACCTCCTCCATCAACTCCTGCTTCCATTTATTGAGGATATTGACGAAGTGAGCGCGCATGTTGTCGCTCATGTATTCCTCGCCCGGAGTTTCCGGGTAGGGCTCGAAACCGCGAACCAGTTGGTTGTTCTGCTTTGCTTTGGTGGGCATGGATGACCGCCTCGCTCTCTCTAATCCATACACGCAGGCACTGTTCCCTGCCGACGCCGTCGGCCCTGCGACTGCAAGCGGCCGAACTTACCAGAAGCTATGGGGCTGCGCCACTCTCCGTTGCCAAGGCTGCTGCCAGAGCGGTCCGGTGGGGGTAGAATCCGCCCTCCGCCCCGTCTCGAAGGAAGGCCCGTGGCCATGTCCTACAGTGCGCGCAGCCGTGCCATCGAACCCTTTCACGTCATGGCCCTGCTGGCCCGTGCCAACCAGCTCCAGGCCCTGGGCCACGACGTGATCCATCTGGAGATCGGCGAGCCGGACTTCACCACGGCGACGCCCATCGTCGTCGCAGGGCAGGCGGCACTGGCAGCCGGACATACCCGTTACACCGCCGCGCGCGGCCTGCCGCAGCTTCGCGAAGCCATCGCCCATTTCTATGCACGACGTTACCGTTTGACTATAGACCCCGAGCGCATTCTGATCACGCCCGGCGGCTCCGGCGCCCTGCTGCTGGCCGCGAGCCTGCTGGTCGATCCGGGCCGGCACTGGCTGCTGGCCGACCCCGGCTATCCCTGCAACCGCCATTTCCTGCGCCTGGTCGAGGGCGGCGCGCAGCTGGTACCGGTGGGTCCGGAGCAACGCTATCACCTGACCCCGGAGCTAGTGGCGCAGCACTGGATGGCCGAAAGCGTCGGCGCCCTGGTCGCTTCGCCGGCCAATCCCACCGGGACGCTGCTGCGGCGCGACGAGCTGGCAGCGCTGGCGGCTGCCCTGCGCGCGCGCGGCGGCCATCTGGTGGTCGACGAGATCTACCACGGGCTGACCTACGGCATGGACGCCTCCAGTGTGCTGGAGGTGGACGACGACGCCTTCGTGCTCAACAGTTTTTCCAAGTATTTCGGCATGACCGGCTGGCGGCTCGGCTGGCTGGTCGCGCCGGATGAGGCAGTGCCCGAACTGGAGAAGCTGGCGCAGAACCTCTACATCAGTGCGTCGACGGTGGCCCAGTATGCCGCGCTGGCCTGCTTTTCGGACGAGACCCTGGCGATCCTCGAGGAGCGTCGCGCGGAGTTCGCCCGGCGCCGCGACTACCTGCTGCCGGCGTTGCGCGAGTTAGGGTTCAGGATTGCCGTGGAGCCCGAGGGCGCCTTCTATCTGTATGCCGACATCGGCGCCTTCGGCGATGACTCCTTCGCTTTCTGTCGGCACTTCCTGGAGAGCGAATTCGTCGCGATCACCCCGGGGATCGATTTCGGTCGCCATCTGGCCGGTCGCCATGTGCGCTTCGCCTATACCCAGAGCCTGCCGCGCCTAGCGCAGGCGGTCGAGCGCATCGCCCGGGGTCTGAGGAGCTGGCGGCCCGATGCAGTTTGACCCGCGGCTGGAGGAGGGGCGCCTGCTGCGCCGTTACAAGCGCTTTCTCGCCGACATCGAGACGCCGGCCGGCGAGCTGCTGTGCATCCACTGTCCGAACACCGGCTCCATGCTCAACTGCATGAAGGCGGGCGGGCGCATCTGGTTCAGCCGCTCGAACGACCCCCGGCGCAAGCTGCCCGGCACCTGGGAGCTGAGCGAAACGCCGCAGGGGCGGTTGGCCTGCGTGAACACCGCGCGGGCCAATCCTCTGGTGGAGGAGGCGTTGCGCGCCGGGCTGATCGTCGAGCTGGCCGGTTTCACCGGGCTGCGCCGGGAGGTGCGCTACGGCACGGAGAACAGCCGGGTGGATTTCTGCCTGGACTATCCGGGCGGGACGGCCTTCGTCGAGGTGAAGAGCGTCACCCTGGGGTTCGCCGACAGCTCGGTCGCGGTCTTCCCCGATGCGCGCACCGAGCGCGGCGCCAAGCACCTGCGCGAACTGGCGGCCCTGGCGCGGCAGGGCGTGCGCGCGGTGCAGCTGTACTGCGTGAACCTGTCCGGCGTTGCGGCGGTGCGCCCGGCGGCGGAGATCGATCCGGGCTATGCGCAGGCGCTGCGCGAGGCGGTGGCGGCGGGCGTCGAGGTGCTCGCCTACGGCGCCGAGCTGTCGCCCGCGGCGATCCGCCTGACGCGCCGGCTGGAGGTGTGCCTGTAGGCCCGGCAGGGGGGTGGGTTACAGCCGCACCCAGATGCCGGCGGCGTCCTCGCGGCAGTCGATGCGCGGCAGGTGCTGCCCGGCACAGGGGCCGGCCACGCATTCGCCGTCGTCAATGAGAAACAGCGCGCCGTGGGTGGCGCACTGGATCAGGCTGCCGCTGGGGTCGAGGAACTGGTCGGCCTGCCACTCCAGCGGAATGCCGCGGTGCGGGCAGCGGTTGAGGTAGACGAAGACCCGACCGTCCCGGCGGACCGCGAGGAGTTTCCGCCCTTCCAGCCGGAAGCCGCGGCTTTGTCCTTCGCCGAGGTCGTTCCCGCTACAGAGAAACTGCATGGCGCCTCCCGAAAAGCCCGGGATTATCCACGCCGGCAGGCGGCGGCGGAAGCCGTGCGCTGGCGATTGGCCGGGCCGCCTCTTATCCTTGCCGCCACCGTTGCCGCCAGATCCCTTCATGAGCGCCTTCGTCCGCCGCCCCCGTGTCCTGCTGATCGCCCTGAGCCTGTTGCTGCTGCTCGCCTTCTGGCTGTCGCTGGCGCTGGGGCCGCTGCGGCTGCCCTTGGTCGACTCCCTGCTGGCCCTGCTGCGCCTGGCCGGCGTGCCGCTGTCCGGGGCAGGGCTCGAGCAGGCCGAGCTGATCGTCGGGCAGATCCGTCTGCCGCGGGCCTTGCTCGGCCTGGCGGTGGGCAGCGTGCTGGCCCTGAGCGGGGTGGCGATGCAGGCCCTGTTCCGCAACCCGCTCGCCGATCCCGGACTGATCGGGGTGTCCAGCGGTGCGGCGCTAGGCGCGGCGCTGGCGATCGTCGGCGGTTCGCTGCTCGGCGCTGGAGTGCCGCCCGAGGCGTCGCCCACTCTGCTGTCGGCGAGCGCCTTCGCCGGTGGTCTGGCGGTGACCGCGCTGGTCTACCGGCTGGGGCGGCGCGACGGCCAGACCCGGGTGGCCACCATGCTGCTCGCCGGACTTGCCCTCAGCGCTCTGGCGGGGGCGGCGATCGGCCTGTTCGGCTATCTGGCCGACGATGCCGCGCTGCGCCGGCTGACTTTCTGGAACCTCGGCAGCCTGAGCGGCGCCAGCTACGCCCGGCTCTGGCCGCTGCTGCTGGCGACCCTTGGCGTGGCGCTCTGGCTGCCGCGTCGTGCCGGGGCGCTGAACGCCCTGTTGCTGGGCGAATCGGAGGCACGCCATCTGGGCTTCGAGGTGGAGCGGCTGAAACGCGAGCTGGTGTTCTGCACGGCGTTGGGCGTCGGTGCGGCAGTGGCCGCGGCAGGGCTGGTCGGCTTCGTCGGCCTGCTGGTGCCGCATCTGCTGCGCCTGCTCTGCGGGCCGGATCATCGACTGCTGCTGCCGGCTGCCATGCTCGCCGGCGCCAGCCTGCTGCTGTTCGCCGATCTGCTGGCGCGCCTGCTGCTGGCCCCGGCCGAGCTGCCGCTCGGTATCGTCACGGCGCTGCTCGGTGCGCCCTTTTTCCTCTGGCTGCTGCGCCGGGAGCCGCTCTGATGCTGCAGGCCGAGCAACTGGCCGTGCAGCGCGGCGGCCGTCAGGTGTTGAGCGGTATCGACCTGGAGCTGCGGCCCGGCGAGCTGCTCGGCGTGCTGGGGCCGAACGGGGCGGGCAAGTCCTCGCTGCTGGCGGCGCTGTCCGGCGAGCTGCGCCCGGCGGAGGGCCAGGTCCGCCTGGATGGCCGGCCGCTGGCCGACTGGCGGGGGCCTGAACGGGCGCGCCGGCTGGCGGTGCTGCCGCAGAGTCCGGTGCTGGAGTTCGCCTTTCGCGTCGAGGAGGTGGTCGGCTTCGGTCGTCTGCCTCATGCCAGCGGCCGGCGGCGCGATGCCGAGATCGTCGCCCGAGCACTGGCGGCGGCGGACGCCACGCACCTGAGGGGGCGCAGCTACCTGACCCTGTCCGGCGGCGAGCGCCAGCGGGTCCATCTGGCGCGGGTGCTGGCGCAGCTCTGGCCGGGTGGGGCGCAGCAGGTGCTATTGCTCGACGAGCCGACCTCGATGCTCGACCCCCTGCACCAGCACAGTATCCTGCAGGCGGTGCGGGCGTTCGCCGGACACGGCACGGCGGTGCTGGCGATACTCCACGACCTGAACCTGGCGGCGCGTTATTGCGACCGCCTGCTGCTGCTGGCCGACGGTCGCGTGCAGGCGCTCGGCAGTCCCGAGGAGGTCCTGCTTCCCGGGCCGCTGAAGGCGGTTTTCGGTCTCGAGGTGCTGGTACAGCGCCACCCGGAGCGGGGGCATCCGCTGATCGTGGCGCGCTGAGGAGGATATTCATGCGCTCATTGCTGTTCGTCTGCTTGGTATTGCTGGCCGCCTGCCAGACACTGCCGCCGTTGCCCGCCTGGCAGGCCAGCGGGGGACGGCAGGGTGTCGAACCCGGCACCATCCGCGACCTGCGCAGCGGCGCGAGCCTGACGCCGGCACAACTGGTCGAGCGGCTAGCGGCGGCGCCGCGGCTACTGGTCGGCGAGAAGCACGACAACCCCGATCATCATGCCCTCGAGCTGTGGCTGCTCGAGGCGTTGGCCGGACGGCGGGCGCAGGGCAGTCTGCTGCTGGAGATGCTTGAGCCGGATCAGCAGGCCCGGGTGGCGGCAACCCAGGCCGCGTTCGCCGCGGGCCAGGTGCCAGCGGATCTGCCGGTGGCCCTGGCCTGGCGCCAGGGGTGGGACTGGGCGCTGTACGAGCCGCTGCTGCGCCACGCGCTGGCGCAGCCCTATCCGCTCCTGGCGGCCAATCTGGATAGGCTGGAGGTCCGCCGCGTCTATGCCGAGCGGCCGGCGTTGTCCGGCGCCGCCTCGAGCGGCGCGCGGGTGCGCGAGGTTCTGCTCGCGCAGATCGGCGCTTCCCACTGCGGTCAACTGCCGGAGTCCCAGTGGCCGGCGATGCTCGCCGTTCAGCAGCAGCGCGACCGGCGCATGGCCGAACGCCTGCTGGCCGCGCCGCAGCCGACCCTGCTGCTGGCCGGCGCCTACCATGTACGGCGCGACCTGGGCGTGCCCCTGCATCTGGCCGATCTCGGCGGGGCAGCCGGAAGCGTCGTGCTGCTGCTCGCCGAGGCCGGGGAGGCGGTGGGGGCGGAGGCCGCCGACTATGTCTGGTACACCCCGGCAACGCCGGCCCGCGACTACTGTGCCGCGATGCGGGCCGCCGACGCGCAGGCAAAAAAAGACCCGGCAGAGCCGGGTCGAAAACCGTAATTAGCCTGATGAGGAGATAACCTGAAGAGTAGCCGCTCTGTCAGTTTACCGCTGATCTCGCGATCAGTTTTCAAAAAATAACGCTTCTCATTTATTGGTCAAGCACTGTTTGTGACTTTTTTGTTTGCTGGCTTCTTCGAGCGCCAAGAGAAAGAAGGCGCCCCGTGGGCGCCTTCTTTCGGTGGGGGAGGGGGCTTACAGGCCGGGGAGGCTCTTGCGCATGCGCGCGACCAGTTCGTCGAGGCTGGTGGCGAGGTGGGTGTCGACTCGCCGGCTGCGCTGCTGTTCGGCCTCGGTCAAGGGCTCGCGACTGGCCTGCTGCGCCCGGACCACCTCCAGCGTGGCGTCGGAGGGGTCCTTTCCTTCGGCCTGGCGTTCGGCGAGCCATTCGGCGATCAACGCTTCGGGCGCCTGGCAGTCGACGATCAGGAAGGGCACGCCATGCTCCTCGGCGACCTGCCAGGCGGCCGTGCGCTGGGCCTGCTTCAGGTAGGTGGCGTCGATCACCACCGGAAAGCCGGCCTGCAAGGCACCGGCGGCCAGTCGGTGCAGGTGCGCGTAGGTCGCCTCGCTGGCCTGTGCACTGTAGATGCCGCTCGCCAGCCGGTCCCGCTCGGGGGCCTGCTGCTCGCCGAACAGGCGCTTGCGCTCGACGTCCGATCGCAGGCGGATGGCGCCGAATTCTTCGGTCAGGCGCTGGGCGACATGGCTCTTGCCGACCGCGGAAACCCCGTGGGTGATGGCCAGAAAGCACGAGGGAATGGCGCTGTAGCGCTCCGCCAGGCTGGCGTAGTTGCGGTACAGCTGGAGAATGGCGACACGCTGCTCGGCGCTCACCTCCTGCGCCAGGCGGAACAGGTTGACCTTGCCGCGCACCATGGCGCGGTAGGCCTTGTAGAAGTTCAGCAGCGGCAGGGCGGCGTAGTCGCCGGTCAGCTCCAGCCAGGCGCTGACGAAGCGTCGGGAAAGTCCCTTGAGGCCACGATCCTCCAGGTCCATGGCGAGGAAGGCGGCATCGCACATGACGTCGATCAGGCGGAACGGCTCGTTGAACTCGATGCAGTCGAACAGTACGACCTGGCCGTCGAGCAGGGTGGCGTTGCCGAGATGCAGGTCGCCATGGCATTCGCGGATGAAGCCGTCCGCCTTGCGTTGTTCGAGCAGCGGCCGCAGACGTTCGAAGCTGGTTTCCGCCCAGGCCTCGAGGGTATCGAGTTGCTGCAGGTCGGCCGGTTCGGCGAGCAGCGGGCGGATCTGCTCGAAGTTCTGCCGCACCGGGCTCATTACCGCCTCCGCGCTGCCCAGCGGATGGTCCGCCGGCACCTTCGGCGCGTGCAGGTGGAAGCGGGCGATCCGTTCGGCCAGGGCATCGATATGTTCGGGGGCGAGCTCGCCGCGGATCTGGATCTCGCCGAGCAACTGGCTCTGCGGGAACTGGCGCATCTTCACCGCGTATTCGATGATCGGACCTTCGCCGGCCAGCTGCGGCGCGCTCTCGCTGCCGGTGATCGGCAACACGTCCAGGTAGAGGTCCTGGGTCAGGCGCTGGTTCAGGCGCACTTCCTCCTCGCAGAAGTGCTTGCGCGCCGCCAGTCCGGTGAAGTCGAGGAAGCCGAAGTCGACGGCCTTCTTGAACTTGTAGGCGTAGGGGCCGGTGAGCAGGACCCAGGAAATGTGGGTCTCGATGACCTTGAACTCAGTCACCGCGTGCGGGTAGAGCGCGGGGTTCTGCAGGGCGTTGATCAGGGCTTGGCTCACGGTCAGTCCTTGCTGGGAAGTCTGGGCGAAGGCTCGCATTATGGCCGCTGGTGCCGCCCCTGCAAACCGCTGGGCTGCGCTATCGAGGGTGGGCAAAGTGCGTATAATGCGCCGCCATGACACGTACCCGCTCCCCTCAATCGCGCTCTTCCCGCCGCTTCGGCGCACTCCGTTCCTGGCTAGGTTGGACCGTCAAGCTCTCTCTGGTCGGTCTGGTGGTGCTGGCTGGTTTTGCCGTCTATCTCGATGCCGTGGTGCAGGAGAAATTCTCCGGCAAGCGCTGGACGCTCCCGGCCAAGGTCTATGCCCGGCCGCTGGAGCTGTTCTCCGGCCTCAAGTTGTCGAAGCAGGACTTCCTCACCGAGCTGGATGCCCTGGGCTACCGCCGCGAGGCCGTCGCCGGGCCCGGCTCGGCTGCCGTGTCCGGCAATACCGTCGAGCTGCATACCCGCGGTTTCCGTTTCTACGAGGGCGATGAGCCGGCCCGGGCGATCCGCGTGCGTTTCTCCGGCGACTACGTCGCCGGGCTGAGCGGTGCCGACGGTGGCGATCTGGCCGTCGTGCGGATGGAGCCGCTGCTGATCGGCGGCCTGTATCCGGCGCACAACGAGGATCGCATCCTGGTCCAGCGCAACGAGCTGCCGCCCTATCTGGTGGAAACCCTGGTGGCGGTGGAGGACCGCGAGTTCTTCAGCCATTTCGGGGTGTCGCCGAAATCCATCGCCCGCGCCCTGTGGGTCAATGCCGCGGCGGGCGGGGTGGTCCAGGGCGGCAGTACGCTGACTCAGCAGCTGGTGAAGAACTTCTATCTGAGCAACGAGCGCAGTCTGGTGCGCAAGGCCACCGAGGCCATGATGGCCGTGCTGCTGGAGCTGCACTACGACAAGGACGAGATTCTCGAGGCTTATCTCAACGAGGTGTTCCTGGGGCAGGACGGCAATCGCGCGGTACACGGCTTCGGCCTGGCCAGCCAGTATTTCTTCGGCCAGCCGCTGGCTGAACTCCAGCTGCATCAGGTTGCCCTGCTGGTAGGCATGGTCAAGGGGCCCACCTACTACAACCCGCGGCGCAACCCCGAACGGGCCCTGACGCGGCGCAATCTGGTGCTCGACCTGCTGGCCGAGCAGGGGGTGATCGATGCCGAGCAGGCCGCCGCCGCCAAGCAGAAGCCGCTCGGCGTTACCAGTCGCGGCAGCCTGGCCAACAGTTCCCATCCGGCGTTCCTCGATCTGGTCAAGCGCCAGTTGCGCGAGGATTACCAGGAGGCCGACCTCACCGAGGAAGGGCTGCGCATCTTCACCAGTTTCGACCCGATTCTGCAGAACAAGGCTGAGGCCGCGGTGCACGACACCTTCAAGCGCATCGGCAAGGGGGGCGATCCGGTCGAGGCGTCGATGGTGGTGAGCAACCCGGAGACCGGCGAGGTGCTGGCCCTGCTCGGCAGCCGGCAGCCGCGCTTCGCGGGCTTCAACCGGGCGTTGGATGCGGTGCGGCCGATCGGTTCGCTGATCAAGCCGGCGATCTATCTCACCGCGCTGGAGCGGCCCGGTCAGTACACCCTGACCAGCTGGCTGGCGGATGTGCCCTTCTCGGTGAAGGGGCAAGATGGTCAGGTCTGGCGGCCGGAGAACTACGACCACCAGGCCCATGGCGACATCTATCTCTATCAGGGGCTGGTCAACTCCTACAACCTGTCGACCGCCAAGCTCGGTCTCGAGCTGGGTGTGCCGAACGTGTTGAAGACGCTGGCGCGTCTGGGCGTCGACCGCGAGTGGCCGGCCTACCCGTCGATGTTGCTGGGGGCCGGGGCGCTGACTCCGATGGAGGTGTCCAGTATGTACCTGACCATCGCCAGCGGTGGCTTCAACACGCCGCTGCGGGGCATTCGCAGCGTCCTGGCTGCCAATGGCGAGCCGCTCAAGCGCTATCCGTTCCAGATCCAGCAGCGCTTCGATCCGGGGGCCATCTATCTGCTGCAGAATGCCATGCAGCGGGTGATGCGCGAGGGAACTGCTCGCTCGGTCTACAACCAGTTGCCGCGCTCGCTGAATCTGGCCGGCAAGACCGGCACCACCAACGATTCGCGCGACAGCTGGTTCGCCGGCTTCAGCCAGGATCTGCTGGCGGTGGTCTGGCTGGGGCGCGACGACAACGGCAAGACGCCTCTGACCGGTGCGACCGGCGCCCTGCGGGTCTGGACCGACTTCATGGTCAAGGCCAATCCGCTGCCGCTGGACATGCCGGTACCGGACAACATCACCCTGGCCTGGGTGGACGCGCGCAGCGGGCAGGGCTCCGAGCAGGGTTGTCCATCGGCGGTGCAGATGCCCTATATTCGAGGTAGCGAGCCGCCGCCGGGGGGCGCTTGTGGCCTGCCTCAGCAGGCCCCTGTCGGGAATGTGCAGGATGTGATCGAGAACGTTCAGGATGTCATGGATTGGGTGCGCGACTGGTCGAATTGAGCAAAGAGGGCGCTAGGTGAACAGGTGGTTGATGGGTGCAGTGGCGGCCAGTGCGCTGCTGAGCGGTTGTGCGACGGTCGAGCGTGGCTCGATCCCGGTGGTCGATGCGAGCGGCTCGGTTTATGACCGGCAGGAGGGGCGTGGCAGTGCTGCGGTTTCCCGTCCCCCGGTAGCGGTGGCCCCCCAGGCGCCGGCCTCCGCCCAGGATTCCGGGGTGGTGGTGATGGTGCCCGGCGGGAGCGCCAATGGGGCGCCGATCCGGGCTTACCCGTCGGCGGGCACTGCGGGCAGCGTGGCGCCGATCGTTTCGCCGCCGATCGCCGCCACATCTGGCGGCAGCACGGGCTACTCCGTGCCCAGCGTGCCGAGCGGCGTTGCGAGCAGGAGCGCCGCCGCCTCGGGCAGCTTGGCCGCCGACGAGCAGCTCGATGGTCCGGTTCTGGCGCTGCTGACCACTGCGCAGCGGGAACAGGGCGGCGGCAATCTGGAAAGCGCCGCCTCCAGCCTGGAGCGAGCGCAGCGCATCGCTCCGCGCGAGCCGCAGGTGCTCTACCGCTTGGCCGAGGTGCGCCTGGCCCAAGGCGATGCCGCCCAGGCCGAGCAACTGGCGCGGCGTGCCTTGACCTACGCCAGCGGTCGCCCGGCCTTGCAGGGCAGTCTGTGGAACCTGATCGCCCAGGCGCGCGAGCGTCAGGGGGATGCGGCCGGTGCGGCCCAGGCCCGCGAACGGGCGCGGGTCAATCTGTGATGGATGCGCGCGTCCCGGCGCTGGCCGAGCAACTCTTGTTGATCGAGCGGGAGCTGCGGGTTCTGGGGTTGTGGGCGCGCGTGCCGCCGAGCGACGAGGCGCTGTCCAGCGGGCAGCCATTCGGTGTCGGCGTCCTGGCCTTCGAGGAGTGGCTGCAGTGGGTCTTCCTGCCGCGGATGAAATTGATCCTCGAGAGTGATGCCGATCTTCCCGCATCCTCGGGAATTCGGCCGATGGCCGAGGTGGTCTATCGCGAACGGTTTGCCGAGGTGGGGCGTCTGCTGGAGTCGCTCGGCGAATTCGACCGGCTGATTTCCGCGGTGGGCTGAGCGCGGCCGAGGGGTCAGCGGCAGCTGCTCTCTATGGCTCTTTGGGTTTCGGCGATGCGAGCCTGGCGTTCTTCTTCGGTCAGCCTGCGCATTTCGCCATTGATCTGCGCGCGAAGTCTGGGGTTGTTTTCCAGTTGGGCCAGGTTGGCGCGCACGGTCTCGCAGTATTCCTTGCGCTTGGTTTCCTGGATGGCGATGTCGCGCTTCACCTTGCGCTCGACGGCTTCTTGTTCGGGGTCGCTTGGCTTTGCAGGCGGCAGCTTTTCCGGTGCGGGCAGTCGAGGCGCGGGGGTAGCGGTGCCGAGCGCGGTGCTTGACTGGTCGTTTGGGGGTTGCTCGCTGAAGTGGGTCACGCCTTGCTTGTCCACCCAGGTGTAAACCTGGCCAGCCATGGCGGTCGTGCCCAGGGTGAGCAGCAGGCTGCTGGTGAGGATCATGCGTCGCATGGGGGTTCCTTGAGTCTCTGTAGAGGCTTGGGACTACTATACCGGAACGTTCGTGCGTCTCATGGCATCCCGTCACAGCGGCGGGATGGGCGAAAGCCCGATGCATCACTTGACTTGACTTGAATGAATCCGAACAATTCAAGGTTCGCTGCAGGGGGGTTCGCCGCAAGCGGGCTTCAACTCAGCTGACATGAGGCGTCACCCACGCCGACCTGATACACCCGCAACGCGTTACCTCGCGCTGGGTGGGAGAATCCTGCAACACCCCGGGGCCTCCCGATACTTGCTCGACAGCGCTGCGTAGGCGGCGACAACCGTCGCTCATGCCTGTTTGGCAGTAACCTATTCAGGCCGCTCGGTCGAGGGCGGCAATCTGGCGTTCTAGAGGTGAACAACGTGGAGCTTTTATCCGGCGCTGAAATGGTCGTCCGCTTCTTGCGCGACGAGGGCGTTAAGTACATCTACGGATATCCGGGCGGTGCCCTTCTGCACATCTACGATGCCCTGTTCAAGGAAAAGGAAGTCACCCATATCCTGGTCCGCCATGAGCAGGCGGCTACCCACATGGCCGACGGTTATGCCCGTGCCACCGGCAAGGCCGGTGTGGTGTTGGTGACCTCGGGTCCCGGCGCGACCAATGCCGTCACCGGTATCGCCACCGCCTACATGGATTCCATCCCGATGGTTGTGATCTCCGGGCAGGTGCCGAGCACCATGGTCGGCAGCGACGCCTTCCAGGAAACCGACATGATCGGCGTTTCCCGACCGATCGTGAAACATAGTTTCATCGTCAAGCATCCCTCGGAAATCCCCGAGGTGCTGAAGAAGGCTTTCTACATCGCCGAGTCCGGTCGCCCAGGTCCGGTGGTGGTGGACATTCCGAAGGACATGGGCGATCCGACCCAGAAATACGAATACGTCTATCCGAAGAAGGTCAAGCTGCGCTCCTACAGCCCGGCCCTGCGCGGTCATTCGGGGCAGATCCGCAAGGCGGTCGAGATGCTCCTAGCAGCCAAGCGTCCCGTGCTCTACTCCGGTGGCGGCGTGATCATGGGTGGGGCGGCTGCTCAGTTGACCGAGCTGGCACAGATGCTCAATCTGCCGGTGACCAATACCCTGATGGGGCTGGGCGGCTATCCAGGTAGCGACCGGCAGTTCCTCGGTATGTTGGGCATGCACGGCAGCTACGCCGCCAACTTGGCAATGCATCATTCCGACGTGATTCTCGCCGTCGGCGCGCGTTTCGATGATCGGGTGGTCAACGGGGCGGCCAAGTTCTGCCCGAATGCCAAGGTCATCCATGTCGACATCGATCCCGCGTCGATTTCCAAGACCATCAAGGCCGACGTTCCGATCGTCGGTCCGGTCGACAGCGTGCTCACCGAGATGCTCTCCATCGTCAAGGAGATCGGCGTGATGCCGCAGAAGGACGTCGTGGCCAGCTGGTGGAAGCAGATCGACGAGTGGCGCGGTGCGCGCGGCCTGTTCCCTTATGACAAGGGCGACGGCAGCATCATCAAGCCGCAGACCGTCATCGAGACCCTGTGCGAGGTCACCAGAGGGGAGGCCTACATCGCTTCCGACGTGGGCCAGCATCAGATGTTCGCAGCCCAGTACTACAAGTTTGCCAAGCCCAATCGCTGGATCAATTCCGGCGGTCTCGGCACCATGGGCTTCGGCTTTCCGGCCGCGATGGGCGTCAAGCTGAACTTTCCCGAGTCCGATGTGGCCTGCGTGACTGGCGAAGGCAGCATCCAGATGAATATCCAGGAAATGTCGACCTGCCTGCAGTACGACCTGCCGGTGAAGATCGTCAACCTGAACAACGGTGCGCTGGGCATGGTCCGCCAGTGGCAGGACATGCAGTACAACAGCCGCTACTCCCATTCCTACATGGAGTCGCTGCCCGACTTCGTCAAGCTGGCCGAGGCCTATGGTCATGTCGGCATGCGCATCACCAACCTGAAGGACCTCAGGCCGAAGATGGAGGAGGCCTTCGCCATGAAGGACCGCTTGGTGTTCCTGGACATCGCGGTGGATACCAGCGAGCACGTCTATCCGATGCAGATCAGGGACGGCGCGATGCGTGACATGTGGCTGAGCAAGACGGAGCGGACCTGAGCATGCGACACATCATTTCCCTGCTGCTGGAAAACGAGCCTGGTGCCTTGTCCCGCGTGGTCGGCCTGTTTTCGCAGCGCAACTACAACATCGAAACCCTCACCGTGGCTCCTACCGAGGATCCCACGCTGTCGCGCCTGACGCTGACCACCATCGGTCAGGACGAGGTCATCGAGCAGATCACCAAGAACCTCAATAAGCTGATCGAAGTGGTCAAGCTGGTGGACTTGTCCGAAAGCGCGCACATCGAGCGCGAGCTGCTGCTGGTCAAGGTCAAGGCCACCGGTGCTCAGCGCGCCGAGATCAAGCGCACCACCGACATCTTCCGCGGGCAGATCGTCGATGTCACCAGCAGTGTCTATACCATCCAGCTTGCTGGAACCAGCGACAAGCTGGACAGTTTTCTGCATGCCATCGGCACCTCCTTGATCCTCGAAACTGTGCGCAGTGGCGTCACCGGCATCGCCCGGGGCGACAAAGTACTCACCATTTAGCAAATGGCCGTACCGGGCCAGATAACAGGGGTAACCTCATGAAAGTGTATTACGACAAAGATTGCGACCTTTCCATCGTCCAGAGCAAGAAGGTTGCCATCATCGGTTACGGCTCCCAAGGTCATGCACACGCTTGCAATCTGAAGGATTCCGGTGTCGATGTCTGCGTCGGTCTGCGTGCCGGTTCCGCTTCGGTAGCCAAGGCCGAAGCCCATGGTCTGACCGTGAAGAGTGTCAAGGATGCCGTTGCTGCCGCCGACGTGGTGATGATCCTGACTCCCGACGAGTTCCAGGGCCGCCTGTACAAGGATGAAATCGAGCCGAACCTGAAGAAGGGGGCGACCTTGGCGTTCGCCCACGGTTTCTCCATTCACTACAACCAGGTGGTGCCGCGTGCCGACCTTGACGTGATCATGATTGCGCCGAAAGCACCGGGCCATACCGTGCGTTCGGAATTCGTCCGCGGCGGCGGCATCCCTGACCTGATCGCCATCTACCAGGATGCCTCCGGCAATGCCAAGAATGTGGCGCTGTCCTACGCTTGCGGTGTGGGCGGCGGTCGTACTGGTATCATCGAAACCACCTTCAAGGACGAGACCGAAACCGACCTGTTTGGTGAGCAGGCGGTTCTGTGTGGTGGCTGCGTCGAGCTGGTCAAGGCCGGTTTCGAGACCTTGGTGGAAGCTGGTTACGCGCCGGAGATGGCCTACTTCGAGTGTCTGCACGAGCTGAAGCTGATCGTCGACCTGATGTTCGAAGGCGGCATCGCCAACATGAACTACTCGATCTCCAACAACGCCGAGTACGGTGAGTACGTGACCGGTCCTGAAGTGATCAATGCCGAGTCTCGTGCTGCCATGCGCAATGCCCTGAAGCGCATCCAGAACGGCGAGTATGCCAAGATGTTCATCACCGAAGGCGCGGCCAACTATCCGTCGATGACGGCTTATCGCCGCAACAATGCCGCGCATGGCATCGAAGTGGTGGGTGAGAAGCTGCGTGCCATGATGCCGTGGATCGCAGCTAACAAAATCGTCGACAAGACCAAGAACTAAGGTCGAAAGGCGAAACGAAAAGACGCGGCTTCGGCCGCGTTTTTTCGTTGCGGATCGAGCTTCTGGTATAAAGCCCGACAGCATGGAGTGCCTGCAGATGCGCATTGCAGGCATCGGTTGAATTCTTTCTGAACCTGCAAGGTATTGTTCATGAGCGAACACCCGGGTGAGCCCAACAAAGGGCCCGCAGCTGAAAGCCTATTGCCCGTCGACGAGCACATCGAGGAGGGGCAGGATGCGGAGGGGCGCAAGGTCCGTCACCGCGGTATCTATCTGCTGCCTAATCTGTTCACCACGGCCAACCTGTTTGCCGGCTTCTATTCGATTGTGAGTGCGATCAATGGAAACTTGTACGTGGCGGCGGCTGCGGTCTTCGTCGCGATGGTGCTGGACAGTCTGGACGGTCGCGTGGCCCGCCTGACCAATACGCAGAGTGCGTTCGGGGCTGAGTACGACTCGCTTTCCGATATGGTGGCTTTCGGCTTGGCGCCGGCCATTCTTGCCTTCGAGTGGGCGTTGAGCAGTATGGGAAAGGTCGGCTGGATGGTCGCGTTCGTCTATGTGGCTGGTGCGGCCTTGCGTCTGGCGCGTTTCAATACCCAGATCGGCAAGGCCGACAAGCGCTTCTTCATTGGACTGGCCAGTCCGGCGGCAGCGGGGGTGGTTGCTGGTACCGTCTGGGCCTTCAGTGATTTCGGCATCCAAGGCTCGAACATTGCCTCCCTGGTCGCCCTGCTGGTGGCAGGGGCCGGCATGTTGATGGTCAGCAACGTCAAGTACCACAGCTTCAAGGATCTGGACTTAAAGGGGCGAGTGCCTTTTGTCGCCATTCTGGTGGTAGTGCTGGTCTTCGCTGTAGTTTTCAGTGATCCGCCGCGGGTCCTGCTGCTGATTTTTCTTGCCTATGCGGCTTCTGGTCCTGTGCAGTACCTGCTGCAATGGTGGCGCCGAAAGCGAGTTGGCTGAGCGCTTTTCAGCTGAAGGCGAGGTTGGCGCGTTTGTGTTGAGTTGTGAGGCATTAATGTACTCAGCCTTATTTGGATGAAGTAGTTCAATTTCCTATTGACGTCAAAAGTTAACGCCCTATAATGCGCCCCACTTCCTGAGCAGGTCTGCAGAAGTCCTTGTAAATCAAGGAGTTGGTTGCGGAGTCTGGCGGGTTGGAGAGTCGGGCGGCGGCGGTGAAAGAAACTTCATCGAAGTGCTTGACAGGTTAGAAGGCTGCTGTAGAATGCGCGGCCTCGGTTGAGACGAAAGGCTCAAGCGAAACGCTCTTTAACAAGTTGAATCAAGCAATTCGTGTGGGTGCTTGTGGGGATAAGACCGGTGGTCGCAAGATTATCGGCAACACAAGCAACACTCGTGAATTCATGAGTTTGTTTG
>NZ_FOFJ01000058.1 GCF_900110885.1 Azotobacter beijerinckii | reverse complement strand
TGGCGGATTCCTCGGTCGGTGCGGCCCGGCCGGAGCCGGGCGGGAAACTTCAGGCGTGGGCGGTGCGGCGGCTGCGGTAGGCATCCAGGCTCAGGGCGCCGGCGCCGAAGGCGGCCACCTGCAGCAGCCCGCCGGCGATCGCCAGGTTCTTCAGGAAGTGGATGAACTGGTTCTGGTCGCCGAACTGGTTGTGGAAGGCCAGGGCCGTCGCCACCGTGAAGCCGGCCATCACGACGGCGACGAAGCGGGTGCGGTAGCCGAGCAGCAGCGCCGTGGCGAAGCCCAGCTCGATCAGCAGTGCGGCCGCCAGGGCCAGCGTGGGGAAGGGCATACCGGTGCTGCCGATGTAGCCGAGGGTGGCGGCCGGGGCGGCGGCTTTGCCCAGGCCGCTGACGATGAACAGCGAGCTCAGCAGGGCGCGGCCGGCGAAGGCGCTGGCGGTGTGGGTGGCGGTCGAGGTCGAAAGGGTCATGTCCGTGTCTCCTGGTAGGTAGGGGTGCCTTGTTCAGCACCATGAGCACAGATTAGTGTCTCCTCGCGATTCGATTAAGAGGCCGAAAAGCGCAATATCGTCCACTCAAAAGAGACAATAAGCCCCCTCGATGACCTGCTCCGGTTCGTCGCCGGGGTGGACGGGAGGAGTTTCACCGCCTCTTCCAGCGCCACGGCGTCAGCCAGTTGCCTCGCACGAAGCCGGGCCGTGAGAAAAAGCCCTTCAAGCACTATCCGCTGGGCTATCTGCATATCGATATCACCGAGACCCGTACCGCTGAGGGCAAGGCCTATCTCTTCGTCGCGGTCGACTGCACCACCAAATCGCCTCCACACGCTCCTGACCGGCAACGGCATCCAGTTCACCAAGAAGCCTGGAACAGAGGCTTACCGGTCGCATCCATTCGATGCGCTCTGCCGCGACAGGGCATCGAACATCTCCTGAGCAAACCCTTTCATCGCGGAGCCCTAAAACACCTTGCAAAACCGCTGACAGGTCATTCATTGTAATGACAAATGTATTTACAGGAGCCAAGGCTATGGCCTCGATCAATATCCGTATCGATGACGACCTCAAAGACCGCGCCTATCGCGAGTTGGAGCGCCTAGGCGTGACGCCTTCCGAGCTGATGCGCCAGACCTTGCAATATGTGGCCGAGCGCGGCCAGTTGCCCTTCCGCCCGGTACTGATGACCGAGGAGGAGGAGGCTCTGATCGCCACTGTCCGCGAACGGCTGGCCGCTCCCCAGCGTGTGAAGGTTTCGCTGGATGACCTATAGCCTGGAATTCGATGCACGCGCGCTGAAGGAGTGGCACAAGCTGGGCGATACGGTCCGGCAGCAGTAGAATGGTCGTCTTGGCGGACGACCGCGCAAGCCAGCGATTGCCGGCAGCTGACCCCATCTTTTAGTAGCGCACCTTGAAGGTGGGCGAATCTTCCGCCCGCATATGGCGGCGGTCGTAGAGCCGGGTGGTGCTGATGTTGGCGTGGCCCAGCCACTGCTGGACCTTGGCGATGTCGGCCTCGTGTTCCAGGGCGTTGGTGGCGGCGGTGGCGCGCAGGCCGTGGACGCCGAGGCCCTCGACCGTGATGCCGGCCGCCCTGGCGTAGGCCCCGACCAGGGCGTAGATCCCGTCGGCACTGATCCCGCTGCCGGTCCGTTTGCCGCGCAGGGGCAGGAATAGTGGTGCCTTGGGGTCTTCGAGGTGATGTCCCGAGGCCTCCAGGTAGGCATGGATACGCTCGGCGGCGACCGGGTGCAGCGGCAGGTAACGCAGCTTGCCGCCCTTGCCGTGGACTTTCAGGTGCTTGATCCCGCGGCGGTCCTGGAGGTCGTGGACGCTCAGGCGGGCGGCCTCCTCGCGGCGCAGGCCGTGATAGAGCAGCACGGCGAGGAGTGCCCGGTCGCGGCGGCCCTTCAGGGTGGCGGGATCGGGCGCCTCGAGCAGGGCCCGGGCCTGGTGGTCGCCGAGGGCCGGGGTCTTGCCTTCGTTACTCTCGATCCTGGGCCGCTTGACGCCGTGCACCGGGTTGCCGCCGGCGACGGCGTTGCACTCGAGCAGGTGGTCGAACAGGCTGGTGAGGGCGGCGAGCTTGCGGCGGAGGGTGGCCGCGGAGAGGCCGCGCTGCTCCAGGTGCTTGCGCCAGGCGAGGACATGGGCGCGGGTGACGTCGCGGAACTGCTCCGGCGCCTGCAGGCCGATAAAGCCGCAGAAGTCCTCGAGGTCGCCCCGATAGGCGCGGCGGGTACGGGGGTTGTCGAGGTTGGCGAACCACTCGGCGGCGGCCGGCACCCGAGCCAGGTCCTGGAACTGGGCGGCGGTGAGGCGGTGCTCGCCGGCGACCGCCAGCTCACGGGGCCGCTCCTCCCGTTCGAGCGGCTCAGTCATGGCGGTTTTCCCGCGGGGTAGGCGAGCCGCCGAGGGGCAGCGCTTCGACCCGGGCGCGGGCGGTGTCGAAGGCCTCGTTGCCGAGCACGCCGTCCTCGTGGAGGCCCTCGAGGAGGGCTTCGAGTTCCCGGTAGACGCCGTCGCCGTGCAGCGGGCGGAGCCGCAGCTGCTCGAGCCCGGTGAAGACCGTGCCGGGCAGCCGGTCCTGCCGGGTGGCGAAAGCGTGGCGGATGCGTTCGCGGGGGTCCATCGGGTGATCACTCCTGTGCGCGGATCGGCACCAGTGTAATTCATGATAACGGATTTTATCGTGAATAAAAACGCGCCGCCCACACGACGGCCAAGTCCGGAGCGAGCCGCGTGAAATTTTTCGCCAAGGAGGGATGACGGCCGGCGAGCGGGCGTCTAGCGTTGCTATTGACAATAACAGCTACAGCTACAGTTACAGCTGCATCCACGATATGCGGCTAGAGATATGTCCGCCAGACCTAAAAATAGGAGAACAACAATGGCAGACACAGATACTCGCATTGAAAATGAAGACGAAGATGAAGTCGATGGCTGCGGCCACGAAATCAAGGATGAAGACGCCACCCCGGATGAAGATTTGCCGACCGCATTCGGAGGAGTGGAGTGATATGCCTCAGCAATTAACTTGGTTGGCTACCGTGCTTGGGAACGCGGGGCTTAAAGTGGCAGAAGTTCCAGGATGGCAGAATCGTGGTCGTCCGAGTCCGATGGGAACTATCAAAGGTGTAATGTGCCATCACACTGTCGGCCCCAAGAACGGCAATATGCCGAGTCTGAATGTGCTCATTAATGGTCGCTCAGGCCTTCCCGGCCCGCTTGCTCAACTTGGGCTAGGACGTGATGGCACGTTTTACATTATCGCGGCGGGCCGGTGCAATCATGCCGGCGAGGGATACTGGAAAGGTGAGACTAACGGCAACGGCTGCTTTATCGGCATTGAGGCTGAAAATACCGGTGGACACAGAAATCCGCCAGGCCTCAACGATCCGCCTTTTGACCCTTGGCCTGAGGTACAACTGGATGCGTATCGCCAGGGAGTTGCTGCGATCTTGGCTCATATCGGTGTATCGGAGACAATGTGCTGTGGGCACAAAGAATACCGGCTTCCTTTGGGAACTAAACCTGACCCACATACGATTGACATGGATCTATTCCGTAACGAAGTAAGAGCGCTTATGGACGGTATCCTGTCGCCTCGGCCACCAATTAAGAACAGGGATTCGCGTGATCGTCCTACGATACGTCGCGATGGGGCTACCAACCCAAAATTCTTGGTGGAGGAAGTCCAGAAGAAAATCGGGTTTACCGGTCAGCAGGTCGATGGAAAATTCGGCCCTTCGACCGAAGCACGAGTTCGCCAATTCCAGCGTGATCGTAACTTGGTGCCTGACGGCATCGTCGGGCCTAAGACGTGGGCAGCACTGGACTTGTTATAAATCCAAGTATGTAGAGTTAGCGCCAGCGTAATCTGCCATTTCGCTGGACACCATTCATTCATAACATATGACGGTCATAAAAATTGAGTGCACACCTGCCCATGATCCGACTCGATTGAGAATCATATAAATTTGCTCGTACAACAGTTGGTCCAGCAATTCGAAATTGCTGTCCATAGTATATATCCTCTCGAAAGTTCGCAGATGCCTACAACATCAAAGCGATGGTTGTTACAAGGCTTGGCCGACATTGCTTTATCTTGTGCGGTGATTAAAAGGCTGCACCAGTGCGGGCATGAATTCATGCAATTCGGCTGTTTCGGTTCATCCGCTCCGCGCGAAGGTGCCGCCACGGCCTCGAAGCAAGCGGGTGACTTCATCGGCGAGGGCAACTGTCTGGCGAATGCAGGAGAGGTGCGCCTGTAATACTAGAAACGGTCGCTGCGACATGCTCGCGGCGGCTAAAAATGCAGAAAAGAGTGGGTGATCCGATCATTTTTGATCGACTCTTCGCCTTCAAAGTTGGCGGGAGCTGAAGTCAGCCAGAAATACATGGCTACTTTAGACCATTCCTAAAGCAAATTCACGTAGAGAGTTAGTATGAGTCTCACTGCATGGGTAGATGTAGCCATAGGGCTGAGCTTGGTTTATCTGGGTGCCAGCTTGTTCGTGACAGTGATCAACGAGTTTATTGCGCAACTGCTTAACCTGCGTGGAAAGCAACTCCGCGACTCGCTAAAGAGTCTGATTAGCGACGTAGATGTCGCAAAAATCCTTTCGCAGAGCCCAGCACTGAAACCATTCTTCGACTCGCAGACGAAGAAGCTTCCGTCTTATGTTGATCCAAATATCCTCGCGCGATTACTGGTCGGTGGTCTAGCCATCGGTGAGATGGCAGGAAACACCGTCCAACAGGCATCCGCAACTATCGATAAGCTGCCCGACTCCGGACTGAAGCGACAGCTTCAGTCGCTGGTCGTCACCGCAGGGACCACAACCGAGGAGCTGGTAACCGCAGTGAGCAATTGGGCCGACCGCTCATTGACTGCGCTTGGGGGCCGCTATAAGCGTAACCTACAGACGATCAGCTTCTGGATTGGCCTGGGGATCGCGGTAGGGCTCAACATCGACACGATTGCACTGACTGCGCATCTTTACCATGACAAAGAGACCCGTGAGGCGGCCGTGGTGCTCGCCTTGCGGATCACTGAGAAAACGGATAAGGAGACTTTCGAGAAGTGTCTGGCGTTGACGGTAGAGCAGCGCATGAATGACTCATCGTGCACGCCGCTGGCGGGACTGATAGATGCCGTCCAGGGGCGCAGCCAATCCCTCGGCAAGCTGCCGATCGGCTGGTCAGACCGAGCTCTTTCACCTGACGGCTGGATCGTCTGGGGCAGCCGCTTGGTTGGATGGCTTTTAACAGCGCTGGCATTGTCGCTTGGCGCACCATTCTGGTTCGATCTACTTAACAAGGTAGTCAACGTCCGTCATGGCCTATCCAGACCAGAGGTGGAGAAGGGGCTTGGGGAACAACGGAACCGAAACCACACTTAGCTAAAATCGACACGCCCTTGATTCTCTGGAGCCCTACCTATGTTCAGTCTGTTTGCCGGCTCGCTACGCAGCAGCAAGCGTGCGGCTGCCCATCCAATCAGCGCGGCTGAACGGGCATGATCCGTATGCCTATCTGAAAGATGTGCTGACCCGGTTGCCGACGCAGAAGGTCAGCGAGATCACCAAGCTGCTGCCACACAACTGGAAACCTGCCAGCAAAGTGTGATGCTCATCCGCTTACGATCAAGCGGCAGTTCGGCTACACTAGTCGGACTCTCGAAGAGAGATCGACGCTACCGAGCGGAAGACATAAACCCGAATATTTTTCGCAACCACTCTGAAAAATAGAGTATACATAAAAATACTGCTTAATCCACCAACTCATAAATTGCTGCCGATGACAAACTTTACATAATAAATCCGCAATTTTCTCATCGATCTAAAGTATCACCCGAATGCGTTCAGTATCTTGGTGAGCCCTGCAAGTGGTGAAAGGTATGAGCCACTATGAACTGCACGGCCAACGAAGAGCCACCACCGAGACGGTGAAACAGATTACTGTTCGGGGGTCACCAATCGCTTCCGCTCCCGAGCTTCAGTAAGTTTGGCCGACAACGACTCAGGGAGTCTAACTGTGGTTAGCGACTCCCAAAAGCGAATGTCTCCTACTGAGGCACTACGATAGGTTGCGTCAAAGAATTGCTCGCTAGCAATCCTCCAAGGACCATCTCCACTAGCGGGAACGAACATCGGATAAAAGCGGAATTGGTCTGCCTGCTTCCTATGGGCTACTGTAACTCCGTCAGATAAACGCACTATTTCGATCTCACTCGGCTCCCCTGCTGACGCAAGTCGAACGAAGGTATCACCCGCCTCGCCGAAGGTTAAGGCCACGTCATCTTCATAACTCTTGGCGGCAGAGCCGAGCGAGGTCCAAGAAAGACAGTCACCACCACTTAGCTTCCACTTAGCCAAGGCGAACGAGTTGCCACTGCCATCCTTTGGTTTATAGCGGACTATCACTAGGACATTGTCGCCCTCCTCAAAGGCAGACTCAATCTCCCAGACGACCTCAGGCCACCCCCCGGAGGGCGCTCTAAATTTCTCCACATTTGCACCGGTAACGATATCGAACTGCTTCACTGTGGTTGTGGTGCTCGTTTGGTTCCGCGGGTAGATGCCGGTGTTGACCCACATAACGCCGCCTGCAACACGGGTGGTTATCCAGTCAACGTCGGCAGCAAATTCATAGACTCGCCCACTCTCAGCTACGCTGACAGTGTTGCTGATATTACGATGCAGATAAAATCTAGAGAGCACATTGTTATGCGCCAGAATCGCCCAATAGCTTTCATCCTCCTTTCGCCATTCATTTAGAGCATGAGCAGACTGGTTCTCGGAATCGTCAGGAAGCTCGGAAAGAAGTTTGATCAGCCCGCCAGACTGCCCGTCGGATAGCTCAACTTCACCAAATTTGCTCCAGTTACTACTGTCAAAGAACATCGCTTTGTTATCGCTCACGACATGCGTTAATTGAATGCCGATTCGAGCCTTGTGTGCTTGAGACGGGAACGCAACTTTCCGCACTACAGTCTGCCCATCGACCACGTGGAGGCCGTCCTTTGTAGCGATTGCGAGGCTCTTCGTAGATTTGACCCAAGCAATATCTAGGAATTCGGCTCCGATTCCCGACAGATCGACCTCTCTCCCATCTTTCAAGTCGTAGAGACGCAGCTCTTCTTGATCGAACCGCAACAGCGCGTAACGACCAAAAGGACCGAAGGAACGTACGGCCGGAGGATTAAGCCTTCTGAGCCAATTAGAAGGAATTGAATAGCCCGGCTCTGTCGGCACATGGAACAGACGCACTACACCATTCGCATGGAGGATGGCCAGCCGTTTCCCGTCCATGCTGTATGCGAGCCGAATGACCGGCGTCATTCCGATCGCCGAGGCCCCCGCGTCGCTGACATCATTGGAAATCGGATCGGCTACAAGATTAATGAAATGTGGAACTCTCGTCTTCATCGTCAGCTCGGAAATGCTCCAGTGCTCCAGCAGTCCAATCCCATCAAGACTTGTGCCATCTGTGTCCTCGTCCTTAAGGAAAGTACCAAGGGCGGCGAACACTCCGGACGGAGACAGCGCCACTGCTGTGACCGTCTGTCTTTTTGCGGGCGGACTTTGCCAGCGCAGCATGTTCGCTTCGTGCTGAGACACCTGAATCTGAAGATCATTGTTTGAACGCCCCCAGTCAACATCGAAGAGTTCTAGCTGCGTCCCGTATCGAGCGTCAGGGCGAACCAGCGCAACACGGTGGCCATCGTTCGACACTGTGAATGAAAACTTTGCCGCGTCGACCGGTATTTGCGTATTCTTCCGGTTTGAAAGGAGCGGCAGGATTTGCCCGACGATGTCCTTCAAAGACACTCGGGCCTCGTAGGCCCTGAGAATGGTGCGGCTGCCGCTTAATCCATCCACAGCAAATAATGTCACCGTCTGGAACCGATCCGCGCCCTTTACCTCAAGTACGTACAAATCGTTCGCTCTAGGTCCCCAACCAATCTTGGTATAGTTGGACGTCTCTGCACCTGCATATCGTTGGCTCTCAAATGGCCATTCCATCGAGTGCTCGCGGGAAATGGAACCATTGTCTAGGGACAGCCAACGCGCCTGGCCGCCACCTATTAGAAGAACAGCCTTACCCGCAGGATGAGCCTCCACTCTAGTGGCACCATTCCAATAATGCATAGACGCGCCCTGCGCTGGATCCCGCGAATCTCCGAACACCTTTCGCACGTTACCGTCTGCATGTAGCACAAATAGTGGCCACATGCCAGCGGTCGAGGCGAAGTCCACGATGGCCTTGCCCGTCCACATAGGCTCGCCGAACCCGTCCTCCGCGAGGTGATAGACGCTCATGTCCCAGATTTCGCCTAACCCGTGACGCAAGACTGCCATCTCGGACGCTCCCTGAACGTCGGAGATTAGAGCATCGTTGGCCTTAAGCAGAAGTGATGCCTGCACTTGGCCGTACGGTACAGAACGCAAGACGAGCCTCTGCCCAATCGAAGACAGATCCTTAGTAGAGTCGGCGCGATCTAGCATCAAGACTGCCGACAAATCGAGATTGGGACGAAACGGATCAGTCGGATTCGGATAGCTCGGAAGCAGCCTAGGACGGTCACGTGATAGATCCTGCGGAATTAGATTAGTCCATACGGGGTTGCGCTTGACAGCCACTTTGAGAAGTTCAAGCGGGCGCCCCGAGTCCGTTAAGTCATAAGTCGCGAGTGCTGCTTTCAGCGACAACGCTGGATCAGTACGAAGACTTGAAACACCGAATTCGATCGTGGCATTGACAAGCTCGTCAACCGACGCACGATAGGCACTCTCTGCGCTTCGCTGCTGCACTCCGGCGTAGATACCTGCTACAGTGGCAACAACAGCGAAGGTAGTGATAGCCGCCACACCGATGTTTCGTAAGCGCAAGTTCCTTCGATATTCACGTATCTCGAGAACTAGCATGTCAGCTGGGTCGACACCACGACAGCGAGCAACGATCGAATTGACCGCCTGCTTGAATCGCGGGGTCTGCAGGTCTAGGTCTGACTCATGTGTCACCCACGTTAGATCCAAATACAAGGGAACGTACTTAAGATGAGTCTCCAGCACGTCCCTGGGTAGTGCGTCGGTATGATCCCAGTCAACCCTCTTTGACTCAGGATCGATGGCGATGACGTCCTTCGTGAGGACGACAATGAGCTTGTCGGAACGTCTAAGTTCTTCGCACCAGATCCGTAATTCCTCCTTGACCCATCTCGACTCCGCCGCGTCACGTGATGCGAGCAAAATCAAGAACTCCGAATCCCGCAACGCAGCCTTTATGAGGGCGGGAAGGTCGTTGTCCGGGACCAGATGATCCTCATCCCGAAATATCCGCACTGGTGGCCGGAGTAATGGCCTAGCGTATCGTCGAAGTGCTGCGCCGATTCGATGCGCAAACGGATAGACAGCCTGATGTTTGTACGAAATGAACGCTTGGTACTTCATCTGCCCCCCCAACGGACTCAGGCCCCAGCGCGAGCAAAAGCCGCAGCAAGTCAATACCGGCACGCTATGTAATGCTGAATTGACCAAGCCATCTGCGTCACGATCATCACAAAGATAGTCAATAAGAGAGCGCTAGGGAAATCCTGAAAAAGACTTCCCGATTCTGGTGAAATACACTCGATCCCTGAGTAATCCCCAGAAATTTTCCCGGAAAGTCAGAGAGATAAGGCTTGAAGAGGCCTGCATGGGCGGGCGACGTTGGTTGTCGCCAAACAAAAACAGCGTCCCCAGCCCCATGCAGACCGTCCAATTCTTGCACGCCGCCTTCGCCAAGGCACTCCCCACGATCCATGCCCGCCGTCTCGAAGCCCTGATGGCGGCGGTGGCCGCCCTGCTGCAGGGCCGCTGCCTGACCCTGACCGCACTGGGGCGTTCCCTGCCCGGCTCGGCCTAGCCCAGGCATGCGATCAAGCGGATCGACCGCCTGCTCGGCAACCGGCAGTTGCAGGCCGAGCGGGGGTTGTTCTACTGGGTCATGCTCCGCGCCCTGCTGGGCTCGCTCGGGCATCCCCTGATCCTGGTGGACTGGTCGCCGATCGATGCCGCCGGAAAGCTGTTCCTGCTGCGGGCCGCGATCCCGCTGGCCGGACGCTCGCTACCGGTGTGCAAAATCGTCCACCCGCGCGAGGGCTGCCCGCGTTGCCAGAAGCGGCTGCTCGAGGCGCTCGCGGCGATGTTGCCGGCCAACTGCCGGCCCGTCCTGGTCACCGATGCCGGCTTCCGGCGGCCCTGGTTCCAAGCCGTCGAAACCCGGGGCTGGCATTACGTCGGCCGCGTGCGCAATCGCGACCTGTGCCGACTCGGCGAGCAGCCTTGGGGGCCGGTGAAAAGCCTGTATGCCCTGGCCTCGGCTTCGCCGAAACGGCTCGGTTGCGTCGAGATGACTCGCTCGGCACCCTGGTCCACTCAGCTCTGCGTGGTGAAGCATGCGCCGCGGGGACGCCTGCACCGGCGCATCACCGGAACCCTGGCCCGGGACAAACGCAGCCGGCAAAGCGCGCAGCGCGAGCGCGAGCCCTGGCTGCTGGCCAGCAATCTGCCCGAGGAGCGGTGGAATGCCGCGCAGGTCGTGGCGATCTACAAGCGGCGCATGCAGATCGAGGAAGGCTTCCGCGACCTGAAGAGCCATCGGTTGGGGATCGGTCTGGGACTGCATCGAAGCCGCTGTCCGCGGCGCATCGAGATCCTGCTGCTGATTGCCGTGCTGGCCAACTATGCGCTGTGCCTGCTGGGCCTGCAGGCGCGGGAGGCGGGGCACGAGCGGCGATTCCAGAGCAACAGTCTAAAATGCAAGCGCGTGCTGTCGCTGTGGCGGCTGGGACTGGAGTATGCACGCGGTTACGGGGGAGACATTTCCCGGGAGAGGCTGCGTGAGCTGGAGTTGGCCCTGCGGCGGGAGGTCCACCGACAAGCGCAGGAACGGGGGTGATTTTGTGGGGATCACTCAGCGTCTGGGTCTTTGTACATTCGAGGCGTTGCAGGATTGCGCTCCAGAGGTCGCCGCTGGCCGAAAGTGTATGTCTGAGCACACCGACGGCGACTTGACCCTCTGTCAATGCATGGTTCAACTCATGTACCAGCGTATGGGTCTTTCCCTGACCAGCGGGTCCCGTCAGCAGCAGGACACGACTTTGGGCATAGAGCACAAAGGTTTTGAGGAGCAGCCCTTTCAAGGTGTTTGCGTAAACTCTCCCAAGGATCAAGCGGGAGGGTAAGACGATGTGGGATGCAGTTCTGGCGCGCTTCGAGAGGCAGGCACCGGCCAGCGTCATGGCACGTCTGGCGCTGGAACGGGCGATGCCGGCCGCCTGGATCGACGAAGTGTTCGAGACTCACCGGCAACGCCAGTATCCACGCGAGCTGCTGTTTTTCACAGTGATCGAGCTGATGTTACAGGTTTCCCTGGACCATCCCGACCTGTGAGGCGGAACTGAGGGGCAGCCACGTAGGACTCCAGGGTCGGCAGCGGCCGGCTTGAGCAACGGAGCGATCGGAATCGCCCCGGTTATCATTCAGGCTGATGTCATACCGGAGGAAGTGGCCATGGCTGAACGAAGACGCTATCGCCGACGGCCCGACCGCCCGGTAGCAGCGGTGCGGCTGCTGCTGGAGACGAGCGGCTTCATCTACCGAAAGTGGGGTGCCGAGCAGCACTGCAAAGCGGGTGACTGGCTGGTGGACAACGACGGAGACGTCTATACCGTTGATGCAGGGTCGTTCGAAGACACCTACCGCGCCGTTGGTGTCGGAGCCTACGTGAAGACGACACCGGTGTGGGCTGAACGCGCCGACACCGCGGGCAGCGTGGACACCAAAGAGGGCCGCACGCACTACGAGGCGGGCGACTATGTCGTGTCCAACGCTGAAGACGGAACGGACAGCTATGCCGTCAGCGCAGACAAGTTCGAGGCCATGTACGAAGCGGACGATTGAGCGAGCGCGAGAACCCTGAAGGGAGGCTCCATGGGCTGTTTTGTGATTCGCGGCTTTGGCGTGAAGCAGGATTCCCAAGGTCGACGTATCGATTTTGACAAGGTCCACAACGACCTGATCGCACCGGCCTTGAAGGAGTGCGAGCTCAGCGGCGGCACCACGGGCGAAGTGGTCGATGCCGGCAGCATCCATAAAGACATGTTCGAGCTAATCCTGAAGGCCGACATCGTTCTGTGCGACATCACCGTGCATAACCCCAACGTCTTCTACGAACTGGGCGTTCGTCACGCGCTGCGCAAGAAGCATACGGTGCTGATCAAAGCCAACCCGTCGGCCGATACCACCCCCTTCGACATCGCCGGCGCACGCTATACCAGTTACCCGATCGACGACCCCGCAAGCGCGCGGGCCGATCTGGTGGCCGCGATCAAGTCCACGCTGGCACGGGAACGTGTGACCGACAGTCCTGTCTTCCTGATGATGCCCGATTTGCCCGAGGCTCAGTTCGACCATATCGTCATGGTCCCACCGGACTTCGTCGAAGAGGTGGAATTGGCCTGGTCACGGGCCGACAAAGGCTGGTTGCGTGTGCTGGCTGAAGACGTCCTCCCCGAGAGCTTTCAGCGTGAGGGGCTTCGTGTCGTTGGCCGCGCACAGTGGGCGCTTAGGGACATCGAGGCGGCTGTGGACACCTGGGAGAAGGTACGTCAGGGCCATGAGCTCGACCCGGAGGCCAATCTCGCTCTCGCCAACCTTTATGAGCGGCGCTACCGCAGCACGCTCGAGCGGGATAAGCTGCAACGCTCCGACCAAGCCATCGAGCGGATGCTAAGGGGTGACAACGTGTCACCTGCGTATCGCTCGGAGGCGCTGGCGCTCAGAGGACGCAACCTCAAGACCTTATGGCGCCTGGAGTTCGCAAAGCTGGGCACGCTGGAGGAGCGACAAGCGCGGGCCGTCGACAATAAAGCTAAGGAATCCCATGAAGCCTACAAAGAGGCTCTCGAGGTCGACCTCAACAACTTCTTCGCCGGGCTGGCAGCCTACCAAATGGGGTACATCCTCAAGTCGCTGAGCCAACACCCCCGGTTCTCCAACCTGTTCGGCGGCGACAAGAAGAAGGTCTCCCGCTACCTCGAAGACCTTGGCGCCGACCTCGCGGTCCTGTCTGCAGTGGTGAGGAGATCGATCGACCGCGCGTTGAAAGGAAAGCCGGGAGAGAGCCTCACCTGGGCGAAGATCAGCGATGCAGACATGCTCTTCCTCACCCACGCAGGGATGCCGGCACAAACCGATCACAGCGATGTGGTGCATGCCTATCGAAGCGCTGTACCCAAAGGCAGCTTCTACTGGGATGCCGCACGCGGCCAGCTGGAGCTGTTCGAGCAGTTGGGCATCGGTGCGGAGGCGGCGCGTGCGGTGATGGCCGAACTCGACGAGACAAAGGCTCACATCAAGCGTCATCTCGTCATCTTCAGCGGCCACACGGTGGACAGGACAGGCAGTACCCCACCACCGATGCCACGCTTCCCCAACGCGGCGCAGAGCAAAGCGCGCGACCTGATTGAGGCCGAGTTGCGGCGTCTCAAGGGAGAAATCGAGGACCAAGGCGAGGCTCTCCAAGTCCTTGTCTCTGCGGCCCCGGGCGCCGATATCCTCATGTTGGAAGCCTGCAAGGCGCTCGGCATCGAAACGTGGCTTTGCCTGCCTGTGCAGCGCGACGTCGTTGCTCGCGAAGTGTTCCAGCATTACGACGTCGACTGGCATAACCGCTTCTTTGCACTGACCGACGCCCAGCCGGCCGACCACATCTTCGTGCTCAGCGACACCGGTGGACTGCCGCGGTGGCTGCGCACCCGAGCGATGATGACGCCCTGGTCGCGCGGCAACCGGTGGATGATGGCACTCGCTCAATCGTGGGGCGCGAGCAAAGTCACGCTGCTTACGCTGTGGGACCACAACGAAACCGAATCCTCCGACGGCACCGCGGCAATGGTACGTCTGGCGCACAATACAAACCTCTTTATCAGGCACATCGACAGCCGCCAATTGATAGCCGGTTAAACGGACCCACCGCCACCCATAGGCCGAGTACGTGCTGCGAAACGGAGAACCCATGACCAACTATCGAAACTTCGAGCAACATCTCGCCGTCGATGGAAGCCCCAAGCGCATCCTCTCGCTCGATGGTGGCGGCCTGCGCGGCATGATGACGCTGCAGGTGCTGCATCGGATCGAAAGCCTGTTGCGGCAGCGCTTCAATGACCCGGAGCTGTGCCTGGGCGACTACTTCGACCTGATCGCCGGCACGTCCACCGGCGCCATCATCGCGGCCGGGCTTTCGCTCGGGATGACCGTAGGCCAGATCGAGGATCACTACCGCGCGTTGGGCAACAAGGTCTTCATGCGCAGCTTCTGGCGGCGGGGTCTGTTGCAGGACTCCTACGACGCTTCGGCCGTTGCTGAGGCTCTGCGGGGTGTCTATGGCCCCGGCGGGCTGAACCGCACGGATTTCCGTACCGGGCTGCTGGTTGTGGCCAAACGGCTGGATACTGGCAGCACTTGGGTCTTGACCAACAACACTAAGGCCAAATACTTCCTGCCCAATCCGGATCGAGCAGAGACCATACCCAACGGCGAATACCCCCTGTGGCAAGTTGTGCGTGCCAGCACGGCTGCGCCCACCTTCTTCGCACCCGAGAAAATCCGCATCCACTCCAACCAGAACCCCGCGCGCAAGGACATCGAGGGTTTCTTCGTCGACGGTGGCTGCAGCCCCCACAACAACCCGTCGCTGCAAGCCCTGATGGCGGCCACGATGGAGGGCTACCGATTCAACTGGCCGGCCGGCGACAAGAATCTGCTGCTCGTGTCGGTGGGTACGGGTAAGGCCGACCCTCGCGTAGACACAGGCGGAAAATTCGCTGGGTTGGCTGCTGCCCAGGGACTGTTGGCGCTGAAGAACCTCATGGAGGACTGCTCCGATCTGGTGGAGACATTGCTTCAATGGCTGTCTGTTCCTACGCCCACTTCGCGTGAGATCGATCGCGAGATGGGACACGCCGGACCTGTGCCGGGCGGCCACGCGCTGCTCACTTATCACCGTTACAACGCGCTGTTCACGGCCGAGTGGTTCAAGTCGGCGCTGGGCCGGGACGTCGATGCCGCCCACCTCGACACCATGCAGGAAATGGATCGGCCAGAGAACTTGGACGCACTGTGCGAACTGGGCAAGGTGGTCGCGGCGCAGGTAAAGCCCGAACATCTGCCGGAGCATTTTGATAAAGGAGTGCGGATGGGTTGAGCGCCCGCAGCGGCGCTCGGGAGTAGATGCCGCCTCCCGCTCTGCTGCCAGTTGCAACTAGATCACAGGTAAAGCCTAGGTTCTGTTGACGCAAGCCCAGTGCTAAAACTGGGCTTTTGCCATGACTGACAGAAGCCGTCTGAGCGATACCGACTGGTCCCGTATCCAAAGTCTGCTGAGCGCCACGAAGGGGATCCGGCTGACCCGTACTCTCGGCTGTCTCCGCTTTGTCGAGGCGGTGCTCTGGATACTACGCAGCGGCGCTCAATGGCGGATGCTGCCTCGTTGCCTCGGCTCATGGAACAGCGTTTTCAAACGCTTCACCCGCTGGTGCCGGCTCGGCGTCTGGGACCGGCTTCACTCGGTACTGGCTCGGGACGCCGACCTTCAGCACGTCTGCATCGACAGCTCCGTCGTGCGTGCCCATGCCTGTGCAGCTGGGGCGGCCAGCAGTACTGCGGCCCAGGAGGCACTGGGGCGTTCGCGAGGAGGCTTCAGCAGCAAGATCCATGTGTTGACCGATGCGCTGGGGTTACCGATTCGCTTCATCCTGACGGAAGGCCAAGCGGCCGATATCAGCCAGGCGATCCCACTCATGGCGGGGATCGCCACGTCGGCACTGCTGGCCGACACGCCAACCAGCTTCTGGCCTGGCTGAAGGAGCGCCAGATCCAGGCCGTCATTCCCGCCAGACGGAACCGCATCGAGCAACGCTCCTGCGACTGGCATCTCTACAAGGAGCGGCACGTGATCGAGTGCCTGTTCGGCAAGCTGAAGCACTACCGGCGGATCACCACTCGCTATGAGAACTTCCGATCCTGCCGGGCGACTCTACGACGCATTCTCGGATTATGAAACCGCTCAATGTCGAATAGATCCGCTCGTGCTTCATCACGAGTCCGATACGATTGATGAGAAACCCGCTCCTGTCAGCGCCGACGTAAAATGCCTCCTGATCTTGCCCAGGCCGAGGGCGCCGAGCTGGTCTTCCTGGCCCTCGCGGTAGCGCTGCCGCAGCTCGCCGCGCTTGCCGTGGAACACGGCGCGGGCCAGGCTGTGCCGGCCCTCGCCCCGATTCAACTGGGTCAGGATAGCGCGGCGCTTGGACTCGTCGTCGATGTAGGTCAGGGTGTGCAGGGTTTTCTCGATGCGGCTGAACTCGGCCAGCGCCTGGGCCAGCCGGGTGGGCCAGTCGCCGGCCTGGAGCGTGCGCATGATGCCGGTCGCCGGCACCCGGCCGAGCTTGAGTGAGCCGGCCAGGCGCAGCAGGTCGTCCCAGTGCTCGGCGATCAGGTCGAGCTTGACCGACTGCCGGGCCAGGCCGTTGAGCTTGCCGTAGTCCGCGTCCAGGTGCGAGCGCCAGAAACGGGTGCCGCCGACGTCGGCTAGGCGCGGGCTGAAGTGGTAACCGAGCAGGCGGAACAGCCCGAACACCACATCCAGGCCCTGGACGTGGCCACAGGGGAGGTGATCGGGCGTCTGAAACGGCGCCATCGCAGTATCGAGTTTCTCGCTTCCTCAAGGAAGTCGACACTTCTGTAGCGGAGGGAATACCGGTCCATCTGATCATGGACAACTACACCACTCACAAAACAGACAAGATTAAGGCCAGGCTGGCATTACACCCCCGTTATCAGGTGCATTTCACACCAACATCGGCTTCTTGGCTGAACTTGGTGGAACGATTTTTCTCGGATTTGAGTGAGAAGTGGATCAAGCGCCAGGCTCACACCAGCGTGGATGATCTGGGTTCCTCCATCGAGCATTACCTTGATAACTACAACCAGGACCCGAGGTCGTTCCGCTGGCACAAGAAGTGCGGAAGATATTCTGGCTAGAGTGGCTCGTGCAGCGGCGGTACTCGGCAAATAATTATGTATCTAATTTCTGATACACCACACTAGAAAGTTTAGCGATTCAGCGCTTGAGCTGACTCGCTTTCATGATAAACCACCCCAAAGGTGAAAATATCATGACCAAATTAGTCTATTACAACATCTAACTTAGACATAGCCTTTATTTTTGAAGCAGACCCATAGACATAATTATAGGAAAAGAATAAAATTGTACAATTTTATTAAATGCGAGCTTAGCCATGCAGAGAAAGATTTTTATTAGTTATTCCCACAAAGACGAGAACCATAAAGAAGACTTAGAAGACCATCTTGCAACTCTTAAAAGGCAAGGTGTAATTCAAATATGGCATGATCGTAAAATTCTTGCTGGAGACGATTGGAAAGGGAAGATAGATCATCATTTAAATGATGCAGAAATAATTGTATTTCTGATCAGTCCAAGCTTTTTGGCGTCTGAGTATTGCTTTGACGTTGAAGTAAGAAGAGCAATGGAGCGACATGCAGAAGGGGCTGCAAAAATTATCCCAATAATTGTCAGGCCATGTCTTTGGCAGGAATCAGAGTTTTCTGAATTTCAAGTAGTTCCAAGGGATGGACAGGCTATAACTTTGTGGTCCGATAAAGATTCTGCTTGGCTAGACGCTATAAGTGGACTAAAGAAATATATAGATGAATTTTTTCCTATTACGTCTAGTACTTCTTCCCTTTTGTCCAAGGCTGAGGTAATAGTTTCTGCAGAGCAAGAAAGATGGCTTTCCGATACAGAAATTATATTGACGCATAGAAAGGTTGACAAAGTCAAGCTTAACGATATTTATGTTTTGCCTGATATTGAGTTTGAGCGGGAGCTAAAAGAGAAAGATATTGATATTTTAGAATCATCCGTTCTTTATAAAACAGCTGGTCGTTATTTATTGCTTGGTGATGAGCAGCAAGGAAAAACATCCTTCCTGAAAAAGTCATTCATCGAGCTGGCATCTAAATCATATTTGCCATTATATGTAGATGCTACGAAAGTTACAAAGATTGACATTGATAAACTGATTAAGCGGGGAGTTGCCGAGCAATATAATGGCTTGAGCTTTGATGAGTTTATTTCTAGCCAGTCGAAAATATTATTGCTAGATAATTTAGATCAAATAGGGCTCAATGAAAAATATAGAAATATTTTTTTAAATAAACTTGCCGATACATTTGATTGGACTATTGCGACTTGCCGTACAGCGTTTGGTTATATTCGTACTGAGACACCAGCCCTTGCGGGCTATAAGGCTGCAGATCTTTTAGGGTTTGGTAATTATAAACGTGAAGAGATTGTGCTGAAATGGATTTCCTTAGGTATGGAAGAGTCAATTGATGAAGCTATTCTATATTCAAAGTGTGATGAGCTGAAGAAGCAGCTTGATATCGTAATAAAGAGGAATATCGTTCCTCCAAAACCTATTTATATTTTGATGTTAATGCAAATGTTTGAAGCTTATGCTCAGCAAAATTTAGAGCTTACTTCATATGGTCATTGCTATCAACAGCTTATTTACCAATGTTTTGAAAAGGCAAATATCAGTGGAAGGGACTATGAAAAGTATTTAAATATATTGACCGAGATTTCTTGGGCAATCTTCCTTCAAGGGAATGGGCTAAACCAGAAGCAAATAGATGATTTTTTTGATGATTATGGTAGGAAATACCTATCTGTTAATAAGACAGAAGTTCTTGGTAAGCTAAAGGCACATTCTGTGCTATCAGATAAAAGCCGAAAAATACATTTTAAGTATCCTTATATTTACTATTTTTTTGTTGGGAAAAAGTTTGCCGAAGGATATCCTGAGTCAGAGGAAATTAAGGATAAGGTCCAATTGCTTTTGGATAATCTTCATCGAGAAGATTTCGCAAACATTTTAATATTTATTACTCACCACACTAAAGACTCTTGGGTATTAACAAAGATAAAAGAGGTTCTTTCTTCGCTGTTTGATGGGCAGCAGTGTGCAACCTTAACGAAAGAGCAGCTATCTTTCATGGATGATTTTATGCGGAAAATTCCTGAATTAGTTTTAGAACAGAGAGAAATCCAGAAAGAGCGCGATGACCGGAATAAATCTCTCGATATTATGGAGAGGGGCTCACTGGAAGAAAAGCATGAACATGACGAGTCACTTGACACATACTCAAATATAAATAGATCCTTCAAAAGCATGGAGATTGCCGGTCAAATAATTAGAAACCGCCACGCCACAATGACGCGTGACACATTATACGAACTAGCCAGTAGTGGGGCGTCAACTGGCCTTAGGTTTTTGGATTATTTTATTAAAATTTCTGACGCCTCAAAATCAGAAATAATAAACTTTATTGTGAATATCCTTTCTGAATACCCTAATTTAACTAACAGAGAAGTTCAAACTCATGCAGAAAGCGCTTACTTACATCTAACATATAGTGTTATTAATGGTGTTGTAGGGAAAATAGCCTCCTCTATTGGGTCAAAAGAGGCTTATGAAATTTATGAAGAGCTAGCAAAACAAGAGAATACACCAGCTTATACTTTGATAAACCAAGCCGTAGAGCTTCAGTTTAAAAGGATGCTTGATATTGATTCTATCCAAAAAACAATGGATAAACTTAGGGGTAATCCAGTTTGTTTGAGGATTCTAAAGGAAATGGTAATCCAGCATATCTATATGTTTCCTGTTGCATACAAGGAAAAACAGCAGCTTTCTGAAATGTTAGGTATTTCAGTAAGAGGGCAGCATTTAATGGATCAAAATAAGCTTGGGAAAGGATAACGTTGCAATTGAATAAGAGCCTATCCACAAGTAGTACTTATGATGGATAAGTATGCTTCCGAGGCCTAGCGAAGAACACGGCGCAGTTGGTGACGCTATTCGCCCTGTCGAACCTATGGATGGCGCTAAAATATCTGCTGGTGACAGGAGAGGTGACACTAAACTTGGTGGTAGGAGTATCCCAAGATTGGCAGGTGCCCTCCAGTTAAAACCAGGCTCTAAAATGCTTTTGAGCTACTGGATTATGTTGATCGTTCTCACGCTCCCTGTGGGTGCTATCAGAAATGTAGGCAGTGGCAAAATCTGAGTGCAACACCTGACCGTTTCTGGCCGCATCCTGTCTGTTGATGAAACTTTATTGTTCTCCAACAGGCTGGACGAGTTTTTGCCCAGAAAATAGCTCGGCAAGGGAAAGGGGAGAACTCCGGGTATACCCAAGTGGTGCCTGGCCAACAAATTTCCGATTATAGAATGAAGCCAAGTACATACTCCCCGATGCTATGTGCAGTACACACCGACTCGGCCGCCACCCTCCGCTGCGGGGGCTGGCGGGCTTGCCCTTGATAAGGGCGCCTTATCCCAGGGGATAGAAAACCGGCAGCAAAAACCCACCATCAGGGCCGCTCACAGCAGTACGGCTGAGTGTACGGCCGGAGCTAGGCGAGCCCCTCCCCGGTTTCCACCAGCTTGGCGACAAGCTTCGCCACGAGGTGCTTTTCCTCATCGCACTCATAGAAGAGTGCGGTAGCCGCGTAAGTGATCCATGAACCCCGTCTGTTAACGGCCGAGCCGGTCTTTTACAGTGGCGCCGTCGGAGTGCAGTTCCACGGCAGCAGCGCCTCGTAGTCTTCGACGCTTTGCGCTGCCGGCAACCGCTCGAGGATGTGGCGCAGCCAGGCGTAGGGCTCCTGCCCGTTGGCCCTGGCGGTTTCCACCAGGCTGTAGAGCTGCGCGCTGGCCGTCGCGCCTTTGGGCGTGTCGCTGAACAGCCAGGCCTTGCGCCCGATGACGAACGGGCGAATAGCCCGTTCGGCACGGTTGTTGTCGATCGGCAGGTAGCCCGCCTCGGTATAGCGGATGAGCC